>JBMORD010000197.1:1368-93031 GCA_049322495.1 Myxococcota bacterium | reverse complement strand
AGCGTCGCGCGGCAGAGCCACAGCGCGAGGGGCACCGTCACCAGCGACGCCAGCGTGCCCACCGCGACGAGCCACAGCGCGCGCGCCACGTCGCCTCCCGCGAGGCGGGTCCACGCCGCGCTCAGGGGGCCGGCCGGCATCGCGGCGAGCAGCACCAGCCCCGACGTCAGCGCCGGCTCGAGCCCGAAGGCGACCGCGAGCGCGCCCGTCGCGAGGGGCATGAGTGCGAGCGTCACCGCCAGCGTCGCCACCGCGCGGCGTTGCCCGGGGAGCGCGGCGAAGCGGGCGCGCGGGAGCTCGGCGCCGAGCCCCAGCAGGACGAAGGCAAGCGAGCCGTGGAGCAGCCAGACGAGCGGGCCCGACATGTGTCAGTTCGTATAGCGCAGCCCCGGCCGGGCAGTGGACAATGCGCGCGTGTCGTTGCCGCAAGCGCTGAGCACCATTCGCCGGACGGATCTCCTCACCCTCTCCCGCGCACGCCTGGCCGACCGCGACGTGGTGCTCGTGACGCGCAGCCCCGAGGCCGACGCGCGCCGCGTCTCGGCGCTGCTGTCGGAGGTCGCCGCGCTCCACGCCCGGTTCGACCACCCCGTCATTCCCCGGGTGGCGGCGTTCGAGCCGGCGGCCGAGGAGCCCTGGCTCGCGCTCGACTGCCCCGCGGTGTGCGACGCGACGGGGCTGGTGGCGCGGCTCGCCGAGCGCGCGGCCCCCATCCACTACGGCGCGGCCGACGCCTTCATCGTGAGCCTCCGCGACGCGCTGAGGCACGCGCACGCGCGCGGGGCGTTCCTCGGCCGCATGTCGCCGCACGACATCCTCTTCGCGGGTGACGGGCGGTGGTGGCTGATCGGCCTGGGCCGCAACTTCCCGCTCGAGGTGCGCAGCGCCCCGTGGGACCCGGCGGCCCCGACCTTCCAGACGCCGGAGCTCATCGCCGGCGCGCCGCCCAGCGCCATCACCGACTTCGTCGGCCTGCTGCTCTTCATGCGCTCGGTGCTGCCGTACGTGGCGCTGCCCGAGCGGCTCGCACGCCTCATGCGCGGCGAGTTCGAGCCCGCCGACGCGGCCCTCGCGGGCAACCTGCTGCGGTTCGAGCAGGAGGTGGTCTCGGCGCTCCCCGGGCAGCGCCTCGGCATCGACGAGGCCATCGCCATCTCCAACGAGGTGCGCGCCGAGCTGGGCGTGGTGCTCGACGAGGACGGCTTCCGCAGACACGCCGCGCGCATGCTGGGAGACATGGCGGCCCCGCTGGCGACCGCCGTGGCGCGTGACGGCGCCTTCCTCATCGGCCCGCGCGGGCAGCTCCGGCTGGGTCGCGCGCAGCGGCGCCTGCTGCTCGCCCTCAAGGAGGCCACCGCGCGCGGCACGGGGCTCGACGTCGACGGCTGCATCAGCGCCGGCTGGCCTGATCAGCGCCTCCTCTTCGAGTCGGGCCGCAACCGGGTGTACGCGGTCATCAAGCAGCTCCGCTCCGCCGGCGTGCCCATCGAGCGCTTCGACGGAGGCTACCGGCTCACCACGCCGCTCGACGTCATCTGAGCCGCGTCAGCCGCCGATCGCCGCCATGCTGAACGGCGCGCGCTCGGCCTTGAGGCTCGGGTGATGGCTGCGCTTCGCGGCCACGGCGAGCCGGAGCGCCGAGCGGAGCTGGGGCACCCGCGCGCCGCTGCGGAGCATCGCGCCCATGTCGACGCCGTGCGGCGCGTAGAGGCAGCCGCGCAGCACGCCCGACGGTGAGAGCCGCAGGCGATCGCACCCGCCGCAGAAGGGCGCCGAGTCCGACGCGATGACGCCGAAGGTGACGCCGCGCGCGTAGAACAGCGCCGCGGGATCGTTCGGGCTGCGGCGCGGCACCGGCTGCGCGCCGAGCTTCCGCACCACCTCGCTGCCGGGCAGGAAGCGGGTGCGGGTGAAGGCGCTCGCGCTGCCGGTGTTCATCAGCTCGATGAAGCGCACCTCGACGTGCTGGGCGACCGACCAGTCGAGGAAGGCGTCGAGCTCGTCGTCGTTGAGCCCGCGCTGCACCACCACGTTCACCTTCACCGTGCGCAGCTTCGCCTTCGCCGCGGCCAGGCCGTCGAGCGCGAGCCGCAGGTCGCCGCCGCCCATCAGGAGCTGGTACCGGCGCGGCTGCAGGCTGTCGAGGTGCACCGTCGCCGCCGAGAGGCCCGCCTCGACGAGCGCGTCGAGCCGCGCGGGCAGCAGCGCGCCGTTGGTGGTCACCGCCAGCGGCACCTCGGGCAGCGCCCAGTGGAACGCGGCCACCACGTCGACCAGCTCGTCGTGCAGCAGCGGCTCGCCGCCCGTGAAGCGGATCTTCTTCGGCGCGAAAGCCTGGAGCGCGACGCCGATGCGCCCGTAGTGGCGCGGGAGCAGCCGCTGCGACTTCGGCGTCACCGGCGCGCACGACGGCAGGCAGTAGCCACACTCGAGCTGGCACTGTTCCCCGAGGTTGACGCGCAGGGTGAGGCTCACACCTCGCTCCTTACGACGCCGCGGGCCGCGCGGAAACCGCCCCGCCGCAGCACAGCGCCTCGGGCTCGGCGAGCGACTCGAAGAAGTCGAGCGGGGCCGGCGTGACCCCCAGGCGCGCGCACTCGGCGCGCACCAGCGCCGCGGTGGCCTCGAGCAGCGGGCCGTAGGCGGCGCTCTCGCGCACCGGCGGCTGCGTCGCCACCGCGCCCGCGAGCCGGCCGAGGTGGTCGCGGAGGAACTTCCTGCGCGCGTCTTCGACGATGTCGGGCCCTTCGGCGTCGCCGCGGCAGTGCAGCACTGCCTGCCGCGCGAGCAGGGTGCCGTAGAACTCGAGCTCCACCGCGAGGTGGTCGTGCATCTGCTTCGCGTCGGCGCCGTCGGCGCGCTCGAGGCCGAAGGCGGTGAAGAAGCCCGCGAGGTCGGCGAGCTCGTTGCCCTTCGACATGCCGCGCATGCGGCCGTACTCCGTCTCGTGAATGGGGCAGCGCCGCGGGCCGTTCTCGAAGAGCGCGATGTACTCGGGCTCGAGCTGCGCGGCGTCGAGCGGGCCGGCGAGCGCGGCGAGGCGGAGCTCGTCGTCGTCTCCGTCGTCGAGCGCCTCGGCGAGGGCCCGCGCGTGGGCGAGCGTCGCCGCGTCGGGCCACGCGGTCAGCCGCGAGGCGAGCGTGAAGGCGAGCGCGCGCCGCTCGAGGGCGTCGATGGCGAGCGCGCTCACCTGGCCAGCTCCACCGGCGTCCACAGCATCGTCACGCACTTGCGCGAGCCGACCTCGTCTCTGCCGCCCTGCCACACCGCGAAGCCGGCGAACGACCGGCCGCCCGGCTCGAGCACCGAGCCGCCTTCCGACTTGAGCGGGCGGGTGATGACGAGGTGCCACTCGCCGTCGCTCCACACCGCGCGCCCCAGGCCGCCGTGGCCTTCCTGCACCGACGACGTGGAGTAGCCCTCGGCGATGATCTCATCGACGCCCGTCTTCGAGTACGCCTGCGGGTTGCCCATCGCGCGGCCCGGCGAGTACTGGTCGCGCTCGACGTCGCCCTTGGCCGACACGCTGCCCATGTCCTTGAACTCCATGGGGTACATGTCGACGTTGAGGTTCGGGTAGAGGTCCTTCGGGGTCGGCTTCCCGCGCTCGGCGTCGCGCTGGTACTGCGCGCGCCAGTGGAAGATGTGCACCGGGTGGTCCTTCACGCCCATCATCACCGGCGGAGGCGTGTCGCCGCGCTCGACGGGGAACTGAATGGCCGCCGCGTCGGAGAACTTCCCCAGCGGGCCGGCCTCGTCGACGCCGTCGTCCTTCCAGGTGAGCAGGAAGGCGATGCGCGTGCCGTCGTGCACCGCCTGCACCTTCACCTCCGCGGTGGTGGTCGCCTCGGGGCGCGGCGTCACCATCGGCTGGCTCATGAGCGTCACCACCAGCGGCGCGGGCGCCGACCTCCAGAACGCGGCCGACGGGTCGGGCTTCGAGAGGTCGGCCTTCACGACGGGCACGGTGAGCGGCGCCTGGGCCAGGGCCGCGGTCGAAAACAGACAGAGCAGGAACATTCGCATGGCGGTCCTCACGGCGTGTTGTTGCGGACGGAGCCGACGCGCTCGTCGTACGCGGGCCGCTCGACGACGGGCTCGGTGACGGGCACGCGGGCGAGCTCGGCGCCGGCCTCGTTGAAGCCGGTGGCGACGCCCTTCTCGACGGTGAAGCGGTGCATGATGCGGTCGGTGCTGCCCATGAGCACCATGAGGCCCTGGGCCACCGGGTCCTTCGGGAGCTCGCGGTAGCGCTGAATGGCGCCCTCGACCTGCGGCCCGAACATCTGCGTCAGATACTCACGGTCGGCGTGGACCGGAGGGATGTAATAGATGTTCGGCTCGAGCCCGAGCTGCGGGTAGTACGGCAGCGCCAGCCCCTTCTTGTGCACCAGGTAGTCGATGGGGTTGTCGTCGCGCGCCGCCCACGGCGGGTTGATGAAGCCCATCACGCGAATCTTCCCGATGCAGTTGACGACACACTGCGGCTGAATGCCCTGCTCGACGGCCGGGTAGCAGCCCACGCACTTCTCGGACACGCGCGTGTATGGGTTGTACATCGACTTCTTGTAGGGGCAGGCGCGGACGCACTCGCCGTAGCCTTTGCAGCGCGACTGGTCGATGAGCACGATGCCGTCCTGCTCGCGCTTGTAGATGGCCTTGCGCGGGCAGGCCGCGAGGCACGCCGGGTACGTGCAGTGCGCGCAGGTGCGCGGGAGGTAGAAGAACCACTTGTCGTGGGGCAGGGCGCTGAACGCCGCGCCGCCCGCGCCCGCCGGGCCGCCGGCGCAGTCGTCTTCACCGACGTTGGGGTACATCCAGTCCTCGTCGGTGGGCGCCCAGTGCAGCGCGCGCTCGCTCGGCGGCGCGGCCTCGAAGATGGTCTGGCCCTGGTAGGTGCCGTTCTTCGCCCAGTCCTGCCGGCCGAGGCGCTCGAGCACCCGCAGGTCCCACGCGAGCGGGTAGCCGCCGTAGGGCTTGGTCTCGACGTTGTTCCAGAACATGTACTCCTGCCCGCGCGCGCTGGTCCACGTCGTCTTGCAGGCGAGCGTGCAGGTCTGACAGGCGATGCACTTGTTGAGGTCGAAGACGATGGCCCACTGCCGCTTCGGGCGGTGCTCGTCGTAGGGGTACGCCATGTCTCGCTTGAGCTGCCAATTCTTGACGGTCATGACTGGGTTACCCCTTCTTGATGAACTTGCCGGCGAGGTACTGCTTCATCTGGTCGTTCTCGACGGTGGGCCGCAGGCCGAGCTCGAAGGGTCTCCAGCGGCCCTTGCCGTGGAGGCCGCCTTCCTCTGCCTTGGTGAACTTGACGAAGGCCTCGCGGGGCGCGCCGACCGGGCAGTGGATGTCGGGCGCGAAGCCCTTCATCAGCGCCTGGCCGAACATGTCCTTGTGGAGCAGCGTCTCGGTCATCAGCGTCGGCTTGAGCCACGCGCGGGTCGCGCTCTGGTGGCTGCCGTAGCGGTACATCGCCTGGTACTGCGTGTATTCGTTGCGCGCGAGGCCGTCGGGCCGCGTCTCGTGCCCCTTCACGCTGCCGAAGGTGGCGCCGTACATGTTGTGCCAGGTGCGCGCCACGCCGCGCGGCGTGCCCGGGTAGTAGCGGATGCGCAGCAGCAACCGTGAAATCTTGTACTCGTCGCTGCCCTTCTTGAAGCCGCGGTACGGCCGGTCGCTCGGGTCGGCGTCAACCCAGACATAGTCGCCGTCGGCCACGCCCAGCTCCTTCGCGTCGAGCGGGTTCAGGTCGACGTAGCCCTCGGTGTTCGACGGCAGCCGCTTGTCGTGGCGGTACACGTCGCCGAAGGGGCCGAAGAGCACGCCGGTGAAGTCGGTGTCGACCGGCGTGGTGTGCGCGCCGTGGCGGTACTTCGGCGTGTGGTAGATGTGGCTGAAGTTCTGCGCGCGGAGCGGGTGCTGGCTCTTGAGCAGCTCCTCGCCGGTGCGCAGCACGTGGCGCACCTGGCGCGTCTCGGTCGAGAGGTCGCTCGCCGACAGCCCGTAGTCGGCGGGCTGCTTCGGCCGCAGCGCGGGGTGCGGCTTCGCGACGATGACGTTCGGCTCGTAGAAGGTCGAGTCGATGGGCTCGCGGTGCACCACCAGGTTCTCGCCGTTGTCGATGAACTCCGGCTCGGGCCGGTAGAACTCGACGCGCCCCGACCTGGTGTGCCACGGCTGCTCGCCCCGGCTCTGCTCGAAGCTCGAGATGCGCGGGTACGTGCGGTTGTTCATCAGCGCCGGCACGCCCTCGGCCGCCTTGCGCAGCAGCTCGCCGAGCATGAAGCCCTTCGTGGCGGGCGAGCCGTCGACGATGCGCTGGAGGTAGACCTCGACCTTGTTCTCGTCGACGAACTTCCAGGTGTCCGCGAAGCGCTTGTCTTTGTAGATGGCGCCCAGCGCCTTCGAGACGCCGGCGATGATCTCGACGTCGCTCTTCGTGTCGAAGATGCGCTCGAGCGGCGTCACCGGGTACATCTGGAGGAAGGGGTTGGTGCAGCTCGCCGTCATGTCGGGGTGCTTGAACTCCGCCCACGAGTCGCAGGCGAAGACGACGTCGGCGTACTCACACGAGCCGGTCCACCACCAGTCGGAGTAGGCGATGAACTCGATCTTCGGCAGCGTGTTGTGCACCACGTCGTAGTGCCACTTCACGTTGCCGATGACCGAGTTGGAGTTGTTGAGCCACATCGCCTTGGTGGGCGTGGGGAGGTGCCCCTTGCCGGTGAAGAGCGTCTTCCCCACGCGCAGCGGGCGGTCGCCGTAGTTGTAGTAGTGCAGCGACTCGTAATGCAGACACTTGCGGGTGGCTGGTTTGCCCGCGGGGTCGAGCTGGAGGTTGAAGGGGTCCTCCATCGAGAACGCGGGCATGCCGCCGAAGAGCGCGGTGCGGTAGTTGCCCGCGTAGCTGCCCACGTTGCCGCCGGCGAAGCCGATGTTCCGCGAGAGCGCCGCCACCAGGAAGATGGCGCGGTCCTTGAGGTCGGAGTTGTAGAACTGGTTGGGCCCCATGCCCGTCGCGAACAGCGTCCGCTCGGGGTTCCTGGCGATGTCGGCGGCGAGCGCGGTGATGGCCTTCGCGGGCGCGCCGGTGAGGGCCTCGCACTGCGCGGGCGTGAGGTTCGCGTCGAGGTACTCCTTGAGCAGCGAGAAGCTGGTGCGCACCTCGACTTCCTTCCCGTCGAGGAGCTTCACCTTCTTCGCGGCCTCGAGGTCGGGCTCGACCGTCGCGTGCTTGCCGAACTGATCGCGGCTCACCGGCGCGAGCGCGTTCTTCTTCTTGTCCCACACGAGGTGCGGGCGGAGCTCGGCGGCGAGCGTCTTCGGCATCACCTGCTTCGTCTGCTCGTAGACCGGCGGCGGCTTCTCCCCGGGCTCGAGCAGCGTCACGCCCGCGAGCGTGGGCGGGGTGTAGTTCGCGAGGACCTCCTCGGGGCGCAGCGGCTGCAGCGTGTCGAGGCGCACCAGGAACGGCAGGTCGGTGTTCGCCGCCACCCACTTCGCGTCGTACTTCTTCGTGGCGATGAGCTGCTGCGCGAGGCCGAGCGCGAACGCCGGGTCGGTGCCGGGGCGAATGACGAGCACGTCGTCGGCCTTCGAGGCGGTGGCGGAATACTCGACGGTGATGGCGGTCACCTTCGCGCCCTTGAGCCGGGCCTCGGTGAGCCAGTGGCTGTCGGGCATCTTGGTGGTGATCCAGTTCATGCCCCAGACGAGGATCAGCTTCGCCTGCTCGGTGGCGAAGAGGTCGAAGTCGTTGGTCTGCGCGCCGGTGACCATCGGGTGGCCGGGCGGCAGGTCGGTGTGCCACGAGTAGCTGTCCCACCCGCGCGCGCCGTGCGCCTTCTCGGGCGGCACCTTGCGGATGGCGGCGTCGGCGAGCGCCATCATGTTCGCGAAGCGGTACAGGCCGAAGATGCGCGTCGCCCCGAGGAAGGCCATGCCGCCGCGGAGCTTGATGGTCTCGGTGCCCGCGCCCTCGCAGGCCTCGACCATCGCCTCGTCGTAGCCCTGCGCCTCGAGGAAGTGCGTGCCCTGCTCGCCGGAGTACGTGCGCGCGATGTTGTCGAGCGCCTTCGCCGAGTAGTCGTACGCGTCCTGCCACGAGACGCGCACCCACGGGTCTTTCCCGCGCTGGAGGTACTTCGGGTCGACCTTCCCCGTCTTCGGGTCGCGCGGCATGCCGGCGTCGACCCACGCCTTGAAGCCCTGGCGCACCATGGGCGCCTTCACGCGGCGGTCGCCGTAGATGCGGCGCACCAGCGCGAGGCCCTTCTGACAGATGCGCGGGTCCCAGCGGGCCGACGCGCGGTTGCCGATGAGGTCTTCGGCCTTGCCGTACCCGTAGGTGGGGCCGATGCGCGTGACGACGCCGTTCTTCACATACGCGCGCAGCAGGCAGTTGTGCGTGTCGTTGGGCGCGCAGAGGAAGACGAACGACGAGTCGTAGTTGAAGATGTTGCGGTAGGTCTTTTCCCAGTCGCGGTTGGGGTAGCTCGCGAGCGGGTTGTCGACCTGCATGGGCTTCAAGAACTTGAGCGGCGCCGCCGACGACTCGTGCGCGGCCACCACCCCCGCGCCGAACAGGCCCTTCAACAGCGTGCGTCGTTTGAGGTTGCTCATCAGGGTCTCCGTGTCGGGGGAAAACGTCAGTCGGCTTCGAGCACCGGGCGCGGCGAGAGCTCGCGCACCTGGAGGTGGGGCAGCTTCTTCGTGAGCGTCTCTTCGACCACCTGCCGCGCGTTGCCACGCAGGTCGCCGCAGCCCGAGGTGTCGAGGCGGTAGAGCAGCACGCCTTCCGACACGCCGAGGAAGTGCACGTCGGCGCCCTTGAAGAGGCGCACGAAGCGCCGCACCGCCTCGAGCTCGGGCACCACGTCGTCGGGGAGCTCGCCCCAGCGCAGCGGGCTCTCGGGGTCGGTCGTCACCACGTCGACGCAGGTGGCCTGGCCGTGGCCGCGGCTCGCCACGCGCGTGTGCCGCGCGCCGTCGGTGAGCCCCACCACCAGCCCGTCGATGGCCTCGCGCCACGCGTCGCAGCGGCGGGCGTCACAGCGCTCGACGCACGGCGGGCGAACCAGCCGCACCGCGCGGTGCTCGGCCGGCGCGCGCTCCCACTCGCCCTCGAGACACCTCACGCCGAGCGCGGGCAGCAGCTCCGGCAGCTCGTCGAGCGTGACCGTGTGGCGGTGGAAGCGGCGGTAGCCCTCGCCGAGGCGCGCGCCGTTCTCGAAGAGCCGCCGGTGGAGCTCGACCTCGTCCACCTCTGCCGCGCAGGCCAGGGTCTCGTGCTCGTCTGCGTCTTCGCGGACAGGGCCGACGAGGGCCGCCACGGCCGCGCGTCGCGACCGTGCCCACCGCGCTGCGAGATCATCCACCCCGTCGAGCATCGTGCGGCCCGCGCACGCAACAGTGGGGCCAACATGACTTCGCTCGGAGGCGCGTTCGGACGGAGCTCAGGTGTGTTTCAAGGTGAATCTGTCTGAAACAGACGCCCGGCGCTCGATTTGAGCCAGCACAAGCCGCGCGGGATTCTCCGAGCGAAATACAGATGAGTCGGGAGGTTCGGTCTCCCCGGCGCCAGGGAAGAGAACGCGAAGATGAAACACTCAGGGTTCGGCGGGCTGCACGACGCTCTCGCGGAGCGCGCGGTTGAGCGAGAGCTGGAAGCCGCTCTGGGCGGCCGAGAGCACGCGGTCGATCTCGTGCTCGTCGAGCTTGAGCAGCTCGCCCATCTTGCGGCGCGTCTGCTGCTCGAGCGCGACCTTCGCTTCGGCGAGCCAGCGGGCGACCGACGAGCGGTGCGCGCCGTAGAGCGGGGCGAGCTCGTCGATGGACAGCCCGTCGAGGAGGTTGAGGCGGAGGATGGCGCGCTGGCGCACGGTGAGCGAGCCGATGGCCTGGCGGAAGGCCTCGCGGAACTGCACCTGCTGGTCGACGCGGAGCACGGCGGACTCCCAGTCGAGCGCGTCGGGGAGCGCGCCCAGGGCGCTGTCGGACGCGGGCGGTCGTGGCGCCTGCTCGCGGTTGAGCAGGTTGATGGCCACCACGCGCACGTAGCCGCTCAGGGGGCCCTTGCCGGCGTAGAGCGCGAGCTTGGGCGCGCTGTCGGCCTGCGGCACCAGGAGGCGGATGCGCAGCTGCTGGAGCAGCTCGTCGTGCTCGGCCTCGGTGGTGCGGCGGCGCAGCGAGCGCGTGGCGTCGGCGAGGTAGCCGTCGAGCACCTCGAGCGCGCCGGTGTCTCCGTCGAGGCACGCCTCGGCGAGGAGCAGGTCGTCGAGCCGCAGCGCGAGCAGCTCGGCGACGCTCTTCACGCGTCGGCTCAGCGCCTCGGTGAGCGCGGCGGCGTCGACGTTCTCGTAGCGCCCCTCGAGCGGGGCGAGGCGGCGGGCGAACTCTGCGATCGTCGCGTCGTCGGCCGGCCCCACGCGGGACTTGAGGGCGTCGAGGATGGCTCGGGCGTCACGCATCCATCGAGCATACCTCCGCGGAGGTCGTCGGCGGGCGAATCGGGTTGTCTCCGGCGCGGCGTGTGGGTTCGACTCCGCTGATGGAACGTCGGGTCAGGTACCGCCACCGAACGCGGTACGAGTGGCGGTTGATTGCCGAGCAGGACGGGAAGGTCGCGGTGCTCTTCGGCGAGTGCCCCGTCAGGCCCGCGCCGCTGCCTGCGGGGAAGCGCGTGGAGTTCGGCGTGGGGAGCTTCGAGGACGAGGTGCGCAAGGCCGGCGAGCGTGGCTTCACCGTGGAGATCGACGATCAGGGCGAACCGAAGGACGAGTGGGCGCGCCTCGAGCTGAAGCTCGCCGTGGCCGGTGAGCCCCGGAGCGCGCTGCGCTTGCTCGCGCAGGAGCTCCCGAAGGTGAGCGCCCCGTTTCGTCTCGGGCTCGTCGAGCGGATGCAGCACGAGGTCGAGCTCATCGCGGAGGACATGGACGAGCACGACACGCCCTTCGACGACGAGCGACCGCCTGATGTCGGGCGCGTCGCCGCGTGGCGCGGCTTCCTGTCTGCGCTGAAGTCACGCCTCGCCGCGGGCGCGCCGGTGAGCGCTGCCGAGCTCCGCTTTCGACCATCCTGAGGGCCGTCAGCGCCCCAGCGCCGCGCGGCGCTCCTCGAGCGTCTTGCGCTGCCGCCGGAGCGCCGAGTCTTCGGTGCGCTGCGCCAGCGCGGCGTCGACCACCTGCAGCGCCTCGGTCAGCGCGCGCCGCGCCGCGCTGCGATCGCCCGCGGCCGCGCACACCGTCGCAAGGCGTTCCAGCGCGTCGCCCAGCTCGGTCGCGATGAGCGAGGGGTCGACGTCGCGCAGCGCCGCCAGGCCCTCCTCCGCGGTCGTGCGCGCCCGGGCGACGTCGCCGCGCGCGAGGTGCGTCATCGCCAGCTCGCCGAGCGCCGACGAGACATCGGTCGCCGCCACGATGTCGGGCCTCGCCGCGCGCAGCTGCCGCGCCACGGTCACCGCGTCCTCGAGCAGGCGCGTCGCCTCGTCGAACGCGCGCGTCTCGCGCAGGACGCCGGCGACGTTGAGGCGGGAGATCATGAGGTCGCGCACCAGCTCCTCGTTCCGGGGCGCTTGCGTCGCGAGCCGCTGGCTGATCTCCAGGGACGCGCGGTACTCGACGAGGGCTCCTTCGAGGTCTCCCAGCGCCTCGAGCGTCTCCCCGAGCTTGTCGTGCGTGATGGACACGTCGCGCTGCCGCTGCACGAGCAACGGCGCCGCCGCGGCGGTGCGTTTCTTGAGCGCCAGCGCGTCTCGGTACTCGCCCAGCGCGCGGCGCGGCTCTCCCTCCGCTCGCTGGGCGTCTCCCACGCCGTCGATGGTCTGCGCGAGCGCCGCCTGCCACGCGCCGTTCGACGGGTCGCGCACCAGGAGCTGCCGGTACAGCCTCCGCGCGTGCTCCCACTCGTCGAGAGAGCGACGCGCCTGTCCATTCATGAGGAGCGTCCAGCCGAGGCGCTGGCGCGTGAGCGCACGCGCGGCGAGCACCTCGAGGTCCTCGGCCGGAGCGCGCGCGAGCAGCTCGAGCGACGAGGCGAGGAGCGCCAGGGCGTCGTCGACCTTCCCGAACTCGACGAGCACATTCGCCAGGCGCACCTTCGCCTTCGCGAGCTCCACCGCAACGACGGGCGGGGCGTCGAGGACCGCCAGCGCCGCCCGGTACGCCTCGGCGGCCTCGGCCGGACGTCCGAGGGTGTGGTGGAGGTAGCCGAGCCGCTCGTGGCTCAGCGAGACGAGCACGCGGGTCGTGGTGTCCTCGGGCTGTGTCGAGAGGACCTCCTCGCGCAGTCGCAGCGCCTCGCGGAAGTGCGCCAGCGCGGTCGCGTCGCCCAGCGCGAGCGACGCCGTGCCGAGGCCGACGTGCGCCGCGGCGTGCTCCAGCTTCACCGTCGAGTCGGTGCGTGCGCTCGCGCTGAGGATCGCCAGCGCCGTGCGGTGCTCGTCCTGTGCCTCGGCGGCTCGGCCCTGCGCGTCCAGCACCTCGCCGAGCTGGCGATGCGAGCGCGCCAGGCGCAGCCGCTCCTCTTCACCGAGCGACTCGAGGGGCTCGTCGTACGCCGAGATGACCTGCTGCGCGCTGGCGCTCAGCAGCTCGAGTCGCCCGAGGGGCAGCAGCTTCTCGTGGAGATCTCCCAGCAGGAAGTCGAGCAGGCTCTCGGCCTCACCGCGGCTCGCCTCGGCGAGGCGCCGCTCCTCGACGATGCGGGAGAGGGAGAGGGCGCCGAGAGAGAGGAGGGCGAGGAGGGAGACGGCGGCGACGGAGAGGGAGGCGCGGTGACGTGCGACGAAGCGGAGGAGGAGCTGGCGGGGAGAGTAGTGGTGGGAGGAGACGAGCTGGCCGGTGAGGAAGCGACGGAGCTCGTCAGCGAATTCGCGAGCGGAGGGGAAGCGGGCGTCGGGAGCGCGGGCCATGGCGCGCTCGGCGATGGTGACGAGGTCGCGGGGCGCGTCGGGGACGAGGGCGCGGAGGGGAGGAGGGGGGCCCTGTTTGAGTTGCGCGAGGACTTCAGAGGAGGAGCCGGAGAAGGGAGGAGCGCCGGAGAGGAGCTGACGGAGGAGAGCACCGAGGGCGTAGACGTCGGCGCGCTCGTCGACGGGGAGGCCGAGGGCCTGCTCCGGGGGCATGTAGGCGGGAGTGCCGACGACGGTGCCTGGAGAGGTGGAGTCTGAGGAGAGAGGGAGAGCGCCGTCGAGGGAGTCGGACTCGGGAGGGGCGGAGAGGTCGCGAGCGAGGCCCCAGTCGATGACGACGGTCTCGCCGAAGCTGCCGACGAGGATGTTGGCGGGCTTGAGGTCGCGGTGGATGACGCGCTGGGCGTGAGCGGAGGCGAGGGCGTCAGCGACGGCGAGGAGGTGGGGGAGGAGCGCGAGGCGAGCGTCGAGGGAGCGGGCGTCGGAGAGGACCTTGTCGAGGGAGCGGCCCTGGACGAAGGGCATGACGAAGAAGGGCTCGCCGTCGGGCCAGGTGCCGGCCTCGTGGACCTTGACGATGGAGGGGTGCTGGAGGCGAGCGGTGATGCGGGCCTCGCGGAGGAAGCGGCGGGAGTCGGAGGAGCCGGGGAGCATCTCCTTGATGGCGACGAGGCGCTGGAGGCGGGCGTCAGTGGCGAGGCGGATGCGCCCCATGCCGCCGCGGGAGAGCTCGCGGGAGGAGAGGTAGAGGAGCGGGTCGACGTGAGGGAGGGAGGAGGGGGAGGCGTTGGAAGGAGGCGCGACGGTTTCGGCGCGGGCGAGCTCCGCGACGAGGCGGCGGCAGGACTCGCAGGAGTCGAGGTGCTGCTCGACGGAGGGGCGGAGCTCGGCGGCGAGGAGGCCCTCGGTGAGCTCGAGCAGCGTGTTCTCGTCGAGGCACGGCGTCACGCGCCGTGAGTAACGCACACTTCGGCCTCGTCACGCGGGCGTTCCCGCTCGTCGTCGCGCATCACCGCCGCGACGAGGCGGCGGCAGCGGGGGCAGAGGTCGAGGTGGGCCTCGAGCTCCCGCTTCGCGGTCTCGGGGGCCGAGCCTTCCATCAACTCGAGGAGGAGGTTTTCGTCGACGCAGTTCACGCGGGCTCCTGGTGCTCTCGCCGGATGGATACCGGGAGCCCGTCTCGAGTCTCACCAGCGCTCGAGCATCCTCGCGGCGGCGACGTAGCTGAACGCCATGATGGTCTCCGACGGGTCGACCGACACCGCCGTGGGGAACACCGACGGGTCGCACACGAAGAGCCCCTTCACCGCGTGGCACTCGTGGTTCACGTCGACCACCGACGTCTTCGGGTCCGCGCCCATGCGGCACATGCCCGCCGGGTGCGGCGTGGCGAAGGTGACCGAGCCCGGCCGGAGGTCCACGGTGTCGAGCACCTTCAGCTCCTTCAGGTCGGACAGCCGGGTGCCCCGCGCGTCGGGCACGATGACCTCCCGCGCGCCGGCGTGCAGCAGCACCGTCGCCTGCTTCTTGAACGCGTCGCGCACCGTGAGCTCGTCGAGGCCGGACAGCTCCCAGCGGAAGAGCGGCTCGCCCTCGGGGTCGAGCGTCACCGAGCCGGAGTTGGCGTCGTCGATCCACGCGATGGCGCTGCCGATGCGGTGGGCCTTCTCCATCAGCTGACGGTGCGAGGCGCCGAAGCCGGGCAGCAGCGCCGCGAGCGTCGCCGGCGGCAGCTGGTTGGGGTGCAGCAGGTAGCCGCCCTCGACGTACCGCGCGCCGTCGAAGCGGTGGAGCCGGTACTCCAGCGTGCCCACCGCCGCGGGGATGCCGCGCCACATCGCCACGTCCTCGTCGAAGAGCGCGAAGAGCTGCGGGCACGGGTTGAACTGCAGGTTCTTCCCGAGCTGGCCCGACGGGTCGGGGATGCGCGAGCGCATCAGCAGGGGCGCCGAGTTGAAGCCTCCCGCGGCGACCACCACCTTCTTCGCCTTCACGGTGAGCGTGTGGCCCGACGGCCGCCCGGTGCGGCGCTCGAGGAAGTGCGCCGTGACGCCGACGGCGCGGCCGTTCTCGACGTCGATGCTGCGCACCTCGCAGTCGGCGAAGAGCTTCAGGCCGAGCGACAGCGCCTCGGGGATGGAGGTCACCAGCTGACTCTGCTTGCCGTCGTACGCGCAGCCCTGCATGCAGTAGCCGCTGCCGATGCAGCGGTCGTCGCGCGCCTGGGTGACCGGCTCCCACTCGATGCCCGCGGCCTCGGCGCCCTTCACGTACAGGCGGTTCATCGCGTTGCGCTTGAGCTCGTGCGCCGGGTGCGCGTGGAGGTCCTTCTCGATGCGCTCGAACCACGGCAGCAGATCCGCGAGCTGGTGGTGCTCGAGGTTCCACTTCTTCAAGCGGTCCTCCGGCGCGCGCCAGGTGTCGGCCCAGTAGTGCACCGACGCGCCGCCGACCGTGCGGCCGTAGGTGAGCGCTGCCTGGCCGTTCTCGCTCGTGTCGAGGCCGCGCCCGCCGTCGAGGCGCGCGAACATGTCGTCCTCGCGTTGATCGAAGTCGCCGCGCTGCGGGAGCGAGAGGCCTCCGCGCTCGAGCATCAGCACCGACTTGCCGGCGCGCGCCAGCTCCTTGCCGACGACCGCGCCGCCGCAGCCGGAGCCGATGATGACCACGTCCACCGTCTCGGTGCGCGACGCCGTCACCTGATGACCCTCGAGGACGTTCGCGAGCTGCAGGTCGGTCATCATGCGAGCCTCGAGTCGGCCTCGGGCGCCTTCCGCGGCTGGAACGGCCCGTCGTAGTGGATGCCCTTCCACGTGCGCTCGTCGCAGTAGTGGAAGAAGAGCGCGAGCAGCTTGAGGTTGCTCACCACCTGCCGCTCGAGCGCGTTGCCCGCGGTGAGCATGCGCTGCAGGTACTGGTCCTGCGCGTCGGCGCCGAGGCGCGTGAAGCGCGTGCCCTCGAGGTGCAGCAGGCCGCCGTGCTCGAGCAGCAGCAACGCCGACCTCACGTCGCGCTGCATCTGCAGCGTGTGGAACGCGAGCTCGCGGTCGACGCGCTCGGCGACGCGCGTGACGCCGATGCCCGGGTCCGTCGCGGAGGCGCCAGGACAGACGCGCGCACAGAACGCCGCGAGCACGCCGAGCTCCTTGAGCGACAACACCTGCGGCGCGGCGCCGGGGCAGAGCGCGCGGTAGTGCTCGTCGCCTCCCCCGCGCATGAGGAGCGCGCTGCCGGCCACGAGCGCGGCGCCCGTGGCTCCACCGGCGATGAGCAGCCTTCGACGGGTGAGCGGGTTCATTGGAGCGCGAAAGCGTACCCGTCGAAGGGCATTTGCACTGCGCGGTTTCCGCTTCCGGGAGGGGGCTTGTTGGTCTGACGCCGCTCTGGTGTGTTCGCCGTCTCGCGTGGCGGCCGGCCATGCTTCGAGGAGAAACCTTCCGTCATGCGCATTCTGGGCGCCGTTGCAGTCGTCGTGGCGATGTCTGTCTTGTCAGCCTGCGGTGCAGCACAGGGGCCGGTCGACTCCGGCATGGACGCAGGCAGCCAGAACACCGGCGGTGGCGATGCGGGCTCCGGTGACGCGGGCATGGACGCCGGCGCAGGTGACGCGGGGACGAACGACGCGGGCACGAACGATGCGGGGACGAGCGATGCCGGCGCCCCGTGCGTGGTGGCGTTCCAGCGCGCGGTGCGGTTCCCGGCGAGCGAGGTGGGCTGCACGAGCCGCCGCTTCGTCACCCTGCGGAACTTCTGCGCGTCGGCGCAGACGGTGTTCCTCGGCGCGGCGGCGCCCTTCGCGGTCGACGGCGGCGTGGCGCAGGTGCCCGCCCTCGGCGCGCTCGACGTGGAGCTCGCCTTCACCCCGACGTCGACCAGCGCAGCGAACGGCCAGCTCACGGGCTCCCCGGCGCGCGGCGGTGGCAGCGTCGCGCTGCACGGCGAAGGCGCGGCGAGCGCGGCGGCGAGCGACGTCTTCACGGTCGGCACGCAGTACTCGCTCAACCTGCTGGCGGTCGTCTCCGATGGCCCGGGCATGCTCGCGCCCCAGCAGGCGATCGGCGCGAACCTCACGTCCTTCTGGCAGTACGCGCTGGCCAGCGGCTGGAGCCTCCGCGGCGCGGTGCTCGTCGGCCGGAACGACGGCGGCACGGCGACGTGGGCCTCGTCGGTCCCGAACGCGGTGGTGGGCCAGGCGGGCACGCCGACCACGAGCTGCCTCGGGCGCGCCGTCGGCGAGCTGTGGCGCGACACGAGCGGGCTCCTGCCTGACGCGGGCTTCATGGCGTACTGCGCGCAGAACACCGACGAGCAGGCGCTCGCGGGGCAGCGCACGGCGTGGCTCCATGGGCTGGCGGCGCTCGTGGGCTCGGACGAGCCGATGATCAACGCGCTGGGCAACTTCATGCCGGGCTGCGCCACCGACGACGCGGAGCTGCGCGCCATCACCGCGGCGACCGGCGGCTCCGCGCTGAGCCTCTGCGCGCCGGACGGTGGGGCGAGCGTGCCGAGCGCGGGCGAGGTGTTCGCGCTCTCGCGGCCGCTCGGTGGAGACGGCGGCGTCATCGTCGAGCTCGGCGGCGCTCCGGTGCCGGCGATCGACCCGCAGACGATGCAGGTGAACTGGACGTACGACGCCAGCCGCAACGCCGTGGTGTTCAGCCGCGCGCGCGGGCCGCAGCCCGGCTCCGCGGTGACCGTGCGCTACGACGCCGCCTGCTCGCACTGAGCGAGGACCGCGTTACCGCGCTGGCGGAAGGACCTGCTCCTTCCCCAGCGTCGCTACCGTGTGACTGTGACGCCTTCCGTGAAACCTTGACTCGCGAACGGGACGGACGAAGTCTGCGCGCGCGATGCTGCTCTCGGTTCCCGTGTCGTGGCAGCCCGGCATGGTGGTTGGCCGCTACGCCCTGCTGGGGCGCCTCGCGTTTGGCGGCATGGCGGAGATCTGGCTCGCGCGGCAGAACGGCCCGGCGGGCTTCTCGCGGCTGGTGGTGATCAAGCGCGTGCTCGAGGCGCGGAGCACCGACGCGGATCTTCTCGCGATGTTCGTGGAAGAGGCGCAGCTGGGCGCGAAGCTGCAGCACCCGAACATCGTGCACACCGTCGACTTCGGTGAAGAGAACGGCGTGCCGTACCTCGTGCTCGAGTACCTGTTCGGCGAGACCTTCTCGCGGGTGCTGCGCGAGAGCCGCAACACGAGCACCACGCTGCCCATCGAGACGTCGGTGCGCATCGTGGCCGACGCCGCGGCGGGCCTGTCGGCGGCGCACGAGCTGCGAGGGCTCGATGGCCAGCCGCTCAACATCGTTCACCGCGACGTCTCGCCGCAGAACATCTTCGTCACCTACGACGGGCTGGTGAAGGTGCTCGACTTCGGCATCGCGCGCGCGGCGGATCGCGAGCCGCACACCGAGCAGAACCAGCTCCGCGGCCGCGTGGCCTTCATGTCGCCGGAGCAGATCTCCGCGCAGCCGCTCGACGGCCGCACCGACATCTTCGCGCTCGGGCTCATCCTCTGGCAGGCGCTGACGAACGAGGCACCCGACAACTCGGTGGACCCCATCGTGGTGATGCGAGATCGCGTCTCGCCGGAGCCCATTCCGCTCGCGAGCACCCGGAACCACGCGGTGCCGCCGGTGCTCGACGCCATCATCGCCCGCGCGGTCGCGAAGAACCGCGACGACCGCTACCCGACGGCGGCGCTGTTCCACTCAGACCTCGAGGACTTCCTGCGCTCGTGGAAGCCCTGCGGCCCGCGCGAGGTCAGCGCGGTGATGTCGGCGCGGTTCGGTCAGCTCCACGCCGAGCGCGCGCAGATCATCGAGCGCCTGTCGCTCGAGAGCGCCACCCCGCGGTGGACGACGTCGACCATCCAGGCGCTCGCGCCGCGCTCGAAGACCGACACCGGCGTGAACGAGGTCTCCGACGCCACGCCCGCGGCCGAGGAGCCGAAGTCGCTCGAGATCGAGATCGACGAGCTGCCGGCGAAGCCGCCGCCGAAGCGGCGCGCGCTGGCGGTGAGCGCGCTCGTGCTGCTCGGCCTCGGCGGTGGCGGCTTCCTCGCGTGGAAGAGCCAGGAGCGCTCCGAGCCCGAGGTGACCCCCAGCGCGCCGCAGGTCGTCGCGTCGCCCGCGCCGGCTCCCGAACCCGTCGCGACGCCCGAGCCGGTCGCGACGCCGGAACCGGTCGCGACGCCGGAGCCCGTCGCGGTGGCGCCCGAGCCGGTGGCGACGCCCGCGCCGGTGGCGACAGCCGAGGCCGACGCCGCGAAGCCGAAGGGCACGCGCAAGACGAAGACGTCGGTCGCGGCGGGCACGGGGCTGCTGCGGCTCGACACCGTGCCGTGGACGCAGGTGTTCCTCAACGGGCGGAAGCTCGGCGACACGCCGCTGCTCGACGTGCGCGTCCCCGCGGGGAACCTCGAGCTGACGCTCCTCAACGAGGAAGAGAAGATCCGCACCGTCGTCGACCTCGAGGTCGTCGCCGGCCAGACCACCACCAAGCGCTTCCAGTTCTGATGATGACCTCTGCGATCCTCATGTTGGCGCTCACCGCGGCCCCGCAGGACTGGCTCGCGACCGCCGAGAAGCAGTGCTTCGAGCTCAAGTACGCCGACTGCCTCGAGTCGCTCGAGCGCGCCTGGGTGAAGGAGGGCAACTCGCGGCTCGCGGTCATCCGCATTCTCGAGCTGACGGGCGTGACCGCGGCGCAGCTCAAGCAGGCCTCGCGCAGCCAGCAGGGCCTGCGGCGGCTGTTCCTCATCGACTTCGATCACCAGTTCAACGCGAAGTTCGCGCCGCGCGTGAACACGCAGATCCTCGAGGCGAAGAGCTGGGCCGCGTCGGCGAAGCCGCTGGCGTGGGCCGCGCAGGAGCCGGTGATCTCCAACCGGCGCGTGACGTCGCTCGGCGTGAAGGTGACCAACGACCCGCTGACGATGGCCGTCTCGGCGCGGTTCAACCTGCGCACGCCGGGCGCCGCGTGGACCACCGTCGAGGTGCCGCTCGCCGATGGAGCGGCGACGACCGCGGTCAACGCGTCGGAGGTCGACTGGTGGGTCGAGCTCCTCAGCGCGAGCCGCGGCGTGCTCTCGGAGCTCGGCTCTGCGTCGCGCCCGATGGCGGCACGGGTGCCGGCGCCTCCACCGGAGCTCACGCCGCGCGCGGACGTGACGTCGTCGGTCCCCGCGGCGCCGGTGGGCGTGACGCTCGTCGAGTCGGGGCCGCGCTTCCGCCCTGCGGCGTGGGTGCTCACGGTGGCCGGCGTGCTCTCGGTCGGTGCGGGGGTGTTGTTCGGCGTGATGTCGGCGCAGGCGCGCTCGGCGCTGATCAACCCCACGCGCGACGCGAACGGCGTCATCCAGAATCAGACGCAGGTGCAGGCGACCGCGCTCAACGCGCAGCTGCAGCGCGATGCGTTGCTCTCGACCGGCCTCTTCATCGGCGGCGGCGTCGCGCTGGCCGGAGGCGTGACGCTGTTCGTGGTCGGCTCGCTTCCGCAGCAGGGTGGCGCGACACCGACGGCGATGGTGTCGATGCGCACGACGTTCTGACAGCAACGCGCCTGGCTCCCGTCGGCGCGTGGTCGTTGCCCGCGCCCGCGCTGCCATCGCGTCACGCGGCAAGATGGCGTCGGTACGACGTTCTCAACGGAGCGCGCTACTGGCAGTTGCAGCCGTTGCCGGCAGACATGCTGTTCCGCGGGTTCAGCGGCGCGACCTCGAAGTCAGCGAGGTTGTCGTTGTTGTCCGCGCACGCGGCCGCGCTCCCCATCGCGTCACGCCGGAAGATGGCGTCGGTGTTCACCATGTGCGCCGGCGCGTTGTTGGCCGCGCTCATTCCCTCGCGGCAGTTCGCGTTGGTGCCGTAGCCCACCAGGTCGACGACGCTCGGCAGCGCCGCGGCCGAGGGGCACCCGGTCCCGTCGGAGAGCACCGCGGCGCTGGTGTTCGCCAGCAGCACCTTGCCCTGGCTCTGCGAGAGGTCCGTCGACGCGAGGGCGTCGGGCGTGGGCAGCGCGGTGCCGGTCCCCGTCGAGACGAGGCGAATGAGGAAGTAGCCGCCCGCGGGGATCACCGTGCCCGCGGGGAAGGTCACCGCCACGCCCCACGAGCTGGTGTTGGTCGCCGACGCGTACTGGAGCGACCACCCGCCGATCGCCGCCGGCGCGCTGGTGCGGTTGTGCAGCTCGACGTAGTCGGAGTTCGGCGTCGTCGCGCTCGTCCCGCCGCGGCCGTAGATCTGGCTGATCACCACCGACGGCGTGCACGCGGCGCCGGCGAACATCGCGGTGTTGCTGCCCGCGGGCACCGGCGTCTGCCGCGTGTCGACCACCGAGCTGGCCACCGTGAGCGTGTAGGCCGCGCTCGGTGTCTGCGGGCCGGTGGTGAGCAGCACGGAGCGCGGGCTCGAGGGCGTCGCGGCCGTCACCGCGAGCGCGCCGGCGCTGTTGTCGACGATGCTGAACGCGCCCGCGGTCACCGACGCCGGGTCGAGCTCGCGACTGAAGGTCACCGACACGCGCGAAGGCGACGTGGCGCTCGCCCCCAGCACCCGAGGAGGCGGACACGCCGGGCTCATCAGGGAGCTCGCCGCCCAGGTCGACGGCAGGGCGACTCCGCCCAGGCGCCACATCGGTACGCCACTGGCCGTCACCGAGCAGCCCGCGCCGAGCCCCTGCATCGCCGACAGCGCGCTCGGCAGCCGGAGCCGCAGCGTCGCGCCCGCGTCGACCGTGCCGACCGTGTTGAACGGCAGCGCGACGTAGCCTGCGCCGAGCGCGGCGGGCTCACCGGTGAGCTGGGCGTTCACCTCGACCAGCCGGCTCTCGAACGAGTCGAGCACGCCCGCCTGCGTGAAGTCGAAGCCGTCGACCGACGCGATGAAGCCGGAGATGGGACTGCCGACGCTCTGGCGCGTGAGCGCGGCGACGCTCGTCACCTGGCGCACGCTGTTGACGCGCGTCACGCCCGTCGCGGTGAAGGACAGCTGATCTCCCACCGCCACCGGGCCGCCGTCGATCGCCTCGGCGTCGATGGCCACGAAGATGGCCGCGCCGCCCGGCGTTCCCTGCACGAAGAAGCCCGGACCGTCCTCTGGGCCCGCGTCGGGCACCAGCGGCTTGACGGCCGTCACCGTCACGCCTTCGACCACCAGGCCCTCGCCCGCATCGTTGACGTCGCACGCGGCGCGCAGCGCGCGGAGCTGCTCGTCGACCATCGCCCGCCCCGCGTCCATCGGCTCGCCTGCGTCAGCGCCCGCATCGATGCTCGCGTCGGCGCCTGCGTCGTCACCGCCCGCGTCTGGAGAGAACGAGGCGTCAGCGCCGCCGTCGGTGAGGCCCGCGTCTGTGCCGGCGTCGTGCGAGGGCTCCATCGTGGTGCACACGCCCTCGATGCAGCGCGCGGGCGAGACGCAGTCACTCTGCTGTGCGCAGTGGTAGCGGTTGTTGCTCAGGTCGACCGGGCGCCCGTCGCAGCCCACCCACAGCAACACAGGCACGGAGACGATCACGATGCGGAGCCACATGGCGGCGCGAATGTACTCGCGGCCCCGCCTGAAGCCCGAACTTCTGGTCGCGCGCTGGCGAAGAACAACGTGCCTGAAATTCCGCCGTCGCACACCACGACCTCGCGAGCGCGGTTGCCGTGACCGCTCAGGCCGCTGATCCGACGTTGCAATCGTCATGTCAGGCCGCTCGGCGTCGATTCGGCGAGCGCGGTCACCGGAGCCGGTTACTTCAAGCGTCCGCATGAGTTCTCCGTCTTCGAAGCGCGTCGGCCTGGAAGCGATCGGCCTGGCAGTCCCCTCGCAGTACCTCGACATGGCGGAGCTCGCCGCGGCGCGCGGGGTCGAGCCGGGGAAGTACCTGCAGGGCATCGGGCTGCAGCAGATGGCGGTGCCCTCGCCCGACGAAGACACGGTGACGCTCGCGGTGCGCGCGGCGCGCATGGCGCTCGAGGGTGTGCGGCTCGACGACATCGGCCTGTGCATCGTGGGCACCGAGACCGCGGTCGACCACTCGAAGCCGGTCGCGAGCTGGGTGCAGGGGCTGCTCGGGCTGCCGACGCACTGCCGGGTCTACGAGACGAAGCACGCCTGCTACGGCGGCACCGCGGGGCTGATGACCGCCCTCGACTGGATCCGCGCGGGCAGCAACCGCGGCCGCAAGGCGCTGATCATCGCCTCCGACATCGCGCGCTACGGGCTGCGCACCGCGGGGGAGCCGACGCAGGGCGCGGGCGCGGTGGCGCTGCTGGTGTCCGAGACGCCGAAGCTCGTCGAGCTCGACGACCTCGTCGGCACCTTCGCGAAGGACGTGATGGACTTCTGGCGCCCGCTCTACTCGAAGGACGCGTACGTCGACGGGCACTACTCGGTGAGCTGCTACCTCGAGGCGCTCAAGGGCGCGTTCCAGGCGTGGCAGGCGCAGGCGGGCGGCGGCGACACCGAGCAGTTCGCCGCGCTCGCGTACCACGTGCCCTACCCGAAGATGGCGAAGAAGGCCCACGAGGCGCTGCGCGGGCTGTTCGGCGACGCGCAGCCCGAGGTGAGCTTCGCGCGGCAGGTGAAGCCGGGCCTCGCGCTGCCCGAGCGCATCGGGAACATCTACACCGGCTCGCTGTACCTCTCGCTCCTCTCGCTGCTGGCGACCGACGGGCGGAACCTCGACGGCGAGCGCGTGGGCCTCTTCAGCTACGGCTCGGGCTCATGCGCGGAGTTCTTCACCGGCCGCGTGGTGCCCGGCGCGCAGGCGCGGGTGAAGGCGCTGCAGCTCGACGCACTGCTCTCGGGCCGCGAGCGGGTGTCCGTCGCCGAGTACGAGCGGCTCATGGGCCTGCGCGAGGCCATCGACCAGAAGCCGCTCACGCCGGCCGCCGAGGGCGAGACGGCGCGCTTCCTCGGCGTCGAGCAGCACAAGCGCGTGTACTCGCGCCCGAGCGCCTGAGCGCTGAGGCTCCGAGCCTCAGTTGATCTCCACGGCGCACATCGAGCTGCAGCCGTCGCCGCTGGCGGTGTTGCCGTCGTCGCACTCCTCGCCCTGCGACGCCTGGAGGATGCCGTCGCCGCAGCCGCTCCGCGCGCGACAGCCGGGCGCGCACTGGTTCGGCCCGCCCGCGTTGACGCCGTCGTCGCAGACCTCTCCGGCGGCGGTGTCGACCGTCGCGTCGCCGCAGTAGCCGCCGAGCGCCTGGCAGCCCGGCTTGCAGCCGCCGTAGCGGCCGTTATTCACGCCGTCGTCGCACGCCTCGTAGCGCGTCACGATGCCGTCGCCGCAGGTCCACGCGCAGCTCGAGCGCGGCGCGTTGAAGCCGCGGAGCGTGAGCCGGTAGCTCGAGCCGGTGGTGTGGCGCTCCGCCTGGAACACCACCGCCTCGTAGACGCCGCCGTTGGTGAGCCCGAGCTGCGCGCCGCGCGCGGCGTCGAGGGTGACGCTGCCGCTCATCGGGCCGTGCACGCCGCCGAGGTCGACCGCGAGCCGCCCGTTGATGAACACCCACACGTCGTCGTCGCCGCGGAAGTCGAGCGTCTCGCCGCCCGCCCAGTTGAACCAGTACCGGAGCTCGCTCGTGAAGTTGAAGTTGTGGCCGAAGCGCGAGGGCTCGGTGCCGTCGCTCTGCCAGCCGCGCCCGTCGAGCGGGAAGAAGTCGTTGCTGTCGAACACGTACGAGCCGGTGGCGTCGCGCGTGACGACGAGCCGGTCGGCCACCGTGCGGTTGACGCCCTGCGTGTCGCGGTACCACTGGTCGAACGCGGCCGCGCCGTGCGTCGTCACCGTGCCCGCCCCGCCGGCGTACCCGGGCTTGCCGTCGCCGCCGAGCATCGCCGCGACGAGGCCCTGCTCGGCCATGTTGCCGTTCTCGAAGTCGACGTGGCCGCCCGCCGCGCCGAACGGCAGGAAGTCGCGGTACACCACGGGGATCGCCAGCGACTGCTGCGCGGTGGGCATCTGGTCGTTGCAGGTGAAGCCGCGCTCCACGGCGCACGCGCGGCTGCAGCCGTCGCCGTCGCGCACGTTGCCGTCGTCGCAGGCCTCGCCCACCTGGCGGATGCCGTCACCACACACCGCCGTGCACACGCCGTTGGTGCACCGCGGCTCGGAGTGACAGGTGGTGTCGCAGCCGTCGCCGAGGTCGTGGTCACCGTCGTCGCACTGCTCGATGCCCTCGACCTGGCCGTTGCCGCAGGTGGTGCGCGTGCACATCGCGCCGGGCGTGGCGCAGGCGAAGCCTTCCTCGGCGACGCAGGTGCCGCTGCAGCCATCGTTCGACGCCGTGTTGCCGTCGTCGCAGTCTTCGAAGCCGGCCTTCAGGCCGTCACCGCACGCCGCCGCGGTGCACGCGATGCCGGGGGTCGCGCAGCGCCAGCCGGGCTCGAGCGTGCAGGTCGCGCTGCAGCCGTCGCCGCTCATCGTGTTGCGGTCGTCGCACGCCTCGGTCGCCATGCGCAGGCCGTCGCCGCACACCACGGTCGAGACGCAGGGCATGTTCGGCGTCGGGCAGGTGAAGAACGGCTCGAGGTTGCAGCGCTGGTTGCAGCCGTCGAGGTTGGTGGTGTTGCCGTCGTCGCACGCCTCGGTCCCGGTGCGCTGGCCGTCGCCGCACACGTCTGCGCCGCCGCCACCGCCGCCCGTCATGCCGCCACCTCCACCGGCGCCCGCGTCCAGCGTGCCGCCTTCACCGCCACCAGCGTCGACGCCGCTCGAGCCGCGGCACACTCCGCTCACGCAGAGCTGGCCCGCGGCGCAGTCGTCGGTGGTGGTGCACTTCGTGTCGGTGCCGCAGCTGCAGTGGGCGAGGAAGAGCAGCGTCAGCAGAGCGAGGAGCGTGCGCATTCGCCCGACGTACACGCTTCCACGGGGCGGGCTCAATCGGTGGCGACCGGGCGCCTGCTCGGGTTTTGATGTGACTGTCGCGAGGTGACGGCGCGACCGCGACCCGCTAATCCATACACATGACGAGCTCTCGAGCGAATGGGTGGTCACTGGCGCTCACCGCGCTGGTGTTGGGGTTGGGGTGGTGCTGCTCCCGTCATTGCCGGATCCGCTGCCCACGCACTGGAACAGCCAGGGCGTGGTCGATGGCGTGACGGCGAAGCCTGGCGGCGCGTTCATCGGTCCGGTGGTGATGGCGCTGATGACCCTCGTGTTCGCCGCGCTGCCGCGCCTCTCGCCCGCGGGGTACGCCCTCGAGCGCTTCGAGCGGAGCTACGCGGTGGTGCAGGTGGCGTTGGTGGCCTTCATCGGCGTGGTCTCGTCTGCGGCGCTGCTGACCGCGGTGGGGGTGCCGCTGTCCATGCCTGCGGTGACCTCGGTGGCGCTGGCGGCGCTGCTCGGCGTGCTGGCGTGGCAGGCACCGCGGCTCGAGCGGAACTTCTTCGTCGGCATTCGCACGCCGTGGGCGCTGCTCGACGACGACAACTGGAAGAAGACCCACCTCGTCTTCGCGCGCCTGCTCGGTGGGGCGGCGCTGGTGACGCTGCTCTCGGTCGTCGCGCCGCTGCCCGAGCTGGCGTGGCTGGTGGCCATCGGCGCGTCCGTACTCGCCGCCATCGTCTGGTCGTGGTGGTTGTCTCGCTCGACAGTCGCTTGATTGAGTGCGGGGAATGCCCGCTCTCCTCCTCTCGCTCCTCGTCGTCGGCGCCACGATTCAGGTCGGTCCCGGTCGCGCCATCACGCAGCTCAGCGCGGTGAACCAGGCGATGGTGATGCCCGGCGACGTCATCGAGGTCGATGGCGACGCGACGTACTCGCCGGTGCTGTGGACTCGCTCCGGCACCCAGGCGATGCCGATTCGCATCGTGGGGCTGCGCGTCAATGGCAACCGCCCGCGCCTCATGGGAGGCACCAACACCCTCGAGGTGCAGGCGAACGACGTGGTGGTCGAGGGCTTCGAGCTCACCGGTGGCTCGTTCCGCTGCTTCTTCCATCACGGTCACCGCATCACGCTGCGCGACTCGGTGGTGCATGACTGCGCGGCGCACGGCGTGCTCGGCGCGGATCAGGACTCGGGCAGCCTGCTCATGGACCACGTCGAGGTGTACCGCTGCGGCAACGGCACCTCGCAGCACCAGGTCTACATGGCGACCGACGAGGTGGCGCACCCCGGCGCCGTGTTCCGCATGCAGTTCTGCTACCTCCACGACGCGAACGGCGGCAACAACGTGAAGTCGCGCGCCGAGCGCAACGAGATCTATTTCAACTGGATCGAGGGCGCGCAGTACCACGAGCTCGAGCTGATCGGCCCCGACCCCGATGGCGCGCAGGCGAGCTGGACCATCGACACCGCGCGCGAAGACTCCGACGTGGTGGGCAACGTGCTCAAGAAGACCGGCACCAGCTTCGTGGCGCGCATCGGCGGAGACGCCACCGGCTGGTCGAAGGGCCGCTACCGCTTCGTCAACAACACCATCATCACCGCGCCCGGCAGCGGCGCCGTGTTCCGTCTCTTCGACGAGCTCGAGAGCGTCGAGATGCACCACAACGTCATCGTGGTGAATGGCTCGGGTGCGCCGAACGTGATGCGCGCGGCGATGGGCGAGATGTCGTGGGTCAACGGCACACGGCGCGTCTCGGGCGCGAACAACTGGGTCACCACCGGCGCGACGAACGTGCCTCCGGAGTGGACCGGCACGCTCACCGGCACCTCGCCCGGCATGGTGAGCCTCGGGATGAATGATCCACGCCCGATGATGGGCAGCCCGTTGATCAACGCGGGCACGACGAACCTCCCGTCGCCGGGCGTCGCGTTCCCCAACCCGCTGGTTGCGCCGACCCACATGCCGCCGCTGCGTGCCCTGACGCCGGCAGTCGCTGACGTTCGCCCGACCGACGCGGTGATCGACCTCGGCGCGTACGAGTTCGGCACCGGCACCGGCGGCGGTGGCGGCTCCACGGGCGGAGGTGGCGGCTCCACGGGCGGAGGCGGCGGTTCCACGGGCGGAGGCGGCGGTTCCACGGGCGGAGGCGGCGGTGCCGCGACGGGCGGAGGCGCCGCGACGGGCGGTGGTGCCGCGACGGGCGGAGGCGCCGCGACGGGTGGTGGTGCCGCGACGGGCGGAGGCTCCGCGACGGGCGGAGGCGCCGCGACGGGTGGTGGTGGCGCGACGGGCGGAGGCGCCGCGACGGGCGGAGGCGCCGCGACGGGCGGTGGTGCCGCGACGGGCGGAGGCTCCGCGACGGGTGGTGGTTCCGCGACCGGCGCCGGCGATGGCTCTGCGAGCGGTGGCTGCTCCTGCGCGGAACTCGACGGCCTTCTCGCGGCGCTCGCCCTGCTGCTTGCCCGCGGCGTGAAGCGACGCTGACAGCTCGTCCGAAGTGCGCTCGGCGGCGATGGCGGTGAGCGGTCTGCGCTCGATCATGCGGCGTGAAGCGACGTCGGCCGCTTCGTCCAAAGTGAGCGTTGGCGGCTCCACGACTGGTGGTCTCCGCGGCGGAGGAGATGCTCTGCGACGCGTCGGCCTCGTCTGAGCTGAGCGGCCCTCCTCTGCTGCGGTGATGGCTCTGCGAGTGAGGCGACGTCGACCGCTTCGTCCGAGCTGAGCGTGCGACTCGGCGGCGGCGATGGGCTGCGAGCTCGGCTCCTGCGGCGTGAAGCGACGTTGGCCGCTTCATCCGAACTGAGCGCATGCGCGCCTCACGGCGAGCGCCATCACCTCGGCAGGCGCGTCACGGCGCGAGTCGCTCGGTCTCCGTGGAGAACCGCTCCCGCACAGCCTCGAGACGGCGGGTGAGGTCCTCGAGGACGCGGCAGCGCTCCGGGTCGGACATTCGTCGCCACGCCGGGCTCTGCGTCACCAGCTCCTCGTTGAGCGCGCCAGGGCGCTGGTCGGCCGTCATGCCGGCCGTGCTGTGGATGATGCCCACCAGCGTCCGCGCGCTGCTGATGGTCTCGTTGAGCACGTTCATCTGCCGCGAGGGGTCGGCGCCCGCGAGCGAGAGTGCGCGCCCGGGCAGCCCGGCGGCGATGAGGCTCGACGACAGCCCCTGCTCGAGGCGAGCGGCCGCGTCCGTCTGCGTGCGACCCGGCCCTGCGGTGCGCACGTCGAAGCCGTCACGCATGAGCGCCCGCCCCGTCTCGCGCCCGACGACACCGTCTTGTCCGCTGAGGTGATGCGCCTGCTGAAAGCGCAGCACCGCGTCGCGGGTTGCGCGACCATAGTGACCGTCGACCGTGAGCCCGGCGCCCTCGGCGTTGAGCCGTTGTTGGAGCAGCCGGACGACATTGCCTCGTGAACCGATTCGAAGTGCCATGCGGCTGGGCAGAGCAAGCCGCACGCCGCTCGCAGGTGCCCGACGACACGACGCGGGGTCACCTCGGAGTGAAGCACCGGTTCACGACCCTGCGGCCCGCCAGTCACAGGTCGACTCTGAATGTCCCGCCGCGTCGCGCGTAAGGTGCGCCAGGAATGACCACCATCACCGCAGAAGACCGCAGCGGCGCCATGCTCGCGCACCTGTCCGGCTACGCCGGCTACCTCGTGCCGTGCGGCGGCGTGCTGCTCCCGCTGGTTCTCATCTTCACGCTCAAGTCGCGCACGCTGGTCGCCATCGCGAAGCAGGCGTTGTTCCTCAACGTGCTCGGCCTGATGACCTTTCTCTTCGCCATCCTCGCTGGCGCGCAGCTCGTGTTCCTCGCTCAGCGGTACCCCGTCGCCTACCTCCCGGTGGCGCTCGTCGGCCTGCTCGGCATCGGCGTGGTCGGGCTGGTGCTGCTCTGCCCCATCATCGGCGCGGTGAAGGCCTCGGGCGGTGAGTACTTCCGCTACCCGCTCTTCGGCGTGCGACAGCCTGACTGAGCACTGCTGCGCAGCTCAGAGTGGCCGCGTCATCGGAATGGAGCGGATGCCGCCCTCGTCGAGCTCCGCGCCGCAGCGATGGAAGCCGAGCGCCTCGTAGACCGGCACCGCCACGGGCGACGACTGCACCTCGAGGTCACGAGCGGCGGGTGAGGCGCGCCGCACGCGCGCGAGCATCGCATCGAACAGGCGCCGGCCGACGCCACGCCCCTGCGCGTCCGGCCGCACGAAGAAGAGCGTGAGGTGGTTGTGGTCTCGCACCGCGCAGAGGCCGACGAGGCGCTCGCCGTCGCGCTCGACGAGCGTGAACCCGTTGCGGGCGGGCAGCGAGCGCAGGTAGTCGGCGGTGACGACGCGTCGGAAGAGCGCCGCGCCCTCCGCCGAGTAGTCGGGCGCGACGGCGGCATCGAAGCTCTCGAGCACGAGCGCGAGGGCCGCGTCAGCCTCTGAAGGCGCGAGGAGCTCGATCATCAGTACACCGAGCGCGTGCCGAGGCGCGTCGTCTTGAGCGACACGACGTGCTTGAGCGCCTTCATCCCCAGGCGGAAGCCGGGCAGATCCACCGCGGCGAGCTGCGCCTTCGTGAGCTGGCCGCTCTCTTCCACGATGCCCGCGACCGCGCCCGCCACCTTCGGCAGCCGGCTCTCGAGCACCCAGTGGAAGTCGTCCTCGGCGTTGAGGAGGTACACCGGGTTCGAGATGAAGTTCACCAGCGGCACCCCGGCCTCGTACCAGTCGCCGCCGTCGGTGGGCGGGTAGGGCCCGAGCGGCCCTTCGGCCGGGAGCAGGAACGAGCGCTCGACGTCGTTGGCGACGAGGTTGCGCTGCACGAGGTCGACCACCGCGCGGCTGAAGGGCACGAACACGCCGGTGCCCTCGGGGCGGCCGCTCTCGACGAGCTCGCCCTTCGCGTCTTCGATGGCCTCCTTCGCGACGTGCTCGACGGTGAGCTCGAGCGCCACCTTCGGCACCAGGTCGTGCGCGTGGTCCGCGAGGAACCGGCGCGTGCCGATCGAGCCGTAGAAGTGCCCCGCGGTGAACAGCACCACGAGCGTGCGCTTGGGCTTCGGGCCCGCCGCGAAGTACTTCGCCAGCGCGAGGATGACCGCGCACCCCGACGCGTCCTCCACGGGCGAGACGAAGGGCGAGTCGTGATGGCAGTGGAGCACCACCCGCTCGTCGCTCTCGCCGCGCACCTCGCCCACCACGTTGTGGGTCACCGAGGGACCGCGCGTGCCGGTGAGGGTGAGGCGGGCGCGGGCTCCGTCGCGCGCGAGCTGGCGGAGCGCGGGGCCGTCCGCTCGACCGACCCAGCAGCCGGGCAGCGGCTTGTCGAGGATGTCCTTCTCCTTGAAGCCGTACGGCGCGTACATGCGGTGCGAGCCGCCGGGTTGATCCCGCAGGATGCCGATGAACCCCACCGCGCCGCGCTCGAAGGCCTTGCGGTACAGGTGCCACCCGAGGCGGACCCACGTCGCGGGGTGGTTGATCAGCGAGATGCTGTCGTCGGGGTCGTGACGCCCGAGCGCGAAGCGGCTGATCAGCCCGACGTCGAGCGCAGGGAAGCCGATGTCGGTCACCACCACCTTGCCGGCCCAGTCGCCCGAGGGGAACCACGCGTCGGAGTCGACGTACACCAGCGGCGCCTCGAGCCCCGGCGTGAACTGGCAGTACGGGATCCACTGCGCGGCGAACGCGCGGCCGTTCACCTCGAGCTTCACGTCGTCGGCGGTCCACGCCTCGACGGGAATGGGCTCCTTGCGCACGTCGGTGAGCCCGAAGCTGCGGAGCCTATCGGCGAGCCACTCTTCGGCGGCGTGGCCTGCGGGGCTCCCGGCGCGACGGGCTCCACACCCGGCGAGCTCGCGAACCCAGCCCATCATCTCTTCACTCGAGAACGCGCGGCGTCTGTCCACGCGCGCACCGTGTCACGTGGCGCCCCGCGCGGCGACGCCCCACGAACACCCGTACTCGTCGCGATGGGTCGCGACAAAACTGCGTGGAGCTCGCTCGACGCTCTGCACATTCTGCAACGCGCGTCAGCGAATCCGACGAGATGCCGGGGCACGGCGCTTGCGCCTCGTCGCTCGCATGCGGACCCTCTCGCGCTGCGTGCTGGCCCTGGCGATCGTCTCTTCCCCGGCGGTGAGCGCGGCCGACGACGCGTGGAAGCAGCCGGCGATGTCGAAGCAGGAGCTCGTCACGCGCTTCGTCCCCGGCGACCTCGCGGCCACGCTCGGCCAGCTCGAGCCCGACGTGGCGGCGACGCTCCGGAGCGACTTCGCGAGCGCCGAGCGGCTCGTCGCCAATCCGGCGGAGCGCGTCGCCTGGGCCACGGTGACCTCGAGCTTCCTCGAAGGCGTCGGCTTCAACGGCGTCGCGCGCGCGTACGCCAACTGGGCGGTGCTCCAGGGTCCTGACTCGCCGACCGCCATCGCGAACCTCGCGGCGCTGACCTGCACGCCGTCGCTGCTGCGCCTCGCGGTGGAGCTCGACCCGAAGAACCCCGTGCCGCTCACCAACCTCGGCAGCTGCGCGCTCTCGGCGCAGCAGTGGGAGCTCGCGCGCACGGCCTGGGAGCAGGCGCTGACGCTCGACCCGAAGCATCGACAGGCGCTCCTCGGCCTCGCCCAGTACTGGCTGCACGTGCCCGACGTCGGGCGCGCGGCCGACTACCTCGTGCGCGCGAACGGCTACGCCATCCGCCGCGACGCGAAGGGAGACCCGGTGCCGCCCGAGAAGCCCGTCGAGCCGAAGCAGAACCGCATGGGCGGTGGCCCGGCGGCGCCTGCCGTCGAGGAAGGCGAGAGCGGCGCCTCGCACGTCGTCGCCACGGAGCTCGAGCTGCCGCCGCCGCCGAGCTGGCCCTCGCCCGACGCGTTCATCGTGAGCGGGAAGGCGCGCAAGCCGCTGGCGACCTTCTACGGCGAGAAGGTGCGCGGGAGCTTCAAGTTCGCGGCGGGCGTCCTCCGCAAGGGGCCGGGCGCGCTCGCGCCGAAGGCCGAAGGCGATCCGCTCGAGGAGGCGCTGCACCCGAAGTGGGACGACAGCGAGCCGAGCCGCATGCTCGCCCTCAACTACGCGTGGGCCAGCGCGAAGCTGCGCAAGGCCAACGAGGAGTACGAGGTCGCCGAGCGCGAGTTCAAGAAGCTGGGCAAAGCGCTCAAGGAGGTCGCCCGCGCGCGCAACGACAAGATCGAGCAGCTCTGCCCCGCGGGAGCCAGCGGGATGGCGGCAGCGAAGCGGTGCATCATCGAGAGCCGCGAGCAGCTCGCCGACTCGTGCAAGCAGTCGCTCGCGCTCAACGGCAAGCTGTTCGCCGCTTGGCGCGACTCGTACCTGCGCTGGTACGAGCAGGTCAAACCCGTGCTCGAGGAGCTGTGGAGCGCGCAGAACCTGTGGATCCGCCAGCTCTCGGATCAGCAGGTCTACGAGGCAGCGCTCGTCACGCGCGATGGCTTCATCTTCGGGCCGCTCTCCGTGCGCATGGTGGAGGAAGACATGATGCGGCTGCTCTTCGTCGGGCAGGGCGCCGCGGCCTTCGGAGCGACCGCGGAGGTCTGTCCGAAGGAGCTCCCGCCGAAGCTCGAAGAGCCGCCGCCGGTCAGCCCGCCGAACACGTCGGGACCCGGCCAGGAGTGCCCGCTGCCGAAGGGCGGCCTCGACATTCCGCCGCTCGACGTTCCGGGCCTCGCCCTGCCGTTCTCCTTCAACGTGACGTGCAAGGAAGCGACGCTCACCATCAGCGCCGGCCTGGGCAAGTTCAAGAGCAGGAACGAGCTGGTCTCGGGCGGGGCGCGCGCGGTGCTCAGGGTCACGCACCGCTTCGCCACCGACAAGTCGACCGTCGTCTACGTCGGGGTCGAAGGCAGCGCGAAGGCGAAGACGCTCGCGGGCAGCAGCGTCGGGGTGAAGGGCGGCACGGGCCTGTCCTTCGAGTTCAGCCGGCAGGGGCAGCTCACCAACGTCGACTCGAACGCTGGCGTGTCGACGAGCCTCGAGCTCCCCGGCGGCGCGGGCAAGGCGAGCATCGGGCTCACCGCGGCGGTGGAGAAGGGCGCGCTCGACCTCGGCTCGCGGATGTCGGCCAGCGGCGGGAACCCGTTCTTCTGAAGTGAGGGAGGCGCTCACATGGCGAGCTCACGACGTGAGGCGTGGTTGGCGCTGCTCGAGCAGGATCCCCGGCCGTTCCTCCTCGCGAGCGACGAGCCCTCCGCGCGCTTCGTGACGCTCACCGGCGTGCTCGGGCGCCCGGAGTCCGACCGCGAGGTCCGCGCCGCGCGCAAGGCGGTCGTCGGCGACGCTCGGGTGCGCGCGCTCGTCGACCGGCTGCCGAGGTGGGCCAGCGGCTTCAGCTTCTCCGGGCACAACTCGCCGGGCTTCCCGCCGAACCTGCTGCGCCTGCTGCATGGCCTCGGCGTGCGTGCGGGTGACTTCTCCGCCATCGAGGCGCTGCTCGACGAGGTGCTGCGTCACCAGGCGGACGACGGGCGCTTCCTCACCCCGGGGGGCGCCACCGGCCGCAAGGCGACGTGGGCTTCGCTGCCGTGCGACCACTTCGCGCTCCTCGAGGTGCTCCTGCTCTTCGAGCGCCACGACGCGCCTCAGGTGAAGGCGGCCCTCGCGCGCGTGCGCGACACCTTCGTCGAGACCGCGCAGGGCCGCGCGTGGCTGTGCCTGCCCGACCCGGTCGCGAAGTGGCGCGGCCCGGGACGCAAGGGCGACGCCTGCCTGCAGGTGACCGTCGAGGCGCTGCGGCTCTTCTCGCTCGCCCTCCCCGCGGAGCGTCCGCGCGCGCTCCTCGATGCCGTGCACACGCTGCTCGGCGCGTGGCGCCATCGGAAGCGCGAGAAGCCGTACATGTTCGGCCACGGGCCGCGCTTCATCGCCGGGAAGTGGCCGCCCACCTGGTACGACGCCTCGGCGGTGCTCGAGGCCATCGCGCCCTGGCCAGCGGCGTGGAAGGGGCGCGGCGCGACGGCTGACGCGCGCAGGAGCGTCGACGAGCTGGTGCGCGCGCTCGCGTCGAACTTCGGGCCCGACGGGCTGGTGACGCCGCGCTCGTGCTACCGCGGCTTCGAGGACTACAGCTTCGGGCAGAAGGAGCGCCCTTCACCCTGGGCGACCGCGCGCGCGTGCGCGCTGCTGCGCACCTTCTCGTGAGCACGCCTCACTGCTTCGCCCGCTCGAGGTGGTGCGCGCTCGCGTCGAGGTAGACGCTCAGCCAGAGGCGGAGCTCCGCCGCGCCGACGCCGAACACGCGTCGCCCCAGGAGCGCGCGCTCGGTCATCAGCGTTCGCCACGGGCTCCTGCCGAAGACGCGCTCGAGCGCTGCGCGGCCATGCGAGCGAAGGACCGTGCCGTCGCTGCCTCTCCACCGCGCGGGCTCATCGAGGGTCGCGAACGTCCGCGGGAGCTTCGAGGGGTCGACGGCCGGGCGGAGGCGTCTTCGGAACCGGTTCACCGCCGCCAGCGCGACGTATGCGACGAGCGCCAGCCCACCGCCGAGCACCAGCGCCGCGAGCACGTTCGCGATGACGAGGGCGGGTGAGAACGCCGAGAGGTCGACGAACTCGAAGTCGTCGAACAGCGGGAGGTGAGTCGAGACGTTGCCCATGCCGCACATGGCGGCCGCGCTCTGCGAGCCGCCTGCCAGTTGGATTCCTGCGGAAGGACGGGGCCTGTGCGCGCGCCTTCGCGCAGTCAGCGCCGCGCTCGGCTCACCACGGCGAACCCGAGCATCAGCGTCGCGAACGGCCAGAGCGGCACGAGCTGTCGCGCCCGGCGCAGCGGTACGGCGCCGGTGAGCACCGCGCGCTCGCCCACTGGCAGTGAGCTGACGACCTCTCCCGAGGCATCGATGAGCGCCGAGGTGCCGCTGTTCGCGACGCGCACCTGCGCCAGGCCGCTCTCCACGCTGCGGAACGCGCTCACCGCGAGGTGCTGACGCGCCTGGAGCTCCGACGCGAAGCCGCCGTCGTTGGTGAGGTTGATCAGCAGCTCCGCCTGCGCGTCGACGATGCCCTCGAAGACGGCCTCGTAGCAGATGAGCGTCTGCACCTTCACCGTGCGCCCGTTCGCCATCGGCACCGCCAGCACGCGCGGCCCCGCACCGCGTCCCCAGCCCGCCGGGCCCTCGATGAGCCCGAGCCGCGCCCACCACTCGCCGAGGGGCAGGAACTCCCCGAAGGGAAAGAGTCGGCTCTTCCGATACACGTCGCGCGTGACGCCGTGGGCGTCGAGGAGGAACGCGGCGTTGAACTCCGTGGTGGCGTCGACGTCGTACGCGCCGAACACCAGCGGCCGGCCCGCGCGCCGCACCGTCTCGATGATCCGCTGATCCATCTCCGCGCCCGCTTCGCTCTTCGGGTGCCCGAACGTCGTCGGGTAGACCGACTCGCCCCAGATGATCAGCTCGGCGCCGCGCCGCGCGGCCTCACCGCTCAGCGCCTCGTGCGTCGAGAGGATCTCCTCGACGAGCCCGCCGCTCCCGTGGCGCGCGAGCAGCACGTCGTAGCGCTCGAGGCTCGGCTGCACCGCAGCCACCTGGAGCTCCGGCCCCTCGTGCGGCTGCCGGAGCGGGACGAACCCCACCAGCAACGGCAGCAGCGGCGCGGCGACGAGCCACCGGCGGTGCTCGCGGCGACGCACGGCGTGCGCGACGAGCTCGTTGCTCGCGAGCAGCAGCGCGGTGAGCAGCGGCACACCACCCCACGCGGCGAGCCCGCGCAGGCCCGGCAGCGGCTGGAGCCCATGCCCGAGCGTGTCGTGCAGCAGCTTCGGGAACGCGTGCTCGGTGAGCAGCCACGCGCCCGCCGCCGCGACCGGGCCGAAGCGCCGCCGCACGAGCGCCGCCACGAGGAGCTGCGGCTCGAGCAGCGGCGCGAGCACCACCAGCAGCAGCCACCCGGCCCACCGCGGGAGCTGCGCGTAGACGTTCGCCGCCGTCACCAGCCACGGGAACGCGAGCACCACGAAGCCGCACGTCGTGAGCCAGGTCGCCAGCAGCGCGCGCGCGCGCTTCGGCTCGTCGTCGAGGGTGAGCAGCCACGGCACGAGCGAGACGAAGCCCAGCGGCGCGACGCCGAGCAGGGTCTGGCTGTAGGCGCCCAGCAGCAGCGCGGACAGCGCCGGTCGCCACATGCCCTTCACACGCCACCGTCCGCGCCGTGGTCGGTGAAGTCCGGCGGCGGCACCGCCAGCACCTCGAGCTTCATGCCCGGCGGCGCGAGCTCGGGCGGCACCACGCGCCCCTCCGGCATGGGAATCGGCCGGCCCGCGTCGTCGCGCGGCTGGTAGTCGGGGTGAAAGGTGAGGATTGGCGGGAGCAGCGTGCCGTCCTCGTTGGCCTGGAGGTGCCGCATGTACCCCGGCGGCAGCTCGAAGCCCTCCGGCACCACGAGGCCGCGTCGCACCGGCTTCACGTTGTCCGGGTACAGCTGCATGCCGGTGGGCCCGGTCGGCGGTGGCTCCTCCTCTGGCACGACTTCGGGCGCGGCTGCGGGGACCGCGCTCGGCGCCGGCTCGAAGTCGGGCGCGCGCACCGGCCGCCGAGGCTCGGGTGTCCTGCGCTCGACCTGCGTGACCGCAGGCGGTGAAGCGGGAGCCGGCGCTTCGACGGCCCAGAACGCGACGAGGGCGACGAGCGCGAGGGCCGCAAAGACAGCCATCACCACCGCGGGGCGCAGCTGGTTGTCCTTGCCTGTGCGGGCGGGAGTGCTCACATCGCGCTCCCCGTGACGCTCCGACGACTCGATCTGCTGCTCGCTGCCGTGCGGCTGCTCGGGGTGGTGCTGCTCGCCGCGCGGCTGGTCGGCCCGCTCGCGGCAGGAGAGCCGCTCCGCCAGACGAGCCTCGACGTCGCGCTGCTCCTTGGCGCGGTGGTCGCGCCGACGCTGCTGCGCCGCCTGGTGCTGTGGCCGCGCCTGTTCGACGTGAGCTCGCTCCCGCAGGACACCTGGTGGCGCCGGTACCGCGGCCTCGTGGTGTCGCTCGGCCTCCGCGCGCCGCTGGTCGAGGTGCTCTCGAGCGGGCTGGCGGTGGTGGTGTTGAGCATTCCCATCTTCCTGCTCCAGCAGTCGATTGGCTTCGGCAGTCCCACCGGCGAGTGGGCGGCGGCGGGCTTCGGGGCGTGGCTGCGCTCGCTGGTGAAGACGAGCCTCGCGGTGGGCATCTCCGCGGCGGTGTGGTGGGCGGCGCTCGCGTGCGTCGTGCACCTGACCTGGGCGTTGCTGGCGCTCCAGACCCGACCACGAACGGGCGCGGCGACGCTCGCCCTGCGCATCGCACAGGTGGCGTGGGTCGCCGCGCCGCTCGGGCTGCTGCTCACGCGGGGCTGATCAGAACGAGCTGTTGTTGCGCGCGAGCGAGGCGCCGGCGCGGTTGTGGCCCCAGGTGTCCGCGGCGCTGAAGTTGGTCGTGGTGTACGTGGGGTGCGTGTCGTCCTTCTGCAAGTAGTCGACGCTGGTGCTCGCGCTGAGCAGCTTGCCGTTCGAGTCGACCAGCGTGCCCTTGAGCGTCTGGCTGATGCGCGTGACGTAGCTGCTCTCGCTCTCGCCGGGCACGTAGCGCAGCGCCTGCGAGTCGATGGTGCCGTCGCCGTTGCGGTCGTAGTCCGCCGCCATGAAGTCGGCGAACGAGTCACCGCACAGGAAGCCCTTCTGCCGCGCGAGGTCGCACGCCGCCCAGTTGCTCTTCGCGAGGTAGGGCAGGAACACGTCCATGTTGGTGCGGCCGCCGCAGCCCGACTTGGTGGTGGTGCGATCCGCGTCGAAGCCCGGGTAGTAGATGTTCATCACCATCTTCACCGTGCCGGCCGGGGCCTTCGAGTTGATGTAGTCCATCGCCTGCGCCATGTAGCTCTTGCAGGTGGTGAGCGCGTTCTGGATGACGGTCTCGTCGCAGCCGGACGCGCCGCGGAACGTGCTGCGCGCCTGCAGGAAGTCATTGCCACACATCTCGAACGAGACGATGCGGGTGTTCGACGCCTGCATGTAGCTGACGTCGGTCTGCATGCGAGAGAAGATCTGGCTCGCGACCGCGCCCGAGACGCAGCGGCCCTGGTGGTCGATGTTCACGTTCCACTTGTTCGCCAGGTACTCCGACTCGACGTAGGCCGCGTTGCGCCGCGTCTGGCCGGGGAGCCCGAAGAGCCCGCCGCCCGCCACGTAGCCCGCGAAGATGGAATCGCCATACACCGCGTGACGCCAGGTCGGCTTGCCCGAGCCCCCTGACTGCGGCGCGACCGTCACGCTCTGGAATTGATTGAGCGTCGAGATGGCCAGCGCAGACGTCGAACCCAACACACAGACTCCGACCAGCAACTTCGTCCACAAACGAGTCATTTGAGTGCCCCCAGGGTTGAAAAGCGGGCGCACTGTGCCAACTCGTTCGACGAATTCACTCCGCAGCGCGGCAACTACATCGGCGCTCGTGTGGTGAGACCTGCGTCGCGCGCGCAGGCCTTCGCGGAGTCGCTCCTGCCGGCCGTGGTGTGCGGCCAGGCCGTGGCGTGCGGCCTGATGTCTGGCACCGAGTGCACCTTCGAGCTCGACTGCGGCGGTGACGATTGGACCTGCCAGACCTGCGCGGCGTCTGTCGAACGCTCGGCGGCGTCGGCGCGGCGTGCGGCTCGTTCATGGACTGCGAGGGCGAGCTCGACTGTCTGCGTGGCGGTCGCTGCGGGCTGCGCGTCGATCTCGACGAGCCGTGCGTCGAGCAGCGCGACTGCGTGTTCGGGCTCATCTGCGCGCAGGGACGGTGCGTCCTCCCGAGGTGTCGCTGAAGCTCCGCCTCCCTGAAACCCGGCACGGCTTCGCGGCATCTCGTGCACCGAATCACGCTACGTCGTGTCGGTGAGGTGTCGTTCAACCGCATTTCAGGGAGGCGTTCATGCGCAGGGCTGCGTTGTGGGTGGTGCTGGCATTGGTTGGCTGTGGTCCCCTCGAGACGACGACCACGGTCGCCGCGCGCCAGGAGGCGTTGAGCGATCCGCTGCTCACGCAGCTCCAGGCGTTGCCGGGCGTCACGGTGACGGAGGTGGCGTCGAAGCCGGGCACCCGCGGCTTCCTGCTGGAGATCTCCCAGCCGGTCGACCACTTCAACCCGTCGAGCCCGCGCTTCACGCAGCGGGCGCTGCTGCTGCACCGCGACGTCGCGCAGCCGATGGTGCTGGCGTCGACGGGGTACGGCCTGTTCTCACCTCGACCGCGCGACAACGAGCTCTCCTTTACGCTCTCGGCGAACGTGCTCATCGTCGAGCACCGCTACTTCGAGGGTTCGACCCCGACGCCGACTGATCCGCGCTACCTCACCATTCGCCAGGCCGCGTGGGACCATCACCGCGTCGTCGAGCTGCTCAAGCCCGTCTACCCGGCGCGCTGGCTGTCGACCGGCGCGAGCAAGGGCGGGATGACGTCCATCTTCCACCGCCGCTACTTCCCCAACGACGTGTACGCGACGGTGGCGTACGTGGCGCCGCAGACGTACGGCACCAACGACCCGCGCTACCCGCTCTTCCTCGAGCGCGTCGGGAGCGCGACCTGTCGCCAGCAGCTCATCACGTTCCAGCGCGCGCTCCTCGCGAACCGGGCCGAGCTCGTCGCGCGGTACGAGCAGCAGGCGCTCGACTTCGGCCTGACGTACACGCGCGTCGGCGGCGTGCCGGTGGCGTTCGAGCACGCGGTGCAGGAGCTCCGCTTCGCGCTTTGGCAGTACCTCGACGAAGAGACCTGCCTGCAGCTCCCCGCGGCGACGGCGACGGCGGACGAGCTGCAGGCGGCGATGGACGGCATCGTCGGGCCCGCCGACCTCGCGAGCGACCAGGCGCTCGAGGCGTTCGGCGCGTACTACTACCAGTCGGCCGCGCAGCTCGGGAGCTACGGGCCGCTCGAGCTCCACCTCCGCGGACAGCTCCAGTTCCCGGGCACGTACCGCGTGCAGAACTACACGCCGTGGCCGGTGGCGCGCTTCGACGCGGCGGCGATGCCGCAGGTGCAGGCGTGGGTGGCGCTGTTCGGCGAGCGGCTGATGTTCATCTACGGCGAGAACGACCCGTGGAGTGCGGGCGCCTTCGAGCTCGGCGCGGCGCGCGACTCGTTCAAGTACTTCGTGCCGGGCGGGAACCACGGCGCGGCCATCTTCCTGCTCCCCGAGGCGCAGCAGGCCGAGGCCAACGCGACGCTCGAGCGCTGGGCCGGCGTGCCGGTGACGCCGCTGCGCCAGAGCGGCGCGCGCGCGGCGCCGAACGAAGACCTGACCGAGTGGCAGCTCGAGCGAAAGCGCCCGAGCGTCCTCCACTGAGTCACGACACCATCTCAATGGTCGTAGACGTGCCGAGCGATCCTCGCCGCATCGGCGAGGAAGTTCGCAAGTCCGTTGCTGGCGCCGCGCTCGCGGAGCACGTCGAGAGGGGTCTCGCGCCAACAGTCTTCGGTGCGCTTGTGGTCTCCGTTGCAGAGACTCGCCAGCACGCGCTTCGCGCTCCGGAGCTCGTGGTCCTTCTTTGCCGTCAGCCGCTCGGGCTCGAGGGTCGGATCGAGCCCGAGCCTCGTCTTCTCCTCGGCGACGCGCTGGCTCTCTGCGCCGTCGCGTGCGACGAAGCCGCTCAGCACCCAGGACTCACCCTCGAACCGCGGACATCCAACCAGCACTCTCAGCGGGGACCTGAACCTGGACGAGAACTCGTCGACTCCAGTCCGGATCGACTGCTCGCGCGCTGGGTCTCCGTCCTCGTCACGAAGTATCAGGACGAACTCGCATCCTCGCGCTTCGAACTGCGAGAGGTACTGGACCGTGCTGTAGGCGTCACGATCTCGAGGAAGGCCATCGAACTTCCCCATCTTGAAGCCGCTGACCGGATCTCGCGGAGAATTCCAGCGGAGCTCGTGGATCCACGTCCGGAGCGCATCGAGTTGGCCCGACGTCCAGTCGATGGTTTCCTCCGTGACCCGATCGAAGAGGTCACGGCCGAGTCGATGATCGAATGGCCCCTCGCCGAGGGAGCCGAAGCGGCGTGCGCCTACCTGCTTGTCCATGCCTCTCCCGCCCAGGACCAGAACTCTCCGACGCCCATCGCGTCCTTCCATCGCTCGTAGTCGGGGTGCTCATCCAGTCGACGCGCCACAGAGCGATTGCCAGTCAGATCGACGACGACGACTTCATGCGGCTGAAGGTGCTGCAGGAAGAACGGTGAGTGCGTCGTCCCGATGAACTGCGTCGTCGTCCCCGACGCCAGGATTGCCCGAATGATCGCGACGAGCTCTCCCTGTGCGCGGGGGTGGAGACGCATGTCGATGTCGTCGAGGAGTGCGATCGAGGGCGAATCGATGCCACCAAGAGCACTCAGAAGTCCGAGCGCAAGCAACGTTCCTTCTCCGGCCTGATCAGCAGCGATTCCGGGTGCGCCTTCCATGTCGAAGAGGAGCTCATTGCCGATGTACGTGCGTGGCTCGCGGAGTGACGTCGCTGTGCCATCGATGATGACGGTTCGCACTTCATCGCGAACGACCTTCGTTCTCGGAGCCCGGATCGCTTCGAGTCGGGGAACGATGCGGCGCAGACCGTCTTCGATCTTCCGGAAGACCATCGGCGCCTCCTGCTTGAGGTATGCGAGGACGGTTGCCAGATGTGTCCCGTCCTCCTGCACCCGAGGGACCGGTTCATCGCTGTAGCTCGGCGCGGCGAGCCTCGAGCCTTCGAGTCTGAGCAGTCGAAGAAAGCTGAATCGCTCGAACAGCGAGTCGTTGCCCCCGAGCCCGGTCAAGCGGTCGCGGCTTTCGGCATGAACGAAGGAAAAGCGCGCTGGCGCGAGCCCGTCCAAAGTGATCGTCTCCTTCTCGACTCCAAGCGCGAGCTCGACCTCTCCTCTGGTGGCGATCTCTAGCCGTGTGGCCCCACGCCGCAGCAGGCGCTCATGGGAGCCCGGAGACATCCCACCCCAGCGGTGCGCGGTGCTCGTCATTCTTGCGATGAACTGGAGTGCCTCGAGGACGGTCGTCTTCCCGCACGCGTTCGGGCCGACGAGCACCGTCAACGGCGAGAGTGGGATCTCGGCGTCCTCCCAGCTGCGCACGTTCTTCAGTGAGACCGACGTCAACATGAAGTCACCATACTCCTGAACGCTGTCGCGCCACTGGCCGTTGCTCAGGGCACAGCAGGCGGAGGTGTCTTCGCCGCGGCCGGCGCGGACTTCCACAACCCGCCGCTCGCGAACGCCTTCCATCCCCACTTGAGCCACGAGAGCAGCGACAGCGCCATCCACAGGCTCCAGGCGAGCATCGCGCCGCGGTACACGAGCATCGGCACCGAGACGACCGTCGCCCGGGGGAAGGCCACGTCGGTGCGGTCGAGGAACCAGCGCAGCAGCGACGCGTACGAGCCGTTGCCGCGCACCTGCATCTCGGGCTGACCGAGGAGCCCCGCGTACACCGACGCGCCGAGGATGATCAGCGCCACGCCCGTCGCGCCCACCAGCGCGAGCTGCCGCAGGTTGAACCAGCCGCGCGTGAGGTTGTCCGACTTCTCGCGCCAGCCGAGCGCCAGCAGCCACGCGAACACGAACGCGATGGCGGGGATGGGTACCTGCGAGAGCCCGAGCGCGAGCAGCACCCACTTCACCGTGCTCAGCGGCGTGTACTGGGTGCGCCCCAGCCCGACGGACACCACGAGGAGCACCAGCAGGAAGCTCCAGAACAACACCGCCGGCCCCAGCCCCGGGCCGCGCACGAAGAGCACCCAGCGGTCGCGCGGCACGTGCACCTCGAGGTCGGCGTTCACCGTCGGCGTGCCCAGCTCGAGCGCCGGCGTCTTCCACGCGAAGGCCATCGCGCCCGGCTCGCGCCAGGTGAGCACCAGCGACTGCGAGCCCGGCACCAGGGGAATCGCCACCCGCCGCGCCTCCTGGCGGATGGGCTGCTGCGCGCCGTTGAGGGTCACGTTCTGCAGCGTCGCGCCCTCGGGGAGGGTGAAGGTGTGCAGGCCGCCGCGCGAGCTGCGGAGGTTCGCGCGGAACGTCACGTCGGTCGCGCGCGCGCCCGGCGTCACCGACAGCGAGCTCTGGTCGACGGTGAGCGTCTGCCCCGGCAGCGCCTCGGGCCGCGTCACGTCGATGGTCACCTTCTCGCCCGGCCACGGCCGCCACTCCGGCAGGCGCACGCCGCTCGCGTCCTGCTGGTGCACCACGGGAATGCCGCTCGGCGTCACGTGCCACACCGGGCTCACGTCGAGCCGCCACACCTCGACCCACGGCAGCCCGGTCGGCGCGGTGAGCTCCAGCGGGGCCTTCGCCTCGAGCACCGAGCTCCACGAGACCTGCGTCTCCTGCGGCGGCATGTTCACCAGCGCCTTGCCGCCCTGCACGCGCACGTCGCTCGACGTCACCGACTCGCCGGCGAGCAGCGGCACCTCGAGCACCACCGCGTTGCCGACGGGCGTCACGCGCTCCACGGTGGTCTCCACCGTCCACTGCAGGCCGAGCACCAGCGTGCGCTGCACGCGCACGAAGGGCGGCAGCGTGCCCACCTGCAGCGCCGCGCCCTGGCCCTTCTCGTTGGTCGCCTTGCGCGAGAGCTGGAGGTTCTCGTCGGCCACGCCGTCCTCGTGCAGGCCGTCGAGCGTCCACCCGTCGAGCTTCGCCTCCACGCGGTACGCGCGCAGCGGCAGCGCGAGCTGCACCGTGTCGCGCGGCGGGAGCGTCCCCTCGAGCTGCACCTGGTGCGCGCCCTCGCCCACCGCGAGCCACAGCGTGCCGTCGGGCTGGCGCCGCAGCGCGCTGGTCGCCTTGCCGTCGAGCAGCACCGTCTCGGGCGTCCACTGCGTCGCGCTGCCGGGCAGCGGCACCGCCGTCTCTGCGCCGCTCAACACCTCGAGCCGCACGCGCAGCGCCTTCGGCGTTGCCTCGAGCTGCAGCCGGGGAATCGCCGCGCACGACGGGGCGCAGTCGGGCTTCTCCAGCATGCGCGCGCGGAGCTGCTCGAGGAGCTGCGGCGTCGGCGCGCCCTTCACCGCGTCTTCCTGCGCGAGGGCCGGCAGGCCGAGCAACAGCACGAGCAGCGCGGCGACGGGCGCGACCTTCACCGTCTTCTTGAGCGCCGCGGGCCAGAAGCCGCCGGGGAAGCCCAGCACCACCAGCACCAGCAGCGCGAGCAGCGCCACGCGCACGAAGGCCAGCACCAGGTTCGCCATCGGCCCGAAGAAGAGGAACGAGAGCTGCTGGTCACGCTGCACCGGCCCGGAGAACTTCACCTGCACCGCGCGCCATTCCCAGCGCGGGAGCCCCGGGCCGGTCTGCACCGTCGCGTTCTTGTCGTAGTCGCGCACGTTGAAGCTGCGCTTCTTGCCCGACTGCTCCTTCTGGGCCGGCTCCTTCTTCACCAGCTGCTGCCGCGAGACCGAGGGCAGGTTGAGGCCGCCGAGCACGCCCTCGTCGCCCTGATCGAAGCGGCCGTCCTGTTCCCAGCCCTGCGCGCTGCGCTGGTACTGCGCGAGGTTGTCGTTGTTGTACTCGTCGTACGACTTCACGCCGCCGAGCTGCCGCTCCTGGCCGAGCGCCGGGTACATGCCCTCGCGCACGTGCTGCACCGAGAACATCAGGGTGAGCACCACCAGCGCCGCCCACGCGGCGACGCGGCCCGCCTGGAAGAGCGTCTTGAGCCAGCTCTTCGGCAGCACGCGGTACAGCCCCTCGAGCACCAGCACCACCAGCCACGCGAAGCGCGGCACGTCGTCTTCCTGCCACGCGAGCGCCAGCGCCACGCCCGCCAGCACGCCCCAGCGCAGGCCGAACAGCCGCGCCACCGCCACCGCGATGATCAGCACCAGGAAGAGGTCGAACAGCGTCCACTCGTCGACCCACGTGCCGGGCACCTGATCCGCGCCGCTCGCGCTGATCAGCCGCCAACCCGGAGGGAGCTGCAGCGTGGTGCGCACCGAGTTGAAGTCCGCGTCCCACGAGACGGCAGAGATGCGCTGGATGCCGCCGGTGAGCCGCGAGTCGGCCTCGAGCGCCAGCGCGCCCTCGCGCAGCTCGACGCCTGCCCGGCTCTTCGCGTCGAGGCGGGTGATGCTCTGGTCGGCGCCGCCGGTGACCACCCGCCCCAGCTCGGTGCCCGGCTGCACGTCGAGGCGCCACGCGCGGTGGAGCTGCCCGTTGATGCGGTCGCTCGCGGTGAAGCCCGCGCCGTCGAAGTCGAGCCACAGCGTGCGCACCAGCTCGAGCACGTCAGGCGCCGGCTCGGCGTCGCCGCGGCGGCGCTGGGTGAGGGTGAAGACGTCCTTCGGGCCCATGGCGTACGCCGGGTAGCCGCGCCACTCGGCCGGGAGCGTGGTCTGCGCGGGGTCGACGGCGTTGACGTTCTCCACCAGCACCTGCCGCAGCGACGGCCGCGCGTCGAAGCACCACACCTCGTCGCCCTCGAGCCACGTGCCCTGCGGGTCGGGGCGCCTCAGCGCGTCGAGCGGGCCTTCGCCGCGCGCCGCGAGCTCCACCGTCCACGTCCCGGGGCGCACCTGCAGGCGGAGGTGGCCGTCACCCTCGACGCGCACCGGCAGCCCCGACGAGAGCGCCATCGGCACGAAGCCCTCGGGCAGCGCGCGGCCCAGCACCACCTCGCGGCTGCGACCCGACACCTTGAGCGTGAGCTGCGTGACGAGCTGGAGCGGGATGTCGTCGACGACCAGACGGTGCACGTCGAGCTCCACGCGGTCGGTCTCCTCCTGCGCGGTCGACTCGCGCTGGAGGAACACGCGGCCCTCGGCGTCGCGGTTGGGGATGCTCACCGCCGCGCCCTTCACCGTGAGCGAGAGCAGCCCGGTGTCGGGTGGAATGACGAGCGCCTCGGGCAGCGCGTCCCACTCGAAGTCGCCGCTCACCGTGTGCTCGCCGGCCGGGAGCAGCACCGCCGGCCGCATCGCGTCGCCGGAGATGACCACCGCGGGCCGGCCGTCGACCTGCACCCGCTGCGGCCAGCGCTTCGCCTCACCGGGCAGCGGCAGCCACGCGTCGCGGCCGAAGACCCTGAAGCCCTGCGAGAAGCGGCCGCCGCGCTCGTCGAGCGTCAGCGTCAGCCGGCCGGGCCACGCGCAGGCGTGCGTCTGCGAGCCGTTGAGGAAGGGGCACAGCGCGTCGCGCTCGTCGTGGAGCACCCACGGCACCCACTCGCGGAGTGAGGCGGGGAGGCTCTCGGGCTTCGGGGGCGCGGCGACGACGAGGGCGGTCAAGGCGAGGGTCGCGAGCACGGCGGCACCTTATTCCTGAGTTCAGAGCGGGTCTGCGAAGACGCGCGGCGCCTCCGCTTCGTTCCGCCGAGCTCCGGTGCGCGCGCCGGGCGACGCTCAGAGCACCTTCTGCACGGCCTCGCCGAGCTTCTGCTTCGAGACCGAGCCGGCGATCTGCCCGACCACCTTGCCGCCCTTGAAGAGCAGGAAGTTCGGCAGCGCGCGCACGCCGAACTGCTGCGCCGCCTGCTGGTGCTCTTCGATGTTGATCTTCACCACCTTGAGCTTCCCCGCGTGCGCGGTGGCGAGCTCACCGAGCGCGGGCTCCATCGCGATGCAGGGCGCGCACCACGTGGCCCAGAAGTCGACGAGCACCGGCTCCTTCGCGTCGAGCACTTCGGCCTTGAACTGCGCATCGGTGAGGGCGATCGGCTTGGTCATGGTGCGCCGACGCTACTCCCTCGGCGCCGGCCGTTCAGCTCCCCGAGAGGGTCATCAGCGCGCGCCGCATGTTGGCCTGCGCCAGCAGCAGTGAGAGCTTCACGAAGTCGACCGGCTTGGGCACGTGCGAGTCGCCGCCCGCCTCGCGCAGCGCCTCGGGGTCGTGCAGCGTGCCGAAGGCGGTGACGAAGAAGATGGGGCACTCGAGCCGCGGCAGCTGGCGCGCGTAGTCGGGCAGCGGCTCGACCGGCTTGCCGCGGAGCAGCCGCGTCAGCGCGATGCCGTCGAGCGTCGAGCCCTGGAGCTGGATGTCCATCAGCACCGCGTGCAGCTCCTTCGCGTGCTGGCGCGCGAGCGCGCACGCCTCGAGGTCGGTGCGCGCCCACAGCATGCGGAAGCGCGGGCGGAGCCGCAGCTCCGTCACCTCCCAGTTCGTCGGGTCGTCCTCGACGTACAGCACGAGCGGGAGCGGGGCAGAGGAGTCAACGCGACGCATGGGGCTTCTCCAGCAGGGAAGTGATGAGCTTCGCCAGGTCCGCGGCGTTCCACGGCTTGGCGATGAAGGGGGCGCCGAGCTCGCGCGCGACGGCGTCGTTGTCGGCCAGCGCGCTGGTCACCAGCACGGGCACGTCGCGCAGCTCGGGGTCGGCGCGCAGGTCTCGCAGCACGTCGACGCCGCTGAGCTCGGGGAGCATCACGTCGAGCAGCACCAGCTGCGGCTTGAGCTCGCGCAGCCGCGTCACCGCGCCGCGGCTCTCGGGCACGCCCACCACCCGCAGCCCGAGCGAGGCCAGCGCGCTCTGCGCCGCGTCGACCGCCGCCCGCTCGTCGTCGACCACCGCGATGAGCCGCTCGCCCGGGGTCGACGCGGGCCGCTCCACCGCGCGCGGCAGGGTGACGATGAAGGTGCTGCCCGCCCCGAGCGCGCTGTCGACGCGCAGGGTGCCGCCGTGCATGGTGACGATGCGCGACGAGATGGCGAGGCCGAGGCCCGTGCCGCCGAAGCGCCGGGTGTTCCCGCCTTCCACCTGCCGGAAGCCCTCGAAGATGAGGCTCTGGTGCTCGGGGCTGATGCCGATGCCCTGGTCCTTCACCGCGAAGCGCACCTCGCCGTCGGTCGCCTGGGTGGTGATGGTCACCTGACCGCGCCCGTCGGAGAACTTGATGGCGTTGGCCACGAGGTTGAGCAGCACCTGGTGCAGCTTCACGCGGTCGGCCTCCAGCCGCACCTCGGGGCCGCAGCCGCCCTCGACGAGCAGCTTCACGCCCGCCTTCACCGCGACCGGCTCCATCGACTGCATCACCGCGTCGACCAGCTCGCGGGGCGCCACCACGTCGCGGTGGAGCACCACCCGGCCCGCCTCGAGCTTCGAGTAGTCGAGGATGTCGTTCACCACCGAGAGGAGGTGGTTGCCGCTGCGCACCACCGACTTGAGCAGCCGGCTCGTCTCGGCCGCGGCGAGCACCGCGCGCCCGCGATCGTCGACCTGCAGCGGCGCCTGGCAGTCGGGGCACGGGCCGCCGCGCGGCTCCTCGCCGGCGTCGAGCTCGAAGGTCGCGCCGCACGCCTCGCAGCGCAGCCGCGCCGGCTGCTCGAGCTGCTCCACCAGCCCCTGGGGAATGTTGATGATGGCGTTGAGCGGCGTGCGCAGCTCGTGCGAGGTGTTGGCGAGGAACTCGCTCTTCACCCGCGAGGCCTCCTGCGCGCGTAGCAGCGCCTCGGCCAGCTCCTCGTTGCGCACCTGCAGCGAGCCCGACAGCGTGGCGTTCTCGCGCGCGAGCTGGAGGAACTCCGCCACCACCACCGCGCCCGCCATGATGGCCATGTTCGCCACGGTGAAGGTGAAGAGCCGCGGCGCGTAGATGAGGTCGAGGTCGCCCAGCAGGTCGCTGAGGGCCGCCGCGGCGATGAGGTAGCAGGCCGACGCGGCGAGCGGCGCGTACCGGCCGCTGCGGCGGATGAGCGCGAGGGTGGCCATGCCGATCGACGTCGCCACCACGCCGAGCAGCCACGGGTTGTAGATGCGCAGCACCGTGTACGGAGGGAAGAACGCCACCGCCGAGACCGCCGCCAGGCCCACCGCGGTGTTGAGGTGCGTCAGCCGGTTGGTGCTGGCGAAGAAGTAGCGCTGCAGGAAGTGCGGCACCGAGACGCCGAGGAGGATCGCGCCCGTGCCCACCATGCGCAGCTGCCACGTCGCGGGGAGCATCGCCGCGAGGAAGCCGCTCTTGCCCATGAGGTAGAGCGCCGCCGCCCCGAAGAGCGAGAGGGTCGAGGCGTACAGCCGCCCCTGCTGGCGCCCGCGCTGGCTGGTCCACAGCACGATGATCAACAGCGAGAGGAAGAAGATGAGCACCAGCGAGCCCTGCTCGAAGGTGGTGCGGATCTGCTGATCATTGAAGTGCCACGGCGTGAGCACGTCGCGCCGGCCGAAGAGCAGCCGCGCGTCGGTGATGCCGTCGCGCCCCGAGGGGAAGTTGAAGAGCTCCAGCGCGAGGTCGTTGCGGCCCGCGTGCACCAGCCGCCCGGGCACGAAGATGGCCTCCGAGCCGTCGGAGTAGCCCATGAACTCGCGGTTCGGCTCGCCGCGCGCGCCCACCAGCTCGCCGTTGACGTACACCTTGAGCGCGGCGCCGCGCACGTTGCCCACGATGAAGGTCGAGTCCTGATCGACCAGCTCCGGCTGGGCCACGAAGCTCCGCCGCAGCCAGAGGTGCGAGCTGGCCACCCCCTGCACCGAGAACGCGCCGGGCAGATGAATCTCCTTCCACCCCTCGGTCGACGGCGAGAAGGGCGCCACGCTGTCTGCCGGCGCCGCCGACCACTCGCCGGCGAGCCGCATCACCCCCGGCTGCGACAGCGGCCCCCGATACGAGACGATGACCAGCAGCAGCGGGAGGAAGGGCAGCGCCGAGAAGAGCCAGACCGCCCAGTGATGCGGCGCAGGGCGCGTCGAAGGAGAGGACTCTGGAGTCACGACGGGGCGTCCGATGCGAAGATGAGGGAATGGTCGTGCGCAGTAGAGCTTATGCAGTGTTCGCCGTGGTGATGAAGCGCTGTCTGGTGTGGGCGGTGGTGCTCCACGGCGCGCTCGCCCACGCCCAGCAGGAGCAGCAGACGGAGTCGACCCCGCTCCACCGGCTGGTCCACCGCCATGCGCTGCTGGTCCGCTACAACCCGCTGGGGCTGGTGTACGACGGCCGCGTCGCGTGGCGCCTGCGGCTGTACGAGCACGCGTCCAGGGCGCTGCGCGACAACTTCGTGAGCCTCGGCGTGGCGCTGAACGTGACGCCGGCGAACCTCCGCGTGGGGCCGGTGCTCGAGCTGAACCCGGCGACGGTGCTCTCGCTCGCGGCGACCGTGCGCTTCGTGCAGTTCTTCGGCACCTTCAACAACCTGCAGGGCTTCCCCGGCGCGCAGGCCGAGTACTCGGAGTCGACGCTGCGCGCGAACGCCGACCACCGCCTCGTCACCAACGGCTGGGACGCGATGCTCTCGGCGACGCTCCAGGCGAAGGTGTGGTCGCTGGTGGCGCGCAACAGCGCGCGGCTGATCTACGAGAGCCAGCGGCTGCACGACGGCGATCGCGTCTTCTACGACGGCACCTTCGACGTGCTGGCGCCCAACCGGGGCTGGTTCTTCATCGACGACGCCGAGCTCGGCTACCAGACGCCCGACGGCAAGCTCATCATCGGCGCGCGCTACACCGCGACGGTGCCGCTCTACGAGCCGGCGCGGCATGACGACCCGCTCCTCGGCGCGGAGCCGGCCAACGACACCCACCGCGTCGGGCCCTTCGCCGCGTACACCTTCTTCACCCAGGAAGGCGCCCGCCTCAACGCCCCGACCGTCTTCGTCGCCGTGCAGTGGTGGGTGAAGCACCGCTACCGCGCGGGGGCCGAGAGCTCCGCCGCGCTGCCGCTCATCGGCGCGGGCTTTCAGATCACCGGAGACCTCCTGCCGGCGAAGTGACGTCGGGCGCGCGGTCGGGGGCAGCAGGGGCGAGGTCACGCCGGGTTGATACCCCCGGTCTGACCGCGGTCTCACGGGCGCATCTCGAATCGCCTTGAAGCAGGAAGAGGCCTGCTAGACGCGGCGCATGCACCGACTCGCCCTGGCTGCCGTCGCGTTCGTCGCCTGCGGTCCCGCTCCGGTCGTCACGCCGGTCCACGCCATCGGTGGCAAGGCGTCGTTCTTCGACATGCCGACGGTGGGAGACATCACGGAGATCTCCGGCGACGGCGCGGAGGTCTTCGTGTTCGAGCAACCCGAGCACCGCGTGACGGTCGGCGCCGACGGGCGCTTTCACCTCGACGGCTTCGCGGAGGGGAACAAGGTGACGCTCGGGCTGAAGGACCCGCGCTTCTTCCCGACGCTCACCGCGACGCTGACCATCGGCGAGGCCGACGTCGAAGACCTCACGTTTCAGATCGTCACCTGGCGCGTCGCGGAGCTGGTGGGCCTCACGGTCGGCGCCGACGTGCACGACGGGGAGCGCTGTCACATGGTCACCACCGTCGCCGCCGTCACCGACCATCGCTGGGACGTCTTCGCGCCTGGAGAGCCCGAGGCGGTGGTGACCGTCGAGCCCGCCCCCGTCGGGAGCAAGGGCATCACCTACTACAACGCCCAGACCATTCCGGCCGTGGGGCTGCGCGCGACGACGACGGACGGCGGCGCGATGGTGGCCGGGGCGAGGCCCGGCACCTACTGGTGGACCGCGAAGAAGCCGGAGCGCACCTTCAACCGCATCGAGCTCCGCTGCGTCGCGGGGTACATGACGAACGCCTCACCCCCGTGGGGGCTGCAGGCTGAGCTGCTCTGAAGCGAGCAGCTCAGCGGCGCGCGCGCAGGGTGACATGCACCGGGCGATCCGGCCGCACGGTGACGATGGCCACCTGCTTCACCTGGTCCTGGCCGGGGGCGACCTCCACCTCGAAGCGGCGCAGCAGCTGCGCGAGCAGCACCACGCTCTCCACCAGCGAGAAGGTGTTCCCGATGCACTGCCGCTGTCCGCCCGAGAAGGGCAGGTAGCTCCACGGGTTCCGCTTCTGGCTGCGCTCCGGCGAGAAGCGCGTGGGGTCGAACTTCTCGGGCTCGTCCCAGAAGTCGGGGTGGCGGTGCAGCCCGTGGAAGAAGGGCATCACCACGTCGCCCTTCTTCACCTGGAAGCCCATCACCTCGTCGTCGGCCACCACGTTGCGCGCCACCATCGCCACCGGCCCGCGCAGCCGCAGCGTCTCGTCGACCACCTGCCGCAGGAAGAGCAGCTTCGGCACGTCTTCGAAGGTCGGGTCGCGATCGCCCAGCACGCGGTCGACCTCCTCGCGCATCGCGTCGAGCACGTCGCGGCGCCCGTCGAGCAGCGTGAAGAGCCACGTCAGCGTGAGCGCGGTCGTCTCGTGGCCGGCGACGAACATGGTGAACACCTCGTCGCGCACCTCGGTGTCGGTCAGCGGCTGGTTCGTCTCGGCGTCGCGGCTGCCGAGCAGCATCGAGAGCAGCGTGCCGTCGGTGCCGTCGCGCTTGCGCCCCGCGGCGATGACGCGGAACACCGCGCCCTCGACCTCCTTCATCGTGCGCTGGAACTTGAGGTTGCCCGGCGTCGGCACCCACTTCGGCAGCACCACGCCGTTGCTCTGCTCGCCCACCAGCTCGAGCGCCGCGCCCAGCGCCTCGTACGACAGGTTCGACGCCTCGCTCAGCAGCTCGCGGCCGAAGAGCGCGTTGACCACCACGTCGAGCGTCAGCTCCACCATGTCGCGGTGGGCGTCGACGGTGAAGGGCTGCGCGCCGTGCTGCTGCCGCAGCCGGTCGAAGTGCCGCGCCCCGCTGTCGACCATCGCCTGGGTCAGCTTGCCCAGCGCCGCCCGGTGGAACGCCGGCTGAATGAGGGTGCGCCGCTTCTTCCAGGCCTCGCCCTCGAGCGCGAGCACGCCGTTGCCGATGACCCGCCGCACCCCGTCGTAGGTCACGCCCTTCACGTAGTTCTTCGCGTTCGCCGCCAGCACCCGCTTGATGCCCTCGGGGTGCGCGATGACCACCGAGTGGAAGCCCACGTCGACGCCGAACACGTCGCCGTACGCGCGCCAGGTGCGGTCGAGGAAGCCCAGCAGCCCGTGCTTCCTCACGTCGGGCAGGTGGCCCACCAGCGGCCAGCCCTTCGGCCCGGGCGGCGGGCGCGCGGCGTGGGTGGGGACGGCGGCGGGGTGGGCGGTGGTGGCGGTCATGGTCGGTCTCCTTGCCGGATGGTAAGGAGTGGCTTGCCAGATGGCAAGCCGACCGCGGGGAGGGCCTCAGGGCTCGAGGTGGCTGCCCAGCAGCAGCACGCGGAGCAGGGCGCGCTCGAACTTCGCGTGCCAGCGCGGGTCGTCGCGGGGCACCAGCGCGCTCTGCGAGAGCATCACCGTGGCCAGCACGGTGAGGTGGAGGCTCGAGTCGAAGCCCTCGGGCCGCTCCTTCGACTGCTCGACGACGCCGTGCACCAGGCCGAGCCACGGGGCGGCCTCCTCGCGGAGCCAGCGCGCGACGTCTTCGGGGCGCTCGAGCAGCTCGAAGACGAGGAAGCGGGCGAGGGTGCGCTGCTCGGTGAAGCGCCGCAGCACCACCTCGAGGAGCGCGCGGTAGCGGTCGTGCGAGCGGCTGACCAGCTCGGCGGCGGCCTCGGGGAGCTGCTCGCGCAGCAGCGCCTCGAGCAGGCCGTACACGCCGGCGCGGAGGAGCTCCTTGCTGGGGAAGTGGTGCATGAGCGCCTGCTTGCTCATGCCCGCCGCGTCGGCGACGTCCTGCACGCTCGAGGCGTTGACGCCGCGCGCGGCGAACACCTCCAGCGCGGCCGCGAGGATGCGCTCGCGCGGAGGGACGGTCTTGCGGGGAGGAGGCGGGTCACGGCGCCGGGCGCTCATGACCGGGCAAGCTACCGCGTTCGCCGCTTCAGCTCGCGAGCTGCCGCACGTGGCCGTTCTGGCAGACCAGCGTGCCGTCGCCCGCTTCCTTCATCGAGCGCCCGCACGAGCGGCACGAGGGCAACATGTGCGAGGTGGCCGGCGAGGTGACGACCTTCAGCTTCGCCGGGGCGCTGGGCGCGGCCGGCGCGGGGGGCGGCGTGGCCTTCGCGCTGGCCTTCTCGGCCTTCTCTGCCTTGTCGCTCTTCTCGGCCTTCGACGGCTTCAGCGTCAGCAGCTCGTCGCGGACCTTCGCCAGGAGCTCGCCGCGCACGCCCTTGTACCGGGAGTGGATCTCCGCGAACCGCTCCATCATCTCGCGGAACTGGGCCTCGCGACCCTCTTCGAACGTGCCCTGGTTCATGCTTGCCATGTGTCTCTCCGTGGCTTGAACCCCAAGAGTGATCCTCGAATTCGAGGTCCGCAACCCCTCTCATGCGGGCCTGATCGGCGCCACCTCCGAATGCAGCGGAACGGCGGTATTTCGGCCCCGGCGCTGATCCACGACCTGCTCAGCCGAGGAGGTCTTCGCGCGCCTTCTCGGCGATGGCGACGACCGCGGGGTGGTTGAGGCGCCGCTCGACGGAGATGGCGTAGTAGGCCTGCCGCACGTCTTCGATGCGCCCGATGACCTGGAGGTGATCGCGCTCGAGCAGCGCGTCTTCGATGGCGGTGGGCGCGAAGAAGAGGCCGCGGCCGCGGTCGCCGAAGACCTTCATCAGCGCGCTGTCGTCGAACTCGCCCACCATGCGGGGCGAGACGCCCTTGCGCTGCAGCCACGCGTCGAGGTCGGCGCGGAGCGCGCTGCCGGGCTTGGGGAAGAGCATCGGCTGGCCGTCGAGCGACTGGGGAAAGCGCTTGGCGAGCGGCCCGTAGCGCTTGACGCCGAAGACGGTCATGCCGCTCTGGCCCAGCTTGTGGCTGAAGGCGCGCACCTTCACGTCGGGCGGCGCGGGCTGATCGGCCAGCACCACGTCGAGCTCGTGCACCGCGAGCCGCGCGAGGAGCTGCGGCAGCGGGAGCTCCTCGACCTCGAGCTGCAGCTCGGGCACCGCCTCGAAGGCCGGCTCGAGCATCCGCTCGGCGACCAGCTTGGGGATGACGTCGACCACGCCCACCGTGAGGCGCACGTGGGTGCCGGTGCCGCCGCGGGCGAGCGTCTCCTGCAGCTCGCGGCCGAGCCGGAAGATGTCGTCGGCGTAGCGGAACGCGGTGCGGCCCACCTCGGTCAGCACCAGCCGCCGGCCCTGCCGCTGGAAGAGCTTCTGCCCGAGCGACTCCTCGAGCGTCTTGAGCTGGGTGGAGATGGTCGGCTGGCTGAGCAGGAGCTCCTTGCTCGCAGCGGCGATGGTGCCCAGGCGGGCAACGGTCCAGAAGTACAGGAGGTGGTGGTAGTTCAACCAGGCCATTGGCTTCCCTCTTGGCGACGAGCCGCGCGCCGCGCAAGCGATGGGGCGAAGCGCACCCCCGAACTCCCGAGTGGCCGCGGCCCCGGCGACGTGCTCTGACCCACCGTCATTCAGTTGGCCGGTTGGCCGTGCACGGCTTCGAGCCGCTGATCACACTTCGAAATGGTCCCCTTCCACACAGAGGTTCCTGCCGTACGGCCGTCAGCGCCGCGCCATGGCCGTGCCTCCGAGCCGCGCGCGCGGCTGGTCGACCTGACGCACGAGGAGCTCGTCTCGCTCGTCGCGAGGCTCGAGGCGGGCGACGGTGACGCCGACGCCCTGTTCTCCGAGTTCCGCGAGCACCTCGAGCGGTGCTTCGCCGCCGAGGAGGAGCTGATGCGGCTGTACGGCTTCGCGGCGCTCGCGTCGCACCGCGAGGCGCACGAGGCGCTGCGGCGACAGCTCGCGCTGCTCGGGCGCGAGCGCTGCCCGGCGATGCTCTTCGGCTTCCTGTCGTGCTGGTGGAACGAGCACGTCTGCCACGCCGACCGCGAGGCGAACGCCTTCATCCGCTCGCTCGCGGCGCGCGCGACGCCCTCGTAGCCGCCGGCCCGAAGCTCAGCGCGGACCGGGTCAGGCCGGGGAGGGGCCCCCGGTCGCTCACGGCGCGCAGAACCTCCGGGCGAAGGTCTTGTTCCTCGTCGACCAGGTGAGCCCGTACATCGGGTCCTGCGGCACCTTCGCCAGCCGCACGTTGCCCGACGCGGCGGTGATGGGCACGGTGACGCCCTCGAGGATGAAGCGCGTCACCTGCTGATCCGACGACGAGGTGCCCTCGACGCGCGCGAGCACCAGCCGCTGCGTCTGCTCGTTGACGTACGCCGCGATGAGGTCGTCGGCGTCGTCGAGCACGAAGTCGGAGTCGTGCCAGCGCCCGGCCTCCTCGACCACCATGTGCCCGTCGGCGGCCTGGGTGAGGAAGTCGCGGTAGAAGACGACCTTCGTCTCGCCCATGAGGTCGAGGATGTCGAGGTGCGCGAGCTGGCCGTTCTTGCGCGTGCGGAACCGCGCGGCCGACCAGTAGGGCGCGGTGAGCGTGCGCGGCGTCGGCTCGTCGACGTGCTGGACCGCGTCGATGACGCCGCCGTCGGCGAGCTCCGACTCCATGATGACGTACTGGCCGTCGGTCGAGGCGTCGATGTACCAGAGCGTGCCCTCGGGCAGCGGCGGCAGGTCATGCACCGCCGGCGGGCCGCCCTGCCGAGACCACTTCGCCACGCGGGCCGAGGCCTCGGTGCTCACCCACGCGGTGACCACGCCGCCGGCGTTGACGCCCACCTGCATGCGCGAGTCGTAGCCGGCGTCGACGAAGGTGCCGAGGTGGGTGAGCGCGCCGTCGACCAGCACGCGCGTCAGCCGCACGTCGCCGCCTTCGCGGTAGCCGACGTACACCACGCTGCCCTCGGCGTTGCTGTCGACGCGCCGCCAGTCGCCCGCGGCGATGACGTCCGACTGGCCGCGCGGGTTGAACTCGGGGTCGAAGAGGAGCGCGCGCACCTCCATGCCGCCGTCGGCGAGCGCCAGCGGCGTCACCATGGTGTAGCCCGCGTCGTGCCCGTGGAGCCGCCAGTACCCCTCGTACGGCCCGGTGTTGTCGCCGATCAGCGTCTTCACCGGCCCGAGGTCGGTGAGGCCGTCGCAGTCGTTGTCCTTCCCGTCGCAGACCTCGGCGGTGGGGCCGACCGCGCCGGCGCACTCGCCCCAGCGGCCGCTCGCCGCGCAGGTCTGGGTGCCCACGCTGCACTCGCCCTCGTCGGTGCCGCAGGCGCGCGTCGCGCCCACGTGGCACTCGCAGTCTTCCTGGGGGCCGGAGCTCGGCCGGCAGAACGCGCCGCGGCAGGTGAAGCCATCGGGGCACGCGCCCTGCTCGCCGCAGCTGAAGGTGCAGTCGCCGATGACCGGCGCGTAGAACGAGCAGGCCGACGCCGCGAGCGCGAGGGGAATCAGAAGCTGCCGCATGCGAAGACTCCCGTGGGGCTGACGCCGAGGCGGAGCTGCGCCGCGCCGCTCGTCGGCGGTGCGCCGGGCTGCAGCACGAGCACCACCACGCCGGCCGCGAGCGCGGCGCCGCCGAGGCCGAGGAAGGTCCACCCCAGCACCGTGTCGCGCCGGCCGCCGGCCTGGGTGGCGATGGCCTTCGCGTCCCACGCGCCGCCCGTCGACGCGAGGGCGGTGACGTCCTTCCCCGCGGCGTTGGCGAGGAGCGCGAAGGTGGTGCCGAGCGCGCCCAGCACCACGCCGCCGCCGAGCAGCGAGACGCCGAGCACCGGGAAGGGCCTGGCGGGCGGCGCGGCCGACACCAGCGTCAGGCGCACGGTGCGCGGCTGCGCGGGCTGCACGATGACCTCGGTGCGGAGCTGCGCGTACCCGTCGGCGCGCGCCACCAGCTCGTGCGTGCCGGGCGTGAGCTCGCGCTCGAAGGGGCAGCGCCGCTCGGCGTCGGCGTCGACGCTCACCAGCGCCCCGGCGGGCGCGCACTCCACGGTGACGCGCGCGGGGGCGGTGAGCGACTTCGGGTCGAGCTCCACCGCCTGCGCCTGCCCCGACACCACCTCGATGCTCTTCTCGTCGGGCGCGCAGCCGTCGCGCTCCGCCCGCACCAGGTGCTTGCCCGGGCCCAGCAGCACCAGCTCGCTCAGCGGCGTCTCACCGACCGGCTCGCCGTCGATGAGCACCTTCGCCCGCTCGCCCTTGACGATGATGGCCACCGTCGCGGTGAGCGCGCGGATCTGCTGCAGCTCCTGGTCGACCGCGGCGCGGCGATCGGCCGGCACCTTCGCCCCGCCCTCCGCGAGGTAGCGGTCGAAGCTCTTGATGGCCGGGCCGTACTGGAAGAGGCGGCGCTGGCAGAGGCCGATGTTGAACAGCACCTCCCAGCTCGGCAGCGCCTGCCAGGCGGCTTTGAACTCCGAGAGCGCCGCGGAGTAGTTCGCCTCTTTGTAGAGGCTGATGCCGCGCTGGTAGTGCGTGGCGGCTTCCTTCTTCTCGGCGGGCGTGGCCGAGAGCAGCGCGGCGAGGGCGAGTGTGAGGACCACGGAGCCCGAAGTGTAGTCCGTTCCGTTCGCGCGGCAATGGAACCGCCGCCGCTCAGCGCTTCGTGGCGCCGTTGCCGGCGGCGAGCTTCTTGAGGAGCTCCACGGCCTCCTCGGCGCGGCCGGTGGGCACGAAGAGGTAGTCGCGGTGGAAGGCCGACACGATGTTGATGCTCATCGCGGCCTTCGCCAGCACGTCGGACACCGCGGCGAGGAAGCCCACCGCGTAGAGCGACGAGTTCACGTTGAGCGAGATGCCGCGGCAGAAGAACGCGTGCGGGAGGTTGCTCTTCGCGAGGTCCTTCTCGTCGAGGAGCATGGTGAGGCCCTCGACCTCCCGGTACGTCATGAGCGGGTTGAGGCCGGGCGGCACCGGCTTGCCGTTCGGCACGGTGACGAACGCCCACGAGCCCTCGAGCAGCGAGGGCTGCATGGTGCGCAAGAGCGTCTGCAGGTCTTTCACTCCCCCACCGAGGTGCGCCACGGTGGCGCGAGAATACTCAACGCCGCGTCGAGGTGTACGCGCCCGAGAGCACCGAGGGAAAGACGTCGCTCATCCGCTCGGTGAGCGGGGTCCACGGCTCGTCGGCGATGCTCACCACGCCGAAGTTGTTGTTCTCGCCGTCGAACCGCCCGGTGGCCGGCTGGTCGGCCCAGGTGAACCAGTGCACGCCGACCAGCGCGGGGTTGCGGAACGCGCGCCGCGTGTACCCCTCGAAGGCCCGCGCGCGATCGGCCTGCGTCTCGAACGTCGGGTAGATGGGCGGCCACGAGTTGGGCAGGCCCGAGTCGCGGGCGCGGAAGCCGAACTCCGAGATGAGCATCGGCAGGCCGGGCGCGGCGTAGGCCGTCATCAGCTCGTCGGTCTCGACCACCGGGCCGAAGAGCGTGCGGGTCTGCTCGGAGACGCCCTCGACGAAGGTGTACGAGTTGAACGAGATGACGTCGACGTGCCGCGCGGCGGCGGCGAGCGCCTCGGGCGGCGTCAGCACCGAGACGAAGCGGCAGCCGAGCACGAGGTGGTGCGGGAGCTCGGCGCGCACCGCGGCCACCGTCACCGCGAAGTAGCGCTCGGCGACCAGCGTGAGGAAGCGGCGCTGCACGTCGATGGGGTCCTGCTCGCGCGGCAGCTCGGAGCTCGCCTCGAGCTCGCTCCACGAGGCGAAGCGTGAGCCCCACGCCGCGTTGAAGGCCTCGATGCTGCCGTGCTCGTGGTGGAGGAACTCGAGCGCCTTCGCGCGGCCCGCAGAGCGCGCGTCGAGCCGGAAGTAGTCGCGCAGCAGCTCGTCCTTCGGAGCGCGCCAGTCGCGGCCCCAGCGGAGCTCGTTGTCGAGGAACACGCCCACCAGCCACGCGTCGTCGACGTACGCCGCGAGGCGCTCGTGCGCGCGCTGGCGCACCGCCACTTCCCACTCGTCGGAGAAGTAGTCGGGCACCGCGCCGCTCACCCAGTCGGCGCCCGCCAGGCTCGCGTTGATGGTGGAGGGGAAGCGGCCGCGGAAGAGGTCCTCTCGCGACCACGCGCCGAGCGAGGTGAAGCCCCACGCCCGCAGCCGCTCGGCGGTGGCGGTGGCCCACGCCTCGGGGCTGCCGTACTTCGCGAGGATCGCCGCGCGGTAGGGGAAGGCGTTGAGCCGCGGCGCGTAGGTGCCGTCGGGGGTGACGCTGGTGACGCCGAACGAGAGGAACGCGCCGCCGGTCGGGGTCACCAGCCACCACCGCTCGCCAGCGCGCTCGGTGCGGAAGAAGCCGGTGCCCGCGAAGGGCGTGCCGACGCCGCCGAACGCGTCGCGGGGCTCACCGAGGCCGTGGGCGAACTCAGTCGCGGGCGGCGTGCACGAGAGCAGGGCCGCGACGAGGGCCGTGGAGAGGACGCGCGTCACGGGCGGGAGCGTGTCACCGCGGCGCCTGGTTCTGCACCATCTTCTCGAGGAGCCCGGGCAGGAAGCGCTTGAGGGCGAGCGCGAGGCGCTCCTTGCCGAAGAAGCGGCCCACGTAGACCTCGGACTTCTTCGCCGCGACCGCGGAGAGGATCTGCCGCGCCGTGGCGTCGGGCGGGTAGCCGTTGGCCACGTCTTCGCCGGTCTTCTGCGTCGGGGTGCCGTCGGCGGTGAGCGCGTTCTTCGAGACGTCGGTCGCGATGTAGCCGGGGCAGACCAGGGTGACGGTGAGGCCGTCGCGCGCGGTCTCGGCGCGCAGGCAGTCGAAGAAGCCGTGCAGCGCGTGCTTCGACGCGCAGTACGCCGAGCGCAGCGGCGTGCCGAGCTTGCCGGCGACCGAGCTGATGACCACGAAGTGGCCGCGCTTCGCCGCGAGCATCGAAGGGAGCACCTCGCGCGTGAGGGCGACGGCGCCGAAGTAGTTCACCTCCATGAGGCGGCGGTGGACCTCGAGCTGCGTCTCCTTGACGAGCGCGCGCAGGCTGACGCCGCCGTTGTGCACCACCACGTCGACGCGGCCGAAGCGCGCGAGCACCTGCGCGGTGAGCGCGGCGAACTCCTCGCTCTTCGCGAGGTCCATCGGCAGCACCAGCACCTCGGCGCCGCCGCACTTCGCAGCCACGCGGTCGAGCTCTTCCCGGCGCCGCGCCGAGAGCACCAGCTTCGCGCCGGCCTGCGCGAAGGCGACGGCCAGCGCCTCGCCGATGCCGCCCGAGGCGCCGGTGATCCACACCACCTGTCCTGAGAACATGGGCGCTCCATGCCACGACGCGCGCGCGGCGTGGCATCCGGATTCCTCTGTTTGTGACGGTCTACTTCACCTCGCCCATCAGCCGGCGCACGAGCGGCGAGATGGCGATGAGCACCACGCCCGCGACGAGCGCGTAGATGGCGAGCTGCTGGTAGCCCGCGGTGTACGACAGCAGCTTGTCGCTGGCGGTGGCGTTCTCGGCCGGGCTGGTCATGCCCGCGCCCAGCAGCCCCGCGACGTACTGGCCGTACGCGCTCGCGAGGAACCACATGCCCATCATCACGCCCTGCAGCGGCTTTGGCGAGAGCTTGGTCATGATGGAGAGCCCGATGGGCGACAGGCACAGCTCACCGAAGGTGATGACGAAGTACGCGAGCGTGAAGAGCTCGAGCGAGGTCTTGCCGGTGCCGTCGTCGGTGAAGCGCGTGGCGAAGAAGGTGAAGAAGGCGCCCGCGAGGAAGAGGAAGCCGAGGCCGAACTTCACCACCGTGTTGGGCTCGAGCTTGCGCGCCGCGAGCGCGACCCACACCAGCCCCAGCACCGGCGCGAAGATGATGACGAACAGCGAGTTCGCCGCGTTGTTCACCCCGTTGGGGTCGAGCGGCAGCCCGAGGAACTTCTCGTGCAGGTTGTTCTTCGCGAACAGCGCCAGCGAGCCGCCCGACTGCTCGAAGAAGGCCCAGAAGATGATGCTGAAGATGACGAACACCATCGCCGCGAGGAGCTTCTTGCGCTCCTCCACCGAGAAGCGCGTCATCTCCCAGCCGAGGTACAGCAGGGTGAGCGGCCCGATGGTGTACATGAAGTAGTCGGTGAGGTCGGTCTTCGACACCATCGTCATCAGCACGGGAATGGCGAGCAGCGTGCCGGCGTAGGTCGCGAACTCGGGCCACTTCGCCTTCTGCGGAGGCTGCAGGCCGATGGGGCCGAGCTGCTTCTGCGTGAAGGCGAACCACACCACGCCCATGGTCATCACGATGGCGGTCAGGCCGAACGCGAGGTTCCACGAGTAGCTCTTGCCGATCGCGATGGGGATGTAGCCGCCCAGCAGCGCGCCGACGTTGATGCCCGAGTAGAAGAGCGAGAAGCCCGCATCGCGCCGGGCGTCACCGTCCTTGTACAGCGAGCCCACCATCGTCGAGATGTTCGGCTTGAAGAAGCCGGTGCCCACGATGTTGAACGCGATGCCCACGAAGAAGAGCTTCTGCGGGTTGAAGGCCAGCACCAGGCTGCCCACCACCATCAGCGCGCCGCCCCAGAAGAGCGACTTGCGGAAGCCGAGGATCTTGTCTGCGAAGAGCCCGCCGATGAAGGTGAAGGCGTAGACGAAGGCCTGCGTCGCGCCGTACTGCAGGTTGGCGACCTTCTCGTTCATCAGCAGCTGGTCGACCATGAAGAAGGTCAACATTCCGCGCATGCCGTAGAAGCTGAACCGCTCCCACATCTCGGAGAAGAAGAGCGACCACAGCTGGCGCGGGTACTTGCCTTCGAACGTCTGGATCTTCTCGAGAGTGATGGGCTCGGTCACGGGAGCCGCTCGATAGCAGCATTCGCCCGGGCCGGTACACTACAGCCGCACCTCGCAGCGCTCGAGGCGCGCGAGCCGGCGCAGCGTCGGCTTCTCGAGCGCGCAGCCCGAGACGTCGAGCCAGGCGAGCTTCCGCAGCCGGAACACCGCGTCGGGCAGCGCGGTGAGCGGGTTGTCGGACAGGTCGAGCCGCTCGAGGCCGGTGAGCGCGTCGAGCCGCGCCGGGAGCTGCAGCAGGTGCAGCCGCGAGAGGTCGAGCGAGGTGAGCGCGGGCAGCCCGCACACCCGCGACAGCCAGCGCGGCGCGTGGTCGACGAGCTGGCCGCCGAGCGAGAGCACGCGCAGGCGCTTGAGCCTCCCGAGCGAGCGCGGCACCTCGGGGAAGCGGTTGCGCGAGAGGTCGAGCACCTCGAGCGCGCGGAGCTGGACGAACCAGTCGGGCAGCGTCGCGAGCGCCGTGCCCCCCAGGTCGAGCGCGCGCAGCGAGCCCAGCGCGGCGAGGCCCACCGGCACCTGGGCGAGGCGCGGGTTGTCGGCGAGGTCGAGCGCCTCGAGGTCCTGCAGGCTCCCCAGGTGGAGCGGGAGCGCGGTGAGGCGGTTGCCCCGCAGGCGCAGCGAGCGGAGCCGCGTGAGCGCGCCGATGGTCGCGGGGACCGTCGTGAGCCGGTTGCCGCCGAGGTCGAGCCGCTCGAGCGCGTACAGCCGGCCGAGGTTCTTCGGCAGCGTGCGCAGCGCCTGCCGGGCGAGGCGGAGCGACACCAGCTCCTGCCGCCCGAGGAGCTCCTTCGGGAAGCGGCTCAGCGTGCCGCGGGGAAAGCTGAGGCTCGTCGCGCGCGTCATCGGCAACCGGTGAAGCTCAGCACGCCCGCGCGGGCTTGTCGTCTCTGCAGAACCTGCGCTCACCCCGTTGTCCCCGCCGCGTCACCCGGAACTCGATGCCGTGTCACCTCGCCGTCACCGACGCTGATGACGCTGACGGCGCACATGAACGAGACGAACAGGAGCCAGCCGAAGAGCCTCATCCCCTCGCAGTGGGCGGTGCCCGCGAAGTTCCGCGCGCGCGTCGGCGAGTCCGTCGGACGTCAGCGGCAGATGCTCGACGAGGGGCACCTGCTCCTCGTGCTCCACGAGGTGCCCGAGCCGGGGGAGAGCGAGCGCAGGGGCCGCTTCTTCTGGCGCGACAAGCAGGGCGCGTGGCGCTCGAGCTCGCACGGCTCGGGGGTCGGCGGGCTGCGCGAGCACGTGGCGGAGTTCGAGCGCGCGGTCGACGGGCTCGAGGAGCGCCTGCGGAGCGCGAAGGCCGCGAAGGACTTCTTCGCCGTGCTGCAGGCGGCGACGCCGCTCCACCGCACCTCGCGCAACCTCACGCGCACGCTCCAGGAGGCCCGCGAGGCGGTGGACGACCGCGAGCTGATCAACCTCCGCGACCGCGCCAACGAGGTCGAGCGCGGCGCCGAGCTGTGCGTGTCAGAGGCGCGCGACGGGCTGGAGTTCACCTCGGCGCAGAACGCCGAGCAGCAGGCCGCGCTCAGCCTCGAGCTCGCGCGCGACAGCCACAAGCTCAACGTCATCACCGCCGTGTTCCTGCCCATCACCGCGCTGGCGTCCATCTTCAGCATGACGCTGCACAGCGGGCTCGAGGGCGTGGGCGAGCCGTGGGTGTTCTGGCTCATCGTCGCGGCGGGCATCGCGCTGGGCACCGCGATGCGGCGCAACCTCACGCCGCGCTGATCAACGCCGCGGCCAGGGGAACTGCGCGGTCGGCTCGGTGGGGACCACGTCGTCGAAGCGGCGGAGGTCGAGCGTCACGTTGCCCTGCGCGTCGGTCGAGACGATGTCCGCCAGGCGCGCGCCGAAGACGAGGTCGGGCGCCTCCCAGATGTGCCGGCCGTGCACCACCTGGAGCGTCGTCTCGTCGGTGCCGGTGAGCGCCACGTGGAGCTCGGCCTCCTGCGCGACGAGCTGCTCCGGCCCCAGCCCGGCGAGCGGGCTCGAGGCGTCGATGCGGTGCATGAGGTTCCACGCGCGCTGCAGCGTCGGCGCGTAGTCGCGCACCAGCTTCAGGTCCTCCGACTGGTAGAGCGTCATGCCCTCGGGCGTGACGACGGTGCGGATGAGCAGCAGCCGGAACTGCGCGTCGAAGATGCGGTTCGACCGCCCGTTGCCGACGCGCACGCAGAGGTGCGGCGCGCCGTTGAGGACGCCCAGCGCCACGCGCTTCGAGAAGCTCACCCGCCCGCGAATGCGCGAGAAGCGCACGAAGATCACCCCGGTGGCGATGGCGGTCACCACCAGCCCGACGAGGCTCTCGATGACCACCACCACCTCGGCGACGTCGCTCTGCGGGTACATCGCGCCGTAGCCGATGGTGGCCATGGTCTGCACGCTGAAGAAGAAGGCGTCTTTGAAGCTGCCGGGCGCCGCGTTGGCCACCCCACCGGTCAGCACGAAGACGCCGGCGAAGAGCGCGTTGAGCGCGAGCCACGCGCCGACGATGACGCCCAGCGTCGCGGGCCACGAGAGCGACAGCATCGCGTGCGAGACGTCGCGCAGGTCGAGCGGGCGCTCGTCGAGGACGCTGACGCGGTACGAGGTGCCGGCAGAGATGACGCGCGTGCGCAGGGGCATGCGCCGAGGTCTACCTCACGGCGGCACGGTGACCGAGGGCCCGACCGTCACCGTCGGCTCGGGCTCGGTGAAGCGGCGCACCGTGACGTCGTCGATCCACAGCCCGCTGCCGCCGAGGTCCCACTTGCGGAAGCCGACGTTGCCCGCGCCGTAGGGACTGGCGACGACGCGCGCGCCCGAGCCGGGGACGATCTGCGTGCCGTTCTTGAAGACGCGCAGACTGTCGCCCGACATCGACAGGCCGATGCGGATCCATGTGTCCTGCGTCGGCCCGGACGCGTTGGCTTCGAGCCGCTGCCAGGCGCCGGTGCCATCGAACCAGGCGAGCGACCACCCGTTGCCGTCGACGAGGTTCGTCTCGTAGAGCCGCAGCGGCGCGGCCGCCTGGAGCCGGACGAACTGCGCGAAGTCGGCGTTGCTGGTGTTGTCGACGTTCCACCACGCCTCGAGGAAGACGTCGGCCTCGCTGAGCGCCGGCTTCGCCTCGATGAGGTACTGCGTGCCGTCTCCCTGGCCCGGGTAGTGGAGCGCGGCGTTGCCGCTGCGCTTGCGGTCCGTCGCGCGCTCCCACAGCCCGTTGCGCACCGTCCACCGGCCGAGCGTGCCTTCTTCGAAGTCGTCGAAGAAGAGGTACACCGAGCGCGGGTTTGCCGGCGGGTTCGACGAGGCCCAGGCGCCCGAGAAGAGCGAGTACCGCCGGTCGGTCGCGTTCGACGGCAGGTCGGTCTGGCTGGCGAAGCGCACCAGGGTCGCGGGCGAGTTGGCGCCCTCCACGAGGCGGTCGACCTCGCGCCAGCCGCCGTCCTCGCGGAAGAACACGCGGAGATCGCGCGCGTCGGCGCGCACCATGCCCGCATCGACGACGTCGCGCGTGTCGAACGCGGCGAGCAGCGTGTAGCCCGCGTAGCCGCCGGTCGGCGCGCGCGCCCCGGTGTTGATGGTGAGCGGCCAGCGGTAGGTCGAGCCGGCGGGGCCGGGGTGCACGGTGGTGAGGGGCACGAGGGTGGTGACGCCGTCGGCCGTGACCGACGCGGTGAAGCTGCCCTCCTCGGTGGCGATGAGCGCGAAGCGGTCGCTCGCGCCGGGCGTCGCGCAGCTCGCGCCGGTGTACGACGTCACCCCGGCGTCGGGCACCGACACCGATACGGCGGTGGGGATGACGCGGTTGCCGAAGGTGTCGAACGCGTCGACGACGAAGGCGCCGCTGCAGCGCGCGGTGACGAGCGGCGCGGCGGGCGGCGTCACCTGCACCGTGGCCACCTCCGCGGGCCGAATCAGCGCGCTCTGCTGCGCGGGGAACAGCGGCGGCGCGCTCGCGGTGAGGGTGAAGGGCGCGGCGACCTGGCCCGTGAACCACACGCGCGCGGTCCCCGCGTCGGCCGGCAGCGAGACCGCCGTCGACTGGAGCGTGCAGTCCGCGTCGACGTAGAACGAGAAGGGCGCGCCCGCATCGCTCGCGAGGGTGACGGCCACCAGCTCCGTCGCCCGCGTGGGCGCGCCGGCGTCGTCGACCAGCCCGAGGACCACCTCGTCAGAGCAGCGCCCGGCGACGGCCGTCGGCGCCGGCCCCACGAAGCTCAGCGCGTACGGCTCGGCCGCGGCCACCGCCATCGTCGCGCTGGCGGGCATCAGCGGCGTGCTCTCGGCGGTGAGCGTGAGCGAGCCCTGCGTCGTCGGGCGAACGCCGAACACCACCGTCGAGGTGAGCTGCAGCGCGGGCGAGGTGAGCGGCGCGGCGCACTGCCCGTCGAGGAAGAAGGTGAACGGGCCCGAGGGCACGAAGAGCGCGCCGTTCGCCGGAGACGTCACGCGCCCCTCGGCGTCGAGCACCTCGAGGGTCACCGCGCCGCAGTCGGTGGGGCGCATCGCGGCCGGCACCTGCGCGAAGTGCAGCCGCCGGGGAGGGCCTCCGCACGGCTTGCCGCTGCAGTCCGGGTCGGCGCACGCCGCGAGGCCGTCGCAGTCGTGGTCGACGTCGCCGAAGCACTCCTCGGTCGAGGCGGGAGAGATGTCGTCGGTGCCGTCGTTGCAGTCGAGCCCGCCGCTGGCCGTGGCGACGAAGCCATCGCCGTCCTGGTCGGCGCCGGTGAGCCGCAGCGTCACCTCGACGAACTGCTTCGGGTCGAAGGTCACCTCGAGGGGCGCCGTCACGCCGTTCGGGCGATCGGCCGTCTCGCAGTCGGGGCCGATGAGCGCGCGCGCCTGCACGCGGACGGTCTCCGGCAGCTTCGCGCGGTTGATGGCCACGAGGTAGCGCGTGCGGTCCTCGAGGCGCGGGAAGCGCGTGGAGTCGAGCGTCGCGCCCCCGGCGTCGAGCACGTCGATGGCGAAGCACGTCTCGGGGCGCCCGGCGGTGGTCTCGAGCACCACGCGCAAGGCGTTCCCCTGGGGCACCGCGCTGCACCCTGCGACGAAGAGGAACGCCCACGCCATGTGCTTCATGACCGGGCACTCTACCGTCACCTCCTCCGCGCTGGCAGGTGGCGCGGCGGGTTGCATCGACGTTCGTGGTCTGCCATCGACCCGACATGCGCCTCGTGACGCTCGTCCCGGTCCTCGCGTTCGCCGCGTGCGGCCCCACGATGTCCCCACCCGACGCAGGCTCCGACGCCGGCGTCACGCCCGACGCCGGGAGCACCAACTGCCAGGAGCCTTACCGCCGCTGTCAGGCCGAGTTCCGCTTCCGCGCGCTCGACGAGGTGAGCGTGCAGCTCCGCGGCGACTTCGCGGCCGACGGGTGGACGGTGGGCCTGCCGATGACGAGGCAGGGCTCCGAGTGGGTGGTGCGCGCGCCGGTCTCGTTCGGCAGCGACGTGCAGTACAAGTTCCTCATCAACAACTCGGTGTGGGTCACCGACCCCGCGAACCCGAAGCTCTCCGCGAGCGGCAACAGCCTGCGCGAGAACGTGCGCTGCGAGACCTTCACCTGCCCGCCCAACGCGCCGGAGCAGGGCGCCTTCGACTGGCGCGACGGCGTGATGGCCTTCGTCTTCGTCGACCGCTTCTTCGACGCGGACCGCGCCAGCAACTGCACCGTGCCCGGGGCCGACCCCTCGGGGCAGTACAAGGGCGGCGACTGGAAGGGCGTGACGCAGAAGATCAACGAGGGCTACTTCTCGGACCTCGGCGTCAACACGCTGTGGCTCACGGTGCCGGTGAAGAACACCTCCGCCTCGGGGGCCGGCACCGACGGGCGGCAGTACTCCGCGTACCACGGCTACTGGCCGGTCGACCTCGAGCAGTACGAGTCGTGCTTCGGCACGAAGCAGGATCTCCTCGACCTCGTCTCGACGGCGCACGCGAAGGGCATGCAGGTGCTGTTCGACTTCGCGATGGTGCACCTCCACTCGAGCGCGCCGGTGTACGCGCAGCACCCCGAGTGGTTCTGGCCGCTGCCGTACGCCAACGGCACGTGCGTGTGTGGCTCCGACGTGTGCCCGTGGAACGACCAGGGCCTCCGCTGCTGGTTCACCGACTACCTGCCGCACTGGAACTACACCGTCGACGCCGCGCGCGAGTACTCGGTGCGCCAGGCGGTGCGGCTGCTCGAGGAGACCGGCGCCGACGGCTTCCGCCTCGACGCCATCAAGCACGTCGATGGCTCGTGGCTCACCGCGCTGCGCGCCGAGGTCGAGAAGCTCGCCGCCACGCGCAGCCCGCGCCCGCGCATGTACTTCGTCGGCGAGACCTACGACTTCGGCAGCCGCGACTACCTCAAGTCGTTCGTCGACCCCGCGACGAAGCTCGACGGGCAGTTCGACTTCCCGCTGCGGCTCCAGGTGCTCGAGGCCATCGTCACCCGCCGCTCGACGATGACCGCGCTGCGCGACTTCGTGGCGACCAACGACTCGTACTACGGGCCGAACGCGCTGATGAGCCCGTGGATCGGCAACCACGACCTGGGCCGCGTCATCCACATGGCGGAGGACACGCCGATGTGGGGCGACCCGTACGCCGACGGGAAGGACCGCGCCTTCAACAACCCGCCGACGGTGCCCGCGTACCGCGCGCCCTTCGAGCGGCTGGCGAACGCCTTCGTGTTCCTGCTGACCAGCCCGGGCGTGCCGCTGCTCTACTACGGCGATGAGATCGGCCTCGCGGGCGGCGGCGACCCCGACAACCGCCGCGAGATGCAGTGGAGCGGCCTCTCGACGGATCAGCTCTGGCTGCGTGGGCGCGTCGCGGCGCTGGGCACGCTGCGGAAGGACCACGCGGCGCTGCGGCGCGGCAAGCGCACGGCGATCTCCGCGACGGCGGACACCTTCGTCTACGCGATGAGCGACGGGGCGGAGACGCTCTACGTGGCCATCAACCGCGGCGACCTCGACCTGCCCGTCACCGGCCTGCCGGCGAAGGCGCTGACCGACCTCTACAACCAGGAGACGGTGTCGGGCCCGACGCTCACCGTGCGCGCCCGCAGCGCGCGCGTGCTGCGCGAGTGAGTCACTGCAGGCCCTTGAGCGACGTCGCGAGGCGGACGCCCTTCACGAGCCGCGTGCTGCAGCGCACGACGTTGAAGCGGGGCCCGAGCGCGGCGCGAATGGCCTCGGCGTGGGCGCGCTCGAGGAAGAGCGTCACGTTCGCGCGCTCGTTGGTGAACACCCCGTCGGTCGCCGAGTAGTAGCTCCGCAGCGGCGTGCGCGCCCCCTCCACCTCGAGCGCCATCTCGATGACCCAGCGCGTGGGCGCCTCGGTGCGTCGGATCGCCTCGCGGAGCAGCCGCCGCTCCGCGTTCCGCCTCTGGTCCTGCTTCTTCGCCGCCATCGCCTGCCTCCAATCACACCTGATCGAGCCGCGCCGCAGCGAAGCGCTGCGCCAGCGCGCGCGGGAGCTCGTCGCGCTCGTCTTCCATGCGCTGCGCGAGGGCGCGGGCGCGGGGGAGGTCATGCACCTGAAGGCAGCGGGCGAAGAGGCGCTCCTGGTGCGGCCAGGCGGCGGGGAAGCGGAACGAGAGCGCTTCGCCGCGCTCGGTCGCGAGCTGCCACAGCGCGGCGTACTCGGCGCCGGTGGCGTGCTCGAGCAGCGCGGTCTCGACGGCCTCGAGCGTGAGGCGCTCCGCCGAGAGCGGGCGCGACGACCAGTCCTCGGCGAGCACCGCCTCGAGGGCCGGCCGGGCGTCGTCGAAGCGGTTGGCGCGGGTGAGGGCGAGGGCCGCGCGCGCGCGTGAGGCGTGGCGCAGCGGGCTCGTCGCCTGCCGCTCGGCGAGGGCGTCGAAGAGCTTCGCCGCGCGCAGCGGCGCCGAGCGGTCGAGGAGGAAGGCGACGTTCTCCAGCTCCTCGTCGGACAGCGCGGTCGGGTCATCGCCGGGCCCGAGGCGGGCGAGGAGCGCTTCTTCGCCACGCGAGAGCTGGTCGAGCGTGCCCTCGACGGCCTCGCGGAAGGGCGCGACCTCGTCGTACGGCGCGCCGTGCTTCATCGCGCGGTCGAGCAGCGCGAGCGCCTCGCGGCAGGCGTCGGTGAGCTCGTCGGGCATCACGTCGGCCGCGTCGCGGAAGCGCACGTACGCCAGCAGCACCAGCCACTTCCACTGCGTGGTCTCGGGCGTCACCACGTCGCGCAGGAGCGTGGTGGCGTTCGCCCAGTCATCGTCCTGCAGGTAGTGGAGCAGTCGGCCGTCGCGCCCTTCGGGCAGGTCGAACGGGGGGGCGAGGAAGTGCGGCATGCGGCCCTACCGTAACGCGCCGCGGTCGAGGTGCACGCGCCGAGTCGCGGCAGCCTCGGCGCCGGGAGTGGCCGCTTTCTGCCGCGGTTTCGCGTGACGCCTCAGCTCGTCGCGTGGTGCGCGCGCACGATGGCGTGCTGCCCGAAGCGCAGCGAGCCGAGCGAGAGCACCACCTCGCGCATGAAGCTGATCAGCGAGAAGACGAAGAGGCCCATCGCGACGATGAAGAGCACGGCGACGGCGATGCCGAGGTTGGTCTGGGTGAGGTAGCCGACGAAGGCGAGGGTGATGAGCACGCAGACGCTGAGGGCGGCGCCGACGCCGGTGGTGAGCGCGCGGTGGATCAGCTGGGCGCGGCGCGAGAGGGTGTTGAGCTCGGTGCGCGCGCGACCCTGCTCGACGTCGCCGAGCTCCTCGAACTGCGACTCGAGGAAGCGCGCCCGGTCGATGATGCGCGAGAGGCGGGTGGTGAGCACCGAGAGCGTGGTCCCCAGCGCCGAGAGGAGGAACACCGGCGCGACGGCCAGCTGAATGGTGTGGGTGATGTCCGACAGCGCGTTGTCGCTCATGCCGTCATAAGTGCCGCCTTCTCGCGGGGGGCGCAACGCGCGCGGGCGGCCGATTGCCCACCCCGGCCGAAGTGGTTATGTCGCGCGCAGGAAGGCCGCCTCGATCTGGAGTTCGCCGTGATTGCCTTGAGCCGCATCGACAGTCGCCTCATCCACGGGCAGGTCATCGAGGCGTGGTTGCCGCACCTCCGCGTGGCGCGCGTGGTGGTGGCCGACGACGAGGCCGCGCGCGACCCGATGGCGAAGTTCGCCTACGACATGGCGGTGCCGCCGAACGTCGAGGTGGTGCTCGGGCCGGTCGACCAGCTCGACTTCTCGTCGCTGGCGCAGGACCGCGTGGCGACGCTGGTGCTGTTCCGCGACGTGAAGAGCGCGGTGGTGGCGCGCGAGCACGGGCTGCCCGATGGGACGCTCAACGTGGGCAACGTGCACTCCGGGCCGGGGCGCGCGGCCATCTCACGCAGCGTGTTCCTCGACGAGTCGGACAAGCAGGCGCTCGAGTCGCTCGAGCGCAGCGGCATGCATGTCAGCGTTCAGGCGGTCCCGTCGGATCCCGAGCTGCGGCTGCCGCACTGACTCGTGGCGCGCGGCGAAGGGCGTGGGGATGGCGCGCGGCAGCATGCGCGCCGTCACGGACGACCGGAGCAATGAAGCCGCCGGAGGCAGCGAAGGGCGTGGGGATGGCGCGCGGCAGCATGCGCGCCGTCACGGACGACCGGAGCAATGAAGCCGGCGGAGGCAGCGAAGGGCGTGGGGATGGCGCGCGGCAGCATGCGCGCCGTCACGCACGACCGGAGCAATTACACAGCAGTCTTGCCGCGCGGCAGCGCATTCCACTTCGCCACTGACGGTCGCGCCCAGTTCGCCTCGGCGTAGGCCTTGAGCTTCGGCGGCAGCGCGTGGCCGTTGAGGTTCAGCCGCTGGAGCATCAGCGCGAGGTCGACGTCGGCGATGCACCACTCGGCGAACAGCGTCGGGCGGCCGTGCGCGAGGAGCGGCTCCACGCCCTCGATGAGGCGGTCGATCGCGTCTTCGGCGCCCGCGGTGAGGGGCTGTGTCGCGCGCTGGAACCAGATGGTCGACGTCGGGCGCTGCTCGCGGATCGCCATGAAGTCGGTGCGGAGCCAGAGCTGCACCTCGCGGCACGTCGCGCGCTCCTCGAGGTTCTCGGGGAAGATGCGCGGGTGCTTCGGCGCCGGGAAGCTCTCGGCGACGTACTCCGCGATGGCCATCGACTCGGCGAGCCAGAAGTCGCCGCGCTTGAGCGAGGGGACCTTCCGCGTGCGCGCGCCGTAGCCGGGGCCGAAGGTCTCCTTCTTCGACAGCGTCATCGTCGCCAGGCGGTAGGGGAGCTGCTTCTCTTCGAGCGCCACGAACGCGGTCAGCGCCCAGGGGCTCTCGTAGTTCGCGTCGACGTACAGGGTGAGCTCGCTCATGGCGTGATTGTGGCGCGTCGCGAGGCTCACTGCCACGACACCTTCGCCGGCACGCGCTCGTCGTTGCCGTGGCCCGCGCAGCCGGTGCCCTCGGGCTGCGTGGCGTCGAGCTCGAGCGCGAGACAGCCGAACGGCGGCGCCATCGTGCGCTGCGCCTCGCGGTTGAGCACCTCGCGCTCCCTGGTGATGGCGTCGAGCTCGGGCTGCAGGCCCTGCATGCAGGCCATCATCGTGGCCTGGTTCTTCCCGCACGCGTCGAGCTTCTTCATCGCCGCGGTGAAGCGCGCCTCGAGCGCCTTCGACTTCGGCGACTCGAGCGCCTGCGCCATCGCCAGCTGCGCGCGCAGGAGGTCGTTCTCGTCCTGCACGGCGTGCACGCTCACCGAGCCCTCGCTCACCCGCACCTCGTGCTGCCGGCTGCCGAGCGACTTGCCGCCCTTCTTCCATTCGCCGTTGACCACCTGACGCAGGCTGCGCACGTCGAGCGGGAGCGTGAGCGTCGCGTCATCGACCGTCACCACCAGCGTGCGCTTGCAGCCGAGGAGGTACGTCGACGACCACGCCTCGCGGCCCGAGGGCGCGACCACCGCCACCAGCGAGAAGGTGCGCGGCGTCGCGTGCGGCTTCGCGGTGAGGGTGCCGGTCCACTTCGTGCCTGCCCACGCGCCTTCCTTCACGTCGACCTCGTCGGTGCTCGAGACCACGAGCGACTTCGGGGGCACGCCGTCGAGCGTCACCTTGAGCGAGCCGCCCGGGCACACCACGCCGAGCAGGCCGTCATCGAGCGCGGCGCCGACGAACTTCACCTCCGGCGTGGGGAAGCGCTGCCCCGGCTTGTCGAGGCCGAGCTTCTTGCGCTCGGCGGTGAGCTGCTCGCGGAAGTCGCTGGCCTTCTTCTGCCAGCCCTGCGCGAGCGAGGTGGACGCGACGACGAGCACGGCGACGAGGGCGAGGTGGCGCATGCACGCGTTCTACGCCGCCGCTCCGGAGCCGTCTGCTATCGGGAGAAGTGCGCGAGGACGTCGCGCTCCATCTCGGCCGACACCGAGTGCCCGACGCCGGGGTAGCGCTTGAAGGTCGCGTCGAGGCCGGCGCGGCGGAAGAGCGCCTCTGCGCGGGGCCAGCGCTCCGCGGGCGTCTTGCCGAAGCGGCGGTTGATCAGCGCCTCGTCGCGCTTCGAGAAGCTGTCGCGGTACGGCACCGAGTCGTTGCGGTCGTCCGCGCCGAGGAAGAAGAAGAAGCGCACCTTCTTCAGCGCCGCGAGGTCGAGCGGCTCGAACTGCGCGAGGTCGGCGAGGCCCACCGGCCACGGGAGCGCCTCGCCTCCGTCCTCTGCGAGCGGCGCGGTGGGCCAGCCGCCGGGAGCGCCGACCGCGACCGCCGCCACGCGCGTCGGGTGCAGCAGGGTGAAGCGGTTGACGAACGAGCCCGACGCCGAGAAGCCCCACAGCAGCACCTGGTCCGCGCCGATCGAGTCGAGCATCGCGACGAGCTGGCGATCGACGCGCGCGAGGGCCGGCGCCTTCGTGGTGAGCGCCGCGCGCGTGAGGGCGTGGAGGTAGAGGTTGTCGTCTTCGCCCTCGGCGGCGGGGCGGGGGAACAGCGGAACGAGGACCGACACGCCGAGCTGATCCGCCATCGGCTTCGCGCGGGCGAGCTCGCAGCGGCCGGAGACGCGCAGCAGCTCGAGGTCGTCGCTCACGAAGCCGGTGTTGTTGGGGATGACCAGCACCCGCGCGCTGCTCACCTTCGTCGGCACGTAGCGCAGGAACGGCCAGTGCCAGCCGCGCGCCGGGTCGGCCGGAGCCTCCGTGACCCCTTCGAGTCTGCACGCGCCGAGCACCGGCCCCTTGAGGCCGAGCTGCGCGACGGTCTTCCCTGCCTTCGACGCGTCGAGCTCCAGCACGTAGCGCCCCGGAGGGAAGGTCCGCTCGAGCTTCAGCTCTCCGTCGGCCCCCTCGAAGGCGCCGAGCACCGCGCCGTCGCGCCCGAGCCAGCGCGCGGTCACCACGCCGCTCGCGGTGCGCGCCCAGAGCTGCAGGCGGTGCGTGCCCTCGTCGGGCGCGATGAGGAACTCGCGGCGCATCGTCGTGCCGGCCGCGACGCCGAAGCCATGCGTGAGGTTGAAGCCGGCCTTCACCAGCGCGTCGCCGCGCGCCTCGGCTTCGGCCTTGAGGGGGTCGACGCCGGCATCGGCGGCGGCGAGGAGCAGCGTGAGCACGAGGGGCGTCATGGGGCGGAGGATCTCAGCTGCGCGCGAAATATTCCCCGACGAACGGGAGGCCGTTTCGGGTCAGCGCAGCCCGGGCCGAGGGCTACCATGCGCCCCCTTCGAGCGCGGTCCCACTCAATGGAGGCAGTCATGAAGCGTGTCGTCCTCGTGGCGTGCGTCGCGACCGCTGCGGCCGCGCAGCCGGCTTTCGAAGGCGCGCTGGGCTTCGGCGCGGTGGCCACCGGTGGTCGCGGTGGGCGCGTGCTGCACGTCACCACGCTGGCCGCGAGCGGCCCCGGCAGCTTCGCGGAGGCGGCGCGCGCGAGCGGCCCCCGCTACATCGTCTTCGACGTCTCGGGCGTCATCGTCGGTGACGTCGAGCTCGCCAACGGCGACGTCACCATCGCCGGCCAGACGGCGCCCGGAGCGGGCATCACCCTCAACGGCCACCTCTTCACGCCCTACGACCGCGGGGTGGGCAACCTCGTGGTGCGGTTCCTCCGCGTGCGCCCGCCTCCGCCGAACGGCACCTGGCCGGCCAGCCAGCACGACGCGATCCAGATGAGCGACGTGACGCGCGCCATCTTCGACCACGTCGACGTCAGCCACGGCGTCGATGAGCTCGTCGACCACTGGCTCGGAGGGCGCGACGTCACCTGGCAGCACTCGCTGCTGTCCTTCCCGAACCCGAGCGGCGGCCACCCCGAAGGCGCGCACCCGTACTGCCTCATCGCGCACGACGGAGACACCGGCACCGGCGGCGGTCGTGTCTCGGTGGTGAACAACCTCTTCGCGCACTGCCGCGTGCGCACGCCCGCGCTGTCGATCGGCCCGGCCGAGGCCGTCAACAACGTCGTCTTCGACGGTCGCGAGGGCTTCGTGCACCACAACGTCGCGCGTGGCGACTTCCGCATCGCGGGCAACACGTATGTCGATGGGCCGAGCGCCAACCTCGTGCCGTTCTGGTTCGACGCCGACAACGACCCGGCGCCGACGCGCTACTTCATGGGCGACAACCGCGTCCTCCACCCCGGCACCTTCGAGGGGCTGGTCGAGAACCCGTGGACGACGCCGAACTTCGCGAACGAGTACACCTTCGCGCCGAGTCACATCACGCAGGCGCAGTTCTTCGGCCTCGACGCCACGCCCGCCGCGTTCGGCGGCACCGGCTACGGCGCCTTCACGCGCGCGCCCGTCGACGCGGCCTACACGCGCGTCCTCGACTGCGCGGGCGCCTGGCCCAGAGACCACGTGGCGACGACGGCGGTGGCTGAGACCCGCGCGCGCACCGGCACCCAGCGCAACCTCCCGCTGGGCGACCTGCTCTCGGGGCTCACGCCCGGCGCCGCGCCGCTCGACACCGACCGCGACGGCATGCCCGACGCCTGGGAGACGCAGCGCGGGCTCGACCCGATGACCGACGACCACTCCGCCCCGCTCGGCGCGTGGCCGGCCCTCGAGGTGTACCTCGACGAGCTCGCCGCTTCGCTCGCGCCGTGTGGTGCGTCTCTGCCTCCCGTCGACGCCGGGGTCCTCGTGCCGGACGCAGGCATGGTCGACGCGGGCCGGCCGGACGCGGGCACGGTCGATGCGGGCGCTGTGGCGCCGGTGGCCGACGCCGGCGTGATGACTGCAGACGCGGGCGCTGACGGACACGAGCCCGTGGGCGGAGGGTGCGGGTGTGGCGCGGCGCCGACCGGGCTCCTGCTCAGCGGCCTCTGGGGGCTGGCGCGACGTCGGCGGGCTCGTTCGCTTCCGGTGGCGCGAGGCTGACGAGGAAGGCCAGCACCGCGAGGTCTGCCGGGCGCTCGAGCGGGAAGTCGACCAGCGTGCGCGTGAGGGCCGCCACGAGCGCGGCGAACACCGGCGCGCCCTGCGGGTTGCGCCACGCGGTGCGCAGCGCCACGCCCAGCGCCACCAGCAGCGCCGCGAGCCCGAGGAGCCCGCGCTCGAGCACCACCTCCAGCCAGTCGGCGTGCACGTGGTCCTGCAGCCCGGTGAAGCGTCCGTCGGGGTGCTGCTGCACGCAGGTCGCGTCGGCGCAGCGGGCCTGCCAGTGCTCGAGCTCCCAGCGCGGCCAGCCCTCGACGACCGCGCCCGGGCCCTGACCGAGCAGCGGCGCTTCGGCGACGTGCGGCAGCGCGACGGCGACGAGGTAGAGGCGACCGCGCAGCGCGCGCTCGACGTCGCGCGAGAGCAGCGGCAGCGCCAGGAGCAGCAGCAGCGCCGAGACGAGGAGCCTCGTCGTGCGCCGCGGCACCTTCGGGTCGACCACGCCGCCGTGCGCGCGGAGGTGCGCGAGCCACGCGGCCACCGCGAGCGCCGCGCCGAGCACCGCCGCGAGGCTCTCGGTGAGCGTGAGCGCCACGCAGATGAGAAGCAGCCGCAAGAGCCCCACGACGTCGCCCGCGCGCGGCGCGCACAGCACCGCGATGGGCAGCAGCGCCGAGGCGACGAAGTCGGGGTTGCCCAGCGTTCCATAGCGCGCGAGCCGCACCGTGAGGCCCTCGGGCTGGAAGGACGCGAGCGGATCGACGCCCAGCGCCTGCGCGAGCACCACCAGCGCCACGAGCGCGCCGCTCCAGCGCACGAGCTCCAGCGCGCGCTGGCGGTCGCTGGCGAGCGCCGGCCACGCCACCAGCGCCCACGCGAAGGCGAGCGCGTCGACGGAAGGCCGGAGCGTCGTCATCACCACCAACGGCAGCGCCGCCACCGACCACCGCCGCACGTCCCGCACCGTGAGCCCCACCGCGACCGCGGTCAGCGCGACGAAGAGCCAGCGCTTCGGCTCATGAAACGGAGAGGCCGCCGCCGGCCACACCGCGAGGAGGATGGCGCCGAGCCCGAACCCGGCGAGTGGTGAGCGCCGCGTCATCGCCAGCAGCTTTTCGCGAATTGGCGAAATCCGGCCGGGAATATTCCGCGCGCCCCTCGTTGAGCAGGCCGAACCACCACTGGGGGGAGCCCACACATGTCATTCTTTCGAACGCTCGCGGGCGCGTGTCTCGCGCTCGTGTCCACCGGCTGCGTCTACGGCTACGTCGCGGACGCCGACACCACCACCGTCATCTCCGGCGTGAAGATCGTCGCCGATGGCAACTGCTCGGGCGCGGGCTGCGGCACTCCGATCCAGCAGCTCACCGACGCCAACGGCCGCTTCGTGTTCGACGCGTACGGCAACGTGAACGGCGAGAGCAACGTGCAGATCGTCACCGCGAAGTCGGGGGAGGAGGCGATCAAGCTCACGTACTCGAAGGCCGGCTACAAGACGCAGGTCGTCTACCACCAGCCGAAGTACGAGAACGTCACCTACGAGGGGAAGGACTACCTCATCTCGCCGGTGCAGAAGGTGTGGCTGTGCAAGACGGGCGCGGCTGACTCCGACGCCGACGGCATCTGCAACGCGGCCGAGGCGCAGTTCGGCACCAACCCCAACTCCGACGACACCGACGGCGACGGGCTGAGCGACCTCGTGGAGATCTACGGGGCGAACGGCGTCGACCTCCACGTGTACGGGGCCAACCCGCGGCGGCGCGACGTGTTCGTCGAGGTGGACTACTACCCGGCGTTCAAGCCCGCGCAGGCGGCGCTGGATCAGGTCGTCACCGCCTTCGCCAACGCGCCGCTCACCAACCATGACGGCTCGACCGGCGTGTCACTGCACCTGGTGCTGAGCTCGGCCATCGCCGCGGCCGACCTCGACATGAACCTCAGCCCGGTGTGGTCGGACTTCGACGTCATCAAGAACAAGTACTTCGCCGCGCGCCGCGCCCCGTACTTCCACTACCTGCTCGTCGCCAACCAGTACGACGGCGGCGGCTCGAGCGGAAAGTCGCGCGGCATTCCCGGCCACGACTTCCTGATGACGCTCGGCAACTGGTCGACGCCCGGCGGCACGGTGCAGCAGCAGGCGGGCACCCTCATGCACGAGCTCGGTCACAACCTCGGGCTGATGCACGGCGGCAACGAGGACCTCAACCGCAAGCCCAACTACCTGAGCATCATGAGCTACACGTACCAGCTCGGCGGGCTGCGCGTGAACGGCACGTCGGGCGTCGTCGACTACTCGCGCCTGCGCGTCGCGTCGGTGAGCGAGGCCGCGGTGAACGAAGCCAGCGCCTTCGGGGCGCTCGCGCCCACCACCGAGGCCGACCTCGCGAACTACCAGGTGATGATCAACGGCGCGTGGCGCAGCGGCACCGCGAGCGCGAACCTCGACTTCAACGGCAACGGCGCCATCGCCGCGGCGAGCTACGCCTACGACCTCAACGGCGACGGCGACACGAGCGACGTCTACGTCGCGTCGCAGAACGACTGGTCTGCGGTGGTCTACGACGGCGCGGGCACCATCGGCGCCGACGGCACGAGCGGCCTGCCGGTGCTGCACTTCCTCCGCCTGCCCGAAGTGGCGCCCGACTGCGCGACCGAGTTCTGAGCGCATCAACCTGTCCCGCCACGAGTTCCGTGGCGGGCTGCTTCAAGGAGGAACACACGTGAATGGAAGACGATGGCTGTCGATGTGCCTCGCCGCCGCGGCGCTCACCACCGGGTGCGGCGTCGAGACGGGCGAGGAGCTGAACGCGGGCCAGCGCCACGAGGCGCTGACGCTGACCCGCGGCTGGACCGAGGCGGACGTGACCGCGGTGCTCACCGAGCTGCGCGGCGTCGACCCGAGCACCTACCGCGTCACCCTGCCGACCTTCACCCGCGGCGTGGTGACGGGGCAGGCGACGTACGGCCGGCTCCCGCTGAGCGAGGTCGAGGCGACGGCGGTGCGGCTCAACGTGCGCCTGCAGCCCGGCGCGAACCTCGTCGCGGCGCGCACCTGCGGCGGCGGCGCGGGCTCGCACACCGAGTCGCAGTCGCCAGGCACCGACCTGACGCGGCGCCTCGACACCATCCTCGCGAGCATCAACCAGAACGAGTTCCAGTTCCTGCGCTGAGGCTCGCATGCAGAGGCACACCCTGAAGCCGAGGTTGATGGTCGTCGCAGCGCTGACGCACCTCACGCTGGTGTGTCTCTTCATCTGGGCGCGCCTGGGTGCCGAGGGGGGCGGCACGCTGGGCGCGGGGCTGCGGAGCTACCGGCTCGTGTCGGGGCTCTTCCGCGACTACAGCTTCTTCGCGCCGCGCGTGTCGTCGGGGGTGCGCGTGGGCTTCGTGGTCGAGGAACCGGCGGGGCCGCGCTTCGTCCCGCTGGCGCACGAGAACGCGGAGGTGGCGCGCCGCTTTCAGTGCATCGCGTCGTCGACGATGAACGACGTGGGCGTGCGCGAGGTCATCTCGCGCTCGTGGGCGGCCGCGGTGCTGACGGAGTACCCGCAGGCGACGAAGGCGACGGTGGTGGCGCAGATGCAGACGCTGCCGCCGCCGCGCGACTTCGCCGCGGGTGCGCGCCCCACGTGGGACACCATCTACCTCGCCGACTTCGAGCGGAAGGAGCTGCGCCCGTGAAGCGCGCCTTCTGGTCGTTCTGGCTCACCCCGGCAGGCCCGACGCCGCTCGCGTGGTTCCGCATCGGCGCCGCGCTGGTGGGCCTGGCGCAGCTCGCGGTGCTCTGGCCGCACCTCGACAGCCTGTACGGCAACTTCGGGCTGGTGCAGTGGGTCATCATGGAGTCGGGCACCGGCGAGCTGCTGCCCGGCCTCGGCCGCCTCGCGCTCGCGACGCGACACCTCGGGCTCGGCGTCGACGCGACCTTGCACCTCGTGTTCGCGCTGTACGGCGTCTCGCTCGTGGCGGTGCTGCTCGGCTTCCGCGCGCGGCTGTTTGCCTTTCTCGCGCTCGCGGCCCACGTGCTCACGACCAACAGCGGCTACCTCTCGCTGTACGGCGTCGACACGATGCTGCACGTCGTCCTCTTCTACCTGTGCTTCGTGCCGGCGTCGGGGACGCTCTCGATCGACGCGTGGCGCGGCGTGGCGACGGGCGAGCCGTCGGTCGCGGCGCGCATCGGGCTGCGCACGCTGCAGCTGCACCTGTGCGTCATCTACCTCGACGCGGGCTTCTCGAAGGCGGCGGGCGAGCAGTGGTGGACCGGCGAGGCGCTGTGGCGCGCGCTGATGCTGCCGCAGTTCGCGCAGTTCGACCTGTCGTGGCTGTCGGCGCACCCCTGGCTGCTCGCGCTCGGGTGCTGGGCGACGCTGCTCATCGAGTGCGGCTACGCGGTGGCGGTGTGGTTCCCGCGCGTGCGCACGCCGTGGGTGCTGTCGCTCCTCGCGCTCCACGCGGGCATCGGCGTGTTCATGGGGCTGTGGCTCTTCTCGGCGATGATGATCGTCCTCAACGTGACGCTCTTCCTGAGCGGCGCCGCGGTCCCTCGCGCGGAGCTCAGCGTCGCGGTGCGGGAGCCCAGAGCACCGTGAGGTCGAGCTCGAGCGCCTCGAAGGGCGCGACGCGCACCAGGCGGTCTTCGTCGCCGCCCCACGTGACCAGCTCGCGGAACTCCGAGCCGTCGAGCGCCCACGCGGTCAGCACTCGCTCGAGCGGATCGATGATCCAATAGAACGCCACCTTCTCGCGGGCGTACACGCGACGCTTCTGCACCCGGTCGATCGCTGCGGTGCTCGGCGAGAGCACCTCGCAGATCCAGTCGGGTGCGAGGGTCAGCCAGGGCGTGTCACTGGTGGGCAGCGTCGGCATCCGCTCGCGCCGCCACCCGGCGAGGTCGGGGACGAGTACGTTCCGGGGAAAGTGGAGCTCTGGCTCGTTGATGAAGAGCCAGCCACCGGGGCCGCCGCGCCCGCGACTGAACGGCTGGTGAAGCTCACCACCGAGCATGGAGCACACATGCCCGTGGCCGAACGCCGGGCGCGGCATCACCACGAGGGACCCCTCGACGATCTGCCCGAGCGAGTTCTCGGGCAGCGCTTTGAGTTGCTCGTAGGTCGCGTCCACCACGCGAGCATTCTCCCGCAAGGCAGCTGTGCGTGGCGACTCAGCGCACGCCGGCGTCCTGACTCACGCCGCCGTCCGCGATGAGCCGCTCGTAGTCGCGCATCGCTTCGTCGTACGACGGCTTCATCACGGCGTAGAAGAGGCCCACGAGGAGCAGCACGACGACGACGACCAGAACCCCGACTCGGCGCCACACATTCATCGCCCCTCGCGCGACAGCTGATCGACCCGCTTGATCATCGTCGGCAGACGATAGGGCCCATGGAGCTCCTTCGCCCAGCTCAGCGCGAGCTCCGGCGTCACGCCGACCGCGGTGAGGAAGAGCGGCTTCTCGGTGCCGGGGCGGGGCAGCGCGAGCGCCATCTCACTCCCGCGGAACGCCGTCTTCGCGAGGCCGATGACCGGCACCTTCGCCCCGAGCGCCTCGTACAGCTTCGCGCCGAGGCCGGGCGTCCCCGCGCCATCGAGCCACACGTAGCCATCGACGACGACGCAGTCGACGGGCCCGGCCTTCTTCAGCACCGCGAGCAGGCACGGGAGCTCGCGCTTGTAGAACGCGCCCGGCTCGTACGCGGCGATGGGCGAGACGCGCTCGGTGAGGCAGGCGCTCGGCTCGGCGGCGCTCCACGACGGCGCCAGCACGCAGGCGGCGGTGGCGTGATCGTCTTCGTAGTGAACGTCGGTGAACGCGAGCGTCATCAAGGGCAGCCGACGCTGTACCCGCTCGCCGGCTGACCTCCCGCGCGCCCATTCGGGTCGCCCGTGCCGCCGTTGCCCGGCGTGCCCGCGAGCCAGCCGGTGCTCGCGTCGGTGTTCGGGGTGGAGGTGCCGCTGCAGAACATGCCGACCACCGGCCCGCCCCAGCCTCCGGGCCCCTGGCGTCCCGGGCCGCCGCGACCACCGGGGCCTCCGCGTCCGCCTGCGCCGGCGACGTCGGTCCCGACCACCTGTCCCGCGCCGCCCGAGCCACCGGGGCCGCCGTTGCCCGGCGTGCCTGCGTTGCCGCCGTTGCCTCCGTTGCCGCCCTGCGTGGTGGCGAGCTGCACGTTGCGAAGTGTCGGTGAGCTGTCGATGAGCAGCAGCGCGATCGACGCGCCGCCCGGGTGACCTGCCTCACCGCTCCGACCGCCGCAGCCGCCGGAGCCGCCCCCGCCTCCACCTCCGCCGCGCCCGAGCAGCAGGTCGAGCAGATCGAGCAGCCCGCCGCCGCCGCCGCCACCGCCACCGGGGCGACCGGACTGCGCGGGAGTCCACGTCCCGAGCGTCACGCCGCGCCACTGCCCGCCGACGATGGCGCCGACCGCCGCGCTCGCGGGTGGATCTGCCGGACGAGAGGACGACGCGAGGCCGTCGACGTTCGCCGTGCCATCGCCGCCGTCGAGGCCCTCGCAGGGCCCTCCGTCGCAGTACGTCGCGAGGCCGCCGAGGCCGCCGAACATCGAGTCGAGGCCATCGTCTCCGCGGCCGGTGTTCGTCGTCGCTCCAGCGCCGCCTTCGTGACCGGCGAGCGTGAAGCCGGCGTCGCCGCAGTCGACCGCCTCGCCGCCCGCGCCGCCGTCGCTGCCCACGTCACCCGAGAGCCCCGCGTGGCCAGGCCGGCCCGGCGCCGCGGCGGGACCATCGGCGCCGTCGAGCCCGTCGGCTCCGCGCCCGCCGCGCAGCAGGCAGTCGGAGATGCGTGAGGCGCTGCCCGCGCGCTCGAGCCGCAGCGCGACCGATGCCGCTCCCGGGGTCGAGGCCGCGGGCGCCGTCACCTCGAGCTGCTCGAACACCACCGCTCCGCCATCGGGCTGCGCGACGAGCGAGCCGTTGACTTGCGAGCGGGTGCTGGTGCGTGCCCACGTGCCCGCCGTGTAGCCACCGAAGACGGACACCGGCTGCGGCAGCGTGAGGTTCCCGCCGTGCGTTCCGGTCGAGAGGTAGAGCTGCGCCTTCCCCGTCGCGACCGCGGCGCCCAGCGTCTGGAGCGGCGCGGCGCGCGTGCCTGCGTTCGAGTCGTTGCCTCCGGTCGCGTCGACGAAGATCGCCCGGGAGAGATCTCCGTCGAAGCCGTCGCAGTCGACGTCGAGCGTCAGCGGATCCGGAACGTCGATGGCGCCGGTCGGTACGCAGCCCGCGTCCATGCCGGCATCCATCCCCGCATCCATGCCGGCGTCGTCCATGCCTGCATCCATGCCGGCGTCCATGCCCGCATCCATGCCTGCATCCATGCCGGCGTCGTCCATGCCTGCATCCATGCCGGCGTCGTCCATGCCCGCATCCATGCCCGCGTCGTTCATGCCCGCATCGGGTACGCCCGAGTCATTCCCCGCATCGCTCGCCGGGTGGCAGAGGCGATCCGCGCCGCACGTGTAGCCGGGCTGGGTGCAGGTGTTGTCTGGCTCACACTGGAACAGTGCGTCGGGGAGCTGCGCGCAGTTGCACCCCTCGAGCGCCCCGACCAGGAGCAGGAGGCTGAGCCACGAGGTCGCGCGGTTCATCACTCCACCCCCCACAGGATCGCCGCGACGACGGCCGCGACGCCGGCGCCGATGCCGCTGCCGAGCGCGACGGTGAACTGCGTGTTGGTGGTCTGCTGGAGCGCGGTCGCTTCGGGGTAGGTGAGCGGCGAGACACCGTTGGGCGCGTTCTCGAGCTGGCTCTTGCCCGCCATGCCGAGCCCTCCGAAGGTGCCTGCGGTGCCGGCGGCGGCGACCGCCAGTCCGGTGAAGATCCACGCGCCGACCTTCGGCTTCTTCGCGATCGGCGCCGGCGTGCGGAGCTCGAGGTCGTCGTCGCGCTTCGGCTCGGGCGTCAGCCTGGGCGTGACCTTCGGCGCGTCGGCGACCGGCTTCACCGGCTCGGGCTCGGGCGGCTTCACCGGCTCCGGCTCGGGCTCAGGCTCCTTCTGCGTGACGGTGACCTTCGGCGCCTCGACCGGAGCCGCGGCCTCACCCTTCGGGATCAGCTTGATCAGCTGCGCGAGCATGCCCTTCGTCTGCTGCTTCACGCGCCCCTTCGCGACCGCGGTGGTCTGCTTCTTCACCACCTTACCGTCGACCAGCATCTCGATGGTCAGCGAGCCGCGTGCGCCCTTCATCGCGCCGCTGACGACGAACACCGCGTCGCTCTTCGCCTTGTCCTGGATGCCGTGGAGGCACTCGTTGCGCGTCGCCTTGTTCGCCAGGCACGCGACGCCCGGACTGCTGGGGCCCGCCATCTTCACCACCAGCTTCTGGGCGGTCAGCGGCTCGTTGATCTCCTCGGCGAGGGCGCGCGCCTTGTCGTCCTGGGGCACCAGCAGCACCGAAGACGCGCTCGCGCCGAGCGGGAGGAGGAGTGAGACGAGAAACCACCACCGCGTTCCGTGCGTCGCCATGGCGCGCAATCTGAGCACAGCCACCCACCGGGGGAAATTCGCGGTCGTTGGAGCTCAACGAACCGGGCCGGTGCGGGGCATCGATGCTATGGCGCAGCGCGCATGAGCACCGAAGCGAAGCCGGGCTGGTTGCCGCGATCGACGCCAGCGCGGGTGGTGCTGTACGGCGCGCTCGCACTCAGCGCGGTGCTCAAGGCGCGCATCGTCTTCACCGACGAGGGCATCAACTGGCCCGACGAGCTGTATCAGTCGTTCGAGCCGGCGCACCGGCTGGTCTACGGCTACGCGCTCATGCCGTGGGAGTTCCTCGACGGCGCGCGCACCTGGTTCGTGCCCAGCTTCGTCGCGGGTTGGATGTTCCTCTGCAAGCTGCTCGGCGCGGACTCGCCGGCGACGTACGTCCACGTGGTGAAGCTGGTCTTCGTCGCGGTGTCGCTCGCCGCGGCGCTGGGCACCTATCGTCTGGCGCGGGGCTTCGCGGCGCGCGAGCTGGAAGCGGCCGTCGCCTCCGCCACGTGGAGCCTGTGCGCGCTCGGCCTCTACTTCTCGCACCGCGCGATGAGCGAGAACCTCGCGGCGGCCTTCGTGGTGTGGGGCGTGGCGCTGGTGCTGTCCGACGGCGCGACGCGGCGCGAACGGCTGATCGGCGCGAGCCTGCTGGGGTTGGCGACGCTGGCGCGGCTCCAGTCGGCGCTGGTGTGCGTCGTCGTCGCGGCGCTGGCCTTCTTCCCGCGTGGGCGGCGCGACCTGCGCGGCGGCCTCGAGGTGCTGGGCACGCTCGCGGTCTGGGCGCTGGTGCTCGGTCTGTGGGACGCGGCGGCCTGGCACTCGGTGCCGAGCGCGAAGTTCGGCGGCCTCTTCCACTCGGCCGTCGTCTACTACCGCTTCAACATCATCGAGAACGGCGCGGTCGCGTGGGGCACCTCGTCGTGGGACTACTTCTTCCACTACCTCTACACCACGATGCCCGGTGTCTCGGTCGCGCTTGGCGTCAGCGCGCTGCTGTCGGTTCGCCGGGCGTGGCGGCTGGTGCTGCTGCTCGCGGCGTTCCTGCTGCTCCACGCGCTCATGCCGCACAAGGAGCTCCGCTTCATGGTGCCCATCCTGCCGTTCGCGGCGGCGTTCATCGGCATCGCGCTCTCGGCGTGGCCCGAGCAGCCCGCGCGGCTGGGCCTGGCGGCGGTCGCGGCGACGGTGCTGATCAGCGCGTGGAACCACAAGCAGCTCACCATGGGCGACGTGGGCAGCTACCTCACGCGTCCCCAGTCGAGCGCGTGGGACGACTTCGGCTTCGTCAACCGGCTGCTGCTCGCCGCGAACCGCGAGAGCGACCTGTGCGGCATCCGCATCGACGCGGTGCACCCGGCGTGGACCGGCGGCATCACCTACCTCCATCGGCGCGCGCCCATCTACTCGCCGGGCTTCCCGCCGCAGCGGGGCCACTTCAACTACGCCATCGTGCCCGCGGGGAGCGGCGCGCAGGTCATCGCGACCGACACCGGCTGGGACCTCGTGAAGCTCGGGCCGACCTGCGTGCCGGACCCCGGCTACACGTGGAAGCTGCCCTGAGCGAACCCCGCTCTGCGACGCAGGCTCTCATGCGCATGCGTCTCGTCGCTCTCTTCGCCGTCGTGTCGATGCTCGCTGCGTGTCAGAAAGCTCCCGCGCCGCCGCCCACGCCTGCATCTGCGCCGGCCGCGCAGCCGGTCGCGAAGCTGCCGCGCATGGTGATGGGGCAGGAGGCGCGCGCGGCGGTGGCGGCCGGGGCGACGCTCCTCGACGTGCGCACGGTCGACGAGTTCCAGGAGCTCCACCTCGACGGCGCGAAGAACGTGCCGCTGCACGAGCTGGGGCGCTCGCTGGCGAGCGTGCCGAAGGACAAGCCGGTCGTCGTGTACTGCGCGGTCGGCTCCCGCTCGGCGACGGCGGCGATGATGCTCTCGCGCGCCGGGTACGACGTGCTCAACCTCGGCGCGATGGCCAACTGGAACCAGTGAAGCGGCTCGCCCTCATCGTCGCGCTGGGCTGCGCGGGCATCGCGTGTCGTGAGGCTCCTGCGGCGCAGGCGGCTCCTGCCGCGAAGGTCGAGCTCGCGACGCTGACGCTCGAGCAGGTCGAGGCGAAGCTCGGCGCGCCGAACGTCTTCCTCTTCGACGCGAACCCGAAGGAGTTCTACGAGCACGGCCACCTGCCGGGCGCGGCGTGGGTGAAGTTCGACGGCGTGACGGCCGGGGTGCTGCCCGCCGACCGCGCCGCGACGCTCATCTTCTATTGCGCCAACGAGCTGTGCACCGCCTCGCACACCGCGGCGGAGCAGGCGCGCGCGCTCGGCTACGCGAACACCTTCCTCATGCCGCAGGGCTTCATCGGCTGGAAGAAGTCGGGGCGGGTGGTGGTGCGGCCAGACGCGGGCTGACGGAAGTCTGCACGCCGGTGACGTGCCGCGGGTCTGCGGGGGCATGTTCACCATGCTCGTCGGAGAGATCGACTCGGTGCCAGGCGAGGGCGAGGGCCAGGCGCACAAGGTGGCCACGCGCTTCTTCAGCTTCGTCGGGCCGCTCATCCCCTTCGAGTCGATGTGCGTGACGCACGAGCACTTCGAGCACTACGGGCGGCGCACGACGCACTCGTACTCGGGAGAGCCGGTGCGGCTGAACCCGCTGAGCATCGTGCTCGGCTACCTGCGCGTGTGGCTCGGCGTGGCGGTGTTCGCGCTGCCCTTCGTCCTCTACTGGGGCCAGGCGGTGAAGGCGTCGATGTTCATCCCCAGCGCGTGGGCGCTCGGGGCGCTGCTGGTGGTGGCCTTCGTCCCGGGGCTGCTGGCGCGCGAGCGGCGACGGAAGCTCGCCGTGCTCCGCCGCGTGGTCGGGCTCGGGTGCGACCCGGCGTTCCGCTTCCCGTACGTTCGCGGCGAAGTGAAGGACACGCTGGCGGCGCGGCTGGCCGAGGCGCAGCTGCCGACCTCGGCGCAGGCGGTGCTCGACCGGGTGCCGTCGCTCGGGAGGCCCGAGCTCGAGCTGGTCTTCGCGACCGCGTGGTACCAGCGCGCGTGTGGCGAGCGCGACTGGGACGCGGTGATGCGCGCCGCGTGGGCGCGGCTCTGACCGAGGGCTACTTCGAGATCTTCCCGTTCTTGATCTCGATGTTCTCGCCGCCGCTGAGGGTGATCTCCCCGCCGGCGTGCGACACCTTGCACGGGCCGGAGCCCTGAATGGTGGCGCTGCCGGTCGTGTTGCCGTCGGTCACCAGCGTCGACTTCGAGCCCGAGCAGACCGCGTCGAAGGTGTGCTTCGTGGAATCACCGTTGTGGTACCGCACGGTGACGGCGGCGAACGACGAAGACGCGGCGACGACGGACAGCGCGATGAGGGAACGCAGCACGGGGTTCTCCAGAGGTGAGGCGGGTGGGTGCGACGAAGGGCGAACACCCGGGCGCGCCGCGGCGTGCAGGAATTCTCACGGGGTGAGGAAGCGGAGCGCGTTTCGTCCCAGCTTCCGCGCGAGGGAGGCCAGCACCTGTGGCCGCGCGTAGTGCCTGGCGGTCATCGTGAGCGCGCGCCGGCGGATGGTGGCGGTCGAGATGCCGGGCGGCTCCAGCGCGGCGCTGGCCTGCGCCTGCTGCGCGGAGTGGAGCAGCCCGCTCGCCTTCACCTCGTCGTAGTAGCTCGTGCCGGGGTAAGGCGCGGCCCAGTACAGCGTGAGGAGGTCCGGCCGCACGGCGCGTACGAAGCGCTCGGTCTCGGCGAGGGTCTCCGGCGTCTCCCAGAGGAAGCCGAGCATCACGTACATGAGCGAGGCGATGCCCGCGTCGTCGCAGGCGCGGAAGGCGGCGCGGGTGGTGTCGGGGTCCGGCTCCTTCTTCACGCGGCGCCCGATGTCGTGCGAGCCGGTCTCCACACCGAAGCTGAGCCCGTAGCAGCCCGCCGCGGCGAGGGCGCGGAGCGTCGCGGCATCGACGCAGTCGACGCGCGTCGCGCTCACCCAGCGGGCGTCGGGCACCTCGCGGGAGATGGCGCGCGCGAGCTCCGTCGCCCAGCGCCTGTCGAGCGTGAGGGTCTCGGCTCGCAGGTAGAAGAAGCGCGTGCCATCGGCGCGGAGCAGCTTCAGCTCGCGCACCACGTCGTCGGGGCTGCGGTGGCGCGCCTTCTTCCCGGTGACGCTCGCCACGAGGCAGTAGCTGCATGGAAACGGGCAGCCGCGCTGCACGTTCACCGTCGCCTGCGACCACGGCGTGCCGCGCACCCGGTAGAGCGACGCGTCGATGACGGAGCGGTCGGGCAGCGGGAGGCCATCGAGTGACGACGCGGTGACTGCGGGGCTCACCCGGGCGCGCGTGGAGATGCCTGCGCCGGCGAGGCCCTCGCGCACCAGGTTGGCGAAGACGAGCTCCGGGTCGCCGCGCACGAAGAAGTCGAGCACGGCGTGCTCGAAGAGCTGCTCGCCGAAGACCATGCACGGTGCCCCGCGCAGGCCGAGCGGCACGCTCGCAGGCAGCCGCGCGCGGAGCCTCCGCAGGAAGGCGAGGTCGTCTTCGAGTGAGCCGAAGGTGGCGGTGGCCACCACCACGTCCGGCGTCCACGCGACGATGCGGTCGAGCGCCTCCGCCTCGTCGAGCTTCATCGCGGGGGCGTCGAGGAGCCACGGCGTGCCGCCGGCCGCGCGCACCGCCCCGGCGCCCTGCGTCTCCTCGAGGGGCGGCCGCATCGACGGGAGCAGGTCGAAGGCAAAGTACGACTGGCAGCGGTCCTCGCGGCAGTAGGCGCCCGTGGGCGGGAAGACGAACGCGACGCGCTTCATCGTCCACTCCGGGAGCGCGCGACGGGCGAAGGCATGGAACGCGGTGTTTAGCCCGGTTCTCTCTGGCAGCATCGCTCGCGGTGAGCGCCCGCACTCGAGACGTGTTCTTCGCCCTCGCGCTCTTCGCGCTGCCGCTGCTCGTCTTCGCGCCGGTCACGCAGGGGTACGAGTTCCTCAACTTCGACGACGACGTGTACGTGACGGCCAACCCGGCGGTGCGGGCGGGGCTGACGGGCGGCACGGTGCGCTGGGCGTTCAGCAACGTCGAGTCGGGCCACTTTCACCCGCTGACCTGGCTCTCGCATGCAGCCGACGTCTCGCTGTTCGGCCTCGACGCGGGCGCGCACCACCGCACGACGTTGTTGCTGCACGCGGTGGCGACGCTGCTGTGCTTCGTCTTCTGGCGGCGGCTCGGCGTTCGCTCGAGCACGGCGGTCTTCGCGGCGGCGCTGTTCGCGGTGCACCCGCTGCGCATCGAGTCGGTGGCGTGGGTGGCGACGCGGAAGGACGTGCTGAGCGGCGTGCTCTTCTTCGTGACGTTGCTGTGCTGGACGTGGTGGCGCGCGCGGCCGGGCTTCACGCGGATGCTGGTGACGACGCTCGCCTTCCTCGCGGCGCTGCTCGCGAAGCCGACGGTGTTGCCGTTGCCGGTGCTGCTGCTGGTGCTCGACGTGTGGCCGCTCGGTGGGGTGCTGACGCTGGCGCGGGTGCGCGAGAAGCTGCCGCTGTTCGCGCTCTCGGTGCTCTTCGCCGGGGTGGCCGTCTTCGGTCAGCGGAGCGCGGGGGCGCTGAGCACGCTCGGGGAGATCCCGCTGGCGACGCGGGTGCAGAACGCCGCCGCGGCGCTGCTGGCGTACGCGGGCCGCATCGTGGCGCCGCTCGAGGTGTCGCTGTTCCACCCGCTGCGGCCGTTGCCGGCGGGGCTCGGCGTGGCGTGCCTGCTGGTGGTGGCGGGCGTCAGCGTCGCGGCGTGGAGGAAGCGGCTTTCGGCTCCGGTGGCGATGGCGTGGTGGTGGTTCGTGCTGCTGCTGCTGCCGGTGAGCGGGCTGGTGCAGATCGGCGGGCAGTTCATCGCCGACCGGTGGCTCTACCTCCC
>JBMORD010000197.1:0-1358 GCA_049322495.1 Myxococcota bacterium | reverse complement strand
GGGCGTGCTGGTGGGGCTGTGGTCGTCGTTCCGCGCGCCGGGTGTGGTGCGGTGGTCGCTCGCGCTGCTGCTGGTGGTCGCGGCGGTGGGCCTCACGCGCCGGAGCCTGCCGCACTACCGCACGAGCGAGACGGTCTTCCGCCACGCGCTGGAGGTCGAGCCGGACAACTTCCTCGCGCACACCAACCTCGGCACGGCGCTCGAGCAGCGCGGGGCGCTCGACGAGGCGCACGGGCACTACGAGGAGGCAGCGCGGCTCAACCCGACGTGGCCGACGGCGCTGACGAACCTGGGGAACGCGCGCGCGCGGCAGGGGCGGCTGCAGGAGGCGGAGGGGCTCTATCGCCGCGCGCTGGAGCGGGAGCCGACGAACGGGCTGGCGCACTACAACCTCGCGCTCGCGCTGGTGATGCAGGGGCGCGCACCGGAGGCGTTGACGCACTACGCGGAAGCGGTGCGGCTGCGCCCGGGAGACGCGATGGCGGCGCTCGGCTACGGCGCGACGTTGCTCGGCGTGGGGCGACGCGACGAGGGGCTGGCTGAGCTGCGGCGCTCGGTGGCGCTGGATCCCACGTCCCAGGAGGCGCGCGCGCGGTTGCAGCAGGCGGAGCAGGGAAACTGACGCACGTCGCGACTCCTCGCGCCCTCCGCGAGTTGGCGGCGAGCGGGCCGTTGAGGTCGGACGACGCGCGCGCAGAGTCGATGCGCGCACGATGCAGGGAGGTGACGGTGCGTGGCCGACGGGTCGCGGGCCGTCAGTGTCGACGGGTCGAGGGCACGGGGAGTTCTGCAAGTTCGGACCGCGCTCGTTCCGGGGCTTCTGGTCGCCACGCCGGCGGTGGGGATGCACAGCAGGGCGCGAGGCAGAGCTTCGGGACCACGCTGGTCGCGGCGTGCGTCGTCAGCGAGAGAGTGCGCGCGGTGCGGCCCCCGCGGCCTGCGCGATTCTGGGGGTGCGAACGTGCGCGAGAGCGACACGGTGAGGCCCCCGGAATGCGTCGACCGCGAAGTGTGAGTCACTGGCGAGAACGAGCGTGCGGAGTCGAGGGGCTGCTCGCGACGAGCAGGACATCGAACACGTGCGCCGCCCGCGCTCCCCGAGGCAATCGCTCGAGCCTCGCTGTTGCAGTGCGCTTCGTTCGACCGCAGCGTCACGGGCTGTTCGCGACGAGCAGGGCATCGAACGCGTCCGCCGTCCGTGCCCCGCCTGACCCTCGCTGTCGAAGCTCTCCGTTGCGGCGCTTCGTGCGGTCAGCGGGCAGCTCGCAAACGAGCAGGCCTCGAACATGTCCGCCCCGAGGCAATCGGTCAGACCTCGCTGTCGCAGCGCTCTCCGTCGCAGCGCTTCGTGCGGACCG
>JBMORD010000196.1:0-1684 GCA_049322495.1 Myxococcota bacterium | reverse complement strand
GAGCTGGTCGAGGCCCACTTCGCGGCCGCCGAGGTCCAGCTCGCCGGGCGGCGCCTGGGCGAGGCACGCAAGAGCCTCGAGCAGGCCCTGGCCCTCGAGCCCAACCAGACGGCGGCCCTGCTGGGGCTCGCGCGGCTGGCGACGCTACAGGGCCGGCGCACCGAGGCGCTGCGTGAGCTCGAGCGCGCGCTGGCGATCTCTCCTGACTCGCCCGAGGTGCTGGTCGCGCTGGGGAACTGGCACCTCGACGCTGGCCACCTCGATGAAGCCGCCCGCTTCGCCGAGCGCGCGCGCGACGGAGCGCAAGATGATCTCGAGGTGCTCGTGCTGCTGGGGCACGTCGCCTTGCGCCGCGGGCAGGTCGAGGTGGCGCACGATCACGCCCTGTGGGCGCTCGGTCAGAACGCAGCCGATCCCGCTGCGTTGGGCTTGATGGCGTCGATCCGCGCGCGCCAGAGCCCGCTCCTCGGGCTGTGGTGGCGCTACTCGGTGTGGATGACCGCGAGGGGCGACAGCGGGCAGGTGGTGATCCTGCTGGTGGCGTGGCTCGCGTTCCGCGTCGCCGAGCTGGCCAGCCGCGATCTCGGCGTGCCCGCCCTGGCGACGACCTTCAACTTCGTGTGGCTCGGCCTGGCCCTCTACTCGTGGGTCGGGCCCGGGCTGTTCCGGAGGGCGGTCGAGAAGGAGCTCGAGCAGGTTCGGCTGCGCGGAGGCTTCTAGCGGCGGCTCACAGCACCCGTCGGCGCAGGTCGGGGTGCGGCCGCTGGATGAGCTCGGTGGTGACGAGGAGCGGCGCCTGCACCGCCGCGGCGGCGCCCTCCAGCGCGGCCTCGACGTCGTGCTGCGCGCCGGCGAGCCGGAACCAGCCCTTGCCGCCGATGCCGCGCGCGACCTGGAAGTGCGTCAGCCGCACCTCGGCGCGCTTGAGCGCCACGTCGGCGGCCTTGAGCGTCGCGGCGACGGTGTGGAGCTCGACGATGCCCACCGAGTCGTCGGGGCCGACCTTCGCCACCTCGTCGCGCAGCAGCGCCGCCACCACCGGCTCCGCGATGTGCGGCAGGTGCAGCGAGTCGAGCACCATCGCGCCGCCGACCGCGAGGCCGGCCTGGAACGACTCCGCCACCTCGGCCTCGGGGCCGACGAAGACCAGCAGGTACTTGCCGGGGGTGACCGCGTCGGCGATGGCGATCTCCACCGCCGCCTGCTTCACCAGCGCGTCGGCCACGACGACCCCGCGCGCGAGCGACTCGAGCTCGAGCAGGCCCAGCGCGGGACCGGCGGGGTGCGCGCTCATCAGATGATGCGGAACGAGTCCTTCAGGGTGCAGCGGCGCTCGCGGGTGAAGCTGATCGGCGTGGTGAGGCCCTCACCGGTGGGCGAGGCGATGGTGAACGAGGTGTAGCCCTCGCCCGTCATGCCCAGCCCCGCGAACGACGGGCCGTTCTTCACGAAGATCGACGTGTTGACGATCTTCGCCATCGCCGACAGCACGTCGATGTTCGTCGAGTGCATCACCGCCGTGTGCCCGATGCCGTGCTCGGCCTGCACCGCGGCCGCGATGCAGTCTTCGACCGTCTTGAGCCGAGAGAAGCCGATCACCGGCATCAGCAGCTCGGCCTGCACGAAGGGGTGCGTGGGGTCGACCTCGGCGAAGAGCAGCCGCGTGCCCGCGGGCACGCGCAGC
>JBMORD010000195.1:0-12952 GCA_049322495.1 Myxococcota bacterium | reverse complement strand
CGCGGCGCGCGACGCCGAGCCGACCTCCCGCCCCGAGGCGCCGCGCCGCGGGCGCGTGCTGGTGGTGGACGACAACCCCATCAACCTCAAGGTGGCGTGCGCGCTGGTGAAGTCGGCCGGCTACGACGTCGGCGACGCCCCCAACGGCGCGCGCGCCCTCGAGCTGCTCCTGCGCGAGCGGTGGGACGCGGTGCTGATGGACTGCCACATGCCGGAGATGGACGGCTACGAGGCGACAAGGCGCCTGCGCGCCAGCGGCTCGACGGTGCCCGTCATCGCCCTCACCGCCGCCGCGATGACCGACGAGCTCGAGGCGTGCCGCGCCGCCGGCATGAACGAGTGCCTCACCAAGCCGGTCAACTTCGGCGCCCTCAAGCGCGCCCTCGAGCAGGCATTGCGTCGCGGCGAAGGCGCGTCGGGAGTAGCGTCCCCCTGACATGCTCAAACGGCTCCTGCTCTGTGCGCTGCCCCTCGCGCTGTTCGCCTGCCCCCCGCCGAAGACCTGCAAGAACACCGGCTGCGCGGCCGGCTCGACCTGCAACGCCACCACCGGCCTGTGTGAGCCGAACGTCATCGGCGGCGGCGGTGGCACCACCGGCGGCGGCGGGGGCGGGGCCACCGGCGGAGGCGGCAGCACGGGTGGTGGCGGCGGCGGCGGCGGCGCGACCGGCGGAGGCGGCGGCTCGAACCTGGTCGACGCGGGGCCCATCGACCCCTTCGATGACGGCGGCGTCTTCGTGCCCGGCGACATCTGCACCTACGCCATCCCCGTGGCGTTCGACGGCGGCGTCGACCCCGACGGCGGCATGGCGGTGACGCTGCAGGTCGACCTCTCGACCGCGCAGGACCAGTACCAGGCCTCGTGCTCCAGCACGGTGAGCGGCTCGGGCACCGACCTCCTCTTCACGCTGACCACGACCGAGCCGAAGGGTCTCCAGGTGACGGCCACCAACACCTCGATGGGCTCGCAGAACCCGGTGCTGGCGCTCCTCTCGTCCCCCTGCCCCGCCTTCCAGCAGGTGACGTGCTTCGACGAGGCCGGCACCACCGACCCGGAGCAGCTCATCGTGCCCAACCTCCCCGCGGGCACCTGGTACGTGCTGCTCGAGAACTACTCCGCGTCGGCGACGCCGGGCACGATGGACGTGAAGTTCGAGCTGCTCGACCCGATGCCCGGGCCGGCGAACGACTCGTGCAGCGCACCCGAGACGCTCACCTTCGTCAACGACACGGTCACCGTCACCGGCACGACGGTCGGCGCCTTCAACGACACCGGCGGCCGCCCGCTCAGCTGCAGCCCGCGCTCGGCGAACAACCCGGAAGTCTTCTACCAGTTCACCCTCACCGACCCGCACGACGTGCACGTGGTGGTGGCGCCGACGATGGGCTCGAACCTCTCGCCCGCGGTGGCAGTGACGAAGACCTGCGGCGCTGCGGGCGGGCGCAACGAGCTCGGCTGCCAGACCGGCGCGCCTGACTTCGTGGCGAAGGGCCTGCAGCCCGGGACGTACTTCATCGTGGTCGACGACAACGGCTTCAACCACGAGCCGGGCGAGTTCACGCTGAGCGCGACGCTGCTGCCGCCGACGCCGGTGCCGGCCAACGACACCTGCGATGCGCCGGCGACGCTGGCGCCGAACGTGACGCAGATGGTCGACGCCAACGACGCGCGCCGCGACTACCCGCCGTCGTGCCGCAACTTCTCGCAGGGCGGCGACGTGGTGTACCAGTTCACGCTCGCGCAGCCGCAGCAGGTGACGCTCACCGCCGCCTCGACGACCGCCGACGCGGTGCTCGAGCTGCGAGCCGCGCCCTGCGAGACGGGCACCGCGCTCAAGTGCGCCGACACGGCGGGCTCCGCGGCCAACGAGGTGCTGACCGTGCCCAACCTCGCGGCCGGCACGTACTTCGTGGTGCTGAGCGCGTACTCCACGAGCAGCGGCCAGTTCGCGCTGTCGCTCACGCTCGACGCGCCGATCCCCGTGCCCGCCAACGACACCTGCAGCGCGCCGGCGACGCTGGCCCCGGGCGTCTCGCAGCTCGTCGACCTCACCGCGGCCGCCGCCGACTACACGCCTGACTGCGCGAGCAGCTCGCCCGACGTCGTCTACCAGTTCACCACCACCCAGCCGCAGAAGGTGACGCTGGTGGCGACCGGCGCGATGGCCGACGCGGTGCTCGAGCTGCGCAGCGGCGCGTGCGACCCGGGCACGCTCGCGAGCTGCGCCGACCATGCAGGCACCGGCGAGCCGGAGATCATCACCCTGCCGAACGTGCCCGCCGGCACCTGGTACGTGGTGCTCGCCTCGCCGAGCACCAACGCGCAGGTCGGCCTCTCGCTCGCGCTCGACCCGCCGGCGACGGCGCCGGCCAACGACACCTGCGCCGCGCCGGCGACCCTGGTGCCCAACATGTCGCAGCCGGTCGACGTCTCTGCGGGCGCGGCCGACTACACCGTCGACTGCGCCTCGTACGCGGGCAACGACGTCGTGTACCAGTTCACCACCACGCAGGCACAGTGGGTGAAGGTGCGGGCGACCGCGATGGGCGCGGGTGACGCGGTGCTCGAGCTGCGCGAGGCGCCGTGCGACACCGGCCTCTCGCTGGCGTGCGCGAACACGAGCGGCGCCACCATGCCGGAGCAGGTCGAGGCCCCCAACCTCCCGGCGGGCACGTACTACGTGGTGCTCGGCGCGGACACCGGCTCGACCTTCGGCGTCGAGCTGACCCTCGAGCCGCCGCTGCTGCCGCCCACCAACGAAGACTGCGCGACGGTCGAGACGGTGACGCTCACCAACGGCATGGCGACACGCACGGTGGACCTCACCAACGCCATGAGCGACTACAGCGAGGTGTGCGCGGGCTACACCGGCAGCGGCGGCGACGTGGTGTTCGCCGTGTCGGTGCCGGCCGGGCAGACCCTCACCGCGAGGGCCACGCCCGCCACCGGGGTGGACGTGCAGCTCTTCATCCGCTCACCGGTGTGCACCGCCGGCACGTCACTCACCTGCGCCGACGCGAACGGCTCGGGCAGCGCCGAGACCGTCACCGCGACGAACATGGGCGCGACCGCGACGTACTTCGTCATCGTCAAGGCCTACAGCAGCGGCGGGCTGGTCAACGTGTCCCTCGCCGTGCAGTGAGGCGCGTCAGCGCGGCTTCGCCAGCTCGGCGTCGAGGAGCCGCCGCATCGTCTCGAGGTTGCGGTGGCCCTTGAGCTGCCGGCCGTTGATGAACCAGGCCGGCACGCCCTGCACGCCGAGGCGCTGGCCCTCTGCGATGTCGGCGTCGATGACCGCCGCGGTCTGCGGCGACGCGACGTCGCGCCGGTACTGCTGGAGATCGAGCCCGAGAGCGCGCGCCTGCGCGTCATAGAGGCCGCTCTCGGTCGACACCGGTGAGCCGTAGGCCGACTCGACCATCTCCCAGAAGCGCCCCTGGGCGTGCGCCGCGTGGAGCGCCACCGCCGCCTGCCGCGCGCCCGCATGGCGCGGGAGCGGGAAGTGCTTGAAGACGAAGCGCACCTTGCCCGCGTAGGCCTTCTCGAGCTCGCGCAGCACGCCGTGCGACTGCACGCAGAACGGGCACTCCGCCTCGCTGAAGAGCACCACCGTCAGCTTCGCGTCGGCCGGGCCGAGCGTCGGCGAGCTGCCCACCTTCACGTCCTGCGGCGGGCCGAGCTCTTCTTCGCCGCCGGTGCACGTCTGGCACTCTTCCTTCTTCGGCTCGGCGACGGGCTGCGGCGCCGTCGCCTGTTGCGGCGCGAGCGGCGCCTTCGACTTCGCGCGCCACGCCTCGCCCGCGTGGATCGGCTGATCCGCCTGCACCACACCACTGAAGACCAGCACGGCCAGGCTCGCGCCGAGAGAGAACTGCGTCGTTGCACGTCGAATCATGTCGGACTCCTCCGGGGTTGGGGTTGCGAGGTCCGTGACATGCGAGAGCGCGTCGGAAGGATTCGTGGTGATGAGCGCGCGCCCGTGGACCTCGAGGGTCCGCTCCGGCGTGATGACCAGCCAGTCGCCGGTGTAGAGCGCGGTGCCGCCGCGGAGCCGCGACACGTGCTCGCCTTCTTCGACGTGGTCCGTGCCCGGCAACACCTGGACGCCCGCGCGCACCGTCGTCACCCGGCGCACCTCGGGAGGAACCTCGCCGTCACGGCTGCGCAGCGCGACGACCAGCGCCGCCGCCGCCGCGAGCGCGACGAAGAGCGGCCACCTCACGCGCCACCGCGGCCGCACCGCCCGCGCGATGGCCCGGTTGACGACCGCCTCGGGCTCCACGGGCGCCGCCGCGAGCCGGGCCGTCACTTCATCCAGCGCGGCGAGCTGACGGAGGGCCGCCGCGAACTCCGCGTCGCGCGCCAGCCGCGCCTCGACCTGCGCCCGCTGGGGCGCGTCGAGCTCGCCCGCGACGTAGCGCGACAGCTGCTCGACGTCATCGAGCTGCAGCATGCCTGCCTCCTTCATGAGTCGCCCGCTCGAGGAGCGGGCCGAGCCGCAGCACGAGCGTCGCCCGCGCCCGGTGCAGCCGCGTCTTGAGCGTCGCCAGCGGCACGCCCTCCACGTCGGCGACGACCGGCAGCGGCTGGGCGTGGAGCTGCGTCGAGACGAACGCCCGTCGCTGCTCCTCGGGCAGCCGCGCCAGCTCCGCCTCGAGCAGGGCGAGGAGCTGACGGCCCTGTACGTGCTCCGTCGCGTCGCGCTCTTCGCTGGGCACCGAGAGCCCGCCGTCGAGGGCGACCAGGTTCGGCGCGGCGCGCCGGCGCTGCATGAGCAGCCAGCGCTGCGTCACCGTGAAGGCCCACGTGCTGAGCTTCGCCGGGCCGTCGACGTCGAACTGCGGCAGCGCCTCGAGCAGGTGCACGAAGACGTCGTGGAGCTGGTCCTCCAGCTCGTGCCGCGCGCCGAGCCGACGAACCAGCGCGCCCACCAGGCCGCCGAGGTTGCGCAGCAACGCCGCCTGCGCCCCCGCGTCTCCACGCTGTGCCTGCAGGACGGTCTTCCGGTCCACGGAGCCATGACATGCGGCGAGCCGGGAAAAGGATTCACCCGACCTTCCGGCCGCGCCCAGCAGCACAGCGAAGACCCGCGAGAGCCACACATCGGGCCGGTGACGCCGGAGCTGTTCGCGCGCCTGGCTCTGACTTTCCACTTGTACACGCAACTGCCCAATCTTCGGCAGTTGTGCGTCGGAGTGGAGACAGGTGCCGAGAAGCCAACCGGGCCGGCGGCTCGTGGACTTCCTTCCTTGATGAGCGAGGAAGAGCAGGTGGTGCGCGCGAGTGCCGAGAGGCGCGAGAGCTCCTCGGCTCGGATGCCGGGTGACGCCGGTACTCGTGCTTCGTGGTGGTGACGCTGCTGATGAGGAACTGGGGGTGTCGCAGGGCTGTGGCAACGACCCTGCGCGTCTCCCAGAACGTCGCCATCACGAAGTGGGCGTCATGCGCGTCACGAGGCGTGCCGTGCCGAGGAGCTCCCGCGGACCGGCGTCGACGCCCGCCACCCAGCGCCGCTCGCGTGCCCCGGGCTGCGCTGTGCACGTTCCGAGCCTCGCCTCGGACGGGCTCTGCGCCACCTGTCTCCACTCCTACGCACGCCGCTCACCACCCGCGTGAGGCACGCTCCCGTCGCGCTGGGCTTTCGGCGCCACGCACCTGGGCGCGGGAACGGATCGCCCGCCCCTCAGGCGGCGCGCACCACGACGGCCAAGCACGGCGAAGAACGCGCCGTTCGCCACCCGCGTGAGGCACGCTCCCGTCGCGCTCGTCGCGCTGGGCTTTCGGCGCCACGCACCACGAGGGCCACCGCCGCCCAGCAGCAGCACGGCGAAGAGCGCGCCGTTCGCCACCCGCGTGAGGCACGCTCCCGTCGCGCTTCGGCGCCACGCATGGGAACGGCTCGCCCGACCTTCAGGCGGCGCGCACCACGAGAGCCACGGCCGCGCCCAGCAGCAGCACGGCGAAGGCCCGCGAGAGCCGCGCGGCGCTCACCACCCGCGTCAGCCGCGCGCCGAAGAACGACCCGACGACGAAGCCCAGCGCGACCGGCACCGCGGCGCTCCACGGCAGCCCGCCCTGGGCGCGGGCGTAGACGATGACGCCCGGCAGCGCGATGGGGGGCAGCAGCATCGCGAGGCTGGTGAGCTGCGCCTGCTTCTGCGGCAGCCCGAGCCCCCGGGTGAGAATGGGGATGAGCACCATCGCGCCGCCGATGCCGAGGAGCCCGGACGCGAGCCCGGCGCTCGCTCCGGCGACGAGGCCGAGCGGGAGCCAGCGCGGCGGCAGCTCGGTGAGAAACGGGCGCTCGGCCTCACCGGCGCGCTGACGCCACGCGCGCACCGCCACCACCACCAGCAGCGCTCCGAAGCCGAGGCGGAGCGCGCGCGCGGGGAGCACCGTCGCCAGCCAGCTCCCGAGCGGGATGGCGAGCACGAAGCCGACGATGATGGCGCCCACCAGCTTCCAGAGCAGCGGCACGCCGGCGCGCCGGTACTGCCACACCGCGGGCAGCCCCAGGGGCGGGAGCAGCGCCGCGAGCGTGAGCCCCTGCGCCTCGCGCTGCCCGAGCCCGAGCGCGAACCCCAGCAGCGGGATGAGGATGAAGTTGCCCCCCACGCCGAAGAACCCCGCCAGGAGGCCGCCGGTCAGTCCGGCGCCGCCAGCGGCGAGCAGCTCGAGCGGCGAGAGCATCGCGAAGCGTTATAGCCAGCACGCTTCGCGTCCTGTTGTTCCTCGTGCGCGGGCCCGCATGGAAGAAGATGCGCCCGTGCGACTCGTCCCCCTCCTCGTCCTCCTCACCGCGTGCGCGGGTGCTCCGCGCGCGCTCCACGAAGCCCCCGCGGGCGTCGAGAAGTACGCCGCCGCCGTCGACTGGAAGCAGGTCGGCGACGAGACGGTCGAGCTGCTGCGCGGCTACCTGCGCGTCGAGACCTTCAACCCGCCAGGCAACGAGACGCTCGGCGCCGAGTACCTGCGGGCGGAGCTGGCGAAGGACGGCCTCGACGCCGAGGTGCACGAGTTCGCGCCGGGCCGCGGCTCGCTCCTCTCGCGCCTGCGCGCCACGAAGCCATCGGGCGAGAAGCCGCTGTGTCTGCTCTCGCACATCGACGTGGTGCCGGCCGAGGCCGACAAGTGGCCCGCCGACAAGCAGCCGCTCTCGGGCGCGCTGGTGGACGACATGGTGTGGGGCCGCGGCGCGCTCGACATGAAAGGCATGGGCGCGGTCGAGCTCGAGGTGTTCCGGCTCCTCAAGCGCCAGGGCGTGCCGCTCACGCGCGACGTCATTCTCCTCGCGGTCGCCGACGAGGAGGTCGCGGAGGGCGGCATGAAGCTCGTCACCGGCGCGCTGTGGGAACAGGTCGACTGCGGCCACGTGGTGAACGAAGGCGGCATGGGCGTGCGCGGGCTGCTGAGCGAGAACCAGACGGCGTTCGCCATCTCCGTCGGCGAGAAGGGCGTGCTGTGGCTGCGCGTGGTGGCCGAGGGCGAAGCGGGCCACGGGAGCACACCCACCGACAACCGTGCCCCCGGCCGCCTGGTGCAGGCGCTCGAGAAGCTCGCCGCGCGCCAGCCGAAGCCGCGCATTCAGCCGGCGCTGTACGAGATGCTGCGCCGCGCGGGCGAGAAGAACGGCGGCGCGCAGGGCTTCATCATGCAGCGGCCCGCGCTGGTCGACACCTTCGCGATGAAGAAGCTGATGGGCAAGCCGCAGACCCGCGCCGGCATCACCGACACCTGCCAGGTGACGGGCTTCGAGGGCCGCGGCAGCGCGCCGAACGTCATCCCGTCCGAGACCTCGGCCTTCCTCGACTGCCGCCTGCTGCCGGGCACCACGCCGAAGGCGCTGCTCGAGGAGCTGAGCGCGCTGGTGAAGGACGTGCCCGGCATCAGGTTCGAGGTGGTGCAGTCGTTCGAGGCGGCCGTCTCGGAGGTGGATGACCCGTTCTTCGACGCGCTCGCCCGTCACGCCGTCGCCGGTCGCGACGACGCCATCGCGGGGCCGGTCATCTCGCCGGGCTTCACGGACTCCATCCTCGCCCGAGGGAAAGGCGCGCGCGCGTACGGCTTCGTGCCCTTCGAGGTGACGCCCGAGGAGCTGGCCACGATGCACGGCCGCGATGAGCGCGTGAGCGTGAAGAACGTGCACCGCGGCGTGGAGGTCCTGTTCCGCGCGGTGGTCGACGTCGTCGCCGCGCCCTGAGGTCGCACGTCTCTGCGAATCGTCATAGTCTATGCGCATGGCACGTGCGCATGCTGCGAGTCGCCGTCGTGCGACGAACCTCTCCCTGGATCAGAACCTCGTCGCCGAGGCCAGAGCGCTAGACCTGAACCTCTCGCGCATCGTTGAAGAGCGCCTTCGCGAGGTCGTCCGCGAGGAGCGCGCCCGCCGTTGGCTCGAGGAAAACAAGGAAGGCTTCGACGCCTTCGCGCGGTTCATCGAGAAGAACGGCATCTTCAACGAGGACGAGCGCGAGTGGTGACTCACCAGTTCGACGTCTTCAAGAACCCACGCGACAAGGTGCGCTTCCCGTACCTGCTGCTCGTGCAGCACGACGTGTTGTCGACGCTGCCGGTGAGGGTCGTGGTTCCCCTGACACCGCAAGCTGCGTACGGAGACCGCCCCATCGCCAGACTCAACCCGGTCTTTCGAGTCGAAGGAGTGCCGGTGGTGATGCTCACACAGTTGCTCGGCGCCATTGCTCCGGGCTCGCTGGGCCGCCGTGTCGCGACACTGGACTCGAAGCGGAGCGAGATCATCGCCGCGCTCGACATCGTCTTCTCCGGCATCTGACGAGCTACTCCGGCGCGACGCGCAGCACCGCGTCGGTCGCGCCGTCGAACCAGCGGGGCTCGATGGCGACCGTGATCTGCGCGCCACCGGCGCGCGGGGTGATGACGGAGATCTTGCACGTCGCGCGCTCTCCCGCCGTCTCACTCACCACCTCGCAGCGCCAGGCGGGCGTCGGCGAGGCGCCGCGCACCACGCCCTTCGCCCACGCCTCGAAGTAGATGATCTCCGCCAGCACGTCGCCGCTCTTCACCTTCGCGCCCTCATCGACCTTGAGCATCGCCAGCCCCACCGAGTCGGTGACGAGGTCCTGGGTCGAGCCGTCGGCGCGCGTGAGCCGACCGACGGACTGCTTCGTCTTCACGCGCTGCTCGGCGGTGACCGTCCACGCGACGGTGCCCTCGGCGCGCGCGACGACCTCCGCCATCTTCACGCGCCCGCGCGCCTGAACGGTCGCCTCGAACCACTGCTCGGCGGGCGCCGCACCGGCGTCGCTCGGCGCTGCGGCGAGAGTCCCGGCGTCGGGCGCGGCAACTCCCGCATCCACCTCCGGGCGCACTGACACCACCTCGACCGCGGCATCCGGCACCGCATCGACGACGGCAGCTCCGGCGTCGACGAGCGCGACGGGGAGCACAGGCTCGACGGGCTTCTCCACCTCGGCGCCCGGGCGGAGCATCACGCTCACCACCACGCTCGCCGCAAGGAGCGTCACGCCGAGCACCGTGAGGCCGATGACGCGCCCACGGCCAGGTGGCGCTGCAGCAGGCAGCGAAGTCGCCGGAGCCACGGCGGGCGCGGGCGCAGCGAGACCAAGCTCCTGCGCGGTGTCCTGGAGGAGCGTGGCGACCTCCTCGCGCGACGGCGCCGGCGTCTGCTCGAGCGCCTGGCGCAGGTTCTGCTCCTGCGACAGGAGGCTCTGCGGCGCGGCGGGCGGAGGCTGCGGCTCGGCGCGCTGTGAGGCATCGAGCGCCTGACGGAGCGCGACCTCATCGATGGGGACCGTCTCGCCGAGCGACTTCCCGGCCAACGCGTCGCGCAGGTGGGCCGCGCCGGTCGCGGGCTCGCGCATGGTCTCGTTGAGCGAGCGGTCACTCGCGGCGAGCGCTCGCGACAGCTCCTCCGCGGCCGAGAGCGAGCTCGCCGGCACGTCGACCTGCGTCGGCACGGAAGAGCCCCGAATGGGCGCTTCGGAGGCTGGACGCGGCGGTGAGGAGCGCGGCGCGCCAGTCGGCGAAGGGAGCGTCGTGCTCTCGGTCGACTTGAACCACGCCTCCGCTTCGGCCGCGGCGATCGCCGCCGGCTCGCGCAGCTTCCACGGGCTGTCGGGCAGCTCGTCGTGCGGCGCAGCCGGCACCTCGGCGCGCTTCGGCGCGTCCCCGTGCAGCTGCCAGTCGTTCGACGGCTCGGACGGCGGCGCGACGACGGCGAGGACGCGGTGCGCGCCCGGGTCCGCAGGCGCCGCGGTCGCGGCCGGGCGCACCGCCGGAATGCTCGGCGCGTCCTCGAGCTCGAGCTCGTAGAAGGAACGGCTCGAGGCCGGCACCTCCGGCGCCTCTTCGAGGAAGGCGCCGTAGCGGGTCAGCAGCGCCGGGAGCGCGGGAGACGACGCCTCGACGCCGGGACCGAGCACCGCCTCGAAGACGACGAGGTGCGACGCCGGCACCAGGAGCGCGTCGCCCGTGCGGACGTCGGTCAGGTGGCCCACGCCTTCGTGCGCTCGCAGGGTGAAGCCGTTCCGCAGCACCAGACGCTTCATGGGCGTGTCTCGAATGTTAATCCCGGTCGAGCGCGATTCGCTGCATTTCCGGAGTTCTGGAATAGGTTTGCGAGGTGAGCTTCGCGCTGAACCGCATCGTGCTGATCACCCTGCTCGACCTCGAGCGACGTGACGCGAGCGCGACGGTGACGGTGCAGGCGGGCAAGGCGCGGCGGGCGATCCACCTCGAGAACGGGCAGCTCGTCGGCGCCGACAGCAACCTCAAGGCGGAGCGGCTCGGCGACATGCTCGTCGCGGAAGGCACGCTCGACCCGTTGCTCCTCGAGCCGGTGGCCGCCGAGGCGAGCAAGCGCGGGGTGTTGATCGGCGATCAGCTCGTCGCAGATCGGCTGCTGACCCAGGCAGATCTCACGAGCGCGCTCGAGCGGCAGGTCGCGCTGCGCCTGGGCGCGGCCCTCTCGATGCGCGGCCTGGTGGCCGTCGACTCGCTGCGCGACATGGCGCACCCGCTCAAGACCCCGCTGCGCGCGGCGTTGTTCTCGGCCTTCCGGCGCGGCGTTCCGCTCGGCGCCATCGAGGAGCAGCTCAAGCACGCCAGCGACGGGCCGATCTCGCTCGACCTCGAGAACCTCGAGCTCGGCCCGGCGGAGCTGCGGCTCGCGCGCCGCCTCCTCGCGGGCGAGAAGCCAGAGCAGCTCGTCGCGGGCGGCGCGCCCCGGGAGCCGGTGCTGCGCCTCGCCGGGGCCATTCACGCGCTCCACGAGCCGGGGGCCTGACCTCGTCGGCGCGCGTCGACGCAGGGACGCGGCGTGCATCGTCGCAGCACCGCGGATCGCCTCGCCCGCTGCATCGATCGCCAGCGAGTCGACGGAGACCTCAAACTTCTGCGGCCGACGACGGCTCGCAGCCTGACCGCAGTGGGGATACCGAGAACACGGCGCTCCTCACCGCGACGTCGCATCGAAGGCGGTCTCGCGTGACGACGCGCACGGCTCCGAGCGCCGTGCCACCTCGCCGTCTCTCCCGCACGAGCCGCATCTCGCTGGCGGCCTGTCTCGACCTTCTTCCGCGCCGCGGCCTTCTGCGGCTCCTCACGAGTGCGACGCCCACGGTTCCAGGCGCTGCGTCACCAACTCGGCTCCAGCGACACGCAAAGTCGTCACCTCGGCGAAGGAGCACCGCGACAACGCGGACGGTTCCGACCGGCAGCCCCGCCGAGTCGACGGTGGCACTCGGCTGCCGGCGACACGCGGAGTCGTCGCATCGGCGGAAGACGGACACGCGCTCAGCGCGCCGTCCGCTCCGCGAGCCACTCACCGACCCACCGCGCGACGGCCTGCGCGCCCGCGGGCGCGAGGTGCACCCCGTCGTCGAGCCGGTAGCGCACGAGGCGCCCGTCCTTCCCCTGCACGAAGGTGGCGTACTGCCGCTCGCGATCTCCGACGAGCACGTCGAGCTCGAGCAGCTCGACCCGCGGCACCCGGCGCGCGGTCGCCGCGAAGAGCCCGTTGAGCGAGGCCGCGCGAGCCGAGAGCCTGCGCTCGCGCATCGGCGGCAGCGACAGCCACAGCACGCGCGCCTGGCTCGCCGCCAGGGTGCGCATGAGCACCTCCACGCGCGCCTGGTACACCTCGCGCCATCGCGGCTCGCCGTACTCGATGTCTTCGTCGCCCTCGCGGAGCGTGGTCGCGTCGTTCGCCCCGAGCGAGACGATGACGAAGCGCGGTTGATCCCGCTCGAGGAGCGACGGCACCACGCGCATCCAGTCATAGAGGTCGGGGCGCGCCAGCCCCGTGCCCAGCTGCGCCGCGCGCGTCACGTGGAGCCCCGTGCGCGACAGTGAGCGCTCGAGCGTCGAGCCGAGGCTGCCGGCCATCATCGAGTCGCCGAGGAGCAGCACCCCGCCGGTGGGCGGCGCCGTCACCAGCAGCGTCGTGGTCGGCGCGACGATGACGTTCGGCCGGCGCACCGGCGCCTGCGCCTCTTCGACCCAGCCGCGCGCGAGGAGCGGATCATTCGTGCCCACCAGCCGCTCCAGCGCGTCGCGCCCCCCGGCGGCCCAGCGGCGCGGCGCGGTGAGGCCCACGCGAGCGAGCCCATCGTGGAGCGGCTCGAGCACCGCGAGCGCGACGTGCCGCCCGGTCGCCGACTCGACACGCCGCGCCCAGCCGAGCAGGCCCTCGGTGTCGAGCACCAGCGCCACCAGCGCCGCCACCGCGAGCAGCAGCGCCGTGCGCGCGACGTCGAGCTGCCCCGGCCGCACCGCGACCGCCTGGCTCAGCGCGGCGGCGAGGTCCTCGGCTGGCGGTGAGGGGTTCGCGGGCATCGGTCAGAACTGGAAGTAGATGAAGGGGGCGATGCCGCGCGGCCCGAGTGCGTCGAGCGCCACCAGCACCAGGGCGAACGCGCCGCCCTGCGCGACGAGCGGCAGCCGTGCGAAGCC
>JBMORD010000194.1:0-1688 GCA_049322495.1 Myxococcota bacterium | reverse complement strand
GAACCCCGACCCCGCCCGCCTTGCCGGCGGCGGCGTGGATCAACAAGCCCAAGTCGGCGGACGGGAGCGTGATCGTCCAAGCCTAAATGCAGCGCGCCGGTGTCTCATCCACGTTGACAGGTTCCGTAGTCGTGGTTCACGCCCGTGTAGCGGCGCTCGCGGTGTTTCCCCTCGAGGAGCACCGACACCTGCTGGAGCGTCGCTTCATCGACGAGGCGCGGGTGTTGTCCGGGGTGGAGCTCCTTCCCGTACATCATCTGCCCCGCGTACAGCGGGTTCCGCAGGAGCCGACTGACGGAGTCCTTGTTCCAGCGAAGCCCCGTCTCCGCCGGGTTGTTCGTCATGCCGCGCGGGAGCAAAGAGCGCTCGTTCAGCAGCCGCGCGACGATGGCCGCCTGCCGGTACTTGAGAAACAAGGCGAACGCTTCCTGAACGATGGGCCCTTCGGTGTCGCTGATGACGAGCTTCTTCTCGACGACCTTGTAGCCAAAGGGCACCGGCCCGCCGGTCCACTGACCACGCCGGCGCGACGCGGCGATTTTGTCGCGCGTGCGCTCCGAAATCATGGACCGCTCGAATTCCGCGAAGCTCATCAACATGTTGAGCGTGAGCCGGCCCATCGCGTCGGCGGTCGAGAAGTTCTGCGTCACCGAGACGAACGAAGCGCCTGACTTGCTGAACCGCTCCATCACCTTCGCGAAGTCGAGCAGCGAACGCGAGAGTCGGTCGACCTTGTAGACGACCACCACGTCGACCTTTCCTGCCTCGATGTCTGCGAGCAGGCGCTGGAACGCAGGCCGCTCGATGTTGGCGCCGGTGAAGCCGCCGTCGTCGTAGTGCGTGTCGACAAGCGTCCATCCCGGCTGGTTGCGGATGTACGCGAGGGCCGCCTCTCGCTGGGCGTCCAGTGAGTTGAACTCTTGCTCAAGACCCATCGTCGTCGACTTGCGCGTGTAGATGGCGCAGCGCTTCGTGAGCCCGGCAGGCGACGGTGGCGTGGGCTGCTTGCTCATCGCGGCGTCTCCGAGGTGGTGGTCTTCGGGTCAGGCTTGCGCTCCAGCACGACCAACAGCCGCTCGAGGTTCGAGTTCAGCTTCGCCAGTTCGCGAACCAGCGTCGGCATCGTCGCCTCGTAGAAGCGCTGGCCCATCTGCGTTCTGAAGAAGGGAATGTCGCTCACGCGGCACGCTCCTCTCCGCGCTTCTTGAGCCCGAAGAAGAGGAAGCCGTTCCACGGCGTTCCCGTGATGTGCCGAGCGATGGCCGAGAGCGTCTTGTAGCGCTCGCCTTCGTAGACGAAGCCCTCGGCGCAGATGGTCACCTCGTGTGTGACCCCCTCGAAGATGCGCCGGAGCACGGTGCCGACCGGAGGGACGCGACTGTCGCGCGGCTCGAGCGCGACCTGCGCCGCAGCCCGAACCTTCGCGTCCTGCTTCCTGCGCCACCGCTCCGGCAGGTCGTCGCCGAGTTCCTCGATGCGCTTCGTGGCGCTCGCCGGCAGGCCTCCGTACGCGAGTTCCTGGATTCGCCAGCCGAGGCGCTTCTGCAGGTACGGCTTGTTCCTCGCGCGCGTCGGCGTGCCGTAGAGCTCGAGGAACTTCTGCGCGAGCTGCGAGACGGTCATCTCGTCGAGCTCGGCCAACTGCGAGGGGACGTCCTTCAGCTCCTCCCGGTTCTCTCTCGCGCGCT
>JBMORD010000193.1:0-94498 GCA_049322495.1 Myxococcota bacterium | reverse complement strand
GCGCGCAGGCCACCTTCGCGTCCATTCCCCGCCCCCTCCACCGTCGAACGCGCCCACTGTAGCGAGGGGGTCTGACAAGTCCGCCCGACGGCAGGCAACGTGGGGGCCGGAAAAGCCCCTGGCTTGCTCAGCGCGAGCGGTACTCGAGCAGGTCGGCGGGCGTGAGGTCTGCGACCTGCTCATGAGACGCGCCGGCGACGAGCGGGTCGAAGCGCACCTCGAGCGGAGCGTCCTCGCATGGGCCCTCGTCAGCACGCCGTGTCTCTGCCGCCTGCTGCGCGCAGGCCACTCTCCCCTCCTCCACCGTCGAACGCGCCCGCTGTCGCGTGGGGGCCGACAAGTTCACCGGCGGCGGGCAACGTGAGGGCCGGAAAGGCCTCAGCGCGAGCAAAGGTACTCGAGCAGGTCTGCTTGGCGGGCGTGAGGTCTGCGACCTGCCCCATGAGACGCGCCGGCGACGAGCGGGTCGAAGCGCGCCTCGCGGAGCGTCCTCGCCTGGGCCCTCGTCAGCACGCCGTGTCTCTGCCGCCTGCTGCGCGCAGGCCACTCTCCCCTCCTCCACCGTCGAACGCGCCCGCTGTCGCGTGGGGGCCGACAATTTCACCGGCGGCGGGCAACGTGGGCCGGAAAGGCCTCAGCGCGAGCAGGTCCGCTCGGCGGGCGTGAGGTCTGCGACCTGCCCCATGAGACCGCCGGGATGAGCGGGTCGAAGCGAGTGGAGCGTCCTCGCCTGGGCCCTCGTCAGCACGCCGTGTCTCTGCCGCCTGAACGCGCTCGCTGTCGCGAGGGCCGACAGGCCCACCGGCGGCGGGGGCCGGAAAGCCCCTGGCTTGCTCAGCGCGAGCGAAGATACTCGAACAGATCCGCTCGGCGGGCGGGCGTGAGGTCTGCGACCTGCCCGTGAGACTCGCCGGCGACGAGCGGGTCGAAGCGCGCCTCGAGCGGAGCGCCCTCGCCTAGGGCCTCGTCAGCACGCCGTGTCTCTGCCGCCTGCTGCGCGCAGGCCATTCTCCGCCTCGTCCACCGTCGAACGCGCCCGCTTCTCGCGAGGGGCCGACAGGCCCACCGGCAACGTGGGGGCCGGAAAAGCCCCTGGCTTGCTCAGCGCGAGCGGAGGTACTCGAGCAGGTCCGCTCCACGGGCGTGAGGGCTGCGACCTGCCCATGAGACGCGCTGGCGACGAGCGGGTCGAAGCGCGCCTCGAGCGGAGCGGGCACGCCGTGTCTCTCTGCCCGCGCAGGCCATCTTGTCGGCCCCTTGCGACAGCAGAGGTCTCCGGGCGCGGGCAACGTGGGGGCCGGGAAAGCCCCTGGCTTGCTCAGCGCGAGCGGAGGTACTCGAGCAGGTCCGCTCGCTCGGCGGGCGTGAGGTCTGCGACCTGCCCGTGAGACGCGCCGGCGACGAGCGGGTCGAAGCGCGCCTCGAGCGTGGGCATCCGCCCGTCGTGGAACCACGGAGCCCGGCGCGCCAGCTCGACGAGCCGAGGCACCTGGAGCGCCTCGCCCGTCCCGACGTCGACGGTGCGGTTGTCGGTCCCCTGCGCGCCCGTGTGACAGCTCGCGCACGCCGTCCGCTCGGACTCGAAGAGTGCCTGCCCGCGCGCCACGGCCGCGACGTCGACCCCCGGCGCAGGGAGCGCAGGCTGCGCCTCGAGCCAATCCTCGACCGCCGTGGTCCGCTCCGGCGAGAGTGAGGGGCCGCGCATGCGGTTGCCCATCACCGCGCTCATGAGGCTCGCCATCGTCGGGAGGTCTCCCGACCAGTGGAACGGCTTCGTCGACGCGACTCCACCGCGCAGCGTCGGCGTGCGGCGCACTCCCTCGAAGAAGGGCCACACGTGCCCGTCTTCGCCCGCCTCGGGGTGACACGACGCACAGGCCAGGCCCGACGGCGTCGCGCGATGGAAGAGCTCATGGCCCGTCGACGCGACGCTCGCGCCATCGAGCAGCGCGACCTGCTGCACCGAGCCGTCGAGGCGCACCTCCCACAGCGCTGCGGGCTGCCGCGAGAAGGCGAAGGCCGAGTCGCCGCGGAACGCGACCGCCGTGACGAACGCGCCCTCGCCCGACACGACCGGCACCTCGCGACGCATCGCCGGCTCGAGGAGCACGACGGACCCGGTGCCCGCCGACGCGACCACCACCCGCCCCGTCGCCGACACCGCCACGTCCACCGGGAGCACCACCGGCGAGAAGCCAGAGCCGAGCGCGGTCGACAGCGTCGTCGAGTCAGGCGCGACGGTGACGACCTCCGCCTGCACCACCGGCGCGGCGAGCGAGCCGGGACCACCGCCGCTGCTGCGCGTGTCCTTCGCGAAGCCACCGTAGGCGGCGCAGCTCGTCGAGGTGAAGGGCGTCGAGCGATGCTGCTGCCTGACGAAGACCGCCCCGCCTCCGGGGCGACTGGCCGCGCGCCAGGCGACGTGAGGCTCGAAGCCCGGCAGCGGGGTCGGCACCACCAGCGTCACGGAGCCATCGGCGGCGACCGCCTGGAGCTGCGCCGCGCGGAAGCTCGTCACCAGCAGCCGCGCGCCGTCGACCACCACGTCGCGAACGTCCGCGAGCGCGCCACGCAGCGGGAGCGGCGTCCGCGCTCCGCTCACCGGGTCGAGCGTCTCCAGCGCGCCATCGAGGCACGCCACGACGAGCCGCGAGTCCCCCTCGCGCCACGCGAGCCCGCGCGGGAGCGCGCACGTGCTCAGCCGTCGCGCCAGCAAGCCGGCGGCGATGTCGAGCTCCGCCAGCTCCGATGAGCGGCGCAGCGTGACGAAGACACGGCCGGTCGGCCCTTCGACGATGCGACCGGGCTCCTCACCCGCCGCCAGCGCGACGCGGCGCACCGTCTGGAAGTCCGCGGACACGAGCCACACCGCCTGGCGATCGACGTCACCGATGACGAAGGACCCATCACGCAACACGAGCATCGACCCACCGCTCACCGCGGGTGGCGCAGCGGTTGGCTCCGTCACCGGCCGGTTGTCGAGGCCGCCCGCGCAGGTGGAGACACCACCCCCGTCGCCGCCGCCGACGACCAGCGAGCCGCCGCCTCCACCACCACCGCCACCTCCACACTCCGACACGCACGCGCCGCCGCCGCCGACCGGGCACGAGCGCGGAATGCAGCCCGCGTCCCTCGTCGGATCCAGCTGAGGAACGACTCCGCACCCCGCAAACACCGCGACGAGCCACACCACGGGTCCGTTCATTCGCGTCATGCGGCGTTCGACACCTGGCGCGTTCCCGCTGGGACATCGCTTGGCAACGCAGGGGCCGCTATCGCCCCTGACCGGCTCAGCGTGGACCTGAGCGCCGGCTCGCGCGACCTGCGGGACCGCCGGGAACACGTACCAGTCGCTCTGCGGCGTCGAAGGGGCGGTGGTCTCGAGCGCGACCCGCCAGCGTGCGACTTGAGCAGCTCGACGCAGCGGACGCGCGGAACGACGCCCTCCATCCCTGCGGGACCGCTGGGAACACGTACCGTCGCTCTGCGGTGTCGAAGGGGCGGTAGTCTCGAGCGCGACCCGTCAGCGTGCGACTTGAGCAGCTCGACGCAGTGGACGCGCGGAACGACGCCCTCCATCTCTGCGGGACCGCTGGGAACACGTACCGTCGCTCTGCGGTGTCGAAGGGGCGGTAGTCTCAAGCGCGACCCGTCAGCGTGCGACTTGAGCAGCTCGACGCAGTGGACGCGCGGAACGACGCCCTCCATCCCTGCGGACCGCCGGGAACACGTACCGTCGCTCTGCGGTGTCGAAAGGACGGTGGTCTCGAGCGCGACCCGCCAGCGTGCGACTGCGCGGCGGCGGTGCGAGGCGAGCAGCTCGAGGCACCGCGTGGACGGCGCCGTCTCACCTCTCGGCGCGGGCCCTCACCCCGACCAGCCGGCGTACCGCAGGCGATCCACCGCGCGAATCGCCTGCTCGAGGCGCGCTTCACGAGGGCCTGAGATGAAGACGTACGGCCACCCGCGCTGCTCGAGCTCGCGCCGGAGCTCCGCGACGAAGGCGCGCCGCGCCTCCGGCTCATCGCGCTCGGGTGGACCGAGCCACGGCGCATCATCGAGCAGCAGCGTCAGCGCCGGCGCCACGAGCCGCCGTTCCGTGACGTCGCCGAACAGCCTTCGCTCCCAGAGCCAGAGCTGCAGGAGCTCGGTGTCGAGGAAGAACAGCTTCCGCGCGCCCTGCCGCGCCGCGTCCCAGCCGTCGAGCACGCCGCGCTCGAGCTCCGCGAAGTCCTCGCGGCGTGGCCGCTGCAACCCGAAGGTCGCGAGGTACCGCGGCGTGTACTCGGTGGCGAGCCGCGTTCCATAGTGAACGCGCAGCGCCTCGCCGAGCGTCGACTTGCCGGCGCCCTCGGGCCCGACGAGCGCCACCGCCCGCGTGTAGTGCTGTCGCAGCAACGGCGCGATGTCGTCCCAGTGCTTCCACGGGTCGGCGCGGATGGCCGTGCCGCTGACCGGCACCTCCGAGCGGTCGACGAGGTGGAACTCGAGCCCCGCCAGCTCCGCGAACCGCCGTGCGGACGGCGTGCCTGAGACGAGCACGCGGCACCGCTTCAACGACGGCTGCTGGCCGAGCCACGCGAGCCACGGCTGCCAGAAGTCATCTCCGTCGGGCTCGCCCTGACGCCCGAGGTCCTGCGCGTGCGCGACGCTGCCCTGCGCGGCCGGAGGCAGCAGCGCGAACAGCGTCCGCGCCCGCATCGCCGGCGTGAGGAGATCACCCGAACGCGCCGACACGCCGACGTGCACGCGCCCCGCGACGTGACCGACGGCCGCCGCGAGGAGCCGCGCGTGGCCGCGATGCACCGGCAGAAAACGGCCCAGCACCAGCGCGTCGCCCGGCGTCTTCCCGCGCGGCACGAGCGCGACGAGCGGCGCCCACTCGGCGACCGAGAAGGCCTGCGCACCCTCGACCTTCGCCGCGGGCGGCGTCGGCCCCGCGGGCGTCACGTCGTACGAGCCGCCGTACCAGTCCTCGACGTCCTCCAGTCCCATGCGCTCACTCCGAGGGCTCTTCGAGCCACAGCGCCTCTTCGCTCACCGGGTACTCGTCGAAGAAGCGCACCTCGAGGTCACTGCTCGAGGTGATGACGATCCACTTCGAGAAGGGCGAGGGCTTGATGGCGAGCTCTCCATCGGAGAGGCGGCGCACCTGCGGCCAGCGCTGAATGGGCGCCTCGACCTCGAGGGGAATGCGCGGCGCGCTCGCGCGCGGAACCGGCAGCGGCTCCTGCGTCTCGGGCACCAGCGCGGCGACGCGTGACGGGCTCGAGACGAGCATCGGCAGGGCGAGGAGCTTCGGCTCCGGTTCCTGCGATGGCGGCCCCGCATCGGGAGGCGGAGGCAGCGGCGCGGGAAACGACGCTCGCGTGCGCTCGTGCTGCCGCTGACGGAGCTCGTAGCGGATGATGTCGGTGACGAGGTCGACGTCGTCAGGCTGGAGCTCGAGGGCCACCTTGAGGCACGCCACGGCGCGCGCCGAGTGCCCCGCCGCCTCGAGGAGCCGCGCCGCCATGCGGTAGCTCGCGAGGGCGTCGGCGGTGCGCTCGAGGTGGCGCAGCACCTCCGCGTGCCGGAGCCACAGCCCCGCATCGCGCGGGTGGCGCGTGAGGAGCTGCCGGTAGAGCACCTCCGCGCGCTCGAAGCGGCCCTCGGCGGTGAGGCGACCTGCGCGCTCCTTGAGACTTCGGACGTCCACGCCGCAACGGTAGCGGAAGACCGCTCGCCCGGCCGGGGAATGCACGACCGGCCGCGCTGAGCGTCGCTGCCAGAAGACGATGGAGCTCCTCGGCTCGTGCGCCGGGTGACGCCGATGCTCCCTGTCGCAAGCCAACGCGGGCGTTGCTGGCGTCCAGCCCTCGTGACCGTCGCGCACGCTCGCGAGCGAGCACGGCGTGCGACACCCGCCGCTGATCCGCCAGGCGCTCCATCGGCGGCCTGGTGCAGGCCGAGGTGCGCACGCCGTCGAAGTCGGGCCTCCACGGCTCCGTCGACGTCTCGACCTTCGACGTGTCGGCGATGGCCGATCAACGACAAGTGGAGCGTGTCGGCCGCGGGCCGGCGGGCGACGTGACGCTCCCGTTGGCTCCGACCACCTCAAGGCACGGTGACGCTCGCCCCACCCTTCGTCGCCGGGAAGAGGACGTGACGCGCACGAAGGTTCGCGCGACCGCGTCGCCGCAGGCGAGAGGCTCCCGCACACAAATCAGCGGATCAGCGGCCGCAGCCCGAACTTCGAGGCGAACTTCGTGAACGGCGCGAGGAGCTCCGGGCGGAAGCGGTGCGCGACCTTCTGGGTGAGCACCTCGGCGGCGGCGGCGGGCGTCATCGCCTCGCGCGTCGCGGTGGCCGTCGTCAGCGACTCGAAGGCGCGGGCCAGGGCGACGATGCTCGCGAGCAGCCCCACCTGCGCCTGCGCGGCGGTGCGGCCGGCGGCGTCGAGCTCCTGCTCCGCGACGGCGGTCGCCCACGCGGTGGCCATGCGCGAGTCGCCCAGCTTCACGAAGGGGAAGCGCGCCGAGCGCTGCTTCGCGAGCGTCACGTCGCGGTGGTCCTCCTCGGTGAGCCGGCCGGCGCGCTCGAAGGTCTCGTCCTTCAGCTCGAGGTTCCCCACGTCGGTGAAGAACGCATACGAGGCGAGGTCGACGAGGCGGGCCGAGGGCAGCCCGAGCTCCGCGCCGAAGACGAGCGCCATAGTCAGCACGTTCGCGCCGTGGAACAGCTCGGCGTCGCGGTTGCGGCTCTTCGGCAGCAGCCCGAGGAAGCGCACCTCGTGCGTCTTCACCGCGGCCGCGAGGTCGACGAAGGTCTGCCGCGTCTCGGGGAACGCCGCCTGCGGGTTGAGCTTCCGCTCGCTGAGCCACGCGCGGAAGGCCAGCACCAGCTCCACGTAGCGCACCATCACCTCGCGCGACGCGTCGCCCAGCGTGGGCGTCTTCACCACCGGCGCGGGGCGCGCGGGCACCGCGGTGCTCAGCGCGCGCGAGATGGACGGCGTGTCGACGCCCTCCGCGGCCCCGCCGGCGGCGAGCCAGCGCGCGAGGTGCTCGAGCTCCTGCCGCGAGGGACGGCGCGAGAAGGTGAAGCTCGAGATGGACCGCGCCTGGAAGGCCTTGAGCGCGCGGTCGATGGCCGCGTCTTCCGCGCCGTCGTGCACCGAGGTGCCGTTGACCATCAGCGCGCCGGAGGTGGTGACGCTCGACGTGCCCCCGCGCAGCAGCGCCTCGACGCGGAACGCGATGCGGTCGAACACCACGTCGAAGGTGCTCGACGACAGCTCGAGCAGCCGTGACGCCGCGGCCAGCGCCGAGAGGTCGACCACCACGTCGCGCCACGCGGGCGGGTTGCGGTCCCACCGGCGCGCTTCACGGGTCCACCCCGACGCGGTCTGCTCCGCGGCCTCGACGAGCATCGCCGAGCGCACGTGGCGATCTGCCGCGGCGCGCACGCTGTCGGGCTGCGCGGCGTCCTGCGAGACGCGCCGGAGCAGCTCCGCCGCGCCCGGCTGCTTCATCACCGCCAGGCCCTCGAGCACGTCGAGCTTCCGCGCCTCGACCTTCGCGCGGTTGAGCAGCGACGGCTTCTGCGACAGCTCGTCGGACACGAGCGCGAAGGCCGCCGGCGACGTCGAGTGGCCGATGGCGGTCCACAGCGCGCGCCGCTCCGACTCGGCGCGCTGCGCGATGCCGGGCACGACGTCGCCGAGCAGCTCGAAGCTCCGCTCGGGGAAGTACTTGCCGAGGAGCTGCATCGCCAGCACCCGCGTCTCCTCGACCTGGTCGCTGAGGGCCTGGCCGAGGTGGCGGAAGGCGTCGTCGGTCTGCGCGCGCGCGAGGCCCGAGAGCACCTCGCGCTGACGGGACGGGTCGAGGCGCGCGAGGAGCTCCCGCACCACGCGCTGGTGGTCGCGGATTCTGCCGCGCTCGACGCAGTACACGAGCTCGGCGATGCGGCGCGGGCGCTTGGGCGCGAGGCGCTCGAGGAAGGGCTCCGGCTTGAGCCCCGCGAGCGCCGCGAGGCCGGGCAGCACCGCGTCGCGGCTCGCCGGGAGGTCGAGGTTCTCCGACAGGTCGAGCCACACCGCCGCGAAGGCGGGGCCGAAGAAGGGCATCAGCCGCGAGAGCCCCTCGGCGTCGGCCGGCGGCGCCTCGCGCATGCGCGCGATGATGCGGCGCACCTGATCTGCCGTGAGCAGCACCTCGAGCGCGAGCTCGAAGACGCGGCGGTGCTGCGCGTCGAGGTCGGCGGTGGCGCGCAGCCGCTCGAGCATCGTCGCCAGCGCACCGTAGGCCTCGGCGACGAGCAGCCCCTCGACCGCGCCCACCACGCGCTCGGCGATGAGGCCCTCGGCGTTGTCCATCGCCTTGAGGAGCCGCGGCGCGTGACACGCGAAGCGCACCGCGAGCAGCACGCCTTCGTCGCGCTCGACCTCGTCGCGGAGCTTCTCCAGGTCCTCGAGGGGCGCGAGCGGCGTGCCCGGCTCGTAGAGGCGCATCGCGCTCGCGTCGGCGAGCACCACCGCCGCGCGGATCTCCGCGGCGCTCTGCGCGGGCTGCACCGCCTGCGACGGGCTGCTCGAGGGCGGCACCTGCGCCTGCGAGGGGCTCGAGCGCGGCGGCGGCTGCTGGAGCGCCTGCGCGGCCCTCGGTCCCGGCGTGAGGTTCGACAGCGGCGCCTGCTGCAGCGCCTGCGCGGCCTTCGGGCCGGGCGTGAGGTTCGAGAGCGGCGGCTGCGCGGGCCTCGGCGTCGGCGTGAGGTTCGACGGCGGCGGCTGCGCAGGCCGGGGCGTGAGGTTCGACAGCGGCGGCTGGGCGGGCTTCGGGCCGGGCGTGGTGCTCGAGAGCGGCCGCGGGCCGGGCGTGTTGTTCGAGAGCGGCCGGGGACCGGGCGTGACGGTGCTGCGCGGGCCGGGCGTGAGGTTGGTCAGCGGCTGGTACGCGCCCTTCGGGCCGGGGGTGACGGTGGGCAGCGAGCCCCTCGGCGGAGGCACGAACGGCGCGCCGCTGGTGGTGACGTTCATGCCACCCGAGTCTTCGGAGACGCCCGAGCGCGAGCTGAGCGGCGGGACGTAGGTGCCGGTGCCGACGGTGACGCGCATGCCGCCGTCTTCTTCGGGCGGAGGCGGCGGGGCGGCGGGCGCGGGAGCCGGCGCGTCGGGCACGTCGTCGAGGTCGGAGAAGAACTGGTTGAAGAGCTCCTCGGCGCGCGGCGACGACGGCTTCGGCGGGCTCGCGGGCTTCGTGGCGGCGGGCACGCGCGGCGGCGCGGGCGTGGTGGTGCCGAACACCGCGAACGGGTCGTCATCGTCGTCGGGCGGCTTCGGCTTCGACGGCAGCGGCGTGCCGATGGAGGCGAAGGGATCCTTCTTCGCGACGGGCTGACCGATGGCGCCGAAGGGGTCCTTCTTCGGCGGCGGCGTCGAGAGGTTGGCGAGGCTCGCGGGCGGGCCGATGACCGCGGTGGGCGACGGGCTGGTGGAGATGGGCGTCGCCGTCGAGCCGGGGCGCGAGGGGTTGGGCGCCTCGCCCGGGCTCGAGGCGACGAGCGCGGCGATGTGGCGCTTGCTGACGCGCTCGCCGGTGTTGGAGATGAACTCCTCGAGGGCGGCGGCGAGCTCGCGGCAGTTCTGGAAGCGCTCGGCGAGGCTCTTGGCCATCGCCTTCTGCACGATGAGCGCGTACTCGCGCGGCACGTCGGGCCGGCGCGTGAGCAGCGGCACCGGGTCGCTCTTGATGATGGCCTCGAGCAGCTGCGGGTCGGACTGCTGCTCGTAGGGCCGCGTGCCGGCGGCGATCTCGTAGAGGATGACGCCCAGCGCGTACACGTCGGCGCGGAGGTCGGCCTCCCCGATGATCTGCTCGGGAGGCATGTAGGCGATCTTCCCCTTCACCGTGCCGGGCGTGGCGTTGGCGAGGTCGGCGGCGGTGGTGGCGAGGCCGAAGTCGACGACCTTCACCGCGCCGTTGCGGGCGATGAGCAGGTTGTCGGTGCTCACGTCGCAGTGCATGAGGCCCATCGGCACGCCGTTGGGGTCGGCGAACTCGTGCACGTAGGCGAGGCCTTCGCAGGCCTCCTCGATGATGCGCGCGCCGAGGTGGAGCGGAATGCGGCGCTGCGGCGCGGCGCGCAGGAGCGTGCGGAGGTTCGGGCCGTCCACGTACTCCATGGCGATGAAGTACGAGTTGTTCACCTCGCCGAAGTCGAAGATCTGCACCACCGAGGGGTGGGCGAACTGCGCGGCGATGCGCGCCTCCTGGAGGAACATCGAGACGAACTCGGGGTTCTTCGCGAGGTTCGGGAGGATGCGCTTGATGACGAGGGACTTCTCGAAGCCTCCGGGGCCGGAGACCTTCGCGAGGAACACCTCGGCCATGCCTCCGGTCGCGAGCTTTCGCACCAGGAGATAACGGCCCAGTGATTCCCCGGTGCTGTCCATGTTCCCCGCGCGCATCGTAGCGGCCTCGAGCCCGCCTGCCCACGATCGTCAGCGAGCGGTGAAGGTGCGCGTTCATCGCACTCGCGAGTGCTTCAGGGCTGTTGCAGCGCCGGGAGTTGAACCGGGTTGAGCTTTTCCACCGACTCCGGCCGCTCCTGTGAGAGGAGCGGCGCGACATGATCGCACTGGTGTTGGTGGTGGTGGCGGCGGGCGGTGGCGACGCCGACTTCGTTCGCGCGTACGACGCAGTGGCGCCCGGTCTCGGAGAGCGCTTCCAACAAGGTACTGACGCGCTCGAGGCCGAGCGTCTCGACGAGGCGGCCGCGAAGTTCGAGGGGCTGATCCGCGACGCGCCGGCGTTGAGCATCTCGCGGCGCCGGCTGGCCCAGGTGCGGTCTCAACAGGGTCGTCACGCAGACGCCGTCGCGCTCCTCGAGCGGGCGCAGGCCGCGGAGGCCTCGCCAGAGAACGACGTCGCGCTCGCGCAGGCGCTCCTCGCCCGGAACCAGACTGGCGACGAGCAGCGCGCCTTCCTGTTGCTCAACCGCGTGCTCAACTCCAGCCCGGAGGGCTCGTCGCCGTGGATCTCGGCGAAGCACGCCGAGTGCGTGCGGCTGGGGTACGCCAACCAGCGGCGGGAGTTCGAGTCATGTGCGCGCGCGCTCGAGGCGGCGGCGCCGACGGACCCCTCGGTGCGCGTGTTCGCGTCGCAGGTGGCGATGATCGACGGTGACCTCGAGCTCGCGCGAAAGCGCCTCGAGGAGGCGCGGCCGGACCTCAGCCCCGCAGCGTACGAGCGCCTCTCGCGGCGGCTCGATGACGCCGTGCCGGCGCGCACGCGCTACGGCGCGAAGCTCCTGTGGGCCACGGCGGTGTGGCTCGCGGTGCTGGTGGTGATGGCCGTGCTGGGGAGCGTGCTCAGCGCGCTGACGCTGCACACCGCGCGAACGCTGGCGACGACGAGGGAGCCGCACGCCAGCTCCGGCGCGGCGGCGCTGCGGGCGCTGTACCGCGGCGTGCTTCGCCTCGGCGCGGTGTTCTTCTACGCGTCGCTGCCGTTCATCGCGGTGGTGGTCATCGGGCTCTTCGGCGGGCTCCTCTCGCTCGGAGCCGGGCGCATGCCCACCAAGCTGCTGGTGCTGCTGATCATCGGCGGCGGCGCCACGCTCCTCGCGCTGGTGAGGAGCCTCTTCGTGCGGGTGAGCGACGACGACGACCCGGGGCTGCGGCTCGAGCTGAGCAGGCTGCCGCGGCTCAAGGCGTTGCTCGACTCGGTCGCGTCGCGCGTGGGGACCCGGCCGGTCGACGCGGTCTTCCTTTCCCCGGGCACGGAGCTGGAGGTGTTCGAGCGCGGGCCCCTGATGCAGCGGCTGCGCGGGCGGGGCGAGCGCTGCCTGGTGCTCGGTCGCGGCCTGCTCGAGGGCTTCGAGGTCGGCGGCTTCCGCAGCGTGCTCGCGCACGAGTTCGGCCACTTCTCGCACGAGGACACCGCGGGCGGCGACGTGGCGCTCATGACGCGCCGGAGCCTGCAGCGACTCGGGAGCGCGCTCGCCGAGTCGGGCACGGGCACCTGGTACAACCCGGCGTGGTGGTTCTTCCGGCTGTACCGCCAGGTGTTCCTGCGCATCTCGCAGGGCGCGTCGCGGCTGCAGGAGGTGCTCGCCGACCGGGTGGCCGTCTTCGCGTTCGGCTCCGCGGCGTTCGCGCAGGGCTATCGCCACGTCGTCGAGCAGTCGGTGCGCTTCGAGGCGCACGCCCGGCGCGTGGTTCAGCAGTGCGTGGAACGCAAGCAGCCGCTCGTGAACGTCTATCGCTTCGTGCCCGAGTCGAAGCCCACCGAGGCAGCCATCGCGCAGGAGCTCGACGCGCATCTCAACCGCGAGCCGGACGCCCTCGACAGCCACCCGAGCGCGCGGGAGCGGTTGACGTGGGCGGCGACGCTCGCGGTCCAGAGCCCGCCCGAGAGTGGTGATCGGGAGCTCGTGCTCTCGCTGTTCGACGACCTCGAGGCCGTCGAACGACAAGTCACGGGGCTGATGCGCCAGAGCCTGCTCATGAGCCGTGACCTCATGCTCGCCGGCGAATGATCATCGCTCAGAGCTGACGCGACGAGGTCAGCTTCGCGGTTCGTCTCGTCACGGCCGCGGGCGCCGACTCTTCGCGCGCTCGCGGTTCGCAGCATCACCGAGCGCGGCGTACGCCTTCTCGAGGCGGCTCCACGCGTCGTCGACGGTCGGGTCCTGCGCCACGACGAGCTCGAGGTGTTCCACGCACGCGCGGTGCTTGCGCTCGAGCGACGCGAGCACGCCGAGGAGGTAGTGCCCCTCGAGCGACTCCGGCCACAGCGCGACGGCCTTCTCGCACGCCGGGCGGGCGCGCGCGTTCTGCCCGCGACGCAGCGCGAGCTCGCAGCGGAGCGTGAGCGGGCCCACCAACGCCGGGTGATCCTTCTCGAGCGCGGCGATGAGCTGATCCGCCTCGAGGAGGTTCCCCTTCGAGAGCGCGTTCTGCGCGCGCACGAAGCGGTCGAGGTACTCCGGCTCGTCGCTCGGCGCCGGCGAGGTGGTGCCGGGCGGGAGGCCGTACCACTTGCGTCGACGGCTCGCCCACTCGAGCGCGTCCTCCGCGGCGGCGCGGCCGGGCGCGCGGCTGGCGAACTGCTCGGCCCACGTGACGAAGCCGAGCATGCGCGCGACGGCGGCGAGCGCGCCGAGCGCCTCGAGGCTGGGCGAGGCGAGGCGGTCCTTCGCGGCGACGTACGAGCGGCGCGCGGCGACGAGGTCCTTCGTGGCGGCCTGGTGCTGCGCGAGCATCAGCCACGCCGAGCCGTCGGTCTCGTCGAGCGCGAGCGCGGCCTCACACCGCTCGCGGGTGCGCGGCGAGGAGAGGCTGATCATCCCCGCGAGCTGACAGGCGAGGCTGTGCGCGGGCGGCACCGGCGGCGTGCGTGCGAGGAGCGGCTCGAGCAGCGCGAGCGCGTCGGCGAGCTGGCCCTTCGCCTCGAGGCGGCGCGCGTCAGCGACGAGCTGGCGGTCGCGCTGACTGAGGGCCTCCACCTCGAGGGCGTCCTCTCCGCGGGCGATGCGCTCGTAGTTGGCGAGCGCGCGGGCGCGGTCCTCGAGGCTCCACGCGACGTCGGGGGCGGTGGCGACGAGCTCGCCGATGGCGCGCGCGCGGGCCCTGCGGTCGGCCTTCGCGTCGCGCAGCTCGAGCGCCCTCGCCAGCACGTGGAGCGTCATCGGCGCGAAGCGCGCGCGCTGCACCGCGTAGACCGGGTTGAGGAAGCTGTCGCCCGCGAGGTCGTGCGGCGCACCGAGCAGGTGGCCCCACTCGTGGAGGAGGACGGAGGTCTCCTTGTGGAGCTTGCGCTCGCGGTACAGCGTCTCGCGCTCGCGGTCGTCGAGCCGGGTGAAGACGCGGTTGATGGCCTGGTGCTCGGCGGCGTTGTCCATCGCGCGGACGATGGCGTGCTTCCCGAGGATGGAGGCGGCGCCGAGGAGCTCCTGGCTCTCGGAGAAGATCTCCAGCGACGACACGAAGCCGAGCACCAGGTCGACGTCGGCCGCGGCGTCTTCGCGCGCGAGGGCGGCGAGGCTGCCCTGCATCGGCGTGCGCTCGCTGCGCCGGTTCCACGACTCGATGGAGACGAGCTTGAGCTCGAGGTTGAGCGCGTCTTTCGTGCGGGCGCTCGCGGCGGAGATCAACGCAGTGACGCGCTCGTTCGAGTGGAGCACCTGCGCCTGGTAGTCGAGGTCGACGTACGCGCGGACGGTGAAGACGCGCGGCGGCTGCTCCGGGAGCCTGGGGACGACGGTCGACGGCGCCTCGACGCTCTGCTTCGGCGCGAGCTGCTTCGCGTACTCGAGCTGATAGTCGCGCTCGGTCTTCACGCAGGCGGTCAGCACCGCCACGCCCACCGCCCACGCCAGGAGTCTCATTGGCGCGCGCCATACCAACTTCGCGCGGCGGTCAGCGAGCGATCTCGCCCGCCTTCTCCTGCAGCAGAACCGCGACGGCGTCACTCCGAGATGTAGAACAACCCCAGACACATCTCGTCGGTGGTGCCTTCGCCCCAGTTGACGTCGCGCGGCTCGGCCTTCACGCCGTTGAGCAGCGGCTGGTTCGCGGCGGAGTTGTCCCAGTGACACGTGATGCCGAGCTGATCACCCGGCTTGAACGCCTTGGTCTTCGCGAAGCGGTACGAGCGCTGCCAGTGAAAGTCCCAGCGCGGCACGTCGAGGAGGCACTCGCTCGTGCCGTCGGGGTGGTTGATGGTCAGCTTCCCCGAGGTGCCGAGCAGGTGCTGGTGCAGGCCCGCGGTGTACATGCGGAAGCCGCTCCCGTTGCTGAGCTGGTTCGACGTCAGGTTGCCGAGGAACTGCGTCGGGTCGAACGCCCAGCTGTGCACGACGTCCGGCGCCCCCGCGGGGATGGGCATGTTGTGCCGGCGGACCCACTCGACGCTCGCCCACGGGAGGATCCACGCGCGCTTGTCCACCGTGTCGCTGAGCGCCACCTCGAGCTTCGTCTGATCCGTGCGCTGCCCTTCGGGCGCGGCGGTGGTGTTGTAGTGAACCTGCATCACGACCTTCGAGCCGGGCTTGACGAGCAGGCCGGTGCCGTCGGGGTACATCGCCGGCTGCGAGCCAGGCGCCCAGCTCCCGAGCCAGCTGATGGTCGAGGTGACGCCGGGGCCGCCGAAGCAGGTGTAGCCGGGGCCCGCCTCCGCGGCGTCGAGCGCGTCGATCTGCTGCACCTGATCAGGCTGGATGAGGAACGCGATGACGTGGTGGACCACGCGCGCGTTGCCGGGCGTGACGTAGAAGCCGGTGACGTACTTCTCGACCTGCTCCGGCCAGTCGAGGACGAAGCAGCGGTAGTCGTCAGGCGAGGTCATCGGCGTGTACGCCACCGGCATCTTCATCTCGCGATCGACGCGCGGCAGCGTGGTGAGGCGCGCGGGCGGCTGTGACGACGTCGCCGACGGCGTGCCCCGCGGAGCCCCACCCGAGACCCACGCGTTGATCAGCGCGATCTGCTCGGTCGAGAGCCGCTGATCATCCGCGTAGTCCGTGCAGCCCTCACCCGCGAGGTACGGAGGCATGCGCCGATCGGTCACCGCCGCCGCGATGGCGCCCTTCTGCGCCGCCACCTGCTCGAAGCTCGTCAGCGCGAAAGGCGCGATGCCGCCCTCGACGTGGCACGAGACGCAGCTCGCCTCCATCAGCGGCTTGATGTCCTGCTCATACGTCGGCGTCTTCTGCGCACCGCACGCCGTCAGCACCGCCAGCAGACACCACGACCATCGCGTCATCGGTTTCGCTCCGCGCTCTCGAGGGGAGCGTCTTGAATAGCAGGTTCACCGACTATGCTCGCGCGCCATGCACGACACGACGTTCTGGCAGTGGCTGCAGGCGAACGAGCAGCGGCTGCGCGAGTCCGTGGCCTCACCGCGCGAAGACGACCCGTTCCTCGACGAGGTCCTCGCGAAGCTCCACGAGGTGAGCGACGGTCTCTACTTCTTGATGGGCGGCGACCCCGCGGGCGAGCTGGAGTTCATCGTGACGGCCGAGGGCGACGTGGAGAAGTTCCCCACGGTCGAGGCGCTCGTCGACAGCGCGCCCCGAATCCCCGGATGGCGCGTCATCGCGTTCAAGCCACCGATGGGCCACGAGCTGGTGCTCCGGCACGAGGGCGCGGTCATCGACGGCAAGCAGACGTGGTTTCGGCTCGATGGCTCGGACCTCACGCTGGGGTGCCCCGGCTGGACTCCCAGGACGCGCGACGCGTATCAGTTCGCTGCCGTCGAGCTGCTCGACGCAGTGCTCGGTGAAGTGCTGGCGACGCTCATCGACTCAATCGAGGTCGTCAAGCTGCCGAGCGCCCCGGAGAAGAAGGGCTTTCGACCCCTCGCCGAGCTGGGCCCGCTGCTCAGCGAGGCGTGACGCGCGTGACGTCTTCGTCAAGGCGCGCGAGCGTACTGGCAAGCGCCTGGAGCGGATCCACCATGAGCCAGAGCGTGAGCCCACGGCCTTCGGCGAAGTCGACGAGCGGTCGCAGCACGCGATCCGGCTGGGTGGTCTCGATGATCGGCAACGAGACCTTCGCGTCGCCGCCCAGCTCGGCGCGCAGGTCACTCTGGAGCGCGGTCGTGTCGACTCGCACGTTCTTCGGCGCACCGAAGTGAACCTGAAACCGGACGCCGCTCGTTCCGATGAACGTCGCGAGCCCGCCGAGCCGAGTCGCCTTCGTTCCGGCATGCGCGCCGCCGCGTCCACCCTCGAAGAGCGCGAAGCGGCCGGCGATGACGCCTCGCTCCGACTTCAGCACCTCGGGGACGGCACCGCCGAAGCTGACGAAGATCCACTGGCGGCTGGTGTCGGGCGCGGGCTGCGCCACGACCTTGAGGAGCGCGTCGTCGACGACGCTGGGCCGGCCCACTACGAGCTCCGCCGAGGTGCGGGGCGCGGCTCGAACCGGCAGCGCGTCACCGCTGGGCAGGGAGCACGGCGAGGCGACGAACAGCGTCAGCCCACGACGAACCGCGCGGTGATGGGGAAGCGCAAGCGAGGCGGAGGCTTCGCGCAGCGACTCCGCGTCGTCGAAGCCGAGCGCTTCGATCATCCGCATCGACTCGTGCTCGTGGATGCGGTTGAGCACGGCGACTCCGCCCGAGCGCCAGAGCAGCGCGCGGAGCGAGGGGAAGTCGTCTTCGAGCGCGGTGCCGGTGTGCAGGATGACGTTGCGCCCTGCCGCCGCCATGCCGTCAGGACCGAACTCGTTCGGCCGCGCGGTGATGCCTTCGCTTGCCAGGAGCGCGATGAGCTCCGGCGTGTAGGCCTTGCTCGCGGGCTGCACGCTGGCGACGCGCTCGACGAAGCTCCGCGCCGAGTCTGCCTCGGCGAAGCGGCCGACGAGCACGCAGTCACCCGAGTTGTTCGCCGAGAAGCCCTGCCAGACCCGCACGCCGTCCTCGAACGACGCCTTCCCCTCGACGGGCCGCGCACAGCCCGCAAACGGCGCGCGCATCGACAATCGCTCGCGTCGCTCACGCCACGACGAGATCGCCTGCGCTGCTGACTCGAACGGCATCGCGTCGTGATGAAACGAACACGCCTTGAGCTTGCGGTCGGAGGTCACGGTGACGAAGTCAGTCCCCGCGCCGCAGTCGCTCGCCGGGAACAACCGCGGCACGTCGGAGAGCGTGTTCGCAAAGCAGGTCGACAGCCGCACCCGCACCGGCGCCTCGCGGATCATCGACGACAACGTTCGCAACTCGTTCCGTGTGAGCTCCTTCGACGCGTCGTGGCCGATGAAGCGCAGCAGCGCGACGTCGCGACACCCCAGGGGCGGGAGCTCCGCGAGCAACGCGGGCAGCTCGTCGAGTCGTGCGCGGTCGACGATCACGTTCGCGCCGGTGCGAACGCCCGCCGCGGCGAGCATCGCCAGCGTCGCTCGCCACGGGTTGTCGTCGTAGCAGGAGACGCGCACCTCGCTGGCGCAGGTGGCGAGGTGGAGCGCGCGTTCCGGCGTGAGCAGCGCGCCGTTCGTCGTCACGTTGAGCGCAAGCGAGGTCTCGTCGCGCAGGCGGGCGAGCAGCTCGTCGAAGCCGCGGAAGAGCAGCGGCTCCCCTCCACCGAAGGCGACCTCGAGGACACCGAGCGCTTCGAAGGCCTTCAACGTCTCGAACGCTGAGTCCGCGGTCCAGTGGCTCGGAGCGCGGACATCGCGCGAACAGAACGCGCAGCTCAGGTTGCAGGCGTTGGTGATGCCGAACAGCACCGTCCTGGGCGCGGTCTGCTTCAGCGCACGCGTCGCCGGCGAATCGACACGCACGTTGAGGCCGGTCGAGCGCTCGAACCAGAGCCGTGCACCATCGAGGGGAATGGAGCGGAGCGCGGTGTCCATGACGGCGTCGCAGACTGGTCGAGGCCGACATTCCTGAACACCACTTCCGTCCGAATCGAGCTCGAGCTCGAGCTCCCGCTGCGAACTCGCTACCCTGGGCGCGCGTGGCGACGACGAGGAAGCCGGTCCCGGGGTTGTACGACGAAGCCATCACCAACGAGCTCGCCGAGGCCCTCTCGACGCTCGAGCCCACGCTCCGCGAGGAGGCCGCGCTCGACGCCAGCGACGCCCCGCGCGCGCTCGGCCGCGTGCTGCACCACCGCATCCTCCACGCGCTCGAGTCGTTTCCGCGTGACGGCAAGCTCCAGCGTCAGCTCGAGCTGACCAACCGCATTCTCGAGCTCATCGCCGCCACCGCGCCCGACGCTGGCGCCGACGAGCGGGTGGTCGCGCCGGCGCAGCGGCTGCTCGCGGTGCGCACGCCTCCGACCACGGCCCTCGGAGTGCCGACCTCGCCGGTGCGCCCCGTCATTCCCCTCGCCGCGAGCGACCTGCTGGTCAACGGCCACCACGACGTCTCGCTCGGCCCGGAGGTCAAGCGCGAGCTCGCGTCCGCCGACCGCGTCGACCTCCTCTGCTCGTTCCTCAAGTGGAGCGGCCTGCGCCTCGTCGTCGACGAGCTCAAGGCGCTCCTCGCGCGCCGCCCCCGCGCGCTCCGCGTGCTCACCACCGCGTACATGAACGCCACCGAGCGACGCGCGCTCGACGAGCTGCACGCGCTCGGCGCCGAGGTGCGCGTGAGCTACGACACCGAGAAGACGCGGCTCCACGCGAAGGCCTGGCTCTTCCATCGCGACACCGGCTTCTCCACCGCGTTCATCGGCAGCTCCAACCTGTCCGCCGCGGCGATGCTCGACGGCCTCGAGTGGAACGTGCGCCTCTCGAACCAGGACAACCGCGGCATCCTCGAGAAGTTCCGCGCGACCTTCGAGCAGTACTGGGCCGACGCCGACTTCCGCGCCTACGTCGCCGCGGAGTTCGACGCCGCGGTGAAGCAACAGCGCAACGACGCCGCGCGCGCCTTCTTCGTGGTCGACGTGCTCCCGAAGCCGCACCAGCAGGAGATCCTCGACGACCTCCAGGCCGAGCGCGACCGCGGGCACTTCAAGAACCTCGTGGTGGCCGCCACCGGCACCGGCAAGACCATCGTCGCCGCGCTCGACTACCGGCGGCTCCGCGCGACGCACCCGCGGCTGCTCTTCGTCGCGCACCGCCGCGAAATCCTCACCCAGTCGCTCAACGCCTTCCGCGCCGTGCTGCGCGAGGGCGCGTTCGGCGAGCTGCTGGTCGGCGAGGAGCGCCCCGTCACCGGCGAGCACGTCTTCGCCAGCATCCAGGCGCTCCACGAGCGGCGCATCGCCACGCTGAAGCCCGACGCCTTCGACGTGGTCATCGTCGACGAGTTCCACCACGCCGCCGCCGAGACGTACGAGCGGCTGCTCGAGCACCTGCGCCCGCGCGTGCTCCTCGGGCTCACCGCGACGCCGGAGCGCGCCGACGGCCGCAGCGTGCTCCATCACTTCGACGGGCGCGTCGCGAGCGAGCTGCGGCTGTGGAAGGCGCTCGACCAATCACTGCTCTCGCCGTTCCACTACTTCGGCGTGGGCGGCGCGCCCGACGTCTCGGGCGTGAAGTGGTCCGCCGGCCGCTACGTCACCAGCGAGCTCTCGAACCTCTACACCGCCAACGACGCCTTCACGCTGCGGGTGGTGCAGGAGCTCGCGCGCCGCGTGAAGGACGTGCAGGCCATGCGCGCGCTCGGGTTCTGCGTCGACATCGCGCACGCCGAGTACCTCGCGAAGGAGTTCTCGAAGCGGGGCATCGCCGCGCGGGCCGTGTCGTCGGACACCAGCCAGAAGGAGCGCGACGCCGCGCTGCTCGCGCTCCGGCAGGGCGAGGTGAAGGTGGTGTTCAGCGTCGACCTCTTCAACGAGGGCGTCGACCTGCCCGACGTCGACACGGTGCTGTTCCTCCGCCCGACGGAGAGCGCCACCATCTTCCTGCAGCAGCTCGGCCGCGGCCTGCGCAAGAGCGAGAAGAAGGAGTGCCTCACGGTGCTCGACTTCATCGGCAACGCGCACCGCAAGTTCCGCTTCGACCTGCGCTACCGCGCCATCGTGGGCGGCACGCGCCGCGAGCTCCAGCGCGAGGTGGAGGCGGGCTTCCCTTCGCTCCCCAGCGGCTGCGTCATCGAGCTCGATCGCCAGTCGCAGGCCGCGGTGCTCGAGAACCTCGAGCGCGCCATCGGCCTCGGCCGCCGGGAGCTGATCGCCGACCTCCAGCAGCTCGGCCCGCAGACCGACCTCAAGACCTTCCTCGCGCGCACCGAGCTCGAGCCCGAGGACCTCTACGGCAACGACTGGAGCTTCGCGCGCCTCCGACGCGAGGCCGGCTTCGACGCGCACGCCCCCTCGAAGCTCGAGGTGCAGCTCGAGCGCGCGCTGTCCCGCACCCTGCACCTGGATGATCAGCCGCGCCTCGACGGGCTGCGGCGGTTGTTGTCATTGCCCACGCCTCCCAGCGCAGACACCGGTGACGTGATGCAGCGCTGGCTGTGGGTGGCGCTCGGCTACGCGAAGGAGCCGCTCAGCGGCCTGGGCGACGCGTGGAAGCACCTGTGGAAGACGCCGTGGCTCAAGGACGAGCTGGCGGCGCTGCTCGACGTGCTCGCGGAGCGGTCGCGGTGGCTGGCGAAGCCGATGCCGGGGCGGATGGCGCAGTATCCGCTGCAGCTCCACGCGCGATACTCGAAGGCGGAGGCGCTCACCGGCCTCGGCGAGACGTGGAACGGGAAGATCCCCGCGCTGCGCGAGGGCACGCACTACGCGAAGACGGCGCGCGTGGAGCTGCTCTTCGTCACGCTCGAGAAGTCCGCGGCGCAGTACACGCCGACCACGCTGTACGACGACTACCCGCTGTCGCCGACGCGCTTTCACTGGCAGTCGCGCAGCGTGACCTCCGAGCACCAGCCGACCGGCCGGCGCTACCGCAGCGCCTCGCTCAGCTCGGCGGATCAGGTGATGCTCTTCGTGCGCCAGCGCCAGAAGGACGAGCGCGGCGAGACGATGCCGTACGTGAACCTCGGGCCGGTCAGCTACCGCTCGCACACCGGCAACCGGCCGATGTCCATCGAGTGGGACCTCGCGCACGAGATGCCGATGTGGCTGTTCCAGGAGACCAAGCGCGCCGCGGGGTGATCAGCGCTTGAGCTTCAGGAACGCGCGCACCGCCTTCGATTGATCTTCCATCGAGGCGTGCCGGGCCAGCCGCGCGAGATCGAGCGTGGGGAGCAGCGTGCTGCGCGCCGAGCGAACGAAGGTCGCGCCCCGCAGCGCATGCGCACTGATCGCGCCGCGATCCCACACCCAGACCTCTTTGACTCCCAGCGCAGCGTAGATGGGGAGCTTCTCGATTCCGCCTCCGGTCCACCGCACCTCGATCGCCAGATCAGGCACCTTGCGCCCCGCGCGAACACCGACGAGGTAGCACTCGTCTGGTTCGACGAGGACCTCCTCGGTCGCGTCCTCGAGCGTCCACGAGCCCGCGCCCTGCAGGTCGATCCCTTCGGCCAGCGCCCACGCTTCGAGGAGCCGCGCGATGTTCTTCTTGATGAACTCGTGGCTCCACGAAGGCGACATGATCTCGAAGTTCCCCCCCGAATACGCCATGCGACTGCCGGACCTGTCGCCGCGGGCCTTCAACATCGCGCGCGCCGCTCGCCACGAACCGAGTGGCAGCACGACCACGTGATCGATGGTCCGCCAATCGAGCGACGGGGCCTTGGCGAGCTGCTTCGACATGAATCGAGTCTTTCGACCGGCCCGAGGCCTGTCAACTCAGCGCGAGCGAGGTTCAGTTGAGGTACGTGCGGTCATCGGGCGGCGGCACGACGCGCAGCTTGCGCCGCTTGAACTTCGACACCAGCCGCTGCCACGGCGAGCGCGTCTGCCGGGCGATGACGTCCTCGAGCCGCCGCGGCTTCCGCAGCTGCGCGACGGCGCGGGGAAACACCAGCCACGCGCGCGAGCCGTCCAGCGGCCGAATCGGCAGGAGGTTGAGCCCCATCATCCACACGTTGCTCACCGTCAGCACGAAGACGAGCGCGATGAGGAACGGCTCCGTCGGCTGGCCGGTGATGGCCAGCACGCCGTGCACGACGCCGAGGAGCAGCGCCTGCCCCAGCACCCCGCCCCACGCGATGACCGACTGGCCGAGCGGCGTCACCGTGCCCTGCCAGCTGCACTCACCGCCGAGCAGGAGGAAGTCGATCGACTGCACCCACGCCCCGTTCGCGCGCACCAGCACCGCGTGCCCCACCTCGTGCACGAAGATGAGCACCACCAGCCCGAGCAGCGCGCCGAGCCAGCTGCCCGGCGCGAACCGCGTGACGAAGAGCAGCCAGCCAATCGGCGCGAGCAGGTGCATGCGCACCGGCACCCCTCGCCACCGCCCCAACACCAGATATCCGTCGCTCACCGCCATCGCTCCCAGGCTGATCCGTGCTCGACTTTCCCGACCACCCTGCGACCTGTCAACTCACGGCGAGGCGTGGAGCTGGAGTAGAACCTCGCGCATGTTGCCGAAGGTCGGCCCCCGAACACTCGCTGACTGGCTGGCGCAACCAGAAGGCCATCGCCTCGAGCTCGTCGACGGCAACTTCATCGAGAAGGCCAGCCCCTCGTCGGAGCACGGTGTGACGCAGACCCGGGTGGGGATCCAGATCGGCGGCCCGTTCATGCGGCGCCCGGGCGGCCGGCTTCCTGGCGGCTGGTGGATCGCCTCGGAGGTCGACATCGTCCTCGGCGCCGACCTCTTCCGCCCCGATCTCATCGGCTGGCGGCGCGAGCGCGTGCACGAAGTACCCCGAACGCGGCCGACGTCCGTGCGACCTGATTGGATTTGCGAGATCGTTTCGGAGACCAACGCCGCCCACGACCGCGTGGTGAAGATGCGCGCGTACCATCAAGCGGGTGTGCCGCATTACTGGTTGCTGGATCCGCTCGAGCGAACGCTGGTCGTGATGCGCCACGCCGAGGGTGGCTACCTCAATGTGCTGGCAGCGACCGCGAACGAGCGCGTCCGCCCCGAGCCTTTCGAGGCCGTGGAGTTCCGCGTCGCGTCCTTCTTCGATGACGACGACGAGGCCTGACCTCCGTCACGCCCCTCAAGGAAAATCAATCCAGATTCCGGCCACTTGCGCACTTGTCAGACCCCCTCTGTAGAACGGGGTGCATGAACACGCCGCGACCTGCCGCCATCCACTCCCGCCGTGATGCGTTCCTGCTGTGGACTCATCTGCTCGAGCGCCGCGTGGCCTTCCACCAGGACACCGACCCCGCCGAGTGGCTCGACGACGAGGGCCGCGCCGCGCTCTCGATTCGCGAGGTCGCCACCTTCCGCCGGCTCATCGCGGAGGTCGACCGCCTCGGCGCCACCGCCTTCGACTGCTTCGCCGACGCGCAGCGGCTCCGCGAGCTTGCCACGCTCGGGGTGCTCGGCCGCAACACCAACACCGAGACCTTCCCGCGCGCGGCCTGAGCCTCAGGCCACCTTCGGCGTCCGCTCCGCGATGAGCGCCGCGCCGAGGGCGCCCGGTACCGCCAGCACCAGCAGCACCGCGAGCGCGCTCCACGTCGGCCACTCGCGGTACGGGTGCCCGAACGCCCAGAAGACCGAGAGACGATTGAGCCAGTCCGGCCAGCCGAAGAGCGGCACGAAGTAGGCGAGCAGGTATGACGCGCCGAGGACCACCGCCAGCACCGTCACCGCGCTCGCGCGCCGCAGCGTCACCACCGCCAGCGCGCCGACCGCGCCGAGCGCCGCGCCGAACAGCACGCCCGTCACCCACAGCCGCGCGAGCCCGGCGAACTCGATCGTCCCGCCCACCGCCCACGCGCCGAGCGCCAGGCCGAGCAACGCGCCTGCGCTGATCAACCCCGCGCCCACGGTGAGCGCGATGAGCCGCTCCAGCACCAGCCGCCGCCAGGAGAGCGGCGTCGAGAGCCACAGCTCCACGCGCCCCTCCGAGAGCTCGCTCACCCAACTCGACGCGCGCACCAGCGCCCAGGCCGCGAGGACCGGCGTCACCAGCTCGCCGGCGAACGACCAGTACGCGCGCTCCGGCGTCACGCCCACGCCGCCGGTCATCGCCGCGATGAAGGGGAACGCCTCCCACACCTTCATCACCGCCGGCTCGAGCCACGCCATCAGCGCGGTGAGCCCCGCCGCGCCCGCAGTCCACGCCACGAGGCTCCAGCGCGCACGCCGCAGCGTCGCCGCCCACATCGCGCCCACCAGCGCCCGCGGCACGTGCGTCGCCCGCCGACCGTTGCGCGTCTTCCGCGCGAAGAGGCTGCGCAGGTAGTCCCGCCGCTGGAACGCGAGCGCACCCACCGCCACCAGCGCCGCCGCCGACGCGAGCAGCACCAGGGTCGCGAGCAGGTCGAGCCGCCCACCCGGCACCAGCGGCCGCGACTGGAGCGCCCACCAGAACGGCGACCCGTACTGCACGACCTCGCCCGCCGGCAGCTTGTCGCTCACGTTGGTCAACACATACAGAACCGTCAGCACGCCCGCGCTCAAACCAGACGCTGGGCGCGCGCTCGTCGTCAGCTGAGACAGCGTGAGCCCCAGCCCGTAGCCGCAGAGCAGGAGCAGCCCCGCGGTCAGCGTCGCGCCCAGCGCGCCCGCGGTGTTCGCTTCGCCCTCCACCGCGAGCCCGACGGAGATGCCGAGCCCCAGCGCGAGCGCCACCACCGTCGCCAGCGCCAGCACGCCGAGTGTCCGGTCGAGCACCACCGCCCAGCGCGCGCGCCCGGTGGCGAGGACCTCCTCGAGGGAGTGGCGCTCCTCCGCGCCGCGGACCACCCGCGCGCCGAGCACCGCGCCGTAGAGCGCCAGCATGAAGTTGAACAACGTGACGTTGTGGTACGTGAGGTAGCCGCCGAGCGTGTCGAGCCGCTCCGCGGGCCAGCGCAGCGCGCGCATCGCCTCCGCGCTCGCGGTGATGCTCGCCGCCAGCGCCTCACGCCCGCCGGGGAACGAGCGGTACTCCGCCCCCACGCTCAGCACCATGCCGAACATCGTCAGCGCACCGCCCAGCGCCCAGGCGAGCAACGACACCCGGTGCGCGTGCAGCGTGTCGAGCACCAGCGCGTGCGCGCCTCGTCTTCGCATCGCAGTCATGGGAGACCTCCGGGTTCACCTCGGATGGCTGTGTGATGTCCCGTCTCGGCCTGGGGCTCTTCGTGGTGGTGACGTTCCGGGAGGCCCGCAGGGTTGTGCCAACGACCCTCCGGCACTCCCAGTTCCGCACTTCGTCATGTGCGTCACCGTGCTCGGGCTCGCGGGGCACGCTCGAGCGGAGCAGAGCGCTCAGTCGCTCGCGTCCTGCGTTTCCCCGGGGCCAGACGCGCGGCGTCGCGGCACAACACCTCTTCTCCGCCTCGAGGGACGGAGTGACGACTGGTGTCGCGCGTCGTGCCGACAGGCGCTCGTGCCCCGCGACTCCGCGCGCTGGGAACTCGGGTGACACGCGCTTCGTGGTGGTGACGTTCCGGGCCCGCAGGGTTGTGCCAACGACCCTCCGGCACTCCCAGTTCCGCACTTCGTCATGTGCGTCACCGTGCTCGGGCTCGCGGGGCACGCTCGAGCGGAGCAGAGCGCTCAGTCGCTCGCGTCCTGCGTTTCCCCGGGGCCAGACGCGCGGCGTCGCGGCACAACACCTCTTCTCCGCCTCGAAGGACGGAGTGACGACTGGTGTCGCGCGTCGTGCCGACAAGCGCTCATGCCCCGCGACTCCGCGCGCCGGTGACTCGGGTGACGCGCGCTTCGTGGTGGTGACGTTCCGGGAGGCCCGCAGGGCTGTGCCAACGACCCTCCGGCACTCCCAGTTCCGCACGATCGAGCGGAGGGTGCTCTGACGCTCGCGTCCGGCTCCGAGTCGCGAAGTGACGGCTGGTGTCGCCCAGCCCGCAACTCCGCGCACCACTTCGTCACGTGCGTCACCGTGCTCGGGCTCGCGGGGCACGCTCGACTGGCGCTGTGAACTCGGCCCCGCGATGCACGACGCCGCGACACCGCTACGCCTTCGGAGCGAACTCACTCAAGAACACCTCCTCCAGCGACAGCTCGCGGCTGTCGAGCTCCACCACGCCCACCGACGACAGCCACGTGAGCAGCGGCGCGACCGGGCCGCGCAGCGTGCAGCTCACGCGCTTCCCCGACACCGACGCTTCACTCACCCCCGGCACGCGCTCCAGCGCCGTGACGTCGGCCGCCCCCTCGACCAGCGCCTCCACGCGGTGTGCGCGCACCGTCCGCAGCTCCTCCAGCGAGCCCACGCGCCACAGCCGCCCTTCGCGGATGAAGCCGATGCGGTCGCAGATCAGCTCCACCTCCGAGAGCACGTGCGACGAGAGCAACACCGTCGCGCCACGCCCCACCGCCTCCTTCACCAGCGCCCGAAACTCGCGCTGCATCAGCGGATCGAGCCCCAGCGTCGGCTCGTCGAGGATGATCAGCTCCGGCTCGTGCATGAAGGCCTGGATCAGGTGCACCTTCTGCTTGTTGCCGTGCGACAGCCGCTCGTACTTCTGCCCGAGGTCGAGCTGCAGCCGCTGCGCGAGCGCCTCCACGTGGCCGAGCTCGACGCCGCCTCGGAGGCCCGCCAACAACCCCAGCACCCCGCCCGCCGTCATGCCCGGAAACTGCGCCAGCTCGCCCGGCAGGTAGCCGACCTTCCGCTTCACCGCGAGGCCGTCGCGATGCGCGTCGAGCCCCAGCACCGTCGCGCGCCCGGCGTCAGGCCGCACCAGATCCATCAGCAGCCGCAGCGTCGTCGTCTTCCCCGCGCCGTTCGGGCCGACGAAGCCGAACGCCTCGCCGCGATGCACCACCAGGTCGAGCGCGAACACGCCGTGGTTCGCTCCGTAGTCCTTCGTGAGCCCACGACACTCGATGGCCTCGGTCATGGCGCCACCTCCGGTCTGACGACCAAGGTCGCCACTCGCGCCGCCGGGTCAAGCCGCTGACCGCTGACTCACTAATTTCACTGAGCTTTTTCTTCCGGAAGACCAGACTGGCGCGCCGGTCGTTCCACGTCGCACCACACCCGCGAAGGATTCGACATGTCCGCGTTGAGACTCAGCTCCGCCGCTGCGTTGTTGCTGTTCGTCGCCGCCGCTCCGAAGGCCACCGACCCCGCCACCGCCGCGCGCCTCGGAGGGCCGCAGCGCTTCCTCACCCACGTCTCGACCGACAAGCCCGTCTACAAGGCCGGCGAGACCGTCTACGTGCGCGGCGTGGTGCTCGACGCGAACACGCGCGTGCCTGCCGCCAACCAGTACGCGCAGATCACCATCAAGGGCCCCAAGGGCGACGTCATCACCGCCGGCCAGGCGATGACCCAGGACGGCTCGTTCGGCTTCTCGTGGGCCATCCCCGAGGGGACCGCGGGCGGTGAGTTCTCCATCCTCGCGGCGGGCACGTGGGGCGCCGCGCCGGGCGAGCGCAAGTTCGACGTGCGCGTGTACCGCCCGCCGCGCCTCAAGAGTCAGATCACCTTCGCCCGCGACGGCTTCGGCGCCGGCGACACGCTCACCGCCACCCTCGAGACCACCCGCGCCGAAGGAGGCGTCCCCACCGGCGCCCGCATCACCGCCACCGCGCGCGTCGACGGCGCCAACGTCGGCTCCGCGCCCTGCTCGCTCGACGCGAAGGGCCGCTGCACCGTGAGCCTCAAGCTCCCGGCCACCATCGAGCGCGGCGAGGGCACGCTCGCCTTCACCATCGAAGACGGCGGCGTCATCGAGACCGCCACCAAGACCATCCCGCTGCTCGTCACCAGCTTCGACATCGCGCTCTACCCCGAGGGCGGTGACCTCGTGGCCGGGCTCCCGTCGCGCGTGTACCTCGAGGCGCGCACGCTCTCGCAGAAGCCCGCCGACATCGCCGGCGTCATCGTCGACTCGAAGGGCAAGGAGGTCTCGACCTTCCGCACCGAGCACGAGGGGCGCGGGCGGTTCCTGATCAGCCCCGTCAAGGGCGAGAAGTACACGCTCAAGGTCACCGAGCCCGCCTCGGTGAAGAAGACCCTCGCGCTGCCCGAGGTGGTCGCCGAGGGCGCGACGCTCACCGCGGCCTCCGAGGTCACCGCCGCCGGCGAGCCGGTGAAGCTCACCGCGGGGTGGACCGGAGATCGCGTCGTCACCGTGACGCTCCGCCAGCGCGAGGTGGAGCTCTCGAAGGTGACGCTCGACGCGCGCAACCAGAAGAACGCGCCGGTGACGCTCGACGCGAAGGACGCCGAGGGCGTGCTCGTCGCGACGCTCACCACGAAGGACGGCACGCCGCTCGCCGAGCGCCTCGTGTTCCGCGAGCCGAAGAAGCAGCTCACCATCAAGCTCGAGGCGGACCGCGAGCGCTACGTGCCCGGCGCGCCGGTGAAGCTCAAGGTGAAGACCCTCGTCGACGGCAAGCCCACGCCGGCCTTCGTCGGCCTCACCGTCACCGACGACGCGGTGCAGGAGCTGATCGACAAGCGTGAGCAGGCCCCCGCGCTCCCCGCGATGGTGTTCCTCGAGAGCGACGTGCGCGAGCTCGCCGACGCCCACGTGTACCTCGACCCGAAGAACCCGAAGGCGAAGCTGGCGGTCGACCTGCTGCTCGGCACCCAGGGCTGGCGCCGCTTCGCGCTCGTCAACGTCACCGAGTTCGTCAACCGCGAGCAGGACGAGGCCCGCCGCGCGCTCGCGCTCCGCGACGGCCGGAGCGAGCTCACCGACGACCTCGCCGCCGTCTCCACCGGCGCGCCGATGAACGTCGCGCTCGGCGGCATGCGCGGCGCGCGCGTGCCCGGAGCGCCCCCGCCGCCGATGCCCGCCGCGCCCCCGATGCAGATGGCGCCTCCGCCGCGCCCCGCGCCCGCGCCCGTCGCCGACAAGGCGCCGATGCCCGCGAAGCCGCGCGACCAGCCGCTCCGTCAGCCCGTCGCCGCGCAGGCCCCCGCCGAGCCGATGATGCGCGAGGAGGCGAAGATGGCGAAGCGTGAGCGCCGCATCGCAGCGGAAGAGATGCCCATCGCCATCGCCTTCGTCACCATCCGCGAGTACGCGCACCAGGTGCGCCCGGGCCGCCAGCCCAACGACCGCCTCGACTTCGCCGAGACGCTCTTCTGGTCGGCCGCCACGAAGACCGACTCCAACGGCGAGGCCACGGTGAGCTTCGGCTTGAGCGACGCGGTGACGTCCTTCCGCGCGCAGGCCGGCGGGTACACCAGCGGCGGCGTCATCGGCGGCGCCGAGGTGAAGCTCGAGTCGGTGAAGCCCTTCTACGTCGAGCCGAAGCTGCCGCTCGAGGTGACCGAGGGTGACGTCATCCGGCTCCCCATCGCGTTCGTGAACGGCACGCGCGAGCCGCTGGCGGGCGTGTCGATGTCGCTGGCGACGAAGGCCGACTTCCGCTTCACCGCGCCCGCCGCGTTCTCGCTCAAGGCCGACGAGCGCGCGCGCCGCGTGCTGGAGCTCACCGTGCCCGCGAAGACGCGCACCACCGCGCTGACGCTCGACGCGAAGGCCGGCGGCTACGCCGACGTGGTGACGCGCGAGCTGAGCATCAAGCCGAAGGGCTTCCCGGTGCAGCAGGCGGCCGGCGGGCTCCTCACCACCAACGGCAAGGCGCGCTTCGAGTTCACCCTCGCGCCGGACACCGTGCCCGGCAGCGTGACGACGCGCATCGCCATCTACCCCTCGCCCGCGGGCAACCTCACCAGCGCGCTCAAGAGCATGGTGCGCGAGCCGAGCGGCTGCTTCGAGCAGACCTCGAGCACCGTGTACCCGATGACGATGGCGCTGCAGTACTTCAACTCGCACACCGGCGCTGATCCGACGCTGATCAAGGACGCGCAGGACAAGCTCGAGCGCGGGTACAAGCGGCTCACCGGCTTCGAGTGCAAGCAGAAGGGCTACGAGTGGTTCGGCGAGGACCCGGGCCACGAGGCGCTCACCGCGTACGGCATCCTCGAGTTCACCGACATGGCGAAGGTGCGGCAGGTCGACGCCGACATGCTCTCGCGCTCGCGCCAGTGGCTGCTCGGGCAGCGCGACGGGAAGGGCGGCTTCGAGCGCAAGCGCCGCGCGCTCCACACGTGGATCGAGGACAAGGACACCTCGGACGCGTACATCACCTGGGCGCTGCTCGAGGCGGGCCAGAAGGGGCTCGACGCCGAGGTGAAGCGCGTGAAGAGCGCCGGCCTCGAGAGCAGCAACTCGTACGTGGTGGCGGTCGCGGCGAACGTGGCGCAGCTCGCGGGTGACGCCGCGACGGCGAAGACGCTCATGCAGAAGCTCGCCGCGAAGCAGGACGACAAGGGCATGGTCGCCGGCGGCACGCAGAGCATCGTGGGCAGCACCGGCGTGTCGCTCGCCATCGAGACCACCGCGCTGGCGACGCTCGCGTGGCTCCGCGGCGGGAATGACTTCGTCGCGCCCGTCGAGAAGGCCATCAAGGGGCTGAGCGAAGCGAGCAAGGACGGCAGCTACGGCGCCACGCAGAGCACCGTGCTCGCCCTGCGCGCGGTGATGGAATACGACCGCGTGCGCTCGGCGGCCCGCAAGCCGGGGAGCGTGCGGCTCCTCGTCGACGGCAAGCCGCTCGGCGCCCCCGTGAAGTACGACGGCACCACGATGACCGAGCTCGAGCTGCCCGACGCGGCGGAGCTCCTCGCCGCGGGCTCCCACGTCCTCGAGCTGGTCCAGGAGGGCGGCGGCCAGCTCCCGTACTCGATGGCCGTGCGCAGCCACCGCGTGCAGCCCGACAGCTCGAAGGAGACGAAGGTCGGCCTCGACGTCGCGCTCAGCACGCCCAAGCTCGCCGAGGGCGACGTGGTCGAGGCCACCGCCCGCGTGACCAACCTCACCGACGAGAAGCTGTCGACCGTCGTGGCCATCGTCGGCGTGCCGGGCGGCCTCGAGCCCCGCGTCGATCAGCTCAAGGAGCTGGTGAAGGCGAAGACCATCGACGCGTACGAGATCATGGGCCGCGACGTGGTGCTGTACTGGCGCGGCATGACGCCGAAGGAGCAGCGCCGCGTGCCGGTCTCGCTCGTCGCCGCCGTGCCCGGGAGGTACGTCGGGCCCGCCAGCCGCGCGTACCTGTACTACGGCAACGAGCACAAGACGTGGGTCGCCGGGCTCAGCGCCGACGTCGCGGCGAAGTGAGGCTCCGCGCGTTCGTGCGTGCGATGGTCAGGGCGGAGGTGATCCGCCCTGCTCGTCAGCCTCCGCGAGCGTCAGGTGACTCAGGTCCGCGAACTTTGCGGGCGGCCGCGCTCCTCAGCTGAGCGTCACGAGCGCATGGCCGCTGAGCATCACGAGCCGCGTTGGCCTCGCGGAGCGCTCGTTCGGCGTGCGTCCATCGGCTCACGCGCGACGTTCCGCAACACCGGTGCGTGTGTCGCTGGGCGAGCCACAGCTTTGCCCGGCCAACGGCAAGAACGGGTCGCGAGAAGCCGTGATTGCCACGTTCTCGTGAGCTGTCAGCCGAGGCCTCGCCCGACCTGTCTCCACTCATGCGCGGAACTGCCGACGATTGGGCAGCTGCGCGCACGAGTGGAAAGTCGGAGGCGATACATGCCTTGACGGTCATATGTCCCGTTGCGTATATATCCAGCCATGGAATCGTCCTTCGCCATCATCGCGGAGCCGAACCGGCGGGCCATCCTGAGTCTCCTGGCGACGTCGGAGCGCTCGGTCGGCGAGCTCGAGACCCAGCTGGGGATGACGCAGACCTCCGTGTCGAAGCACCTGCGCGTGCTGCGCGAGGCGGGCTTCGTCGAGGCGCGGGTCGAGGCCCAGCGCCGGGTGTACCGCATCCTCCCGGAGCCGCTGCGCGAGGTCGACGAGTGGCTCGCGCCCTTCCGCCGCTTCTGGTCCGCCCATGTCGACGCGCTCGAGCGTCACCTCGATCGCCGCGCTGCCGCGGCCTCATCGAGCCACCCGAAGCACCCAGGAGCGAAGCGATGAGCCCTCGAGACAGGTACGCCCCCGGCCCCGCCCGCGGAGCGCGGGTCGTGCACAAGGAAGGCGAGCGGTGGACGTTGGTGCTGGTGCGCGACCTCCGCCACGCTCCGGAGCTGGTGTGGGACGCGCTCACCGACCCCGCGCAGCTCGCGGAGTGGGCGCCCTTCAACGCCGACCGCAACCTCGCGACCGCCGGCCCGGTGAAGCTCTCGACGGTCGGCACGCCGCAGGTCGACGAGACGTCCGTGCAGCGCGCCGAGGCCCCGCGGCTGCTGGAGGTGGTGTGGGGGGGCAGCGTGCTCCGCTGGGAGCTCGAGCCCTTCGCGAGCGGCACGCGCCTCACCCTGTGGCACGCCATCGACCGCCGCTTCGTCTCGTGGGGCGCGGCCGGCTGGCACGTGTGCCTCGACGTCCTCGCGCAGCTCCTCGCCGGCGAGCCCATCGGCCGCATCGTCGGCGCCGACGCCCTCCAGTTCCCCGGCTGGCAGCAGCTCACCGCCGAGTACGCCCAGCAGTTCGAGAAGGAGAGCTGATCATGCAGACCACACTCCAGTCCCCGTCGCTCGTCGCTCCCCGCGCGCTGCGCATCGCGTGGTGGCTCGTCACCGCGCTCTTCTGCCTGCAGATGGGCTTCACCGCGTGGGCGCAGCTCAACCTGCCGCAGGTGGCCGAGGCCTTCACGCACCTCGGCTTCCCCTCGTGGTTCCGCGTCGAGCTGTCGGTCGCGAAGTTTCTCGGCGTCGCCGCCCTGCTCGCGCCCGTGCCGCCACGCCTCAAGGAGTGGGCCTACGCCGGCTTCGCCATCAACCTCGTGTCCGCCGTCGTCGCGCACGTGGTGGCCGGCGACGGGCCCGACGCCTGGGGCTGGGCCCTCGGCACCTTCGTGCTCGGGGCGGGCTCGTACGCGCTCTGGCGGCGGACGAGCTGATCAGCGCGGCGCGCCGGTGTTCGCCACGATGGCCGCCACGAGGTTGCGCATCCACTTCTCGTAGTCGTCCGAGCGCCCCGCGGCGTCGAACTCGAGCTCGGTGCTCGACAGGTACGAGATGGAAGCCTGGCTCTCGCTGTAGTCGACCCGCACGCGCACCTGCCCCTTGCGGTGACTCAGCCGCGCCACGAGCGCCGTCTGGCCGGAGACTTCTTCTTCCGGCGTCCACGAGTGCTGCGCGAGCGCCCGCTGCAGCGCCTGCTTCGCCCCGGGCAGCGTCTGCGTTGCCTGGAACACCGCGAGCGTCGGCCGCGGCGTCGCCTTCGTCTTGGCCGGCGCCGGCTCGGGCGGGGCCTTCAGCGCCTCACGGATGCTGCTCTCGAGGTTCGCGAGCCACCGCGCGTACTGGGGCTGCGGCAGGTCTGCCTCGAGGCCCTTGAGGGTGACGCTGTCTGCGCCCCAGGCGAGCTCCAGCCGCGCCGAGGAACCCTTGTGCGCCAGCCGCGCGGTGATGCGCCCGTCGGCCTCACCATCGGTGGTCCACCCGCGCGTCTGCAGCGCGCTCACCACCGCCGCCCGCACCTCGACCGGGTTCTGCGGGCTCGCGAACAACACCACGCGAGGCGTCTCGCGCGACAGGTCGACCTCCGGAGCCCGCTTCGCGCAGCCAGGCACCGCGACCGCAATCACACACATCAACGTCAATGCCTTCACGTGTCTTCCTTTCATCGGGAGGTGTCAGCGACAGGGCCGCGGCTCGGAGAGCGCCTCGCGGGTCTGCCCGTCGAAGCTCACCACCGCCTGCACCCGCACCGACTTGCTGCTCTGGCAGACGACCTCCGCCGTCACGCTCAGCGCGGAGGCCGACGAGTCACTGCGCGTCTGACAGACCGCGTTCGAGAAGCCGGAGCCCGACGAGGTCTGCACGCAGACCTTCAGCTCAACGCCCGTCGCCGCGGTGCAGCTCGCGCTGGCCTGTCCCGTCACAGCGAGCCCCAGCGAGTGCGTCATCGCGCTCATCGTCGCGGTCGGAGTGCAGCTCGCAGTCGCGGCGCTCCCACCGCCGCCTCCAGCGCCGCCGCCGGAGCCACCGCCCGGTTCGGTTTCGGGTCCGCACCCGAGCAGCAAGAAGACCAGCACCACGAACGGCATCGTTTTCATGCCCCGAGGACGGGCCTTCACGCCCGGGCGCGCAGCGATTCCTTCCCGAGGACTGGTTTCTCTCGTTGATTCATGAGCTTACGAAGGGCCTGCGTCACTCCCCTCAGGTTGCACCTCGACGGCGCGCAGCGTGTCAGGCGACGCATGAGGCTTCTGCTCGCCGCGCTCGTGTCCTTCGCGCTGTTCGCCTGTCCATCGACGCCGGGACCTCAGGGGCCCACGGGGGCGACCGGCCCGGCTGGTCCGGAAGGGCCACAGGGTCCCATCGGGCCGCAGGGGCCGAAGGGTGACCCGGGCGAAGTGCTCATCGTCGACGGAGGCGTCGTCATCGGTCCCGCCGGCGCGTCAGTGCAGCTCACGTCGCTGGCGGTCGGGAGCGCGGAGTGCCCCACGGGCGGCGTGCTGCTCACCGTCGATGGCGGGACGCCGCGCGCGGTGTGCAACGGCGCGACGGGAGCGGCCGGCGCGATGGGCCTGCCCGGCTCCGCTGGACCGGGCGTCATCGTCACCAGCCTCGCGGTCGGCAGCGCCGAGTGCCCGAGCGGGGGCGTGCGGCTGACGCAGGTCTCCGACGGAGGCCTCACCACGGTGTGCAACGGCGCGCCGGGCTCCGCTTCGGGGCTCACGATGACGACGCTCGCCGTCGGCAGCCCGCAGTGTGCGACCGGTGGCGTGCGGCTCGCGCTCGCCGATGGAGGCAGCTCCGTGGTGTGCAACGGCGCGCAGGGAGCGGCAGGCATGACGGGGCCTGCGGGTGCGACCGGGCCTGCGGGGCCGGGGCTCACCGCAAGCGTGCTGCCGGCGATGAGCCCGCAGTGCGCGACGGGCGGCGTGCTGGTCGGCCTGCCCGATGGCGGCGCGCTGCCCATCTGCAACGGCGCAGCAGGGCCGGCAGGCCCGCAGGGACTCCAGGGGCTCGCAGGTCCGACGGGCGCGACCGGCGCCACGGGTCCTCAGGGGCCGGCAGGACCAACGGGCGCGACCGGCGCGACAGGTCCGCAGGGGCCCGCTGGTCCGACGGGCGCGACGGGTCCGCAGGGACCGGCCGGGCCGGCGGGCCCTCCGGGAGCGGTGCTCCTCGTCGACGGCGGAGTCGTGGTGAGCAGCGACTGGTACGCCTTCGCCGGCTTCACGCCCGCCACGTACACCGGCAACCTCGGCGGTCGCGTCGGCGCGCACGCGCTGTGTGCCGCGGCGTTCACCGGCTCGCACTTCTGTGACGAGAACGAGTACACGAGCTCGACGTCAGACGTGCCGGTGCCCTCGAGCGGCGCGTGGGTCGACGACTACGACTCGGCGCAGCCCGCCACGCGCGGCATCAACTACATCTGCAACCGCTGGACGACGGGCACCACGAGCTACGAGGGGCTGATCATCCGCGCCGACGGCACGCCGGGGTCGACCTACGTGAGCAGCAGCGACTACGGCTGTGGCACGCCGCGCCCCGTCGCCTGCTGCTTCGCGCCGCGCAAGCGCACCTTCCGCGGCTTCACGCCCGCCACGTACACCGGGAACCTCGGCGGCCGGCGCGGCGCCCACGCACTGTGCGGCGCCGCCTTCCCCGGCTCGCACTTCTGCGACGAGGGCGAGTACGGCCTGAGCACGTCGGGCGCGCCCGTGCCCGCCGGAGGGGCGTGGGTCGACGACTTCGACGCGAGCCAGCCGGGCAAGCGCGGCATCAACTACATCTGCAACCGGTGGACGACGGGCACCACCAGCTACGAGGGGCTGATCATCCGCACCGACGGGACGCCCGGCTCGACCTACGTCAGCAGCTCCGACTACGGCTGTGGCACCCCGCGTCCCGTCGCGTGCTGCGAATGACGCTCAGGGGATGAAGGTGCCACCGGGCGTGTTCGTGCACGCCTGCTTCGCCGTCGCCGCGGTCCCGGGCGGGTAGCTGTGCGTGTAGCCGAAGCCCTTCCCTTCCTTCTTCACGCAGGTGCCGACCACCTTCTCCGTCGGGCACGCCTTGTCGGACCAGGTGAGCTTGTACTTGAGGCAGGTGTCCTTCGCGTCGGGCCCGACGGCCTTGTCGAAGTCGGTGCAGCTCACGTTCGCCACGCTGCAGCTCCCGAGGAGGTCACCCGCCTTCGGGGCCTTGAGCGGCTCCGCGGCGAGCACGGTGGACGTCACGGCGAGGAACACCAACGAGCGCAGGAGGTTCATGCGCCCACCGTCGCACGGGCGCCGCCGCGCTTCCACGGTTCAGCAAACGGACGCGGCTCACTTCCACGTCGAGAGAAGGCGCACCAACTCAGGCTTTCGCTCCGCGCGCGCCACGTCTTCGGGTGTCCCCGTCGGCGACGCTGCGAGACGTTCGGCGCCAGCCTCGAGCAGCGCCCGCGCGGCGGCCGGGTGGCCAAGCCCGCACGCGATGTGGAGCGCAGTGTGCCCGTGCCTGGTCCGGGCCTCGAGCGGTGCGCCGTGGGAGACGAGCCAGGGAATGGCCTCGGCGTTGTCGACCTCCGCCGCGGCATGGAGCGCGGTGAAGCCGTCGTCGTTCGGCTGGCCCACGTCGGCGCCGCGCTCGAGCAGGTGGTCCATGAGCGACAGCGGCGCCTTTGCCACCACGGCGATCCCCAGCGCCTGCATTCCGCGATCGTCGGAGGCGGTCGGCTTCGCGCCGCGCTCCAGCAACGCGACGACCAGCGCGTCATCAGCCTTCATCGCCGCGAGCTGAAGCGCCGTTCTGCCCTGGAACGTGCTGGGCGCGTCGACGTCGGCCCCATCGTCGAGCGCGCGCGCGAGCGCGGACAGGTCGGCTCGATGCGTGGCGAGAATGACGTCGCCGTCGGCCCTCAGCGGTCGCGGTGGGGGCGGTGGACTCCAGGTCTTCGCGGCACAGAACAACGCCTTGCCGAAGGGACCGAAGCCGCTGACGGGAACACGCCTCAGCTGCTCACCGAACGCGTCGTCGACCGGCAGCGGGAGCCGTTGATCCCACACGTGCACCCGGATGAGCCAATCGAAGACCTCGACGAAGCGTGAACCGAGCCGCAGGCCTGATTCGTCGGCGATGCGGAGCCGCTCGAGCACGAGGAAGTCGCCGTCGCGTCGCGCGTCAGCGACGGCCTCGACCACACCGGTCCAGCTGCGCGCCGCGAGCAGGCGGCCCTCGCGCAGCGCCAGCACCCACTTGAAGTCCTGCGATGGCGGCGCGTAGAGGATTCCGTCGGGCAACGACCTCGCCGCGGGGTAGCGCAGCGCGCACTCGATCGGTGGCAACGAGAGCAGCGGCGCGGGTGAGAGCTCGCTCCCGACGGACTCACCCCACGACACCGAGCGCTGCGCGTACGCCAGCTCGGTCGTCGTCGAGGTGAGCTCCTGAAGCTCCATGAGGTCGAGCAACGGAACGCCGAAGGGGTTGCCCGGGTCGTCTGCCGCGAGCCACTTCGCAGGGCGAGGCTCGCTGCCCGCCGTCGGGTTCGTCCCACGCCCCAGGAGTCGGTCCAGCCAGCGCGCCATGCCCGGACCGTAGCTGGCCCGGGGAGCGCGGGGGACGTCGGTTCAGCTCACTGGGTGAGCTTCGCGATGGACGCCCACGGGCGGTTCCACGTCCAGCCCGAGGGCGTGGTGATCAGCGTGTTCGCGTAGCCCGAGAAGGCGCCCTCGCCGACGTGGAGGTCGAGCGTGCCCGCCGGCGTCGGGGTGGGACTGCCCGCGTACGTGCAGCCGGGACAGAGCCCCGGACCGTCGTACCAGCTCAGCGCCATGCCCACCGCCGGGCCGGGGAGCGCCGTGCCCATCACCCAGCGCGGCTGGCTGCCCTCGTAGAAGGCGATGGTGGCGCCGTAGAAGCCGGGCTGCTCCTCGAGCTGCAGGCCCCAGCCCGAGAGCGCAGGCTCGTACCAGGCGCCGCTGCGCCCTTCGCCGCCTGCGAGGTGCTGAATGGGCTCGCTGCCCGAGACGCCGTTCACCGTGTACGCGAGCTGTGCGGTGGTCGCGCTGCTGAAGGTGAGCGAGACGCTGCCGATGGGCGTGCGGTCGGTGCCCGCGCCGTTCCACGTGGTGAGGTACAGCGTGGAAGCGAAGGTGTTGTTCGACAGCGGCGCGACGTCGGCGAGGTACCAGATGGGCGCGCCCCACGGCGTGTACGTGTACCAGACGAAGACCCAGCTGCCGCCCGCGACGGGGAAGAGCTCGACGCCGTGGCCCGAGCGCGCGGGGTTGAACCAGGCACCGGCGCGAGGAGAGACGACGACCGGGCCCGTCACGGTGACCCCGCGCGTCGTCGACGCCTCACGCCCCAGCGCGTCACGGACGCGCAGCGTGACGAAGTACGTGCCCGAGGAGGGGAAGGTGATGGTGGGCGTCGGTCCGAGCGGCAGCGTCACGTCGACCGGGAAGGTCCACAAGAAGGTGAGCGCGCCGCTCCCCGTCGAGGCCGACGGGTCGAAGGTGCAGGTGAGCTGGCTGCAGGCGACGGTGAAGCCGGCCACGATGGGCGGAGGCATCACCACCCTGACCCGCACCGACCACTGCCCCTCGACGCCGCTGCTGTCCGTCGCGCGCGCGGTGATGACGCGGTCACCGGCCGTCAACGTGGCGAGGACCACCGGCCCCTGACCGAGGAAGGCGCCCAGGTCGTCGTACCAGCGAAGGCGCGCGTCGAGGTTCCCCTCCTCGGGGTCGCTCGCGGTGGCGGTCAGCGTGACGACGCCCTGCACGGTCGCGTTCCGCGCGGGCGAGGTGATGCGCACCTGCGGCATCTGGCTCGGCGCTGGCGCACGGAACGCCGAGTAGCCCGGCGCCTCTTCCGCGAGCAGCCGACGGTTGTCACGCGTGCCATCGCCGATGGGCTGGCCGTCGACCACCGTCGCGGGGCTCGAGAAGAGCGGGCGTCGGTTGCAGACCGCACTCGCAGACGCGAATCCGCCGCCGACACAGTCCATCACCGTCGCCGACTGGCCGAGCTTGCTCGACGAATCAGCGAAGGTGGCGCCCGCGGCGTACGGCTGTCGCGGCGGGGTGCCCTGGTTGACGAGCCGGTCGTGGTCTGCGCGGTTGTGGAGCAGCCCGTAGTTGTGCCCGAGCTCGTGCGTGAAGGTGAAGTCACCCAGCCCGCAACCGACGCGGTGCACGGAGTAGGCGCGCTGGTTGAACGGGAGACCGTCGCGCTGGTTGAGATCTCCCGCGAGCGCGATGTTGGCGACGCCGCACGCGCGAGGCGTCCCGGCAGGCATGGGAATGAAGAGGGCCACCATGTCGGCGCCCGTCGCCGCACGCAGCTCGACCACCTCACGCGGCTCGGTGTTCAACCAGTCCATCGCGGTGACCTCGCTCTGCTCGTAGGTGACGCCACCGACCGTCACCACCCCGCCATCGGGCGGCTGCACGCCGGTGAGCGGTCCCTTGTGTACGAGCCGGTACCGCACGTTGAGGTTGTTCTGCTGAAACACGTCGTTGGCGATCGCCACGGAGGTGTCGATGAAGCCGCGCGTCGCCTGCTCGTCGGCGAGCAGAGAGTCGGTGTACAGCGCGGCGACGTCGATGGTCGTCACCTTCCCGAGGCCGGGCTTCGGACCCGACTCGGGCACCTCGGCCTGCTTCGCGGCGATGCCCGGAGCAGCCTCGGGCGCCTCGCAGTTCTGGAAGGCCTGCGCCTGATGCTCCCGCAGCGTCACCGGCTGACCGTCGAGGCCCGCCAGCTCCCAGCGGCGCCCACCGACCTCGAGCAGCCCCGTCACTCCGCCCTCGGCTCGCGCGAGGAGCAGCACCTCGCCATCATCGAACTTCCCCGCCCACGTCAGCCCGAGCTCGGACTGCGCCATTCGCACCCGCTGCGCCTCACGGTGGGTGCCGTCGGGCAACGCCAACCGCAGCGCCTCCGGGCGCGCCGGCAGCACCTCGGGGTGAACGACCCACTTCCCACCGCCGGACTCGAGGAACGACGCCGGCGAGGAACTGCACGCAGACACAGCGACCACGACCAATGCGGCCAGACGCATCACGATCTCCTGGTTGTTGTGCGGGTTGAGCTGTCAGACGGCGCCACGCGGCGCGCGCCCCATATACATACACGCACCAGCGAAATCGAGATGACGCCCCCGTGCACACAAAACAACACACACAGAGCAATCTAAACCAGAAGCCGAACTTCGCATTTCTCGACGAAACACCCCGCAAGGCAGGGATGCTCCTTCCCGGTCCATGGCAAGGCGCCAGCAAACAACCTCACGCGAAGTGTGCGTCGAAGATGCGTCGCAAGCCGAGCACCGTGGCGCACCGATCAAGCTGAGGGCGCGCTGATGACCGAGAGACCGGGCCTCCGCAGAGCTCCGCGAACTCGCGGCTGACGCGGGTGTGAACGTGTCGCTGCAGAGCACGTTGCGGCTCCAGTTCGCTCGAACGTGGGTCGACCGCGTCACCCCGCGTCTCGCGCCGAGGCCCCAGCCACCACTTCGCCTATGAAGGACGCCTCAGGCTCGCCGACGCAGCCCGAGCATCAGCAGCATCGCCGCGAAGATGAACGACGAGCCAGCGTTCGTGCTGCACCCGCAGCCGACCGGCTCCATCGAGACGTCACCCGCATCGGGCTCGAGCCCCGCATCGCGCGGCGCAGTACCCGCGTCGGCGACCATCCCCGCATCGGCTTCGGAGCCCGCGTCAGCCTCGATGCCGGCATCCGCCTCCATGCCCGCATCCGCCATCGCGCCGGCGTCCAGCTCCGTGCCCGCATCGGTCATCGTGCCCGCGTCAACCTCAGTGCCGGCGTCGATCACTCCCGCGTCGACCGTACCCGCGTCGACCGTACCCGCGTCGATCATCGTGCCCGCGTCGATCATCGTGCCCGCGTCGATCATCGTGCCCGCGTCGATCATTGAGCCCGCGTCGATCATTGAGCCCGCGTCGATCATTGAGCCCGCGTCGATCATCGTGCCCGCGTCGATCATCGTGCCCGCATCGATCATCGAGCCCGCGTCGATCATCGAGCCCGCGTCGATCATCGAGCCCGCGTCGATCACGCCCGCGTCGACCATCGAGCCCGCGTCGACCACCGCATACGTGTGCGAGTGCGCCGGGAGCTGCGAGCTCACGAGCGTGCTCGTCGCGGCGCCCGTCAGCTGACCGACGAGGATGGGCGAGGTGCCGCCCGCGCCCACCGGCGTGCGGCCGCGCAGATCCGGCAGCTGGAACGTGGTCGTGCCGTTGCCGCCGAAGCTGGTCCCGAGGAGCGCGAACAGCGCCTGGTTCTGCTGAATCGGGAGCGCCTGCCCCTGCGCCGCCAGGAAGCCGCGCGGCGCGAAGTTGCCCGCGAAGGCGATGAGCTCTCCGAGGATCGGCGCGGTGTCGTTGAACGCTCCGCCGCCCGAGCCGTTCTGCGGGAAGATGCCCTGCGTCGCGATGAGCCACGTCAGGCCCAGCGACGGCTGCGCGAGGTCGAAGGGCTGCGAGCCGCCCGCACTCGACGTCGGCGCCTCTCCCGGGACGGTGTGGGTGTGCGCCGGCAGCTGCGCCGTCGTCAGCGACACGAAGGGCGACCCGAACGTCTGGCCCACGCTGAAGTTGCCCAGCGACGACTGCCCCGAGCCCACCGCCACGCGGCCGCGCAGATCCGGCAGCGCGAAGGTGTTCTGCCCGTCACCGCCGAACGTCGTGCCGATGACGCTGAACAGCGCCGTGTACTGGGCAATCGACATCAGCCGGCCGTCGCACGGGAACCAGTTGGCGGGCACGTAGCCGCCGGCGAACCAGCGGATCTCCCCGATGAAGGTCAGCGAGGTGGTCGAGCTCATGCTCGGGAAGACGCCCTCCGCGGCGATCATCGGCGTCATCGTCAGCGTCGGCGCGCTGCGCGCGAAGGCCTGCGAAGCGCCGGCGACCGAGGTCATGCGCACGCCATCGGACAGCGTGTGGAGGTGCGCCGGCATGCCGCTGCCGAGCGCGGCGAAGTCGACGCCGTACGCGTCACCGGCGCTCCGCGACGGCAGCCCCGGGCCCGTGCCCGCCCCTGCGACGAAGCGGCCGCGGAGGTCCGGCACGTTGAAGAACGTGGTGCCGTTGCCGCCGTACCGCGTGCCCAGCACCGAGAAGAGCGCCGCGTTGGTGGAGATGGTGCGCGAGCTGCCGTCGCACCGCGCGGCGTCGTTCGGCGCGAAGGTCCCGCCGAAGGTGTGCAGCAGCGCCAGCGACGCGTCATCGGCGTAGGACATCGAGGGGAACGTGCCGGTGGTGCTGAGGACCTGGGTGAGCCCGAGCCCGGGCTGGCCGAGGGCGATCGGCGCGCCGCTGCCGGTGGTGCCGGTGACCTGCGCGAAGGACGAGAGGGACGTGAGGGACGAGAGGAGCAGCGCGACGCGGGCGAGCTTCATCAGCCGCTTGTGACTCAGAGCGGCCGCGCTCGCAAGTTCACCAGCTCACGTGGAACACGTGCCGCGTGGGGCTGGTCGACTCGAAGCGGTCGAAGCGCAGCTTGCGGCCGGTGAGCTCCTCGGCGATGGCCAGCACGCCGCGCCACGACGGCTCGACGATGCGCGCCGGCACCGGCTCGGCGTACTCGAGCGCCACCTCACCCGAGGTCTCGCTGGCGGCCTTCCAGCTGATGGTGAGGCCCCGCGTGCCCACCGAGACCGCCTCGTTGACGCGCGAGAAGACGGTCGCCGGCGACGAGCCTCCGATGGCGAGCGCCACGCGGGCGAGCGGCTTGATGATGGGCCCGAAGGACTTGCTGGTCAGCTCGCGGTTGAGCTGCTCGAGCTTCGCCGGCCCGGCGACCGCCAGCACTGCCTCGAGGAACTCGATGTTGAGCTTGCCCTCATGCCAGCGCGACGCGTGCGGATCATCGAGCATGCTGCGCGCCGCGAACCCCAGCTTCGCCCGCACCGGCTCGAGCAGCTTCTCGGCTTCGAGCGCACGCACGAAGCCAGCCATCGTCAGTCCGCTCACTTCGAAGCCCATGCGTCACCTGTAGCAGTCGCCGCGCGCGGCGGGGAGATCATCATTCACCGACCGCGACGTAGCGGTCTTCGTCGTCGCCATAGTTCTCGCGCTGATCCGCCAGCACGGCGTTGGGCAGCGCGGCCTTGAGCTCCTCGAGGCGCTCCTCGAAGAGGTTCCCCGAGAGGTCGAGGCGCTGGAGGTGCCGGAACTTCGGCGCGAGGCGGATCCACCCGTCGACCTCCGCGTCAGTGAAGACGCCCTTCGAGAGGTCGAGCACCGCGAGGCGCGGCAGGAGCGGCGAGGCCGCGAGCTCGCCCAGCAGCTCCGTCGAGAGCTCGGAGTTGACGATGCCCAGCGTCTTGAGCCGCGGCAGGCCCTCGCCGCGCAGGAGCGGCCCGAGCTGATCCGTCGTCGCCTCCGCGCCGTAGTTGCCGCTGCCGGTCCACACCTCGAGGTGCTCGAGCTGCGGCCACTTCGCGGCGACGATGGCCTCGAGCTCCGCGCTCGCGAGGCCACCCGACTCGCGGATGAAGGTCTTGAGCTGCGCGTGCTCGATGCGCCCCAGCTCGCCGCCCTGCCCCGAGCGCACGTGGAGGTGCTCCAGCCGCGGCAGCCCCTTCCACAGCGCGGCCACGCTGCCGTAGGGCGTCCAGGAGATCTCACAGTCTTCGTAGGTGTAGTCGTTGAACTCGAGGCGCCGCAGCCACGCGGCGACGGGCGAGGCGAGGATGGCGTCGAGCGTGTCGGTCCAGTCGTTGTCGCTCTCGTAGCTCGCCAGGCCGAAGCGGAGCCGCGTCACGAAGCGCGCCCCCGGCCGGCCCAGCACGTCGCGCGTCAGCTCGGCGAGCTCGGTGCCGCCGTCGTACGGGCGCTTCATCGAGAGCGCGGCGACGAAGCCGTTGTCGAACTCGACGTCGTACAGCTCCTGCTCGGAGTGCTCGCCGAGCAGCGCGTCGCGGTGCTGCTTGAAGAAGGCCCAGCCCTTCGGCGCCTGCTTGCCGAGGAAGAGCGCCGCGAGCTCGCCGCGCACGTCGCCCTGCTCCTGGAGCCAGTCGGCGTAGATGCGCCACGGCGCCACGTCTTCGGGCGACTCGAGGCACGCGCGCTCGTACTCGGGGTGCTGCGTCAGGCGCCCCTCGACGGCGGCGGGCTCGTCGTGCACCGAGCGGAGCTCCGTCTTGCGCGAGACCTCCCGCAGGCCGTTCTTCACGTAGCGCGCGGTGAGGTGCTCGAGCTGCTCCTTCGCCTCGGCGAGCGAGTCGTAGCGGGTGCTGGTCTCGCCGGAGTCGTCCTCGCGCGGCGCCACGCGCTGCGTGAGCTTGAGGCCGCGGAGCTCGAGCTCGCGCCAGTTGCCGCGCGCGTCCTCGAGGCGCACCACGGTGCACTCCACCGTCTCTCCGGCGGGCGCGGGAGGCGGCGCGCCGACGAGCTGGTAGCCCTTCTTCTCCTTCGAGCGCACCAGCAGCTCGTACTCGTGGCGCGCGGTGTCGGGGTCGGCGAAGTCCTGCCGCTTCGACTGGCCCTCGGTGCCGAGGCGGCCCCAGCGCGTGGTGAAGCTGCTCCCCTGGAGGTCGATCTCCCAGAACTTGCGCGAGGTGCCCTCGACGAACTCGTAGCGCGGCATGGCGTGGCAGCTCACCACCGCGCCGCCGCGGCGTCACGGCGTGTTCATCAGCGCCGCCAGCTCGTGGGCGAGCTCCGGTGCCTCGAGCGCGCGCGACTGCTCCGGCAGGCCCTTCAACCAGTCCACCGCGTCGGCGACGCTCGCCACGAGGTGCACCGGGCGCTTGAGCTGGGCGAGCATCAGCACCGCGTTGACCGTGAGCCGCAGCATCATGCCCTTCACGCCTTCGACGCCGACCACGATGGCCATGCCGAGGTGCCGGTCGGCCACGCTGCCCATGAAGTCGACGAAGGCCCGCTGCGCTTCCCGCGAGGCGCGCGTGCGGCCGTCGAAGCGGGGAATGAGGAGCACCGTGCTCAGCCGCGACTGCCGCGTGAGCGCGTCGGCGATGGCCTCGGAGAACGCGGCGAACGCCCGGTCATCCGGAGACTGCCGCAGCACGAGCGCGAGGAGCCCCTCTCGCTCGGCGACGACGAGGCCGGGAGTGTCGCTCGTGATGCGCACTCCCCGGGTTTAACGCCCGCTCGCGGTCGCGTCAGCAGCGAGAGAGCGTCAGCAGCGCCATGCGCATCTCTTCCCACGGGCTGCCCAGCGCGAACGCGCGCGTCTCGTCGAGCAGCTTCTTCGCCTCGTTCGCGTTCACCGGCCCGTTCGCCAGCTGTGTGAAGCGGGACACCAGCGCCACCGCGGCCGACGAGGCGTCGGGGTCGATGCGGAGGTACCAGTCGAAATAGTTCTCCAGACGACGCGCGACGGAACGAACGGTCTCAGGCTGCATGTGTTGCCTCCTGTTCCTGTTTTTCTCTTCGTGCTGTCCGACCTCAGCCCGGGGCCGATTTATCGGCCCCAGATGACATTCTGACGCCTCTGGAGTCGCGGCGCAGTGACTTTGCGAGGTGCGATCTCTGCGCAGGAGATCGCACCCGCATCAAATCAATGACTTACACGCCTGGTTGTCAGGGTTTTGACACCGGCCCGAGCGCGCGGGCGCTGGCCTCGCGCACGCTGCGGAACTCCTGGGCGGCGCGGTCGTAGTCGCGCAGGAAGAAGGGGTCGAAGAGCGGGAAGAGCTCGGGGAACGTCGCGGCGTCGTCGTCGGACAGCACACCGCGGTGCGCGAGCGACTCGACGTGCTCGCGGAAGCGGCGGCGCACCTCGTCACGCTCGGCGGCGTCGAAGTCGCGCGCGTCGCGCACCCGGGCGGCGAGCTCCGTGGCCAGCGCGGGCAGGCCGGTGAGCGGCGCATAGCGGGGGAAGAAGGCGAGCTGCCCGAGGAGCCAGCGCCGGAAGCCGCGCGACGTCGCGCGCGCCACGTCGAGCTCCGCCGAGAAGCGGAGCGCCGGCTCGAGCCGCGTGCGCCACACGAGGTCGAAGAGCGCGTCGACCAGCGCGCTCAGCGGCAGCCCGCGGCCCACCGCCGTCACCGCGTCGGACACCAGCCCCACGCCGAGCGTGCGGAACGTCTCGGGGTGCGCCAGCTCGAGCCAGCCGCGCACCATCGCCTCGCGGGCGACGAGGTTGTCCCAGTTGAGGCGCGTCCACTGGAAGTCGGCGACGAAGAAGCGCGTGTACTTGTCCTCGAAGGCGCGCCACGCCTCGCCGGCGGCGGTGCGGGGCACGCCTCGCCCAGCACCACGAAGCGCGTCAGCGCGTGGAGCAGCCAGCGGAGGTCGCCCTGCTTCTCCCGCGGGAGCGCGGCGAAGAGCGGGTGGATGCGGCGCTTCGTGAAGTCGTAGCCGGCGTGCTCGGGCCGGTGGGTGAGCGCGTCGACGTACGTCATGTCGGCGAGCGCCAGGCTCACCGCCTCGCTCATCATGCGCCACACGATGTACGTGCGCCGGTGGTCCTCGCTCTGCGCGCCGTCGAAGACGAGGTCCGGCATCAGGTGGTGCATCACGTCGTGGAAGAGGTACGTCGCCTCGTGCACCGGGTCGGCCTTGGGCACGTACGGCAGGCCGCCGTTGAGTCCGGGCAACCAGTAGTTGCCATCACGGCGGCTCTTCACCGCGCGGAAGAAGACGCCGGCGTCGACGACGCTGCGCAGCGCCGCGTCGAGCCGGGGCGGGAGCGCGCGGTACAGCGGGTGCTCGAGCAGCAGGCGCGCGTCCATCGACCAGTCGGCGGCGGACACGGGCGTCCACTTCAGCACGCGCGGGCTCGGTTGGCGGAGGCGCTCGCGCACGAAGGCCGAGAGGCACTGCTCCCGCGCGGAGTTCTTGAGGCCCACCGCGTCCATCTGCTCGAGCGTCGCGCCCGCGGCGGAGGTGAAGGCCGAGTCCCAGTCGAAGACGGTCGGGTCGTCGGGGCGCAGCCGCGTGGCGTCGAAGTGGCCCTGCACCTCGCGGAGGTACGAGCGCCGCACCAGCGCGCCGCCCTCGTCGAGCACCCACGCGTGGAGCCGGCAGACGTTCCGCGCGGGGCCGACGTAGCCGGGCTGCACGAGGTCTCCCGACGGGTCGAAGACGTTGCTCTCGTCGGCGACCACCGCGCGCGCTTCTTCCAGCCAGCCACGGAGGATGTGCGGGGCCTCGGTCGGCGCCTCGACGTGGAGCGTCTGCGCGTGGCGCGCGAGGAAGCGCCGGTACTCGGCGACCTTCCGCGCGTTGGTGGTCATGAGCACGACGCTCATCGGAGCGCCGAGCATGACACGTGCACTGGACGCGCGGCATGCGCTGGTTGGTGGTGCCCCTCGCGGGCCTCGGGACCCTGGTGTGCGCGTCGGCGTGGCTCATCGACCGCGCGGGCGTGGTCGACGACGCACGGCCCTCGGAGGTGCTGGTGGTGCTGGGGGCGCGCGTGGAGGAGAGCGGCGCGGCGTCTCCCACCCTGCGCGCGCGCACGGAGCACGCGGTGGCGCTGTACCGGAAGGGCCTCGCGCCGCGGCTGCTGTTCTCTGGCGGCGTGGGCCGCTTCGGTGCGTCGGAGGCGTCGGTGGCGCGCGACCTCGCGGTGCAGCTCGGCGTGCCGCGCGAGGCGTGCCTGCTCGAGGAGCAGAGCCACAGCACCGCGGAGAACGCCGCCTTCTCGGCGGCGGTGCTCGAGGCGCACGGGCTCCGCTCGGTGGTGGTGGTGACCGACCCGTACCACCTGCCGCGGGCGAAGGAGCGCTTCCACGCGCACGGGCTGCAGGTGACGGGGAGCCCGGTGCTGAACGCCCCGCGGCATCTCGCGTGGACCTCGCGCGTGTACTGGACGGTGCGCGAGGTGTTCGCGTCGCTCCGTCAGGGCGCGGCGGGGCCCTGAACGCGGCTGCGGAGCTGCTCGAGGAGCCGGTCGATGCGCACTCGCTCGCTGCCGCGCGGCTCGGACGTGTAGTGGCGGAAGCGCCGCTGCTCGAAGAAGAGGAAGGCGCGCAGCTCGTCGAGCGTCGCGGGGAACGTGCCCGCGGCCGAGTGACGGCTGACGAGCTCGTCGAGCGCCTTCGGGCCTCCGAGTGCGGCCACGCCATCGAAGGTGAGGGCGAAGGCCTCGATGGCGCGCCACGGTGAGCCGGGCGGCGGCACGTCGGCCAGCGTCAGCGTGTCGCTCGGGCGGGAAGTGGGGGGCATCGTGCGCCGAGACTAACGCGTGGCAACGCAGGGGCGATGCCGGCCCACCGGTTGCCGCGCGGCGATCCGGGACGCCCCCACGTCACCAGCACCAGGGGACGCGGGCGGCGCGATTGGTGAGCGCAGTGCTTCTCGCGCGCGTGCCCCGCGGATCCGAGCAGGGTGACGCACATCACGAAGTGCAGAACCGACACCAGGACGCAGGCGACGCGATTGCCGAACGCAGTCTTGCGCGCATGCCCGGCGGATCCGATCAGCGAGACTCACGAAGTGCGGAACTGGGGGTGCCGGAGGGCTGTACCAACGACCCTGCGGATCTCCCAGAACGTCACCACCACGAAGCGCGCGTCACCTGCGTCCCCGGCTCGGAGCCGAGGGGCTCGTCCGACTCTCGGCATGGCGTTCGACACTCCATTCACCACCGCCGCTTCCGGCAGTCTTCGCTTTCGCGCGGAGACTCGTCCGCTTGTCGGCGCCAGCGCCTGGCAACCCGGGGGCATTCACAGCCCCCACGTTGCCACGCGTTCCGGCGACTCGACTCACCACCCCTTCCTCAGGTTTCGGGCCGTTACGGCGGCGCAGCGGCTGCTCTGCCCGAGCCCATGGAACTCGACAGCGCTGGATGCACCATCGTCGGTCGCCGCTCGAACAACGAAGACGCGCTCCTCGTGGCCCCGGACCTCGGGCTCTTCGTCGTCGCCGACGGCCTCGGCGGCTACGAGGGCGGCGAGGTCGCCTCGAAGCTCACCACCTCCACCCTGCGCTCGTTCGTCGAGGAGCAGCGGCGCGACCCGCAGGGCACCTGGCCCATCCGAGAGCAGCGCAGCCGCACCTTCGAGGAGAACCTGCTCGCCGCCGCCGGCGCCGCGGCGCACCGGGAGATCGCCTCGCGCAAAGACGGCGCGCTCGCACAGATGGGCTCCACGGTGGTCGCCGCGCTCTTCACACCGCGCACCCTCACCGTCACGCACTGCGGAGACAGCCGGCTCTACCGCCTGCGCCACGGAGCGCTCACCCAGCTCACGCGCGACCACTCGGTGTGGGCCGAGATGGAGGCGGCCGGGCTCGCTGGCGCGCGTCAGGGCTTCGCGTGGAAGAACCAGATCACCCGCGCGCTCGGCCTCGAGGGGCACTCCGCCTGCGACGTCGCGACGCACGCGCTCGAGCGCGGCGACACGTACCTGCTGTGCAGCGACGGCCTCTATGATCCGCTCGACGAGCCGCAGCTGATCAGCGGGCTCTCCCACGCCCCCGAGCGCGCGTGCAGCGCCCTGGCGCAGGCGGCGTTCGACGCGGGGAGCTCCGACAACATCACCGCCGTCGTGGTGCGCGTGCGCTGAGGACTCCGCAGTCCGCCGCCGTCTCCTTCGTGTGGACGCGTCGCGGTCCGGGCCTGGCGACGTGGGAGGAGAGGCCGGACTGGGAGCTCACGTTCCGACGGCGGCGCTGATCAGCGCGACAGCCACGGCCACAGCGCCATCAGCGACTCGGCCTCGACGTCGGCCTTCGCACCGCGCGGCTTCAACTTCCGGTCGACCCACGCGGTGGCCATGCCGGCGTTGAGGCCGCCCTGAATGTCGCGCTCCGGGTTGTCGCCGACCATGGCGCAGCGCTCGGGGGCCACGCCCAGCTGCCGGCAGACGTGCTCGAAGATGCCGCGCTCGGGCTTGCCGATGCCGACCTCCCCGGAGATGGCCACCGCGTCGAACCAGTGCCCCAGCCCCGAGCCCTCGAGCTTGCGGCGCTGCAGCCCGCGCACGCCGTTGGTGACGATGCCCAGCTTCGTGTGTGGCCGCAGCCGCGCGAGCAGCTCGTCGGCGTCGTCGAAGAGCGGGAACTGCGCGCGCAGCGCCTGCCAGCGGAGCGAGAGGTGCGCCGGCTCTCCGCGCTCGTCACAGCGCCGAAGGGCACGCCGCCACACCTCGGGGCGGATGTGCGTCAGCTCGCGCTCGAGCACCACCTCGGCGGGGACGGCCGGGTCGTACGTCGCCCACAGCGCCTCGAGCGCCGAGTGGCCGATGCGCGTGGCGTAGTCGACCGCCATGCGCGGGAGCTCCGCGGTGAGCGCCCGGGCTTCTTCTTCCGCGGCGGCGGCGAGCACCTGAGCGCGCGCGTCGTCCTGCGTGAGCTCGAGCGCCGTGACGTAGAACGCATGCCGGCTCACCGGCTCGTCCTGGAGCAGCGTCTCGTCGAGGTCGAACAGGACGGCGTCGAACATGGCGCCTCAGTGCTTGAGGACCTGGTGGCCGGCGGCCGTGCCTTCCATGCCGTGCGTCAGCAGGAAGGTGAAGAGCGGGTAGTTCTCGTCCTTGCTGCCGCCGATGAGCTCGAAGTTCCACGCCTGCGAGCCGGGCTGCTCGAGGTCGGGCGAGGCCTGCACGAAGAGCACGTCGGAGCGCTCGATGATGACCTCGCCCACCAGCGCCTTCCCGAGGATGGCCTGCACCACCGCGCGGCCGTCGTCCTCGTCGAAGAAGTCCCAGTGCACGAGCTCGTGGTCCATCAGCACCACGTCGTTCGAGCCGACACGGAGCACGCAGTTGCGGTGATCCGCGAGCCAGCGCCAGAAGGCATCGAAGGTGAGCGGCGCAGCGGTCGAGCTGGAAGGAGGCATGCGCGCCCCCATACGGCTTTCACCGCCCGCTGAAAAGGCGCGAGTGGCCAGCCCGCGCGCGCAATGGAATAGTCGCGCGTTCCGGGAGGGAGCGGTGACTCTGACGAGCGTGGTGTTGTGTCTGGTGGTGATGGGCGCGGGCGCCGACGAGGGCGAGGACGAGGCGCCGCGCAAGGGTGCGGTCATCGCGGCCCCGGAGGACGCGGTGAAGTTCGACGAGCTGCCGCCTCCGCCGAAGATCGACGAGGACCGGCGCGTGAAGCGCTTCCTCGGCGCGCTCGCGGGCGGCGCGGTCGGCTTCGGCGGTGCGCTGGCGATGACGCCGCTGGGTGATGCGGGCTGCGGCTCCCCCGTGTTCGGCCCGTGCTTCAGCGGCGGTCACGCGGCCATCGCCATCGCCACGCCGCTGGTGACGATGCTCGGCGCGTGGATCGGCTTCCGCCTGGCCGGCGGCGAAGGCGGGCTGGCGACGCCGATGGTGGCGATGCTGCCTGCGGGAATCCTGGCGCTGCTGCTGTCGGTGGTCGCCAACCAGGCGCGCGCCGACACCGGCATTCAGATGCTGCCGTACACCGTCGCCGCCGGCCTCGCGCTCATCGGCGGCTCGGCGCTCGCCCTCGAGCAGCGCGAGCAGACCGTCGAGGAGCTCGGCGCCGCCGCCCAGTGGGGTCAGGCGACTGCGGGCCGCGTCACGCTCGAGGCGCTGGTGAGCGGCCTCACCATGGGGACCGGCGCGCTGCTCACCGGCTTCCTCGCCAGCCGGTGCTTCGACACGGCGTGCGTGATGCTCGCGCTCACCTCGGCCGGGGTGCTGAGCCTCGGCTCGGTCGCCGCCACCTGGGGTGTCCACCGCGCGATGGGCGGGCGCGGGAGCTTCGCCGCCGGGCTCGTCGGGCTCGGCCTGGGCGCCGCGTTCTCGTTCGGCGCGATCGGCGTCTACGCAGCCACGGGCGGCGGCCTGGCCTTCAACCCGCTGCGCAACACCGGGGGCGCCATCGTGCTCGTGGAGATGATCTCCATCGCGGCCCTCTTCGCGCCGCTCCTCGCGCTCGAGTTCAGCCACACCGCGCTGGTGAAGGCCTCGCTGCCGAAGTTCAGCCTCAGCGCGGCCCCGACCGCGGGCGGCGGCGTGGTCGGCGCGTCGTTCCGCTTCTGATGGGCGCCTCCGCCCCCGCGAAGCGCGCGCGGCGGCGGTGGGCTCCGAGCCTCGGGGCCGGCACCTTCCTCCACCGGAAGGGAGCCTCGTGCCTCGTGCGGTCGTCGCTCGAGCTGTGGGGGCAGCCCTGCTTGCGGCTTGAAGACCTGCGGGAGGCCCCGTGAACGCGGAGCGCCTCTTCGATGGCGAAGCGTGGGCGCGAGGAGAGGCGTGGCAGGCGCTGGAGGCGCTGCGCCCCGCGGGGGCGGCGTTCGTCAGCCCCGGGCTCGTCGCCGTCGTCGGACACGCGGAGGCGGTGCGCGTCCTCTCGGAGCCGACGTTCTTCAGCTCCCGCTTCGGCACGGGGCGACGGCGGACGGAGTTCGACGGGCGCTCACTCAACCTGGATGATCCACCGCGCTCCACCGGGTTGCGCCGCACGTTACCGCGCCTGCCCGAGGTGGAGCCGCCGCAGGCCCTGGTCGCGGCCTTCGTCGCGCAGGGCGGCGGTGACTTCGTCGAGGCGCTCGCCCGACCCTTCGCGCTGGCGCAGTTCGGCCGCTTCGTGGGCCTCGCCGAGCCGCTCCTCGGCGAGCTCGGCGTGCTCAGTCGCGCGCTCGCCAGCGCCGGAGAGGCAGCATCGTTCGTCGCCGCGGATCAGGCGCTGCTGTCGTGGCTGAGTGAGCACCGCGACGCGCCCGAGCCGTTCTTTGCGCTCGGCGACGATCTCGACCCGCGCGACCGGAGGTACCTCCAGCGGCTGCTCGCGCAGACCGGGCACGAGTCGACCGCGATGCTCCTCGCGCTGGCGGTGCGGGAGCTGCTCGTCCGAGGGCTCCCGTTCGAAGCGTCACCCGCGGCCGTGGATGAGCTGATCCGCTTCACGAGCCCGCTGATCCGCTTCGTGCGCGAGGTGGTGCGCCCCACCTCGCTCGGCGAGCTCTCCCTCGAGCCCGGCACGCGCGTCGCAGTGTTCTTCCCGCTCGTGAACCGGGACCCGCGCGTCTTCGCGAGGGCGGAGCAGCTCGAGCTCGAGCGCACTCCAAACCCGCACCTCGCGTTCGGCGCGGGACCGCATGCGTGCTTTGGCGCGTCGTTCGCCCGCGCGCAGCTCACCGCGATGCTCGACGCGCTCGCGCCGCACGCCGGGCGGCTCCGCATCACCGCGGAGGAGCCGCTGCGCTCATCGGTGACGCGGGGCTGGCGTCGGCTGGAGCTGCGCCTTCAGGCGTCGCGCGGGACGCAGGCGCGTTGATCAAACCCGCACCTGCATTCGGCGCAGCGTCGTGTCAGTCGAACTCCGCCTCGTCGATCAGTGACCAGGACGACGGGTTCACGAGCGTGACCCGGATGAAGCGTCCGGTGGCGAGCGGAACGGGCAGCGCCACGTCCTGCCGGCTCCCAGCGGCACCATCGGCAGCGTGCGGTCCGCGCTTCGGAAGGTGTACGTGCCGCGAACGTTCACCCCATCGTCCGAGAATTGAACGCGGATCTCCGGGGGCGCCGCGACCGTGCCATTTCCCCGGTTGTTGAGGCCCAGCCTCACGAAGCTGAACGACCGGAGTGCTGCGAACTGAAACACGATCGTCGCGTCGCGATAGAGCCAGCCGACCCACTCGAAGCCGACGTTCACTGCCCAGTCAGGATTCCCGCGGACGCCATCGAGGAGCTGGCCCGACGCGTATTGATCAAAACCGGCGGTGTTCTGTTCCTGGCCTGGTCCGTTGATCGCGACGTTGTGGGCCTCGTCGTAGTAGCAGAAGGAGCCGCACTCCGGCGCGAGCTCGAACTTGTAGCCAGTGGGCACGCACGGGTCCGTGGTGGTGCACCGAGGTGGGCCAGCGTCGGGCGAGCCGGCGTCGGGCGAGCCGGCGTCGGGCGAGCCGGCGTCGGGCGAGCCGGCGTCGGGCGAGCCGGCGTCGGGCGAGTCGGCGTCGGGCGGGCCGGCGTCGGGCGGGCCGGCGTCGGACGAGCCGGCGTCGGGTACGTCACCAGAGGTGTCGTCGGGCTCAGCCGGACTGCACCTCGAGGCAACGCATGAACGTCCGCGGCCGCAGTCGGCATCGCTCGTACAGCGCATTTCCACAGGGACGAGGAAGACGCAGCCCGAGAACAACCCAACCACCAGAGCCAGGAAACTCCTGATCATGCAGTCGCCTGCATACTCCGGCCTCGGGGCGCCTCGCAGCGTCTCCGTTTCCGATCGAAGCCACTCCGACCGCGCACCTTGCCTTCGGCACGGAACGTTTCGGCTTCGCCACGCGCCTTCGAAGCATGGCCGCGCTGACGTCAGGTCAGCGGCGAGCGCGCCGGAAGAACACGAGGAGGCCGAGCCACAGCAACCCGCTGAGCGGAGTCGCGGAGCAGAGCGCTCGAGGAGCCTCGCCTCCGCCACCGGCGCCTCCACCCTCGTTCCCACCCCCTGCGCCGACTTCGCCACCGCCCGCGCCGCCGCCCGTCGCGCCACCTCCGCCGCCCGCGCCGCCACCGGTGCCGCCGTCGTCGCTCAGCCCCGCATCGACGCCCGCGTCTTCCACGCCCGCGTCCGTGACCCCCGCATCGACGCCTGCGTCGGGCACGCCCGCGTCGACGAGGCACACCCCGCTCCGGCACGTGCTCGCGGCGCCGCCCTCGTCGACGCACGCCACGCCGTCCATCAGCGCCGTCGACGTGCAGCTCGCGCCGGCGCAGGTGCCGAGTGACTCCTGACAGCCATTGCGCACCAGGCACGCGCTCGCCCCGCTCGGCGTCGTCCCGACGCAGCGACCCGCGCGGCACTCACCCGCGATGGCGCACGAGTCGAACGTGCCGCACGCCGCGCCTTCGTTGGCGGGCATCGCCACGCACGTCGTGCCCCGGCACACGCCGGTCGCGGTGCACGGGTTGCCGTCGTCGCACGCCATGCCGTCGCTCAGCTCCGCGCCGCACGCCGAGGTGCGGGTGAGCATCAGCTGGTTGCTCCGCTGGCCGCCCGCGCTCACCTCGACCGCGCTCGTCACGGCCAGGCTGGCGGGGGCGCTGCAGAGCAGCTCCGACGCGCTCGCGCGCAGCACCGGGCACGCGACGCCGCCGATCGTCACCGTCGGCATGAGGCCGAAGTTCGCGCCGAACACTGACAGGAGCCCGCCGCGCGTGGACAGGCTCGCCGGCGAGAGCCGCGCCAGCGTCGGCGCCGCGTACGAGAGCGTGACCGCGTTCGACGCGAGCCCATCGCGCGTCACCACGACCGGCACCGACGTGCCCTCACCGGCGGGCAGCGTGCAGCGCGCCTCGGTGTGCGTCTGCGACGTGAGCGGGCACGCCGCGCCGCCGACGGTGACGCTCGCGCCGGTGGTGCCGAAGTTGGTGCCCACCACGGTGAGCGTCGTCCCGCCCGCGGTCGGCGTCGGGCCCGCCACCGAGAGCAGCGTCGGCGCGTCATACGAGAACGTGAGCGCGTTCGACGTGAGGCCGCTGCGCGTCAGCACCACGGGGAGCATCACGCCCGTCCCCGCCGGCACCGTGCACAGCGCCTGGGTGTGCGTCTGAGACGTGAGCGGACAACCCACGCCGCCGATGCTCACCGTCGCGCCCGAGGCCCCGAAGTTGGAGCCGCTCAGGGTGAGCGTCGTGCCGCCCGCGGTCGGCTTGAGCCCCGCGAGCGAGACGAGCGCCGGCGCGTCGTACGAGAGCAGCAGCGTGTTGGAGTCGAGCCCGTCGCGCGAGAGCACGACCGGGAGGTCCACGCCGTCTCCCGCGGGCAGCGTGCACAGCACCTGCGTGTGGTTCTGCGACACCAGCGGGCACGACGCGCTGCCCACGCGCACCGTCGCGCCGGAGGTCCCGAAGCTCGTGCCGGTCAACGTCAGCGTGGTGCCGCCCGACGTGGGGCGTGCGCCCGAGAGCGCGGTGAGGGCAGGCGGCGCGTAGGTGAGCGTGGTGGTCGCGGTGGCGCCTCCGACGTTCACCACCACCTGCGCGCTGCCCTGGCCTGCGGGCGCGGTGCACTCGAGCGAGGTGTGCGAGGCGCGGCTCACCGGGCACGCGCGCCCGCCGAGGGTGACGCTGGTCGCCTGCCCGTTGCCGAGGTTGGTGCCAGCGAGAAAGACGGAGGCGCCGCCCGACGTCTCCGGGCGCGGGAAGGCATCCGTCAGCGTCGGCGCCGGCCAGGTGAAGCTCCGCTGCGCCGTGGCGCCGTTGAGCGAGAACACCACCGGCACCGTGCCGCCCGCGCCCGGCGGGAGCAGGCAGGTCACGGTGGTGTGAGAGCGCGCGCCGGTGAGCGGACACGGCACGCCGCCGACCGTCACCGCGCCGCCGCTGCTGCCGAAGTTGGAGCCGAGCAGCGTGAGCGCCGTGCCGCCGGCCGTCGTCGCGCCCACCGCGCTGAGGGAGCTGATGCTCGGCGCGTCGTAGTCGATGAGGCGCGCGTTCGAGGTCTGGCCCCCCACGGTGAGGACGACGGGCCGCTGCACGCCGGCGCCAGCGGGCGAGAGGCACACGGCCTGGGTGTGGCTCTGCAGCGTCACGGGGCACGCCGCGCCGTCGACGGTGATGGTCGCGCCCGAGCTGCCGAAGTTGGTGCCGGTGAGCGTGAGCGACGCGCCGCCCGCGGTGGGGAGCGACGAGGGCGTCAGCGCGGTGAGCGCCGGCGCGAGGTACGAGAGCGGCACCGTCGAGGTGGTGGTCGTCGCCTGAAAGGTGAGCCGCACCGGGAGGTTGGCGCCCGTGCCTGCGCCGACGGTGCAGCGGTACTGCGTCGCCGTCACCAGGGTCGGCACGCACGCCGACGCGCCGACGGTGACGCTCAGGCCGCTCGCGTCGAGGCCGGTGCCCGAGAAGGTGACCACGCCTCCGGTGGTGGGCAGCGAGGTGACGTCGGCCGCGGTGATGGACGGGCCCGGGTAGCTCACCGTCACGCTGTTGCTCCGCTGGCTGGCGACGGTCACCGCGACGGGCGCCGCGCCGACGCCGGCCGGGGCGGTGCAGGTGAGCTGCGCATCAGAGGAGCGCGTCACGCCCGCGCAGGCGTTGCCACCGACCGTCACCGCGGGCAGCGGCGCGCTCGACGGACCGAAGCCCGAGCCGGAGAGGGTGAGCGTCACCGCCCCCGCCGAAGGGAGCGAGGTCGGCGTCACGGCCGACAGCAGCGGCGACGCGTACGAGAGCGGGACCACGTTGCTGCGTTGCCCTCCGATGACCACCGCGAGCGTGCCGACGCCCACGCCCGCATCGAGGCCGAGGATGAGCTGCGTGTTGCCATGGGACAGCGCGGTCGCGGCCCAGCCTTCGACGGTGACGCCGGCATCGGCGGGACCGAAGTTCAGGCCCGTGAGCGTGATGGGGCCGCCGAGGGTGGGGATGGTGGGCGGCGTGACGCTCGAGATGGACGGGGGCGCGTAGCTGACGGTGGTGGAGCCGACGCCTCCATCGGCGATGGTGACCGTCACCGGCACCGACACGCCGACGCCCGCGGGCGCGGTGCACGCGATGGAGTTCGCGCTCCAGCTCTGCGGAGGGCAGGCGGCCGACCCCACGCGCACCGTGCCCGTCGCGCCGAAGTTCTTCCCGGTGAGCGTGACGACCGTGCCGCCTCCCGCCGCGAGCGTCGTCGGCGCGACGCTGCTGATGGTGGGCGCCCGGCACACGCTCGCGCCCGGACAGCAGTCGCCGTAGTGGGCGCAGACCTCGTCACAGAAGCACCCGTAGGAGACCCGGCAGCAACCCGACGCGAAGTAGCAGGTGCACGCCCGCTCCATCGTGCCGTTCGGGAGGAAGGAGCCGCAGGTGTTGGTGTTGCAGCTCTGCGAAACCAGGAGCGAAACGAGGAGAGTGCCGAGCATCACCTCCTTCTACGAAATCCGAGGCACCAACCCGTATCGCCGCCCGATGGCGCGCCGTGCCAAAGGCCCTGACACTTCGGGAGCGGGCCGGGGTGCGCGGGCGGCCGACAAACGCGGCATGCGCATCGCGACCCGCCGGCCGTTCACCTTCACCACCGTCAACGTCAACGTGAAGAGCAACCCCACCATGCCCCAGCGCAGCGTGGTGCACGACGTGAAGCGCGCGTCGCAGACGGGGAGCCTCATCGGGTGGAACGAGATTGGCCCCGGCCGGTACTTCGACGCGCTCAAGCAGCTCGGCCCGGAGTGGGGGCACTACATGCCGCACGACGGGAAGCTGCACATTCCCAACCCCATCTCGTGGAAGAAGAGTGAGTGGAAGCTCGAGGACTCGGGCTTCCTGCGCACGCACCACGGCCTCGCGAAGGTGTCGCCCAACCGGTACATCACGTGGGTCAAGCTCAAGCACCGCGACAGCGGGCAGGAGCTCGTCCGCGTCAACACGCACCTCGTGAGCGGCGCGTGGAGCACTCCGAAGCCGACCACGCCCTGGCGCCGCCACCAGTGGCGCGTGCACATGGAGAAGCTCGCGCACCTCGTCGACCGCTTCGAGTCGAAGGGGCTCAAGGTGATCATCGGCGGCGACTTCAACCGCGACAGCTACCGGGTGCTCGGCAAGCGCGTGCGCTACGACAACGACCTGCACGTCGGCACGCACGGGCGGAGCACGCTCGACTACCTGATGCACACCCGGAACCCGGACCTCCGTCGCGTCGCGGGGCGCGTGCAGCAGGGCTACGCGTCGGATCATGACGCGGTGGTCGCGCGGTATGCGCTGCGCGGGTTCCGGCGGCGCGTCACGGCGGGCGGCGTCGCGCGCTGAGGCGCTGCTCACTCAGCGGAGCACGAGCCGCTGCCGCAGCTCGAGGTCGAACAGCTCGTACTCGACGGGGTCGACCTGGTGCATCGCGCCGTCGAGGAAGACCAGCCGGTCCTCGTCGTGGCAGCCCTCGTGGTAGCGCGGCCCGCCGTTCGTCTTGAAGCCGCGCAGCGAGCCCAGCGTCGGGGTCTTCGAGTCGGCCCAGTCGGCCATCAGCTCGCGGCACTTCTTGTCGTTGATGTGCCCGATGACCTGCACCACGCCGGTGGGCAGCTCGCGCGGGTCGTAGCGGCGGCTGGCGCGGTCGAGCTTCTTGCCCAGCGGGTTCGCGGGCCGGTGCGCGAGGATGCCGCGCGCCTCACCGGTCTTCGCCGAGCCGAACTGGTGCAGCGGCGCGAGGTCGAGCGGCCCTTCGCCCTTCCAGTGCGTCACGCGCAGGTCGAGGAAGCCGTTGAGCTGCGCCGCGATGGTGAGCGCGTCGAACGCCATCGGCCCGAGCAGCTCGAGGTCGGCGAAGGTGACGCCGGCGTGCACCAGCAGCAGGTCGGGCGCGGGGGCGATCGCCAGGCGGAAGCGGCGCGCCTTGAGCAGCCGCGCCACGAGGTTGCGCTGCCGCACGTCGAAGCACGAGTAGTCGCGCGCGATGACCGCCGCGCTGGCGAGCGTGGGGAAGCGCGCCTGGAGCGCCGCGAGCTGCATCGGCTGCACCACCGCCTCGTCGGCGAGCTGGCGCGCCTCGACGTACTCCTCGTCGCTGAGGTGGGCGAACTCGCCGACGCGCACCAGGTCGTGGTTGCCGAGCAGCAGCTGCACCTGATCCGGCGGGTGCGCGGCGAGCCACGAGAGGATGCGCGTGCCGTCGTCGGTCGCGTCGCGGCGTTGATCCGGCCGGCCCCAGTCGAAGTGGTCGCCCATCGAGACCAGGCCCACCTCCGGGCGCAGGCGGCCGTTGTCACCGAGCAGCCCGTTGAGGTCGAGAATGCGCAGGAACGTCTCGAGCGGCGCCTGGGGGTCTCCCACGGCGACGTTGAAGAAGCGCTCGATGCCGTCGGGCCGGCAGAGGACGAGCTCTTCTGCGTCTTCGTGCGCACGGAGCTGGGCGCGGACGACGCGGCGATCGGTCGACATCTCGCGCGCATCATGACACGCGGCCCGGTCGGCGCGAGCAGCGATTCCCGGGTATTGGTTCGCGGCACAACTGAGTACATTGCGCGCCTGTGAGCGGAGCGGTCGAGACCGTCGAGCGCGCGATCGTCTTCGAAGACGTGTCCGGGTCCCGGCGGCAGGACGCCTCGCGCTGCGTCAACGAGTGGCTGTCGTCGATGGACGTGCTGCTGCTCCAGGCCGACCTCGGCCTCAAGGAGCAGGGCCCCGCGCTCTTCGTCATCCTCCGGCTGCGCGAGGACCGCTTCGACGACCGGGCTCACGCGCAGCTCGTCGCCGACGCCGGGCGCGCGGGCGGCACCGTCATCGCGCTCGGAGACGTCGAGTATCAGGAACGCGCACAGTTCCTCTCACGCTTCGCCGAGTGTGCGCAGCAGCGCCTCGGCCTGCCGCCCGACCTCATCCCCGAGGCGCTCGAGGCGCTCCTCTCGCTCGCGTCGCGCCCCGACCAGCGGCGCGCTCCCCGCCACGAGGTCGACGTGCCCGCGGAGCTGAAGCGCGGTGAAGAGACGGTGACGGCCGCGGTGAAGAACCTCTCGAAGGTGGGCGCGCTGGTGTCGACGCCGTCGCCGCCGGTGCTGCACGAGCAGGTGCAGCTCTCGGTCGACCTGCCGGCGGGCAAGGTGCAGACGCCGGCCACGGTGGTGGAGGTCTCGTCGCGCGGCGTGGCGCTCGCGTTCCCGCCCGTCACCGCGGAGGAGCTGGAGGACTCGCTCTCGGCGCTGACGCCCACCGAGCCGGAGCGCCTGGGCAACTACGAGGTGCTCTCGCTGCTCGGCTCGGGCGGCATGGGCGAGGTGTACCTGGCGCGCGTCGTCGAAGGCCCCGAGAAGGGCAAGGAGGTCGCGCTCAAGCGGCTCCCGAAGAAGCGCGCGCAGGACGCGGTGGCCGCGAAGCGCCTCGAGGCCGAGGGCAGGACGCTGGCGATGATGAAGCACCCGAACATCGTGCGCACGCTCGACGCGGGCGTGTTCGGCGGCCACCAGTGCCTGGTGATGGAGCTCGTCGAGGGCTACGACCTGGGGCAGATCGTCCGCCGGTGCCGCACGAAGAAGAAGCCGCTGCCGGTCGACGTGGCCTGCTACGCGGGCAAGGTGCTGCTCGACGCGCTCACCGCGGTGCACGAGGCGAAGGACGAGCACGGCGAGCCGATGGAGCTGGTGCACGGCGACGTCGCGCCCCACAACCTCTTCGTGGCGAAGAGCGGGGTCATCAAGCTCGGCGACTTCGGGCACTCGCGCCGCGAGGGCGTCGACGCCGAGGCGCTCCGGCACGGCCGGCCGAGCTACCTGTCGCCCGAGGCGCTCGAGGGGAACATCACCCAGGCGGCGGACCTGTGGGCCGCGGCGGTGACGCTCTACGAGCTGGTGACGCTCGAGCAGCCCTTCAGCGGCCGCACGCTGAGCGAGCTGACCGAGGCCATCCGCCGGGGGCAGCCGGTGCCGCTGCGCGACAAGCGCGAGGAGTGCTCAGGGCCGCTCGAGGCGGTGCTCAAGGCGGCGCTCGAGAAGAACCCGGCGCTGCGCTTCCCGTCGGCGCGCGAGTTCGCGCAGGCGGTGGCGCCGCACTTTCACCCGGTGCGGACGCCGCGCGCGGTGGCGGGCGTGGTGCGTGAGCTCTTCGGCTGAGTCTCCTCGCTGGCGCGCTGGCCAAATTCGACAATGGCGCCCGAGCGATCGTCTGACGGGTCGGGTAGTGTGAAGCGAAGAATATGACCTACGCCAAGACCATCGTCTGCCTTGCGAACTCGCGGAAGCCGCCGTCCGGTCGATGTGTCGCGGGGAGGGAGCGCCACGCAACAACTTTCGGCAGCTGGGTCCGTCCGGTCAGCGAGCGCGAGAGCCGAGAGGTTTCCGAAGAGGAGCGGCGATACGAGGATGGGACCGACCCCCAAGTCCTAGACATCATCACTATCCAGATGAAACGGCCACTCCCCCACAACCACCAGCAAGAGAACCACCTGCTCGACGACGGCTACTACTGGAAAAAGTCCGGGCGCCTGTCGTGGACGGACGTGCTCAGTGCTGTCGATGCTCCTCAGGGAGACCTCTGGGCGAATGGCTACTCGACCCGGCACGGCTGCAACGACCAGGTGCCTGAGTCCGCGATCGCCGGCTACACGAGTTCGCTCTATCTCGTGAAGCCCGAGGACCTGCGAATCGTGGTCGGCTCGGACGACAACAGCCCGTACCCGAATCGGCGCCGAGTACGGGCGCACTTCAAACTGAACGGCGTGGAGTACCACCTCGTAGTTACCGACCCTCCCGTTGAGCGGGAGTACTTCGCAAGGAACGACGGCGAGTACCCAATCTCGGAGGCTGTCATCTGCGTGAGCCTCGCCGAGCCGTTCAACGGATACGCTTACAAGCTGGCCGCCGCCGTCATCACGCCCGAGCGGGCAGGTCACAGGGCATGAGCGCGATTGTGTACACGGTCGGGCACTCGACGCACTCCGCGCAGAAGTTGGTGGAGTTGCTTCGGCGCAACGAAATCTCCGCCGTCGCCGACGTCCGCTCACAGCCGCACAGCCGGATGAACCCACAGTTCAACCGCGAGCCGCTGAAGGACACCCTCAAAGGCGCGGGCATTTCCTACGTGTTTCTCGGGCGCGAGTTGGGCGCGCGCAGCGAGGACAGGAGCTGCTACATCGACGGCAAAGTCCAATACGACCGACTCGCCAAAACTGTCCTGTTCCAGCAGGGACTAAGGAGAGTCATCGAGGGAGCCGCGCGCTTCCGGATCGCGTTGCTGTGCGCCGAGAAGGACCCGCTAACATGTCACCGGACGATTCTTGTGGTTCGCAACCTCGTGGCCCATGGGCTTCAAGCGGCTCACATTCTCGATGATGGTCGACTTGAGCCGCACGAGATTGCTCTCGACCGCCTCCTGAAAGAGGAAGGCATTCGTGCTGATGACTTCTTCAGGCCGCGGCAGGAGTTGGTGGACGAGGCGTACGCCAAGCGTGGCAATGCCATCGCCTATGTCGAGAAGCCGAGTCCGGACATCGGTCCATCGCGGTACGCACCATGAAGGTCTTCACCATCGGCTTTACCAAGACCTCGGCCGAGGGATTCTTCACTAGGCTCCAGCGGGCAGGCGTGAAGAAGGTTCTGGACGTGCGCTTGAACAACGTCTCCCAGCTCGCAGGTTTCGCGAAGAGAGACGACCTCCGCTACTTTCTGAGGGCAATAGGCGGCATCGACTACGCGCACGAGCCGAAGCTCGCGCCGACCCAGGAGATGCTCGACGCCTACAAGAAGGATGGAGGCGATTGGGCGGACTACGAACGGCGATTCCTCCAGTTGATGGCACAGAGGCGCATCGAGGAGACCGTGCCGCGCTCCTCGCTCGACGGTGTATGCCTTCTCTGCTCGGAAGATACCCCGAAGCAGTGTCACCGACGGCTCGTTGTTGAGTATCTCAAGCAGAAGTGGGGCGACATCGAGGTGGTCCACCTCTGATCTGAGCGTGACGCAGTCGGAACTTGCTGGCATCAGAGTGTCGTTGTGCTCCACCTTCGGGTGCCCCGGAAGCTTGGTAGACGCGCGGCCGCCTCGGAATTCGCGAGAACATGAGTCTCGAGGACGCTGACCGATGGGCAGGGCCAAGGTGTCGCCACCGCTCACTCGTGGACCGAGCAGTAGCGGTCCTCGTCGACGGGCTCCTTCATGTCGTCAGCGACCACCGTCGCGCGCGGGAACGCCTGCCGGAGCCGCGCCACGTCGTCCTCATCGAGGAAGCTCTGTGAGACATCGAGCCGGGTCAGCCGCGGCCACCGCGCCGCAGCGTCGGCCAGCGTGCGCGCGCCATCACCACCGAGCGTGCCCATCGAGAGGTCGAGCGAGGTGAGGCGCTCCGGCAGCACCGAGTCGCACAGCGCCACGGCGAGCGCGTCGGTGAACTCGTTGTTGCAGAGCCCGAGCGCGGTGACGGTGCCCAGCACCCGCCCCGCGAGGAGCGGCCTGAGGTCCTCGAGCCGCGCGTCGCCGTCGCGATCCGGCGCGCCGAACCACAGCGTCAGCGAGCGCAGCGCGGGCAGGTGGCTGTCGAGCACCTGGCGCAGGCGCGGCGCCGTCATCGCGCAGGTCTCGATGCGCAGCACCTCCAGCGCCGGGAGCGTCAGCGGACCGAACTCGAAGCCATCGGGGCTCTCCCACGCCTGCGCGCCCGAGTGGAGCGTCAGCCACCGCAGCCCCGCGAAGCGCTTGAGCGCCGCGCGCACGTCGCCGATGACGTGGTGGTCCATGTCGACGTCGTCGGGAATGTCGCCCAGCATGAGGCGCTCCACGCGCCCCACGAAGTCGTGCTTCGCCACCTCGTCGAGCACCGCGGGCACGTCGACGCGGTTGGCCTCCCAGCGGATGACGCCGGTCCGCAGCTCGCGGAGCCCCGCGCACATCGGCAGCGCGAGCACCGGGCGCACCACCTCCATCACGTCGAAGGCGCTGTCCATCCAGTCGCGCTCGTTGAAGACGTGGAGCGCCTCGATGCACCCGCGCCGCCACGACACCGTGCCGAAGTCCGCCGGCGGCAACGGCAACGCCGACACCAGCGCCCGCTCCCGACTCAGCAGCGCCGCGTCGTCAGGCCTCGTCTCGAGCGCGTGCTGCACGGTGATGAGCTCGCCCCACGCGCTCCCGTTCGCCTGCAGCCAGTCGGCGTAGACCAGCGCCGGCCTCGGGTCCTCTCGCGCCTCGAGCATCGCCGCCTCGAGCATCGGATTCCGCACGTGGAGCATTTCCGGAGGCTCGCACAGTCAGGAAAGAAATGGCCCAAGGCCACGAAATAATTGGGACTTCTCGCGTCGCCTACACCGACACACAACTCTCAACCGACTGATTCGACAATGGAGGCAGGAACGAGACATTCTACCCCACCCCTCCCTCCCAGCGAGACCGACCTCATGACCCTTCGCCTCTCTGACCAGCGCATCCGCACCTTCGTCGACACGCAGAACCGCTCGGGCTCTCCGAGAATCTCCGACGCGAACGTCCTCGAGCTGTTGGCGGCGGTGGGCGACGGCTCGCAGCGCTCGTTCGAGAAGGCGAAGGCGGAGCTGACGAAGCCGGGCATCACGCGCCAGCAGCAGTTCGACCTCGCGGCGTCGGGCCTCACGGCGAAGGAGAAGAACGACCTGGTGCAGGTGCTCGACCGCTCGGGCCTGCAGATGGACCCCGGCGCGAAGAACTTCCTCGAGGCGCTCGTCGGGCGCGCGCCGCTGCAGACGACCTTCGGGCCGCTCACCATCACGGGAGATCAGAAGAACGGCATCGCGGGCCTCGCGAAGCCGGGTGAGGTCATTGAGGCCATCAACCTCTCGACGGCGCCGGCGGGGCGGCTCCACCTGACGGACACGGTGGTCATCGGCACCGCCGACGCGAGCGGCAGGTTCCTCGGCACGATGCCCGACGTGCGCGAGGGCGACATGATCCGCCTGCGCACGCGCGCGGCCGACGGCAAGACGAGCGACTGGCTCACCATTCAGGCGCGGGGCATCGAGGCGAGCGACGGCCGCAACGCGGTGGTGAACCTCGAGCGCATGGACCTCGCGGTGACGCCCGCCGGCATCTCGGTGACGCACAACACCGGCCGCCCGCTCTCGGAGCCCGGCGCGACGGTGCGCTTCCTCAACGCGCGCACCGGCGAGAAGGTCGACGTGAAGGTGACCGACACGGGCTCGATCCCCGCGGGGCTCACGCTGCCCGGGCGCGCGGGCGACGAGTTCCGCATCTCGGTCAGCGACGGCCGGAACAACGTCGCGCACGCGCAGGTCGCGGGCACGCTCAAGGTGCCGGGCGGGAGCACCGGGCCGACGGGCGTCGACCTCCCCGACCCGAAGATGCACAAGGACGAGCTGAACGCCGACGGCACCGCGCGCTACAAGCTCGAGCGCTTCACCGGCCCGCTGTTCATCAACGAGCCGACGGCGGGTGACGTGCGCCAGGGCGCGATCGGCAACTGCTACTTCCCCGCGGCGATGGCGTCGGTGGCCGCGCAGAACCCGCAGGCCATCAAGGACATGATCCGCCAGAACGCCGACGGCACGTACACCGTGCGCTTCTACGAGAACGGCAACCGGAGCCGCCCGAAGGACATCACCGTCGACGGCGACCTCTACGTGCGCGCCTTCGGCGGGCCGATCTACGGCGGCTCGCTCGGCGGCTCGGTCGAGAAGGACAAGATGGAGCTCTGGTTCCCGCTCATCGAGAAGGCCTACGCGCAGTGGAAGGGGAGCTACGACGCCATCGGCAACGGCGGCAGCGCGGGGCGCGTGATGAGCGAGGTGCTCGGGCGGCCGCAGGGCTACGAGTGGGTGAGCGCCGGCAACGCGGAGCGCCTCTACAACCGCATCAAGAACGACATCGCGCGCGGCGTGCCGGTGGCGGCGGGCACGCACGGGACGGATCAGGCGGCGCGCTACACGAACACCGGCGTCTACGCGAACCACGCGTACTCGGTGCTGGGCGTCGAGGAGAAGAACGGCGAGAAGTTCGTGAAGCTCCGCAACCCGTGGGGCCAGTCGGAGTACGGCAACGACGGCAAGAACGACGGCTTCTTCTCGCTGCCGCTCTCGAAGTTCACCGAGCTGTACGCCAGCCTCTACGTCCTCAACTGAGCGAGCGCACCCATGGCCAAGCCTCCTGAACCGATCGACGAAGTGTTGCCCGCCGCCGAAGCCGCCGTGGTGGCCGAGGTGCTGCGCGTGGTGCAGCAGTCACCGCAGCAGCCCGTGGCGCGGAGCGAAGAGACGAGCCGCCCCACCACCGCCGCGAAGCAGGTCGTCGAGCTCAAGGTCTCGCGCGTGCTGTTCGGCGGTCTCGCGGCGGTCGGCGCGACCGTGCAGGCCATCAAGCCCGAGGGCGCCTACGCCCTCACCGCGGGGAACCACGGGCCGTTCGTGCTCGCTCAGGGCAAGGACGGCGTGGAGATCCTCGGGCGCTACGGGCCGGACACGTGGCCCGAGGCGCTCGTGCAGCAGGCGGCGCAGCGGCTCGGCAAGCGCTGACGGTTCTCCTCGCGCGGCGAGTGCGCCTCGCGTCAGACCGCGCGCAGCTCGTTGCCGTGGAGGTCTTCGGCGTAGGTTCGCGCGCCGCGGTGATGAGAGAGGGACTTCGCTCGGGCCGAACTGCACGGCCTCGCGGCCACGGGCCGTGTTGTCAGTAGCCGTTCAGAGGGCCAAACACCCCTGGGTCCATTTTGGCGGCGACAAGGTCTCGGACTGAAGCATCGATTGACGTAGCGATCCGCTCGAAGGCTCTCGACGAATCTTCAAATGACCAATGTGAATCGTTGAGAAGCGCCCAGGCTCGCGCAGTGTCGCCGGCGCAAAGTGCCATATCGAACTCGTCACGGCGGTCTGGCGCCTGAGCGAGGTCGAGCTCTAGTTCTGGCGACAGGCGCGTGCGTGCGACAAGCGCTGGAATCGGATCGCGGTAGTCGTCAGTCCAGTCCTCCTCTTTCCAGTAGTCCCCAAGAATCGGCAACGTCCGTACAAGTTCTCGATCGTCTGAATCCAGATACTGCTCACACGCAGCAGCAAACAGACGATCCCGATTGTCTTGTGGTTCAGACAGAAAGAGCGCATCAATTAGTCTTCGCTTGCTTGTCCTGTTGGCTATTTCAAGCATATCCATGATTAGCCGAAGACCACTGCGGCCGTGCGGCTGCGCTGCCAGATTGGGCAGTTCGATGAAGATTTCGACAAGGCAGAGTTTTGGCTGGCCGGGGTCTTCAATCCACGCTCCGAAGGCGGAGGATTCATTAAGGAAACCCGGGAGGAAGGCTGGCGGAAATGAAAGGTCTTCCGCGAAGAAACAACCCCATGGATAGTTGTTTCTGTTATTTCGGACCGCCTCTATTGCTCGGCAAAATAGCCCTGCGCCACTGTCTCGAAGGAAGTGGTGCTGCCTCTGCAGGTAGTCGGATTGATTCATTGAACAAGGCCGCTTCGTGCGGCTCCGAGATTGAGTCCCACTCGGGGAGTTTGTGGCGCTGCTGTCCTGCGCACTAACGCTCTCGACCTTGTGCTGGGTCGTCGCCAAAGACCGACACGGCATCTAACAACAAGTGTTCGATCGCTCAGAAGACAGCGTTCGGAGTTCGCCTGGGCTCAAGAGTCTTCGATTGAATGGGCCCGTCCGCGGAAGACCGTCCATCCGAAGACGAACTCCACTGAATCAAGCTCGCTCGCCAGCCACAGTGGGTTGACACCCTTTCGAGGGGAGAGCGCTTCGTTGAGCACATCCCCCGACAGAACGCCGAAGAGAAGTCTTGAAGCCATCTGCGGTTCTCGGTCAATCATGATGTCGATTCGACCGCGTGGGATCTTGAGTAGTTCGAATCCGAGGTCAAATGAATGTCTCGATCTCCAGATCTCGTCTTACATTTGTTGGAGTGACACTTCAACAAGCGGCACGCTTCTTTAGCGATGCCGGGTTGACAATCAGTGTGCCAAACGCCTGAGGCGCTCCATCAATGTGCAGGCGCATTGGGGTCCTCTGCGACGCAGCTTGCCTGCATGTAGCGGCTGGCGCCACCAGCGGCGCACGGCGAGCGACGTCGCTCGCAGCCCAGGCGTGAAACCAACAGCGTGCAGCAGGCGCGCGTCAACCTCGGCGAGGGACGGCGCGATCAGCTCATGAGCAAGGAGAAGGCGTCACGAAGAGTCTCTCGCAGCGAGCGCTTGCTGGCGCGGAGCTCCGCGGCGTCCGGGCTGATTCACTCGAGGTCCCTCCCGAGCTGGTCGTTGCGCGACATGACGCGGGTTGTGCGTGTCACGAAGGCACTGATCGCTCCTCACGGCGTCGTCGCTGAGTTCTCCGCGGCCGCCGGAGGCAGCGAAGGGCGTGGGGGTGCCTCGCGGCTGTATGCGAGGCGCCGCGCACGACCGAAGCAATGGAACCCGCCGGAGGCAGCGAAGGGCGTGGGGGTGCCTCGCGGCTGTATGCGAGGCGTTCAGCCTGATCAGCGACAGGACTCGTCGAAGAGCAGCGAGCGCGTCATCAGCACGAGCTGCTCGGCCGGCCATAGCCCGCCGAAGAGCACCAGCACGGAGGCACCACTCGCCCCTGCGCGATGACGGGAACCGCTCAAGCTCGAGTCGTCCTCAACCCGACGCGTGGTGCTCGTGCGTGTGCTGGCGCACGGCAGGCGTCGGGAGCCCGGTCGCGACCAGGAGCTCGGCGATGCGCTTGCGCAGGCCGGGACCGGTCTCGAAGGGCGGCATGGGGATGACGGGGAGCGCCTCGGCGCGGGCGAGCAGCTCGGTCGCTTCGTGCGAGAGGTAGTGGTCGCACTGGCGGGCGAAGCCGTCGTCGCCGCGCTCGACGGTGTGGTGCACCTCGAGGAGTCGCCACAGCTCCTCGACCCACTCGCGGCTGGGCGTCACCACGCAGGCGGAGACGAGGCCGCCGTGGTCCTTGGAGAGCGCGCCGCGGTACAGCGGCTCGTGGCCCATGTGGCTGATCAGCGCGGGGAAGAAGACCTTCTCCTGCGCGGCGATGTGCTGCACCAGCTTGCGGCGGAAGGCGTCGAACGCCTCGATGTCGACTCCGCCCTCCTCGGGCAAAGACTTGCGGATCAGCTTGCCCAACGCGCGGTGCTCGGCGTCGAACCAGCTGCTGAAGGGACCACGCATGGAGACCCCCAGACGGCTCGTTTTCCTCGGTGTACGACTCGGGGAGCGCGGTGCACGCCTCGTGCCCTCGCTGCCTCGGGGGAAAGGGGCTCCGCGGCCCGCAGACAATGCGTTGAGGGGTGTGGCGTGCGGTCGTTTGCGCGGGTGCGACACGTCACCCCGCGAGGAGTCCCCGGCGCAGGGGGAAGAGCCGGCGCACCTCGAGCACGACGGCGACGAGGGCGAGGCCGGCGCCGAGGCGCTTCCAGCGACCGCCTTCGCTGAACTCGACGTGCCCGGCGAGCGCGAAGCCGACGCAGACGACGAGCAGGAGCACCCACAGCGCGACGAGCGCGAGCTGCCACGTCACCCGCGCGGGCGTGCGCCGCTGATGGTCGAGGACCCACGCGACGATCGCCGGAGCCATCGCCGCCGCGGTCGTCCAGCGCGGGTACTGCGAGTCGAAGAACACCTGCGAGAGCACCGCGCCGCACCACGGCGCGCCGAGGAAGAGCGTCGGGTAGACCCAGAAGGGCGCGCGCGCGTGGGAGTCACTCATGGGCGGCTTCTCGCGCACGCTGCCCGCACTTTCCACTCGTGCACACAGCTTCGGCAGTTGCCTCAACGCCGACTGCGTCGGAGACGCCCACGCGCGTCGAGCAGCCGGCAACTCGGGGGCCGCGAACCCCCACGCGTTGCCACGCGTCGAGGCGAGCACCGGGCGACGACTCAGGGCCGCGTATGCCTGGGCGCCACGCGTCGAGGCAGACACCAGCGAGCCACTGGTGGCAACTCAGGGGGCATCCGGCGTCGAGTTGGACAAGCAGGGCCCACACTGCGCCGTCGGCAAGGTCGACCTTCCTGCACTGTCAGACCTGCTCGACTCGCAGGACCGCGTCGGGCCACCTCGGGCTGATGACCGGACTTCTGCGCGGAGCTGGTGCTGCAATGTTGACTCGCGATGGTCTCCACCGGGCTCGTCGCCTCGTGGGCATTGTGCGGCTCGTTCGAGCTGCGGCCCTCGGAGCGCAACGCGCAGTGGGCTTCGAGCGCGGCGGGAGAAGAACGGCTCCAGGTCGATCGCACGCGTACCTGGCCGGCGGTGAAGTCCTTGTGTTCGAACGCCACGCAGTTGGCACCACGTCGCTGCGCGCGAGCCCGTCAGCGATGGGTTGCGCAGCTCATCAACAAAGTTGTCAGTGACAACTTTGTTGATGAGGCGGCAGACCCCGCCCGGTGGCGCCTCATGGGGTCGCGTCCGCCTACGCGCTACCACGCGTCGAGGCGCACACACCGGGAGGTAGCGCAGAGGCCGCGCCCGCAGACGCGCTCTGGCGTCAGGGCGAACGCCGTCGCTCGGTGGCGCCTCAGGGATCGCGCGCGCTACCACCGCGTCGAGGCGCGCACACCGGGAGGCAGCGCAGAGGCCGCCGCAGACGCGCTCCCTCGCGTCAGGGCGAACGCCGGGCGCTCCACCGGTGGCAACTCAGGGGCAGCTTCCGCCCACGCGTTGCCACGCGTCGAGGCGAACGCCGGGCGCTCCACCGGTGGCGACTCAGGGGACGTTCGCGCATCCGGCGCGTCGAGCTGGTCACGCAGTTGCCCTCACTGCGCGGTCGGGACGTTCGGCGGGCGGTGTCTCCGCTGAGGTCGACTTCGTGCGCACGTCGCCCTCGACTCGCAGACCACGAAGCCGGGCCACCTCGCGTTGATGGCCGTGGACCCGGACTTCTGCGTGGCGCTCGCGCGGATCTCCACCGGGCTCGGTGTCTCGTGGGCCGCGAGCGGCTCGTTCGAGCGGCTCTCGGAGCGCACCGCTCAGTGGGCTTCGAGCGCGGCGGGCGGGTGCCAACGTGCGTGGCGTTCGAACAGCGCCTCGAGGACACCGCCGGCCAGGCACGTGCGATCGACCTGGAAGCTGCCTCATGAGGCGGTGGCCCTCGCGTCAGGGCGAACATCGGGCGCTCTGGTGGCAACTCAGTGGCCGCTTCCGCCCACGCTGCCACCCGTCGAGGCGAACGCCGGCGCTCCACCGGTGGCAACTCAGCAGCGGCTTCCGCCCACGCGTTGCCACGCGTCGAGACAGACACCGGCGCTCCACCGCGTCGAGTTGGTCATGCAGTTGCTCTCTGCGCGGTCGGCACGTTTCGGCGGTCGGTGTCTCCGCCGAGGTCGACCTTCGTGCTCTCGTCGCCCTCGGCGCTCGACGTGCTGTCAGACCTGCTCGACTCGCAGACCGCAAAGCCGTGTCTCCTCGAGCTGATGATGGCGATGGACCCGGACCGCTGCGCGGAGCTGGTGCTGCAACGGGGACCTCGCACTGGCTCTGCACCGGGCGCGTCGCCTCGTGAGCCTCGAGCGGCTCGTTGCGCTGCGGCGCTCGACGCGCAGTGGGCTTCGAGCGTGGCGGGCGGCGTACGCTCAGGGCCACCGACTCATGAGGGTGTTCAACACGCTGTTCCTCGGCGCGTCCGTCGCTCCGCGTCCAGGTCAAGATCGATGCCGCACGCGTGTCTGGCCGACGAAGTCCTTGAGGGGCTGTTCCGGCCATGTCGCCGCCAGCGATGGGTTGCGCAGCTCATCAACAAAGTTGTCAGTGACAACTTCGTTGATGAGGCGGCAGCCCCCGCAGCGGTAGCGACTCAGGTGCCGCGTCCGCCGACGCGTTGCCGCACGCGCACGACGGGCGGAGCGCAGAGGCCGCGCCCGCAGACGCGCTCTCGCGTCAGGGCGAACGCCGGGCGCTCCCCCGGTGGCAACTCAGGGGCAGCTTCCGCCCACGCGTCGAGGCGAACGCCGTCGCTCGGTGGCGCCTCAGGGATCGCGCGCGCTACCACCGCGTCGAGGCGCGCACACCGGGAGGCAGCGCAGAGGCCGAACCCGCAGACGCCCTCTCGCGTCAGGGCGAACGCCGGGCGCTCCACCGGTGGCAATACGGTGGCCGCTTCACCCCGCGCGTCGAAGCGAACACCGCCTTCGCGTTGCCGTGCGTCGAGGCGCACACCTCCACCGGCGAGTGCCCGTTCAGCAGTTCCTTCGTGAGGCCTGCTCGGATGCGCGGGCAGCGCACGAGAAGCACTGCGTTCAGCAGGTTGCGTGATGTGCGTCGTGCGTATGAGTGGAGACAAGTGCCGCAGAGCCGCGGCGGCGGGCGAGGTCGGTGCGGTTCAGCGCGACGGGCATCGGACGGAACTGATCACGGGGCGAAGCAGGTGACGGTGAGCTGTCCTGCGGTGTTCTGCGAGCACTGGCAACCGCTGGGGACGCTGAGGCACGCGCAGCTCGGCGTCGCCCCGCAGCCAGCGGGAAGGTTCTCGCAGACGTACGAGCCCGGGCTGCCGGCGGCGCCTCCCACCAACGCGGAGCAGTACTTGCTGGTCGCGCAGAAGCGCCAGCCGCACGCGAACGTGTTCTGGGGTGGCATGCAGCCGGCTGCGCGGCTGACGTCGCTGCCACCTGCCTGCTGGCTCTCGCATTCGTTGGTGTAGACGTTTCCGTCACAGGCGCAGACCGGGTCGAACGTGCCGGGACATGCGTCAGGAGGTCTGACGCACGTTCCCTGGGCGTCGGCGGCGCCGCATGAGTTGTCCCGCCAGTCGCAGACGAGGCCGGCCGCGCAGGAGAGGCCCAGGAAGCCGCCGCACATACCGCCCTCCGCGACGCCGGCGTCCGAGCTCCCCGAGCCGCCACCGGTCGCTGAACCACCGCCGGTCGCCGAGCCGCCGCCGGTCGCCGAGCCGCCGCCGGTCGCCGAGCCGCCGCCGGTCGCCGAGCCGCCGCCGGGCGCCGAGCCGCCGCCGGTCGCCGAGCCGCCGCCGGTCGCTGAGCCGCCGCCGGTCGCTGAGCCGCCGCCGGTCGCTGAGCCGCCGCCGGTCGCCGAGCCGCCGCCGGTTCCACCGTCAGCTGACGACGAAGGGCCAGAGCAGCCGAAGGACACCGAAACGCCGAGACACAGCATCAAGACGCGCGCGTTGATCGACATGGAGCGGGAGAGCCTGCCAGATCTGGAGCGGACCACGAACATGCCGCTGGGCCGGAACGATTCTGGGGGTGCGAACGTGCTCCGGAACGACGCGTTGCGGCCCCCAGAATGGCGAAGCACGCGTCACCCGAGTCACGGGGCGTGCGAGTTCGAGAGGCTCTGCGAGTCGAGCACCCACGAACACCTGCCGAGCCCACTTCCGTCCTCAGAGCTGTTCGGGAACACGCACCGCTCGCCGCGGCCTCGTGCAACGCTCAACGGCATGCTCCTGCTCACGATCCTCGCTGCTGCGCCCGACGCGGCGTTGCTCGATCGGCTCGCGGAGCGCGCGGTCGCGGTCGAGGCGGTGATGGGCGAGCAGCGCGTGAAGCGCGTGGTCTTCGTGTCCGCGATCGGTGTCGGTGACTCGTGGCCGACCATCCCATGGCTCTTCCGGGCGTTCATCAAGCTGAGCAACATCAGGATCGGCTACGCCGACCACGACGGCGTCGACGCGCTCGTGCGCCAGAGCGACACCGACTGGACGCTGGTGCGCGCCGTCGGCCTGAGCGACGAGGCCGCAGGCGCGCTCGGCCCGCTGCACACCACCGAGGTCGGCAGCTCGAAGCCCGGGACCATGAACGTGACGCGCGCCGAAGTGGCGGGCTTCTGCCTCGACTGCGTCGACAGGAACGAATGGGTCCACCGCGCGCCCATCATCTGGAACGGCAAGCGGTGAGCACGGGCGCGACTCATCACTCGCATGAGCCGCACGCGCATCGTCGCCACAATCGCCACGAGCGCCCGACGTTCACCATGCGCAGCATCCACTCACGGAGGTGCGCGTGTTCCAGTCCTTCATCGACGTGAAGCGCATCGCGGTGGTCGGCGTCTCCCGCGGCGGCAAAGGCTTCGGCAACTATGCAGCGAAGGCGCTGCGTGAGCGGGGCTACGAGGTCTTCGCGATCAACGCGCAGGTCGACGAGGTCGCGGGCGAGAAGAGCTGGCGTTCGCTCGCGGCGTTGCCGGTGAAGCCGGACCTGGTGGTGACGGTGGTGCCGCCGGCCGAGACCACGAAGCTCGTCGAGGAGTGCGCGCAGCTCGGGCTGACGAAGGTGTGGATGCAGCAGGGCTCCGAGTCACCGGAGGCGGTCGCGTTGGCGAAGGAGCGCCACCTCGAGGTGGTGCCCGGCGCCTGCGTGCTGATGCACCTCAAGCCGACGGGCTTCCACGCGTTCCACGGGTGGCTGAACCGCACCTTCAGCCGCACCACAGCCGCAGGGTGAGCAAACGACCTCGACCTTCCGTCGCCACACACGCCTCAGCGAAGAGAGGACCAGTGTTTCACGCGCTCCGTGAACGTCCCCCGGTATCGGTCGAGCAGCCCTTTGTTCCTGGCTTCGAAGTCCGCGGCGACGTCTGGACTGCAGGTATTCTTCTTGAGGCTGGGTCTGAACACCCGCCCAAGGACACAGATGTTCCCAACCAGTGATTCCGCCGCGGCCCGCTCCGCCGCCTCGACCGCAGGCGCCTTGAGCCTCGTGATGAGCGCCATGGCGACGTCGTTGAGGGCGAGTTCTTCTTCGAACCACTTCTGTTCGCCACAGCCTCCGTCACACTTCCAGAAGCCGGAGACGGCACCTGCAGTGGTGTTGAAGCTGTAGTACTCCTTGTCTACGAAGACGACCTTGCACGCGGGGCAGTCCAACGCGCCCAGCCAGTTCTCGAGTCGAACTGGCCCATTCCCGAAGAGCGATGGATCGAAGACGGCCTTGCCGCCGCCCTGCAGATTGACGAACGGCGCAACGTGGTAGCCCCAGGTGAACCTGCCACCTTCCGAAACGGCGTTCGGGTCGAGCATGACGATGGACGAGGGCGAGAACACCCAGACCTTCCCATGCGCGATGCTGCGGGAGCTCAGCACTCGGGACATCGCGTGTGCCCGTGCGTGACACCCACCCTGAGGGTACCTGAATTCAATGCCTGACGTGCGAATGGCGTCGAAGGCACTCATCGCCGTCTTGATTTCGATGGCGGCAGGCTCCGAGAAGACGACCTGAAGCGGGCCGACGACCTGCGCGCGACCGATTGAAGACATCGCGACGAAGATACAGAGAGCCAGGCGAACCGGGGGGCGTCGGACCAGGGCGTTCAAATGTGCTCCATCTCTGGGGAGACGGGAGCAAAGGCCACGTGGGCATGACATGCAAGACAGCACGAGGAGCCTGGAGTGAATGCCGTCACTGCACGAGCTTCTTCACCGCGCGCGGCATGCCGATGCCGCACCCCTGCTTCGGCTTGCAGCCCTTGAGCACCCACAGCGCGATGACGCCGGCCGTCTCGTCGGCGCGCGCCTTCTCCGCCATCGCCTGCGGCGTGCGGCCCGCGGTGGTCTTCGCGTTCACGTCGGCGCCGGCCTCGAGCAGCAGCAGCGCGTAGTCCGACTGCCGGTGGAACGCCGCCATGTGGAGCGGCGTGAAGCCCTCGTCGTCCGCGACGTTCACCTCCGCGCCCTTCTCGAGCAGCACCTGAATGGCGGTCGGGTCGGGGTTGATGGCCGCGAGGTGCAGCGGCGTCGAGCCGCGCACGTTCTTCACGTTGAGCAGCGCGGGGTTCTTCGTCAGCAGCTCCCTGAGCCGCGCGCCGGAGCCCAGCTTCGCCACGTCGTGAACGAGCTGGTTGCCCTGCGCCACCTCCGACGGCGGCATGTCCTGGGCGACGGCGAGCGACGAGAGCGACAGCGCGAGCGCTGCGACGAGACGAGACATGGGGTGGCTCCTACGGGCACGACGGGTGGAACGCGCCGGGCGCCCTCGGAGGCTCCTGCGCGGCAAGGTGCGGCTGGGGATCGGCGAGCGTCAGCTCCGGCGAGGTGAAGGGCGCGAGGCGCTCGAGGAAGTCGAGCAGCTCCAGCGCCGGCGCGTTGCGGAAGAACAGCGCGTGGGGCTCTTCCTGCCAGAGGCGGTCGGTGAAGGCGTACAGCTCGTACGGCACGTCGCCCACGCCGTCGTGGTCGCGGTCGAAGCCCTCGTAGTCGTCGAAGGTGTTGCCGCGCCAGTCGTTGTTCCGCGCGCTCATCGCCGCGCTCACCGACACCTGCACCAGGTTCTTCTCGAAGCGGTTGTCGTGCAGCAGGTGGCCGCCGTTCTCACCGTAGAAGTCCATGCCGGCCACGTTGTGCGCGAAGCGGTTGCGGCTGAAGGTGATGATGGCCTCGGGCGAGGTCGGCGCGTTCGTCTTCGCGCCCACCGCGCAGTGCACCACGTCGTTGTCCTCGACGATGCACTGGCCGCTCTCCTTGAACGCCAGCCCCGCGCCCGACGGCCCGAACGAGTGCGCCACCAGGTTGCGCCGCACCGTCACGCTGTCCGAGTACAGCACCGCGATGCCGGTGAGGTTCCCCTCGAGCGCGTTGTCCTCGAGCGTGTTGCGCGGCGCGAAGACGAGCTGCAGCCCGTAGCGCCCGCCAGCGATGCGGTTGTGCGACACGAGGTTCTCGCGCGCGTTGGCCAGCGAGACGTCGCGCGTGTCGTGCACGTCGTTGCCGTACACCCGCGCCCCGGTGCCGTTCCACACGCGCACCCCGTCGCCGCGGAGGCTCGGCTCCTCGCGCTTCGAGCTGATGTCGTTGCCGCACACCAGCGCGCGGTGCGCCCCCTTCACGAAGACGCCGAACAGCACGTCGTCGAGCACGTTCTCGCGCACCTCGACGTCGTCGGCCTCCACCACCACCGCGGCGTCCATCGCGTCGTGGCTCATGCCGCTGCCGGTGAGGCGCAGCCCCTTCACCACCGCGCCCGACGCGCGCACCGTCACCACCGTGCCCGCCCCGTTGCCGGTGAGCACCGCGCGGCCCCGCCCGTCGAGCGTGAGCCGCTTCGTCAGCGTCACCGGGCCGCTCCAGGTGCCCGCGGGCACCACCAGCGTCGAGCCCTCGGGCGCGGCGTCGACGAGCGGCTGCAGCGGCCTCGTCGCCGTCACCTGCGCGGGCTCCGGCGGCGGCCTGCCGCACGACAGCGCGAGCACGAGCACGACGAGCCGCCTCATCTCACACCAGGTCGCCGCGCTTGAAGTTGAAGTAGCCGATGGTGGCCGCCACGGTGCCGAGCAGCACCGGGTAGAGCATCGAGTACGCGATGAACTTCGGGCCGCCGAACCAGTCGTAGATGACGAAGGCCGCCGGGCCGAACACCACCAGCTGCGGGTCGAAGAGCATCAGCGCGCCGGTGCGGAACACCTGCAGCGGGTTGACCAGGGCGATGGCCACCACCACCTCCGGCGACACCCGGCCCTGGATGAGCACCCCGAGCAGGATGAGGTCGAGGAACAGCAGGCACGTCAGCCACAGCACGAAGGCCGAGCCCTGCGCCACGTCGGTCGAGCGCGCGAAGGTCGACAGCAGCATGCCCAGCCCGAGGAAGCACCACGACATCGCCGCGAGCTGCCCGGTGTAGATGCCGAACATCCGCCACGGCACCTCGATGCCCTTGAAGGTGGCCCACAGCGCCGCCGCGAGCATCGCGAGGAACACCGGGAGGAACACCGTGAAGAAGCGCCCGAAGATGCGGCCCCAGTACCAGCTCGAGAGCGACACCGGCAGCGACAGGAGGTACTCAAAGACGCCCGCCTCGCGGTCTCCGGCGACGCTGCGCACCGTCGTCAGCAGGATGAAGATGGGCATGATGGCCATCGCGAGCTGGATGTACGTCACCAGCAGCCGCGAGAGGCCCATGAAGCCCAGCACGCGCGACTCGGTGACGCCGAACACGAAGAAGGCCGCGACGATGCCTCCGAAGATGAGCGTGTAGACGAAGAACCACTTCGCCCGCACCGACTCGGCCATGTCCATCTTCGCCGTCAACGCGAGGTGACTCATTGCTGCTTCCTCCGCAAGAAGGCGCGCACGGCCTCGCGCTGCGCCTCGAAGTCGTTGCCTTCCGTACCGCCCGCCACCGCCCCGAAGTTGAAGCCCATGGGCGAGGTCTTCCCCGCCACGTAGCGGGCCGTCTTCCCGTCGAGCCAGTGGCCGTCGGTCTGATCTGCCACCCACAGCCGCGTCGCCGGCTCGTTGGCCCACGGCTGCTCGTCGAGCCACTTGAGCGCGCAGCCGAGGTCGTCGAACTTCACCACCGCGTTCTTCGGCCCGCCGCGGATCTCCGCCACGAAGTGCCGGTCGGAGATGACCATGCTGCACGCCCTGCACACGTCGCGGTCCCACTTGATGTCGACCGGCCCGTCGCTGCTCGCGCCGGTGCACGCCGCGACGAGCAGGAGCACGAAGCCCGCGCGCGCGTTCATGAGACGACCCTCAGCGCGACGTGCTGTTCCTCGAGCGAGACCTTCACCAGCAGCCCCACGTAGCGCGAGAGCATGCCCATGAAGCGCAGGCGGTCGGCGCCGGCGACGGTGCCGGTCCACGCCACGCCCTCGCCCGCGTCGGTGAAGCCCCACTCGCGCAGCGCCTTCGCGATGGCCGGGTCGGCGCGGCGGAGCGTCACGGTGCACGCCAGCACGCCGGTGAGCGGCGCGTCGGCCACCTTGTCGTCGAGCACCACCTTGCCGCGGTCGAGCTCGATGACGCGGTTGACCAGCGCCGCCACCTCGTCGAGGCGGTGGCTGGAGATGATCATCGTCGCCTTCGCCGCGCGCTCCGCGAGCAGCGAGAAGAAGGCGTGGCGCGCCTCGGGGTCGAGGTTGGCGGCGGGCTCGTCCATGATGAGCAGCTCCGCGTCGCGGCCGAGCGCGATGGAGATGAGCAGCTTCTGCTTCTGCCCGCCCGAGAGCTTGAAGAAGGGCTGGTGCGCGAAGGCCTTGACGTCGAGCCCCAGGCGCGCGGCGACGTCTTCGATGGCCGAGACCTTCGTGCCCGACACCGCGGCGGAGAACTGCAGCAGCGCTTTCACCGGCATCTTCAGCGGCGGCGGGAGCTGCGGCACGAAGCCCACCTTCCTGAGCACCTCGCGGCGGTAGGCGCGCGGGCTCTTCCCGTCGAGCATCACGTCGCCGGCGAAGGTGTACTCGCCGAGCATGCAGCGGATCATGGTGGTCTTGCCCGCGCCGTTGCTGCCGATGAGGGCGATGCGCTCGCCGGTGTCGACCTTGAGGTCGAGCGCGTCGAGCACCTTGAGGCGCTTGAAGACCTTGGTCAGGCCCTGGAGCCGAATCATGGAGTCTTTCCTTCCTGGCTGGGCTCCTGCTTCGGAGCTGCGGGGTCACACACGGGCGAGTCCTTCTTCGGGAAGTCGAACGGGGGCGCGCGGCGCGTCACGCCGGCGATGGAGAAGGTGAGCGCGCCGCCGGGGCACACGTCGACGCACATGCCGCAGCGGGTGCAGTCGGGGCCGACGGTGAGGTACTCGCTGGTGGCGCGGCCCTTGGTGATGTGGTCGAGCACGTGCGGCACGAGGCAGACCTTCTTGCACTCGCCCTCGTGGGCGCAGCGCGAGAGGTCGTACTCGATGCGCACCGGCGAGAAGGTGCCCACCACGCCGTAGGTGAGGCCCACCGGGCACAGGTACCGGCACCACGCGCGCCGCGAGTAGACGACCTCGAAGGCCAGCAGCGCCAGCACCCAGCCGAAGGCCACGCCCGGCCCGTAGATGAGCGCGCGCGAGGTGATGCCGGTCGGCGAGATGGTCTCGTACACCGTGTAGCCGGTGGCGTACGCCAGCAGCGCGAAGGTGGCCCAGATGACGGTGCGCAGCCCGCGGTGCAGCGGGTGGTCCCTCACCAGCTTCTTCGCCGCGAGGTACAGGTGGAGCTTCTCGGCCCACTCCGAGAGGAAGTGGTACGGGCACACCCACGAGCAGAACGAGCGCCCGCCGAGGAGGAACCACACCAGCCCTACCGTGCCCGTGCCGATGAGCAGGTTCACGATGAGGTGCTTGTGCGCCAGCATCAGGCCCAGCGCGGCGTTCACGTCGATCATGTGGAAGCCGAGGAAGCGGCTGCCCGAGAGCGAGCCTTCCACCAGCTGCACGTCGACCCAGTACGAGAGCACGAAGAGCAGGTTGACGGTCAGCAGCACCGCCCAGCGGCGCTTCTTCCACGTCTGCCGCTTGCGGTACGCCTCGTCGCGCTCCGCCATCTCGAGGAAGTCCTTCTTGTGGAGCTTCTTCGTCGAGTGGATGTCCTTCGCGCGCGGAGTGAAGTCGTCGGGCGCCGGCTTGCGCGGCTCGCCGCCGAACATGATGCGCAGCTGATCCAGGGTCCGGTTCATGACGCGCTCCAGGGTTTGCGCGCGTCGACGACGATGGCCGCCGGCTCAGCGGGGCACATCATCTCGCACACGCCGCAGCCGACGCACTCCGCGTGCACCACCGGCGTCGGCTTGCCGTCGACGTCTTCGATGGAGATGGCGCCCTTGATGGGGCACTCGCGCACGCAGAGGTCGCAGCGCTCGAGGTCGTACTCGTGCTCGCGCACCGGCTGGGGCTTCCAGCGGTCGACGTCGGACCACCGCTTCTTCCCGCGGAACTTCTCGCCGCGCGCGCTGCCCTTGACGCCCCTGCCCTGCACCGAGAGGCACGCCTGCGGGTTGGCCAGCCGCGCGAGGCCCATGCGCTCGGTGACGTTGAGCGTCGGCTCGGGCTCGTGCTCCTTGGCCAGCAGCACCGGCGGCGCGGGCACCGCCGTGCCGTCCTGCACCGGGAGGAAGGTGGGCTTGTGGTAGGTGAGCGCGCCGGTCGGGCACGCGAGGATGCACTGGCCCACGTCGCACGAGAAGTCGCAGGCCTGCGTGCGCGGCTCGTAATACGGCACGCCCACCCCGAAGCCGTCGAGCAGGTCGGCCGGCTTGAGCGCGTTGACCGGGCACACCTGCACGCACTGGCCGCACTTGATGCACGAGGCGAGGAAGTCCTTCTCGTCGAGCGCGCCCGGCGGGCGGAGCCGCTGGTCCTTCCGCAGCAGCACCGGCAGCAGCCCGGTCATCGACAGCCCCACCACGCCCGCGCCCACCGCCGCCGCCTGGAGCAGCTTGCGCCGCTGCTCGTCGACCCGCGGGTTCGAGACCTTCTTCAGCTCCGGCGTCTTCGTCTCGTCGCTCATCGCGAGCCCTCCTCGTCGCGCCCGCCGATGGTCCCGTCGTCGCCGACCTCACCCGGGCGCGCGGGCTCGGCGGGCCCGCCCGTCCCCGGGCGTCGCGGCGCGTGCACCGCCTCGCGCGGGGCCGACAGGTCGGGGCGCATGAAGCGCGGCGCCTCGTCGCGCACCAGGAGCTCCGGCGTCGAGAAGGGCGCCAGCCGCTCGAGGAAGTCGATGGCCTCCATCAGCGGCGCGTTCTTGAAGAACTTCGCCGTGGGCTCCTCCATCCACAGGCGGTCGGCGTACACGTACAGCTCGTAGGGCGTGTCGCCCACCGCGTCGGCGTCGCGGTCGAAGCCCTGGTAGTCGTCCCAGTAGTTGCCGCGGAAGGTGTCGTCGAGCCGCGCGCCGCCGGTGCGGGCGATCTGCTCGATGTTGCCCTCGAAGACGTTGCCCTCGAGCACCGTGCCGCCCTTGTCGCCGATGAAGCTCATGCCCACGCCGTTGAAGGCGATGCGGTTCCAGCTGATGCTCAGCGTCGAGTCGGGCTGGAAGGGCGAGAGGTCCGAGAGGATGCCCAGCGCGCAGTAGACGATGGTGTTGCCGTCGACCACCGAGTCGGACGCCTCCTTGAAGCCGATGCCCATGCCGGTGGCGCCCAGCGAGTGCGAGATGAGGTTGTTCCGGATCTCGACGCCATCCGTGTACATCACGTAGATGCCGACCGAGTTCTCGAAGTACTGATTGTCCTCGACGACGTTGTGCTGCGAGAACATGAAGTGCAACGAATAGCGGCTGCGGCGCCCCACGTTCCTGCGAATGTGGTTGCCATTGCTGTACCAGACCACCACGTCGCGCGAGTCGACGACCTCGTTCTCCTCGACGACGTTGTTCATCGAGTACCAGAGGCGCAGCGCGTCACCGCGGATGCCGAGGTCGACCGGCAGCGAGCGGATGAAGTTCTTCCGCACCACGTTCTCGTTCGACTGCTTGAGGTCGATGCCGAACAGACAGTCTTCGAAGCGGTTGTCCTCGATGCGGTTGTGGTGGCCGCGCACGTTGAGGCAGGTGTCGTCGGTGTTGTGCGAGCTGCCCGAGCCGGTGAAGGTGAGGCCGCGCAGGGTGGCGCCGCTCGCCTCGAGGGTGAAGACGGTGCCCTTGCCGCCGCCGTCGATGATGACCTTCCCGCCGCCGTCGATGAGGAGCTTCTTGTCGACCAGCACCGGCCCCGCGTAGCGCCCGGGCTCGAGCGCCAGCACCCCGCCCTCGGGCGCGGCGTCGATGAGCGGCTGCAGCCAGGGCACGTCGGTGCGGTTCGGCGCGCTCGGCCGCGGCGTCTTGCTGTTGGAGTCGCCCCAGTTCGCCGCCGAGGGGAGCGCCATGTCGGGCTCCGGCTTCTCGTCGTCGGGGGCGGCGACGGCGAACACCGCGACGAGGCCGGCCACGAGGGCCACCCGCCACGGGAAGCGTCGCTCCGGGGCTTCGCCCTGGTCGAGCCGCGAGCTCATTTGCCCGCCTCGAGGTACTCGACGCGGCGGCGCAGCACCGCGACCGCCAGCAGCACCGTCACCGCCACCAGCAGCGCGAAGGCGGCCGTGGGGTACGAGTGCGTCGAGAACTGGGCCACCTTCCCGTCGCCGAACACCGTGGGCATGAAGGGCTTCACGGTGAAGGCGCCCCAGGGGTGCATGTTGTGCCCGAAGAAGTACAGCCACGCGGCGAAGGCGCCGATGAAGAAGCCCGGCAGCAGCGCGGGCACGATGCCCAGCACCAGCTGAAAGCGCGGCCACTTCGCCGAGGCGAGGGTGATGGCCACCATCAACACCACCAGCACCACCGCCACGATGGTGACGGCGCGGGTGAGGTTGTCACCCCAGCGCGCGATGCGCTCGGCGTCGTTGAAGTATTTGGCCGCGTCTTCCATGTATTGTTTGACGTGCTCGGCGAGCACCCCGCGGCCCCAGAGGTCGAACCCCATCCACCCCGAGACGCCCGCGAAGCCCACCGCCAGCACGCCCACCCGCGCCTTCTGCGAGCCGAGCGCGAAGGCCAGCAGGGCCACCGCGAAGAGGCCGATGATGTACTTCGAGAGCAGCCGCTCGACGGGCGCGCCGACGCCGATGGGGTGCATGCCCACGTAGTGGTTGATGGTGTTCATCTCGTGCATGCAGTCGAGCACCGCCTCGGGCTTCTTGTCCGCCGGCTCCTTCTCGATGCCGCCCTCCTGGGAGCGCCAGCCGAGGTCTTCCTGCGTCGTCTCCTGGTTGTGGCGGCTCGTCTTCGGCGCCGAGGTGCAGCCGTTGGTGACGCCGGTGAAGCCGAACATGATCTTGATGCCGTCGGGGAAGGCGTCGGCGGGGTAGTTCGGCGCGGTCAGCGACACCCACCACACCGGCATGAAGTACGCGGCGACCATCGCGGCGATGGCGGCGATGGCGAGCACGCTGATCAGCGGAGACTGGCGGGGCGAAGAGGCTGCGGCAGACATGACAGGTTCCTTCCGGAGGAGGGGGGCCCGGAGCGTCACGCGTGGCGCTGAGGGGAAGCAGGAAAGGAAGCGCGGGCGACGCCGAGGGGCCGCCGCCCGCGCTCGGGAGTCACTTCTTCTTCGGCGCCGCGCCGTGGGTCGGCATCTCGAGGCGCGACATGTAGTCGACGATCGCGTCGATCTCCTTGTCGGTGTACGGCTTGATGATCTTCACCATGTCGGGGTTCGCGTTGCGGCGCTTGCCGTCGCGGATCTCCGTCGCCTGGCGCAGCATGTACTTGTAGTGCTGGCCGGCGAGCACCGGGTAGAACTTGTCCTTGTCGCCCTCGCCGTTGGGCATGTGGCAGGTCTTGCAGTCGCGCTCGTAGAGCTTCTTGCCCGTCTCGAGGTCGGTGCCCGGGCCGCGGCCGTTGTCGCGGGGAATCTTGAGGGTCTCGATGTACGCCGCGACGTTGGCGAGCTCCTGCGGGTCGGTGAGCGTCGCCGCGAACGGGTACATGATGGGGTTGTCACGCAGGCCGGCGCGGATGTCGGCGATCTGCTTGATGAGCACCGTCGAGTGCTGACCGGCGAGCTGCGGGAAGGTGCCGTCGGCGCGGCCGGCGCCGCTGGGCAGGTGGCAGGCCGAGCACACCTCGTACGCCTCCTCGCCCGCCTTCGCGTCGCCCTTCATCTTGAGGGCTTCGATCTTCTCGCCCTCCTGGGCGTTCCACTTGTAGCCCTTGCCCTCGATGCCCTCCTTCTTCGGCGCGGGCGGTCCGGCGAAGGCGCCGAAGGCGACGAGGGCGAGGGAAGCGGCGGCGATGCGAGCGATGGTCTTCATGGGGTCTCCTTGAGCGCAGTCAATGCTTGAAGCGTGCCGCGTCACTTGAGGCTCGCGAGGTACGCCGCCAGGGCCTTGATCTCCGCCTCGTTGACCAGGGGCATGATGCCCTTCATCGCCGCGGTGTTGCCGTTGCTGCGCGCGCCCGACTTGATGTCGAGCATCTGCTTCTCGGCGTAGAGCGCGTTCTGCCCGGCCAGCTTCGGGTAGTCCGGCATGATGGGCGTCTTCGCGTCCTTGCCGTGGCAGGCCAGGCAGGTCTTCTCGGCGAACAGCTTCGCGCCCTCGGCGACGAGCTTCGGGTCGGGCTTCGCCTCGGCGGGCTTGTCGGCCGCAAAAGCGAGGGTCGAGGTGAGGAGCACAGCGGTGAGCAGCCTTTTCATTTTGAAACTCCGGTGGGAATGAGTGAGACGACTCGGCGCTCTGCACGTCGCGTGCGCGGCGCCGGGCCCCCCAACCATGCGGACTGACGAAGGTTCGCCTGGCGTGGTTTCAGAATGAAACCCCGTGAAGCGTGGAGGCCGCAGGAACCGACTGCGCGCGGGCGGTGAAATGCACCAAAGCAAACGAGGCGGGAGCTCGCGGCCCCCGCCTCGCGCACTTCAGCTGAGCTGAGGCGTTACTTGATCTTCTTCGCGCCCTTCTGCTCGAGGTAGGTCTTCACGCGGAGCCCGATGTCGGCGGCCTTGACCTGGTACTGCCACCACTGGCCGGCCCACAGCGTCGCGTTCTGCCAGTCTTCCTTCTTCACGGCCTCTTCCATCTTCTTCTTCGGCTCCTCGGCGGCCTTGAGCTGGTCGGTGGCGTCGTCGACGAGCGCGACGGCGTCGGGGAAGTCCTTGAAGTTGGTCGAGGTGATCCACGCCACCACGCCGTCGATGACCTTCTGGGTCTCGACGCAGGTGTTGTACTGCTTCTCGTAGTCGGCCTTGGTGTACTCGGCCTTCTGCGTGGTGGCCGCGGCGGCCTTGTAGCCCTTGGGCTTCACGAGGAAGTAGCCCTGCATCTCGAGGTGCAGCGCCGAGCAGAACTCGGTGCAGTAGTAGGGGAAGACGCCCTCGCGGTCGGCCTTGAACTTGAGCGAGATGGTCTTGCCGGGCTCGACCGAGGCGTGCACGTTCATGGTGCTAATGGTGAAGCCGTGCGTCTCGTCTTCGGCGCGCTCGAGGTTGGTGAGGTTGATGGTCACCTCGTCACCCTTCTCGACCTCGATGATCTCCGGCGTGATGTGCGAGCGGATCAGCGTGCCGAACACCTCGACCTTGCCCGGCGAGCGGACGATCTTCTCTTCGCCGGCGCGCACCATGCCCGGGTGCTTCTCGTCGGTGCGGCTGTTGGTGCCGACCTTGTAGCGCACGCCCGGCTTGAGGGTGCCCGCGCTGATGGCCACCGCGTAGTGCGGCTCGCCGAGCGGCAGCGGCATGTCGTAGAGCAGCTGCATCTTGTCGTTGCTGATGTCGATGAGCTGGTGGTTCTGCGGGTGCAGCGGGCCGACCGGGTTGAAGCGGTCGATGGCCAGCTTGTTGAGGGCGACGAGGTAGCGGCCCTTCGGGTTCCGCGAGTCGCCTTCCATCGTCATGAGGTGGCCGATGTTGTAGTGCACCGACAGCTTGTCGAGCACCTTGCCCTCGCAGTAGTCCCACTTGGCGACCTGCGAGTCGACGTACAGCGACGTGTAGCCGATGCAGGGCTTGGCGTCGTACTGGGTGTGCAGCGGCCCGAGGCCGAGCTCGACCTGCTTATGCAGCGCGTCCTTCATCGCGATGATGGGGATGCCGTACGCGTCCTTGCCCTCGAACTTCTTCGCGTCGATGGCGGCCTTGATCTTCTCCCACGAGTACACGTTGGTGTGCGTGTCGAGCTTGCCCGACACGATGATGTACTTGCCGTCGGGGGTGACGTCGGCGCCGTGCGGGCTCTTCGGCTCGGGGATGAGGAAGAGGATGCCTTCCTTGATCGCCGTCTCCATGGTGATGACGTTGTGGCCGTTGATCTTCTTCGCCTTGCCGGCCTTCACCAGCTCGGCGGCCTTCTTCCAGTTGGTGACGTGGAGGAAGTCGGTGTCCTTCGCGGAGCAGCCGGCCTCGAACGGCGGGCGGCCGAGCTCGATGCCGCCGACGTAGCGCTCGGAGCAGAACGAGTTGGTGAAGCCCCAGCCCTCGGACACGGCCTTGCCGGAGTCCGACAGGTCCTGGCTGTAGGGCGGCAGCTCGAAGCTGAACGACTCCTCGGGCACGATGCGGCCCTTGGTGCGGTCGAACTTCCAGTAGGTGAGGCCGCCGCGGTACTTCTCGTTGAACTGATCGAGCGGCACATACCCGCTCTCGAACGGGGCCGCATACTGCACGGCCTCCATCACGTACTCGGTGTTCGGGGTGACGAAGGCGCCGCCGTGCTCGCTCTTGAAGAGCGGGTTGGTGACGATCTGCTTCGTCTCGAAGTCGCGCAGGTCGATGACCGCGAGGCGGGGGTTCGCCTTGTCGTTGATGAAGAGGAACTGGCCGTCGTAGTCGCCGTTGGTCTCGGAGATCGCCGGGTGGTGCGTGTCACCCCAGGTGATGTCCTTGCCGCCGATGGAGCCCCCCTTGAGGACCGCCTTCGACTCCTCGTCGAAGCCGTAGCCCTGCCACGGCTCGGGGGTGAAGACGGCGATGTACTTGAGGATGCGCATCGACGGGATGCCATAGACGATGACCTGGCCCGACTGGCCGCCCGAGCTGAACGCGAGGAAGTCGTCGCGCTTGCCGGTGGGCACGTAGGTCTTCGCCGCGGCCAGCAGGTCCTGCTGGCTCAGGTTTCGACGCTTCATCACTTCCTGCAGGGTCTCGCCTGCCTGGCTCGCGGTCGCCGTCACTGCGAGCAGCGCGGCCAGCAGCCGCTTGCTTCCGTGTGTCATGTGGAGCTCCTCCTGGAGCGCGGACGCCGCGGGGGTGCGGCAATCTGTCGCGCCCGCTCTGCACCGGCCGTACCTGCGGCAATTCGTCGCAGGTGCTGCGCTGTTGAGAGCAACACCCCGATTCCGTGAGGCGGCGCCACGCAGTTCCTGCGTTTCGGCGAGAAGCGGCCCAGGCCTCGGCTTTCCGGTCTGTTTCAGAAGAGAACGTCGCCGCGTTTCGATTGCGCGGCGTGGCGAGGGGTCCAGACTGAGCGGCGTGGACGCGCTGCCGACGATCGTCTTCGTGATGGGCAAAGGCGGCGTCGGGCGGAGCTCCGTGGCCGGCGCGCTGGCGATGAGCTTCGCGGCGCGCGGCGAGCGGGTGCTGATCATGGAGTGGACGGTGGCGGAGGCGTTCGCGCCGTGGTTCGGGCTGCCGGCGATGGAGGCGGAGCGGGCGGCCGACTGGAAGTGGATTCCCCGGCCGCGCGAGGTGCTGCCGCGGGTGAGCGTGTTCAACTACCGGCTGCAGGAGGCGCTGCGCGGGTACTTCGTCGACCACCTGCACCTCGAGCGCTTCTACGCGCAGGTGATGAACGGGCCGCAGATGCGGCGGCTCATCGAGGCGGCGCCGGGCATCGCGGAGCTGCTCTTCATCGGCCAGCTGTGGTGGATGGTGGAGCTGGCGCCGAGCGAGGCGGGCTTCGGCTTCGACCGCTTCATCGTCGACGCGCCGGCGACGGGGCACGGGGCGTCGCTGCTCGACCTGCCGGCGACGCTCTCGACCATCGGCGCGACGGGGCTCCTGGCGCTCGAGGTGAAGCGGCTGCTGAAGATGATGGCGGATCCATCGCGGGTGGGGGTGACGGTGGTGTCGCTGCCCGAGGAGCTCGCGGTCGAGGAGACCGTGGAGTTGATGCCGCGCCTCGAGAAGGACCTCGGGCGCAGGCCGCTCGCGGCGTTCGTGAACCGGAGCGTCGCGGGGCGGGTGGCGGCGCAAGGGGGGCCGCTCCTGCGCGGCGTGGCGCTGTCGGAGCGGGCGCGCGCGGGCGTGGAGACGGTGGAGGCGGAGCTGCGCAGCCGCGCGCGGATGGAGGCGGAGCTGCGCGGTCGGCTCGAGGGGCTCACGAGTCGCGGGGTGTTCTCGCTGGCGGAGCAGCTGCTGGTGACGGGAGACCCGACGCCGCGCGAGGTGATGCGCGGGCTGCAGCGGGAGCTCGAGGGCGGCTTCCTGCGCGGGGAGGTGGGGCCGTGACGCGAGTGCTTCGGTTGCGCGTGAGTGATTCGAGCGAGCGCCGTGCCGGGAGCTTTGAGGGCGATGTGGGGGCGGGTCGGTGGGCGTCGCTGCTCGTCGCGGGGCAGCCCCTCGAACTCGAGCGCGGTGTGACGCGGGGGGCACACACTTCGCTGCGGATCCGCTTCTCGCGACGGCACGTGGTGCCACGCGCTGATCAGCGACGCATGGCAGCGCGCGCCGCGATTCTGGGGGTGCGAACGTGCGGCTCCACGACACGTTCAGGCCCCCAGAAGGACGCAGCGCGACTCATCTGCGTCACGGAGCGCTCGCCGCGAGCACCCACGCACGCCCACCGAAGCACTCCGGCCGCCCCTCAATGGCATGCAGCGCACGGCCGAGTGCGGGTCGCGCGACGAACTGCTGATCAGCGACCCATGGCAGCGCGCGCCGCAATTCTGGGGGTGCGAACGTGCGGCTCCACGACACGTTCAGGCCCCCAGAAGGACGCAGCGCGACTCATCTGCATCACGGAGCGCTCGCCGCGAGCACCCACGCACGCCCACCGAAGCACTCCGGCCGCGCCTCAAACGCGGTTCGCGCGACGAACTGCTGATCAGCGACTCATGGCAGCGCGCGCGGAAATTCTGGGGGTGCGAACGTGCGGCTCCACGACACGTTCAGGCCCCCAGAACGGCGATGTGCGAGTCACCCGCGTCACCAGGCGCTCGAGGCCGAGGGGCTCCACGCGACGAGCCGCCACGCCCGCCCACCGAAGCTGTTCGGCCGCTCCTCGAGGCCACACAGCGCACGATCCGCTACTCGCATCGCGAGCACGCTGCCCCACAACGGGCTCCGCGCGACGAGCCGTCACGCCTGCGGAGGCGCGACGATGAGCGCGCGGCTGCACGTGCTGCTCGGCTCGGGCGGCGTCGGCAAGACGACGCTCGCCGCGGGCTACGCGCTCGCCCTGGCGCGAACCGGTCGCAAGGTCGGGCTGCTCGGCATCGACCCCGCGCGGCGGCTGCAGAGCGCGCTGGGGCTGACGCTGCTCGACCTCGAGGCGCCGGTGCCGGGGCACGCCACGCTCTCTGCGGCGCTGTTCCGGCCGCCCGAGTGTCTGCGTCGCTGGGCGAAGGAGGCGTGCTCCGACGACGCGGCGCGCGCGCGGCTCGAGTCGAACGCGTTCTTCCTCGCGATGGCGGATCGTCTCGCCGGAGCGACGGACATCCTCGCCGCGGCGCGGATGGCGGAGTGGACGGAGCGCGACCCGGCGCTCACCGACCTCATCGTCGACACGGCGCCGGGCCTCAACGCCATCGAGTTCCTGCAGCGACCGGGGAGTCTTCTCACGTTCCTCGAAGGGCGGCTGGTGAAGGCGCTGCGCTGGCTGGCGCAGCACCGGAGCGGCCGCTTCGGCAGCCTGGTGCGCAGCGGTACGGCGGCGCTCGGCGGCCTGGCGCGCGTCGGCGGCACGCGCATGCTCTTCGAGCTCGCGGACTTCCTGCTGCTCGTGGAGCCGGTGCTGGTGCGGATGCTGGAGCGCCTCGAGGCCGCGCAGGCCTGGCTCCAGCGCGCAGACACGGAGGTGCTGCTGGTGAGCGCGGTGCGCCCCGACGCGGAGAGCACGACGCAGCAGCTCACCGCCGCGCTGAAGGGCGTGGGCGTGCAGCCGGCGGCGATCGTGCTCAACCGTGCGCTGGCGCCGGAGCTGATCACCGAGCTCGCCACGACTGATCCGTCCACGCTCTCCGCCGAGGAGCGCGACCTGGTGCGCTTCATCAGCGGGACGGCGGCGGTGCAGACGAAGCTCCACGAGGTGCTGCGCGCCCGCGGAACACCGGTGAAGCTCGTCCCTGCAGCGCGCGGCCTCGACGGAGAGGCGCGCCTCGACGCACTTGCAGCGCTCGGTGCATCGCTGGTCTCCTGAACGAGCATGGGACACTCACGACGGCCAGCCGAGAAGGGAAAATCGCTCGCGCTGCGAGGCGCTGACGGAGCAGTGCTCGGCGAAGCCCTGGCGTGTCCGCCCAGACCGCGAGCACGTCTCGTGGCTGCGCTTCGCGCGCACGCGGAGCTGGAGCCGCCTCTCGATTCGACCGACGAAACTCCGCGCCGTCGGACCTCCACGCGCGCTGGCCGCCGACGCTGATCCTCTCGTCAGGCACGCCAGGCGAGCCGGGGTGACTTGCGTTGTCGAGCGCCCTCGCCGCACTGCTCAGTTCGACTGAACAAACGCCGACCACGCCTGCTCGAGCGCCGCGCCGTCGAGCCCCACGGCCTCCTCGAAGCACCGCTGCGTCGAGAGCTGCCCGCTCTCGAGCCCCTCGACGAGCCAGCCGAAATCGGGCCTGCGCGCGCGCTGGCCGACGAAGCTGATCATCTGGAAGCTCTGGTAGTACGCCGCGCCCGCGAAGAGCGGATCCGCGGTGTGCGGGAAGGCCTCGGCCATCGCGGGGAACGGCAGGTGCTTCTCGCGCAGCCACGCGACGAGGCCGAGCCGCGGGTCCTGCCACCAGCGCTCGTCGGCGGCGTAGAGGGCGAGCCCTTCATGCAGCCACAGCGGCCCGCGCACCGAGAGCGCGTTGAGCACGTGGTGCACCAGCTCGTGCTTCACGGTGCGCACGAGGTCGACGTCATCTCCGGGGAGGTGGATGGCGCCGTCGTAGTACCCGACGACTGACGCGTTGTTGACGCACGCCACGTCGCGGAGCTGCTCGTTGCTCGCGTAGACGTAGACGCTCGGCATCGGCACGTCCGCGCGCGCTCCGAGCAGCGAGACCACCACGCGCCGTGCGTCCTCGAGCGCGGCGCCCGCGAGGTCCACCACCGCCACCGGGACCGACGGGTCATGATGCACGAGCGTCCCCGCGCGGCGCACCGTCGCGAAGGTCTCGAACAGCCGCGCGCGCCGCGAGCCTTCGCCCGAGAAGCGGTCATCGGCGCAGAGCCCCGCCTTCTCCCACCGCGCACCGAAGCGGTCGTCGAGCGCGCGCCGCTTCCGCTCCGGGCCGGTCGCCTGCTCCGCAGGGCTCGACGCGTCCGCGCTCGCGCGCACCTCTTCGACGAGGGCAGGCGAGCCAGCGTCACTCGCCCCCGTGGGCGACGCGACGACAGGAGCCGACGGCAGCTCGAGCGCGTCCAGCGGCCGCGAAGGATGCTCGACGGGCTCGGCGACCGGACTGCTGAGCGGATGGCCCGGCGAGGCCTCGAGGCGCACCGGACGTGCCGAGGCCTCGAGCCGCACCGCAGGCGTCTGCGCGGGTCTCACCAGCACCAGCGCGGCGAGCACCGCAAGACCCAACACCAACACCCCGCTCCGTCGCGTCACGCTGACACTCAACTCCGAGCGCACCGCTCACGCCAGCTCGACGGTCTGCGCGAGCAGCTCGGTGATGCGCTCGCGCACGCGCCTGCCCTCCTCGAAGGGCGCGACGATGACGCTGGGCATGGTGGCCGCGCGCGCGAGCACCACCGCGGCCTGATCCACGAGGTACTCGTCGCACTGCGCGCAGAAGCCGTCGGCGGACATCTCGACCGCGTGGTGGAACTCGAGCTGCTCCCACAGCCCGTCGACCCACTCCCGGTGCGGCGTCGGCGCGCAGATGGCGACCAGCCCGCGGTGGTCCTTCGTCAGCCCGGGTCGATACAGCAACGAGCGTCCCACGCGGCGCTCGAGCGTCGGGAAGAGCACCCGCTCCTCGACCGCGATGCGCTGCAGCAGCCGGCGACGGAACGCGTCGAACCACGTCGGGTCGACGTCACGACGCGGGGCGAGGCTCTTGCGCAGCAGCCGGCCGAGCTCGTCGTGCTCGGCCTCGAAGTACGCGGTGAAGGGTCCTGCCATGTGCACCCCCGGGAGCGTCCGGGCAGTGCACGCGCCGTGCCCGGCTCAGGCGTCGAGGCCGTAGCCCTTGAGCTTGCGCCACAGGGTGGTGCGGCCGATGCCCAGCACGCGCGCGGCGTCGACCTGCTGGCCGTGACACGCCTCGAGCACGCGGAGCACATGGCGGCGCTCGGCTTCCTCGAGCGTCACCAGCTCGCCCTCGGCGACGGGGCTGAAGGGCGCGGCGAGGGTGGGCATGGCGAGCTCCTCGGGGAGGTGCTCGAGGTCGACCGTCTTGCCCATCGAGAGCACCGCGCCGTGCTTCACCGCGTTCTGCAGCTCGCGCACGTTGCCCGGCCACGGGTACTTCTGCATCGCCTGGAGCGCGCGGGGCGTGAAGCCGCCGGTGTGGCCTTCCTGGTCGAGGAACATGTTCGCCAGCACGGGGATGTCTTCGCCGCGCTCGCGCACCGGCGGCACCACCAGCGTGAAGACCTTCAGGCGGAAGTAGAGGTCTTCGCGGAAGCGCTTCTCGCGCACGCACTGCTGCAGGTTCTGGTGCGTCGCACACACGATGCGCACGTCGACGTGCACCGGCTGCGACTCGCCCACCCGGCGGATCTCTCCGTCCTGCAGCGCGCGGAGCAGCTTCGCCTGCAGCGGCAGCGGCATCTCGGCGATTTCATCGAGGAACAGCGTGCCCCCGTCGGCCGCCTCGAACAGGCCTTTGCGCGCCGCCTGCGCCCCGGTGAAGGCGCCCTTCGCGTGGCCGAAGAGCTCCGACTCGAGCAGCTCGCCGGGCAGCGCCGCGCAGTTGACCGCCAGGAAGGGCTTGAGCCGCCGCGGGCTGTTGGCGTGGAGCGCCCGGGCGACGACCTCCTTGCCCGAGCCGCTCTCGCCGCGCATCACCACCGAGGCGTCGGTGTTGGCCACCGTCGCCGCCCGCTGGAGCAGCGTCCGCATCGCCTCGCTCCGCGCCACCAGGCGCGCGCACTTGCGGCCCTGAGGCGACTCCGGCAGCAGGCGGCACACCTTGCACAGCCCTCCCCCGCGCTCGAACGGCGACTCGCAGGTGTAGGGCGTCTTCACTTCAGAAGTCTGTTCGGCCATGTTTCGAGATGAAACAACCTCAGGTAGCGCTGAATGACAAGCTGGTGGCTCGGGCGATGCAGAAGAGCCCCTCATGCGCTCCCCTTTCAAGGACTTCTGCGGATGTCGAGCGTGACGATTCGGCTGCCGCTGGTGGAGGCGCCCCGGGCGGTGGCGCGCGCCGACTGGCGGCCCTTCGTGGTGGCGGCGTTGCTCCTGACGTTGACGGCCGGGGCGCTGACGGGGGCCCTCGACCTGTGGAGCCTCCGCGTGACGCACCACCCGGTGCCGCTCGACCATCACCGCGGGCACGCGCTGGCGCAGGTGTTCGGCTTCGTGGGCCTCTTCGTGATGGGGCTGTCGCTGCAGCTCGCGCCGCGCTTCTTCGAGGCGGGGCCTCCGTCGCGGGGCTTCGTGCGCGCGTTGACGTGGACCGCGTTG
>JBMORD010000192.1:0-13139 GCA_049322495.1 Myxococcota bacterium | reverse complement strand
CGGCGGCGGGCTTCGGGGCGGCCTTCTTCGGCGCGATGGCGGCCACCTTCGGGGCGGCGGTGACGACCGGCGCTCGCACCACCGCCGGGGCCTTCGGCTGCTCCTTCACCGAGACCGCGGCCTCGTCGACGACGACCTCCTCCTCCTGCGGCGCCGCCTTCTCGGCCGCCGCGGGCTGATCGGCCATCTTGCGCTTGATGGCCTCGTCGATCAGCCGGTCCTTCTCGGACTTCTCGCTGGTCGGCGCGGTGGCCACGGCGACCGGCGCGCGATCGTTCGACATCGCCTTCACCAGCGCGAAGGCGAGGACCGCGGCGAGGCTGAAGCCGACGGCCCCGGCGAAGACCGCGATCTTGAGGGCGGTGGTGCTCGGCGTCGCCTGCTGCGGGCCCGAGGGGCGCGCGACGACGGCGGTGCTGATGCGCGAGCGGCTCGCCTTCTCGGGCGCAGAGGCCGGAGCGGGCGCGGCCACCGGCGGCGGAGGCGCGAGGGCCGGCTGCTGCGACGACTGCCCGGGCAGCTTCTCACCCTTGGCCAGCGGCCCGCGCAGCCGGAGGAGGGCGTTGCCCATGGCGATGGTGTCGCCCGGCTTCACCTCGACCTCGGTGGCGATGCGCTGCTTGTTGACGAAGGTGCCGTTCTGCGAGCCGAGGTCCTTCACGAAGAACTGCTCGCCGACGCGCTTGATCTGCGTGTGCCGGCGGGAGATCGACGGGTGCTGGAGCCGCAGATCGCTCACCGACGCGCGGCCCACGACCACCGTGCCCTGCTTCACCTCGAGGAGCTGGCCCGCTCCCGGTCCGCGCTCCACGTAGAGGAAGGCCGGCTTGTAGTCTGCGCTCTGAACCCCGTACTCAGCCTGCATTTCCTGATCTGCCTCGGTATCGAAGATCGACGTGGGGATGTGCTCTTCCGGCTTCTTCACGCTACGCCGCCCCGGCGCGCTTGGCAGCTGCGCCACGCGCTGCGGCCGTGGATCGTCCGCCTGGAGAACCTGCTCGTCCGTGATCGGCTCCCCGCTCTGAGGACGCTTCGGATTGGGGGGCATGAGGACTCCTTCGGATCAGCGGAAAGTGTCGAAGTATCGCACATCTGACACCAATGGTTGCCTGTGGGTAAAGTACCCCCACCCATGAGTGCCCCTGAGATCCGCGTCTTCAACACGATGCAGCAGGCGAAGGTTCCGCTTCAGCCGATAACCCCCGGAAAACTGGGCGTGTATGTCTGCGGGCCGACCGTCTACAGCTTCGTGCACATCGGCAACGCGCGCACCTTCACCTCGTTCGACACCATCGTGCGCTACCTGCGCTACCGCGGCTTCGAGGTCCGCTACGTCCGCAACTACACCGACGTCGACGACAAGATCATCAAGGCCGCGAAGGAGACCGGCGAAGACCCGATCGCGCTCGCGGCCCGCTTCGTGCGCGAGTTCGAGGCCGACGTGAAGCAGCTCCGCCTGCTGCCGCCCGACGTCTCGCCGAAGGTCTCGGAGACCATCCCGGAGATCGTCGCGATCATCGAGAAGCTGATCAGCCGTGGCTTCGCCTACGAGTCGAAGGGCGACGTGTACTTCGAGGTCCGCAAGTACCCCGAGTACCTCAAGCTCTCGAAGCGGAAGCTCGACGATCTGATGTCTGGCGCGGGCGAGCGTGAGCTGGTGAACGAAGAGCTCAAGCGCGACCCGATGGACTTCGCGCTCTGGAAGGCCGCCAAGCCGGGCGAGCCGTCGTGGCCGTCGCCCTGGGGCGCGGGGCGCCCGGGCTGGCACATCGAGTGCTCGGCGATGAGCAGCAAGTACCTCGGCGAGACCTTCGATCTCCACGGCGGCGGGCTCGATCTCATCTTCCCCCACCACGAGAACGAGATCGCCCAGTCGGAGGCGGCCAGCGGCAAGACGCTCTGCAACTGCTGGATGCACGGCGGCTTCCTCGACCTCGAGGGCGCGAAGATGTCGAAGTCGCTGGGCAACGTGGTGCGCCTGCGCGACGCGCTCGAGAAGGTCGACGCCGAGGGGCTGCGCTACTTCTTCCTCTCGACGCACTACCGCCAGGCGCTCTCGTTCTCGGACAAGTCGCTGGCCGACGCCGAGGCGCGGGTGGAGTACTTCTACGAGACGCTCAAGAAGCTCGACGAGCGCATCGCCGGGAAGGACTTCGGGCAGGGCGCGGTGCACGGCGATCCGCTGCGGTTCCTCCGCGAGTTCGATGAGGCGATGAGCGACGACTTCAACTTCAGCGGCGCGCTGGGCGTGCTGTCCGGCCTGTTCGCGGAGATCAACCTGCTCACCGACAAGCCGCCGGTGAAGGACAAGCCGCTGGTGGGCCGCACGCTGCTCGCGCTGCGCGAGGTGGTGCGGAAGATCGCCAGCGCGCTGGGGCTCTTCGAGTCGGACCCGTCGGCCTGGCTGCTCGCGCGGCGCGATCGTCAGGTGAGGGCGCGGGGGATCGACGTCGCGAACGTCGAGGCGCAGATCAAGGCGCGCAACGACGCCCGCGCGGCGAAGAACTTCGCGGAGGCCGATCGCCTGCGCGCGGAGCTCAAGGCCGGCGGGATCGAGATCATGGACACGCCCGCCGGCACCACGTGGAAGGTGTGCTGATCACTCCACGCGGAAGAGGCCGCGCAGCTCCTCGGTCTGGCTGGTGGGCTCGAGGCGGCGGAGCGCGGTGAGGCGCCACTGGTAGAACTGCCCCGAGCTCAGCGCGGGGCCGGCGTACACCGTCGACACCGTCGCCTTGTCGGCGATGGGCTTCTCCCAGAGCGTGTTGCCGAGCGAGTCGAACACCTTGAGCAGGTAGGCGTCGGCGTTCGAGTACTGCTCCCAGGTGAAGGTCGGCGTGGCGCTCGTCGCGTCGACGCCCTCGCGCCCCGGGCTCACCATCGAGACCGCGCCCGTCACCTTGAACGACGGGCTGGTCGCGCCCGAGAGCGCGCCGTTGCTGACGGTGATGCGCTGGAGCTGAGTGCCGGAGATGTTCGGATCGGGATCGCGGACGTTGCCGTCGTTCTCGAAGGCCGCGAGCACCACGTACTTCCCGTCGGGGATGCCGCTGATGGTCCAGCCGCCGGTGACGTTCGGCGCCACGCCCGGCTCGGGGGCGCGCAGACCGGGCACGACCTCCCCGCGGCCGAGCGCCTCGAGGAAGGTGCTCTCGACGACCAGCACCACGCTCGTGCCCGCGTTGTTCGCACCCGCGACGAGCTGCACGCTGCCGCTGAGCGTCGCGGTCGGCGTGGCCGCCTTCGTGATTGCCACGCCGGTGACGTCGCTGCTCGCCACCTGCACCTCGACCGGCGTGTAGTTCACGCCCCTGGCGTACGCCCCGATCTTCAGGCCGCCCGAGGGCACGTTGAAGAAGGTGAACTTCCCGTCGGCGCCGGCCAGCGTGGTGCGCCCCGCGGCGCTGCCGGTCTCGAGCACGAGCATCACCGTGCGGTCGTCACCGGGCAGCTCGATGGTGCCGCTCACCGACGGGCGGTTCTGCTCGGAGCCGGTGACGGGGCTGAGGCCCACGTCGGTCAGCGAGCTCTTCACGATCCACGGGGCGCCGTCCTTCTCGTGGGTGGCGGTCGCGGTGTCGATGGGCAGCGAGACGCGCGCCCCCGAGGGGAAGGGCAGGTAGTTCTTCGCCTGGCTCCGCAGCAGCACCTTGCGGCTCACGAAGGCGCCCTGGTCGCCGGTGCGCGTGGAGGGGATGCGCAGCGAGTACTTCCCGTCGCTGGCGGAGATGGTGGCCGTCCCCGCGGGCGCGCCGTTCTCGTCGGTCGCGAGGAGCTGCGCGCCCGCGATGCCCGCGGAGGAGCTCAGATCGAACACCTTCCCCTCGAGCGTGACCGGCGCGAAGCACTGCGGCTTGTCCTTCCCCTGCACCGCCTCGCAGACCTGGTCGGTGGGGCAGCTCGAGGCATCGGTGAGGACGCACTCCTTCGGTCCACAGGCGGTGAGGCTCAGGGCAGCGGCGAGCAGGGCGAGCAGTCGACTCATGGAGGGCTCCAATCGGGTGTGCGGCGATCGAGCAATACGGGCGCCACTGCAAAGGCGGAAGAAAACGCGCGTGGAGCACCGGCGCGCGGGTGGGCCGCGACAGCGCGGTCGTGGGTCACACCGTGCAGGCGGAGTTTTCCAGCGCGCTGCGTGCTACTTCCTGCGACATGGTGTTGCTGAGTCTCCTGCTCGCGGCGGCGCCGCCGACGAAGGCCCCGACGCTCTCTGCCGCCGAGCTGCGCGGCCACATGCGGTACCTCGCGTCGGATCTCCTCGAGGGGCGCGGGCCGGCGACGAATGGCGATCGCCTCGCGCAGCAGTACATCGCCGCTCAGTTCGAAGCGCTCGGGCTCGAGCCGGGGGCGCCGGACGGCGGCTGGATCCAGCTGGTGGAGCTGGTCGGGGTGAGCGGGCACCCGACGACGATGAAGGCGCGCGCGGCGAACGGCGCGTCGCTCGAGCTCACCAGCGGCGACGACTTCGTCGCCGTGTCGGGCCATCAGCAGCCCGAGTCGGCGCTCGAACAGGCCGAGCTGGTGTTCGTCGGCTACGGCATCCGCGCGCCGGAGTTCCAGTGGGACGACTTCAAGGGCGCCGACCTGAAGGGGAAGGTGCTGGTGGTGATGAACAACGATCCGGAGGACGACCCGTCGCTCTTCGCGGGCCGCGCGCGCCTCTGGTACGGCCGGTGGGACTACAAGTACGAGCAGGCGCGCAGGCTCGGCGCGGCGGGGTGCCTCATCATTCACACCACGCCGTCGGCGGGCTACCCGTGGTCGGTGGTGCAGACCTCGTGGGGCGGAGAGCAGTTCGAGCTCCCCGCCAGCGGCGCGCCGGCTTCGCTCCAGGTGAAGGGGTGGCTCACCGAGGCGGCGACCCGCAGGGTGATGGCGCTCACCGGGAAGTCGCTCGACGCGCTGCGCACCGCGGCGCTCTCTCGGCGCTTCGTGCCGGTGCCGCTCGGGGTGACGCTCAGCACGCGCTTCTCGACGGTCGTGGCGAAGAAGACCACCGGCAACGTGCTCGGCCTGCTCCGCGGGAGCGATCCCCTGCTGCGCCAGGAGGTCGTCGTCTACAGCGCGCACCACGATCACCTCGGTCGGCGGGAGGGCGCGGCGCCGGGCGAAGACGCGATCTTCAACGGCGCGGTGGACAACGCGGGCGGCGTGGCGGGGATGCTGGTCGTCGCGCGGCAGCTGAGCCAGCAGCCGCCGAAGCGGAGCGTGCTCTTCGCCGCGGTGGCCGCCGAAGAGCAGGGGCTGCTCGGCTCGCAGTACCTCGTCGAGCACCCGCCGGTGCCCGTCACGCGCATGGCCGCCGACATCAACATCGACGGGCTCAACATCTGGGGCCGCACCCGGGACGTGAGCGTCATCGGGCTGGGGAAGTCGTCGCTCGACGTGCTGCTCATCGAGCTGGCGCGCGCTCAGGGCCGGGTGGTGAAGCCCGACGCGCTGGCCGATCGCGGCTTCTTCTACCGCTCCGACCAGTTCAACTTCGCCAGGCGCGGGGTGCCCGCGGCCTACTTCTCGAGCGGTCAGGACTTCCTCGATCGGCCGGAAGGCTGGGGCCGCGAGCAGCGCGAGAAGTGGGAGGCCACCCACTACCACCAGCCGTCCGACGAGGTGCGCGACGACTGGGATCTGTCGGGCGCGCTGGAGGATCTGCAGCTCTACCTCCAGCTCGGGCAGGCGGTGGGGAACGCGCCGGCGATGCCCACCTGGACGAAGGGCGACGAGTTCGAGGCGGTGCGCAAGGGCACGCTCATCCACTGAGGCGTGACGAAACCTGACAGCCGGTTGTCTGCGGTGGCGTTAGAACCGCTGCGCCATGGCTGAGTTCAAGCTGGTCAGTGAGTACGCGCCGCGCGGCGACCAACCGCGCGCCATCGAGGAGCTGTCGGCGGGCGTCGCGCGCGGCGATCGGCACCAGGTGCTGCTGGGCGTCACCGGCTCGGGCAAGACCTTCACCATGGCGAACGTCATCGCCCGGGCGAAGAAGCCGGCGCTGATCATCGCCCACAACAAGACGCTCGCGGCGCAGCTCTACGGAGAGTTCAAGCAGCTCTTCCCGGAGAACGCCGTCGAGTACTTCGTCAGCTACTACGACTACTACCAGCCCGAGGCGTACGTGCCGTCGTCGGACACGTACATCGAGAAGGACTCGTCCATCAACGAGCAGATCGAGCGCATGCGCCACTCGGCGACGCACTCGCTCAACACCCGCGACGACGTGGTGATCATCGCCTCGGTGTCGTGCATCTACGGCCTCGGCACCGCGCGCGCGTACGTGGGCATGGCGGTCAAGCTGGCGAAGGGCGACGAGCTGGGGCGCGACACGCTGATGAAGAAGCTCGTCGACTGTCAGTACGAGCGCAACGACATGGACTTCCACCGCGGCACCTTCCGCGTGCGCGGCGACACCGTGGAGATCTACCCGATCTACGAAGAGGACCGGGCGGTGCGGGTGGAGTTCTTCGGCGACTCCATCGAGAAGCTCACCGAGTTCGACCCGCTGCGCGGCAAGACGCTCGACGAGCTGGCGAAGATGACCATCTACCCCGCGAGCCACTACGTCACCGAGCCCGAGCAGCGGCACCAGGCGATCCGCAACGTGCGCGTGGAGCTCCAGGAGCGGCTGGCCGAGCTCAAGGGCCAGAACAAGCTCGTCGAGGCGCAGCGGCTCGAGCAGCGCACGATGTTCGATCTCGAGATGATGGAGCAGCTCGGGTTCTGCAACGGCATCGAGAACTACTCGCGGCACCTCTCGGGGCGCGCGGGCGGTGAGCCTCCCCCGTGCCTGCTCGACTACTTCCCGAAGAACTTCCTCGTCTTCGTCGACGAGTCACACCAGACCATTCCGCAGATCGGCGCGATGTACCGCGGCGACCGCAGCCGCAAGGAGACGCTGGTCGAGTTCGGCTTCCGGCTCCCGAGCGCGATGGACAACCGCCCGCTCAAGTTCACCGAGTGGGAGGAGTTCGACAAGCAGTGCATCTACGTGTCGGCCACGCCGGCCGAGTACGAGATCAACAAGGCCGCGGGCGTGATCGTCGAGCAGGTGATCCGCCCCACGGGCCTGCTCGATCCGATCGTCGAGGTGCGCAAGGCCGGCAACCAGGTCGACGATCTCCTCGAGGAGATCCGCGTGCGCGCGAAGAAGGGCGAGCGGGTGCTGGTCACCACGCTCACCAAGCGCATGGCCGAGGATCTCACCGAGTACTACGCGGAGGTCGGGGTGCGCGTGCGCTACCTCCACGCCGACATCGACGCCATCGAGCGCACGGCGATCATCCGCGACCTGCGCAAGGGCGTGTTCGACGTGCTGGTGGGCATCAACCTGCTCCGCGAGGGCCTCGACATCCCCGAGACCTCGCTGGTGGCGATCCTCGACGCGGACAAGGAGGGCTACCTCCGCTCGCACGTCTCGCTGATTCAGACCATCGGCCGCGCGGCGCGCAACGTGAACGGCCGCGTCATCCTCTACTCGGACTCGATCACCGTCTCGATGCGCAAGGCGCTCGACGAGACCGAGCGGCGTCGCGAGATCCAGGCCGCGCACAACGCCAGGCACGGCATCACGCCCACGCAGGTGAAGAAGGCCATCACCGATCTCTCGCAGTTCCTCTACGACGGCGACGCGATGGATCTCCCGCTCGCCGCCGACCCGGCCGCGGTGGTGCTCTCGAAGGCGGAGATCGCCGAGCTCATCAAGAAGACCGAGGCGCAGATGATGGCCTGGGCCGACGAGATGGAGTTCGAGAAGGCCGCCGTGGAGCGCGATCGGCTGGTGCTGCTCCGCGAGATGGATCTCGGCGTTCAGCCGGCGCTCAAGTCGCTGCTCGCGGCGCCGAACGAGACCGACGTCGAGCGCGGCAACCAGCGCAAGAAGCAGCCGCGCAAGTACCGGCGCAAGCGGTGACGCTCACCACTTGATGTTGGCCTTGTTCTCGGCGCGGGTCGTCTTCTCGCCGGGGCGCGACCAGGCCTTCATCGTCGCGCGCACCGCGCCGAGATCGATCATCCCCAGCGCGGCGAGCGGGAGCCGGCGCTCGTCGTCGCTCACCCACACGTGCACCTCGCGGCGCGCGTCGGGCAGGTCGAGCCGCGCGGCCTCGCCGGCGAGGTGCCAGGCCTCGAACTCGCCGACGGGCAGCGACACGTGCTCGCGCGGCTGCACCTTGCCCCACACCCGCCAGATGCGGCGGATGCCGTAGACGTCGAAGCACAGCCGCTGCCCTTCCTTCACCGGGATCGCCCGCAGGAGGTGCACCGCGCCGGCGACGTCGGACACGTCGTTGCCCCAGCGGAGGTCCTCCTGCCAGGTGCGACCGTCGATGGTGCTCACCAGGTGCGCGGTCTTGTTCTTCCGGAACGTCACGTCGGCCACGCGGTGCGTCTCGTTCTCGTGCGCGTCTTCGAAGTAGCGCGACGGGCGCAGCGTCTTCGGCGACAGCTCGCTCTTCGCCACGCCCTTCACCCGGCGCACCTTGCTGAAGAAGGTGTTGGTCTCGACGGTGACCTCGAGCGGCAGCACGCCGTCCCGCAGCGGGAGCGTCTGCATGGTCATGGTGCCGGCGCGGGCGCCGAGCGCGTCGATGTCGAACTCCAGCGTCTCGCCCGGCCCGAAGGGGATGGGGTTCATCACCGCGCCGAGCGCCATGCACTCCGCGTCGGTGGGGAAGGGCGAGCGGGCGCTCGCGGGCTTCTTGAGCGGGGGGAGCGGCGCCACGGCGGACTTCACCTTGAGCGGGGCCGGCGCGCGCAGCTCGAGCGGCTTGCCGGGCGCGGGCGGCGGAGCCGGGGGCGGAGGCGCGGCCAGCGCGAGTGACGAGACGAGCAGCAGCGCCGAGGTCAGGTTGGATCGCATCACTCTTCTCCCGAGTAGCGCCGGCCCGGCTCGTACTTCACCGCGTCGAGGCGCACCTTGCCGAACAGGAACTCCGCCTCGGCGCGGATCGGCAGCTGCCGCTCGTCGGCGGTGTAGAACAGCGTGATCAGCCCGCGGGTCTCCATCTTCCCGTTGAACTCGCCGTTGACGGTGACGCGGAACACGTCGAGGTCGCCGAGCGGGTGCGAGAGCTTCTCGCGGCCGATCACCGTGGCGTGCATCGTGTAGTGGTGCACCCCGGTGAAGATCTGGAGCTCGTGCACCGAGCCGGGCACCAGCGCGCGGTTGCGCAGGCTGTAGCCCGCCGACGCGAGGTCCATCGTCTCGCGCTCGATGTCGAAGGTGCGCTCGGTCGGCTCCTTCCCTTCGATGTGGCGCTTCACCGTCGCCACCTTGTTCGGCTGGTCGAAGGTGTAGCGCTCCTTCTTGCGGTACTTGTTCTCGTCGACGATGAAGTCCGCGCCGACCGTGCGCCGCTCGACCGGATCCCAGTACGAGATGAAGCGATCGCGGATCGGCCAGATGCCGCCCACCTGCGTCGTCTCGCCGAGGCAGATCAGCGGCCACACCTCGTGCCCGAACTGCTGCATCTTCCACCCGACGGTGAGCTGCGCGCGCCCCGCGACGATGCCGAGGTAGCTCACCTCGTAGGTCGTCTGTTCCCCCGGCCCGAAGACGCTGACGATCTTCGAGGGCTCCGCGAGCGCGACCGTCGACGCGAGGGTGAGCAACAGGGCGAACCGCTTCATCTTTCGTCCTCCTGCCGGACAGGAATGTCGCGGCACGCCTGACTCGACTGTCAGCCACCCCTCGCTATTCACGCGCGAACTCTCTACTCTCGCCACCCCCACTCCCTTCGAGCAGGAGCCGCCTTTGCGTCGTTCGCCTCTCGTGGCGCTCGCCACCGTCGTGACCTGTGTTTCGTGCAGCGGGACCAAGCCGCCTGACCCGCAGCCGCCCGCGAAGATCCGCACCACGTACCGCGTGCTGGGCGGCGTCTCGATGGGCGCCATCGGCGGCATGGGCCTCATCTCGTCGAACCCCGACAAGGTGGACGGCGTGGCCTCGCTCGGCGGGCCGCTCGACGCGGCCTTCTTCCAGCGCTTCATGGACCAGTTCGTCACCGGGGGCTTCTGCTCCCGGGCGATGCTGGAGACGATCACGCAGCAGGATCCCACGCGCCTCAACGATCCCACGGTCATCAACGCCTGCGCGAGCCCCCGCGTGGCCACGCCCGGCAAGTGGGAGCACCCCAACGACTTCAACCACTGGCACGTCACGAACAACGGCGGCACGTTCGATCGCGACAGCTACGTGAAGATGATGACCGACCTCATGCTGGCGTACGGGAACTTCTTCACCGACAACGCCAGCTCTCCGCTCGCGCCGCCGGGCATCGACGCCGAGCACATTCGCCACCCGCCCGCTGACTTCTGCACCAACCCGGTGCGCGTACGCGGGCTCAAGAACGCGGAGTTCAACCCCACCGGCGCGGTCGACGCGATCACCTTCTGCGACGGCAACCAGGACCAGTACTTCTGCGCCGACGATCAGCAGCCGGTCGACTTCTGCAGCGCGCCCGCGAACATCGTCACGCCGCTCCCGCCGTCGCAGGAGCTCTCGTTCGCCAACACCTTCTGCGCGGGCCGCGGCGGCGCGGTGAAGGCGAACAAGACCGATCACACGCTGTACTGGCTGGCGCACGCGGGGAACGTCGACCCGTGCCGGCAGCAGACGAAGCCGGTGGGCATCCTCCTCGCGTACGACTTCAACGGGAACGGTCGGCGCGACTACGGCGAGCCGATCGTCAACAACGCCCACGAGCGCTTCGACGACGTCGGCCTCGACGGCTGCGCCGACGCCTTCGAGGACGGCAACGGCGGCTGCAACGCCAACGCGAGCGTCACGCCCACCGACGCGAACAAGGACAACTACGACCCCGAGTCGAACCCCACCGGCACCGAGCTCGACTGGCGCTACGAGCAGGGCGAGCCGTTCCGTGACTTCGGCCTCGACGGCGTGGCGAGCACGCAGGACAAGGGCGAAGGCAACGGCGTGTACGACGAGGTCGAGGGCCGCAAGCGCCTCTTCGCGCTCGACGGGCGCACCAACTTCCGCAAGCTCGAGCCCACCGCGATGGCGCGCCTCAACGTGCTCCTCGATGGCGGCATCCACGACATCTTCAACCTCGGCCTGATGGCCAGGCACCTCTTCACCGCGGTGAAGCTGGCGCGCGGCGAGGCCCCGGTCGGCCAGTACCGCGCCTTCACCGACATCCCCGGGATGACCGATCGCGCGACGGGCAACTTCAACCCGTGGAACCGCGCGTGGAAGAACGTGCCGAAGGATCTCCTCACGCTCTACGGCAAGGAGCAGCGCACCGACGAGGAGGTGAAGGTGGGCGAGGGCGACCACGTGGGCACCGCCGAGCAGGCCACGGCGCGCTTCCAGACGCTCTTCAACTGGGTGGCCAACATGTGGCCCAACGCGCCCAAGCCGCAGGCGGTGTTCGGCCAGAGCACCGCGGCCGACTACCGCACCGAGAGCTTCACCTCGGCGAAGCTGGGGGCGAAGTGGGAGTACGCCATCGCGCTGCCGCCCGGCTACGGCGACCCGGCCAACGCCGACCAGCGCTACCCGGTGGCCTACCTGCTCCACGGCTACGGGATGGATCCGTCGGGCTTCGTGGCCTCGGCGATCATCGCCAACAACTTCGTGGTCGATCCGAACCTCCAGCTCCGGCCGGTGATCTACGTCTTCCCCAACGGGCGCTGCTGCTACGTCAACAAGACCACCGGCGCGAAGGACTGCCGCAACACCGACGATCAGGGCCGCGACATCGACTCGCTCCCCGAGTGGGAGCGCGAGTGCAACTCGGGCACCTTCTGGGTCAACCGGAAGGGCTACACTGGCGAGGACGCCACGCCGTACGGCGACGCGATGTTCGAGCTGATGGACTACATCGATTCGAAGTACCGCACGATTCCTGCCGCGGAGGTCGAAGCCAGGTGACGCAGCGCTCCGGTGATCACACGCCCGTCCTCAAGGTCGAGCTGAAGCGCGTGACCGTGCCGGAGCTGGTGTCGGCGGACCCGGTGCTCGCCGCGTCACCGGCGGTGAAGCTGCTGGGCGTGCCGTTGCTCTCGCAGGGCACGCTGCGGCGCTTCGCGGATCGTTCGGTGCTGATGCAGCAGGGCGAAGAGGGTGACTCGCTCTTCGTGGTGCTCGTCGGCGAGGTGCGGGTGCTGGCGCGGCGCGATCACGACTCGGTGGAGCTCGGCGTCGCGCAGCGCGGCGACGTGGTGGGCGTCAGCGAGGCGCGGGCCGGCGGGGCGCGGCGGTGCTCGGTGGTGGCCCAGGGGCAGGTCGACGTGGTGGAGCTCCCGCGGGCGCTGCTCCTTTCGGGCGCGACGCTCCCGCCCGCGCTCGACGCCTTCCTCTCGCACGAGGAGCGCCGCCGCGCGCAGGCGCTCGACGAGATGAGCGACTTCTTGAACCGCTGGTGAGGTGCCGCGATGACCGACTGGGACGACGACGACAAGGACGACAAGCCGAAGGCGAAGAAGCTCTTCGAGTTCGACTGCCCGTCGTGCAACGCCAACAACCCCTGGCCCGACGGCTTCGTCGATCGCGAGGAGGTCATCTGCCACTACTGCGGCACCAGCTTCGAGGTGCGCTTCACCGACGAAGGGAAGATGAAGCTCAAGGAGCTCTGAGCGGCTCAGCCCGGCCGGTGCCCGAAGAGCGCGGTGCCGACGCGCACCAGCGTCGCCCCCTCTTCGATCGCCACCTCGAAGTCTCCCGTCGAGCCCATCGAGAGCACGCGCAGCCCGTGGGCGTCGGCGAGCTGCTTCGTCGCCCGGAAGTGGGGGCGCGCGGCCTCCGGATCTTCGGTGAGCGGCGGCATCGTCATCAGCCCCACCAGCTCGAGGTTCGGCAGCGCCTTCACCGCGGCGAGGAAGCCGGGCAGGGCGTCGGGCGCGAGGCCGGCCTTGGAGGCCTCCCCGGCCACGTTGACCTCCACCAGGCACTGCAGCGGCGCGCCCTCGCGGCGCCTGGACAGCTCCTGCGCGACCTCCAGGCGCTCGAGGGCGTGGAACACGGTCGCCGCGCGCGCGACGTACTTCGCGTTCTTCGGCTGCACCGGCCCGATCGCGTGCCAGCGGAGGCCGGCGCAGTCGGCGAGGCCCTGGTGCTTGTCGCGGAGCTCCTGCGCGTAGTTCTCGCCGAAGTCGTGGTGGCCGAGCTCCCACGCGAGGCGGAT
>JBMORD010000191.1:0-1712 GCA_049322495.1 Myxococcota bacterium | reverse complement strand
GGCGCGCCCGGCACCGACGGGTCGGCCTCGCGGGCGCGGCGCAGCGTGTTGCGGCGCTCGTCGGTCTTCTCGGGGAAGAGCGAGGTGACGTACTCCGCGACCTGCTCGGGCGTCGCCAGCACCGACTCGCCGCCCACGCGCTCGATGGCGTCGACGAACTCGGCGAGCGTCTGGAAGCGGCTGCGCGGTTCCTTGGCGATGGCGCGCAGGCAGATCGCCTCGAGCGCCTTCGGCACCGCGGGGTCGTAGCTCGAGGGCAGCGCGGGATCTTCGCGCGCGATGCGGATCACCACCTCGTCGACGCTGTTGCCGGTGAATGGGCGGCGGCCGCAGAGCTGCTCGTAGAGCATCACGCCGGCGGCGAAGATGTCGGCGCGGTGATCGACCGGCTTGGCGGTGATCATCTCGGGGGACATGTAGAAGAACTTGCCCTTGAGCGTGCCCGGCTCGGTGCCCGCGCCCCAGGTCGTGGTGCGCGCGATGCCGAAGTCGATCACCTTCACGTCGCCCTTCACCCCGACGTGGATGTTGTCGGGCGTGAAGTCGCGGTGCACCAGCGCGAGCGGCCGGCCGTTCTCGTCGACGGCGCGGTGGGCGGCGTCGAGCCCGCGACAGGCCTCGGAGAGGATGCGCAGCGCCACGCCGGCGGGCATGCGGCGACCGTTCTCGGCGGCGCGCTGGCGGAGCTCGGCCCAGGTGCGGCCCTCGAGGAGCTCCATCGCGATGTACGGCTCGCCCTCGACCTGGCCCAGCTCGAAGATCTGCACCACGTTCGGGTGGTGGATCTGCGCGGTGATGCGCGCCTCGTTGAGGAACATCCGCACGATGGCGGAGTCCTTCACCAGGTGGGGCAGTAGCCGCTTCACCGCGACCATCGGGCCGAACTGCCCGTCGGGCGTGATGTGACGGCCGACGTACACCTCCGCCATGCCTCCGGTCGCGATGCGCGACGTCAGGCGGTATTGCCCGATCCACAACGGCTGGCCGAGGGTCTCCACGAGGCGCGCGAGTCTAAGGCAGAGTCGTCACGAATCACTCGAAAAGGCCGAGCTGCGGCTGTTCTTCGCGGTGGCCGGTGTCGAGCTGGGCCTCGAAGAGGGCCTTCACCGTGCCCAGCGTGTCGGCCTCGGACGGCTTCTTGTCGTCCCTCAGGCGCGCGATGCGCGGGAAGCGGAGCGCGTAGCCGCTGTCGTGCCGGCTCGAGCGCTGCAGCCCGTCGAAGGCCACCTCGAGCACCACCTCCGGCTTGACGAGGTGAAACGGGCCGCTCTGCTGCACGGTGAGCGCCTCGAGGCGGCGGGTGAGGGCGTCCAACTCCGCGTCGGTGAGGCCCGAGTAGGCGCGGCCGATCTCCACCAGGCGCGGCCCGTCCCACACGGCGAAGGTGTAGTCGGACAGCACGCCCGCGCGCTTGCCGTGCCCCCGCTCGGCGCGGGTGATGACCACGTCGAGCGTCGCGTAGGCGCGCTTCACCTTGCGCCACGCGCTGCCGCGCCGGCCCGCCTCGTAGCTCGAGTCGACGCGCTTGAGCATCAGCCCCTCGTTGCCCCGCGCCCGCGCGGCGGTGAAGGCGTCGTCGAGCTGGGCGTCGAGCGCCACGTCGGGCTTGAAGTGCGAGATGGGGTTGACGCGCACCGGCAGGGCCTCGAGCCGCTGCCGCCGCACGGTCCACGGCTGCTCGAGGAGCGGCTCGCCATCGAACAGGCAGTCGT
>JBMORD010000190.1:0-13276 GCA_049322495.1 Myxococcota bacterium | reverse complement strand
AGCTGGCGATCGACACGGAGCCCGAGCTGCTGAAAGCCCTGCGTCGCCTCCGCGCCCAGCTTTCCGACGCGAAGATCGCCAGCTGGTACCGTCACGTCGAGGCCCTACTCAAGTGATCTCAGGGGTAAACACGCCCGGCGCGGCGATGCGCGGCGGGAGGTCGATCGAGCAGCGAATATCAACTCCTTGGACGAGACGAACGAATGCAGCCGCTTGTACTCGGTTCCGTCTCATGCTTTGTCGACGCACACGAACGCCAATTTCACAGCAGCACCAAAGGAATAGCATGACTCAATGGTTGGGGTTGGGAGGGTGGTCTTGGGGCGCAGTCATCCTGTTCACAGCAGTCCCTTTCTCGGCGTGGAGCCAAGATGACGACTGCAAAGTCGGAGAGGTGCGAGAGTGCGTCGTTCCAGGTCAGCTGTGCGATCTCGTTCAGGAATGTGAACGAGCGTGCGACAATGACTACTCGGAATACGGTGGCAAGCCCTGCGACACAGTCACTTGGCAGTGGGGCAAGTGCAAACTGCGACTCGACGCTGACACGAACGCTCGAGTTCCCCAGTATCCGAATCTCGGTTGCCGCTGGGTGAATAGCGAGGTGCCTATCAGGTACCTTCCGGGCACTGCCGCAGCAAACGGCTTTGACGCAGACGCCTTTCGTGAAGAACTGATCGACGCGATGGCGCAGTGGAACGAAGAGTCACAATCCCGAATGAACATGCGCTTCGCGGGAGATACGACCAACGGAGCAATTCAAGGAAGTGTCGTCGTTCGAAATCAGGATGTTTGGGCCTGCGCTGACAACACGAGTGCCAAGGCCTTCGGGTTTGGTGGCTCGGTTTGCGAATCCAGTAGCCTTGAGGTCGCGATGATCATGCGCGACTCTTGCGCCCCAAACACACCACGACAGTGGCGTGTCGGTTGGCCTGGAGGCCAGTTCGACTCTTGGGGGCTCGGCGGTCGAACAAGCTATGAGGCGGTCGCCGTTCACGAACTCGGACACATGATCGGACTCCCTGACGTACGCGGAGCGCTTGGCGTCATGGGCAACCCATCGACACATGCAACGCTGCGCATTCTCCACGAACTCGACATCAATAGCGCGAGGGCACAGTTCGGCGAACCGTGGCGACTGATTGCAACCAGCTCGAGTTCCGACGGAATCAACTTCTCGCCCGCCACATCATTCGCATGTCAGCGAACGACAATCCCGCCTGGAATTGGGAGCCAGGACACTGGGCCCAAGCAACTTCGCATGACACACGGCAATTCACGCACCAACGACATCGACATATGGATGGGCAGACTCAACTGGTGGTCAACACATCCAGAGCCACCGCTCGCGAACGGAAACGCATGGAGATGGACATCCACAGCCTCCTCACCCAAAGGCGTCTCCGTCGTTGCGTGGGTCAGCGACTGCCCGCTGAATGGAGATTGCGCCATCGGCACGGCGAGAACACCCGACGATGGAAGAACCTGGAGCTACGATTTCATCAAGACCGGGACCTTCGGAAAGCCTGCCCTGGCATATGACCCTCATCAAGACAACTTTGTAATTGTGTTTATTCGCAGCACAGATGCGCGAATCTTCTCATCGTTCACCTCGAACTCCAGCCTGAGTTGGAGCACACCCAAGGCTTCCGATCTCGCGCCCTATCGATACATGGGAGGAGTAGTCTTCGACGACCAAGGCAGGGGGCTTCTCGTGGCAGCATCGGACGCAGAGTCCTCCGTCAACTGGATTGTGCAAGCACAGGTGAATTTCTCATCATCCGAATACAGCATCGGTTCTCCAAACTGGCTCATTCCCGGGGTTCGCGTCACCACTCGTAGACACTTCGGCCTGGCCCGCAGTCCCAGCGGCACAATCGTCGCGGCGTGGCGCGATACGGGTGGCCCGAGACCTCTGGCAACCGCCATCAAAAGCAGCATCGATTCGAGTGTGCCCTTCTCTGGCACCTTCTTTCCCTTCGCCGGACTATCCAACGGCGTCGACCTCGCGTTCGACTCTGACTCCAACGAGTTTGTTGCCGGCTTTACGTACAGGTAAGCAATGAGCGCGAATCTATTTCTCGGCGTGGTGGGTGCGATACTTTTGGCAGGATGCGTCCAGAATGGCACCAATCCGGTCAGACAACAGCCTGAGTCAACAAGTCGAATGTCAAGCACTTCGCGACCGCGAGGGCTCACTCAGATGGCCGAGTTGAGGGCTGGCGCTCTACTTCTGGTGGTCGAGAAGCCGAATCTGGCTGCAGAGGCTTGGTTCGAGGAGCGACAGAGTCACGGAACTGTGTCGTTCCCGTCTCGGCAGTTGCTGTACGCGTCGGCGAGAAACCGCACTCGCGATGGACTGAAGCGCTTTGACGGTCGTCTGGTCGTGCCCGATCTCTCGCGTGAACTCTACGTCCGATCCGATGGAGCGAGATTCGCGGTCGGGCCGGATGCAGAGTCTCTCATGCCTACGATTGAGGGCCTCGTCGAGACTCGTGACCAAGTCATCGTACTCGCTCGCCGCGACCCTGGTAGCGACGCCAACTTCGTTCGCAATGTCTTCGAGTACGACGCGGACGTCGACGTCGTCACGATCGACAACGAGAAGCTGTCGATCGACGCGATCTGGAACTGGGTCGAACAACTACGCATGGAAGCCGCGCTGTCCTCAGGCACGATGCCCAAACCACCGACGTCTCCTGTCACGGAGCTCCACAATGAGTAGGAAGACACGAGCTGGTCTCCGCTTCTCATGCCTTCTGCTCACGCTCTCGTGCAGCGGTCTGTCACGCTCGGATGCCGGCAGCGACGCAGGTGATGAGGGCCACGCGCAACAGGCCACCTATAGCTACCCCGGCTGCGAGCCGCGCGAAGATGGCTGCCCGCGCCTCCTGACTCTCTATTGTGCTCTCGAAGCCATCACCGCCGCGCACGCCACCTGCCTGAAAGACAGCGACTGCGAGGTGGTAGATGGGTTCGATGGCCGTTGCTCGGGCTACCCCCGATGCCCCGGGCCCGTCGTCAACGTCACTCAACGAACTGCGTTCGACTCCGCCTTCCAGCGGGAACTCGACCGCTACTGCCCGACCGACGGGAGCGGCTGCCGCGCGTCGGAGGGTGGCTGTAGTCAGCCGCTGTCGGCGTTCCGCGCCAGCTGCGTATCGGGCGCGTGCCGAGCGGTGCGAGCCGACGGGGGAATGTGACGAAACGAAGCGAGGGAACTCAGCCTTCGCCGAGCACCTTCTTCACCACCGCGAGCACGTCCTCCGCGCGCGGGGGCTTGACGATGAAGTCGACGGCGCCGGCCTCGATGGCCTCCATGACCATCGTCTCCTGGCCGAGCGCGCTGCACATCACGACCAGCGCGCGCGGGTCCTGTCTGAGGATCTCCCGCGTGGCGTCGATGCCGTTGCGGTACGGCATGACGAGATCCATCGTCACGAGATCCGGCCGCAGCTCCTTGTACTTCTCGACGGCTTCGACACCATTGCCAGCCTCACCTACGACGGAGAAGCCGCCGGCGGAGAAGATGTCCTTGATGATGTCGCGCATGAAGACGCTGTCATCAACGACCAGCACCCGCTTGGACATGGAATTCACCCGGTCGACACCCTAGACGACCCCGCGCCGCTCGTCAGCCATTCGCGAACGAAGCGGCGATCGACGCGTCGAGCCCGTCGAGGTCGAGCACCGTCACCGCCACCGCACCCACACGCGACACGCCACGCACCGCGCGCGAGGCCCGCGGCTGGGGCCCGACCTTCTCGATGGGCTCGATCCCCTCCACCTCGGTCACCAGCAGCCCGAGGTCGCGGCGGTTGAGCTCGAGCAGCACCACCTTCGACGGCGGCACCGCCGGCGCCTTCGGCAGCCCGAGGAGCTTCGCGAGGTCGACCACCGGCACCACGCGCCCCCGCAGCGTCATCACCCCCTTCACCGACGCGCCGGCGTGCGGCACGCGCGTGTAGCGCTCGGGCGCGACGACCACCTCCCGCACCGCGTCGAGCGGCAGGGCGTAGCGGTCCTTCTCGATGCGGAAGACGACGTGGCGCACTCAGCTCCAGTGGCGGCGAAGGGTGAGGGCGTCGGTGATGAGCTCGTCGAGCTCTTCGACCTTCACCAGGCGCCCGGCGAAGAGGAGCAGCGTGTCGCCCGAGGCCTCGAGCGAACCGTACTTCTGCACCAGCCCGCTGAGGACCAGCCGCAGGTCGGGCGTCAGGAGCCGCTCCACCGCCTGCGCGTCGCCGAGGCTTCGGACCACGCAGGTCTGCGAGAACAGATCGACCTCGAAGTCGGGCGGCTGGATCCGCGTCTTCGAGTGGGCGGAGAAGTGTGGCGCGGGGCGCCCGGGGCCGGTGACGACGCACAGGCTCGACCAGTCTGAGTCGGCATCGGCGCTGAGCTTGAAGTCGGCGAGGCGCACCTCGACCTCTCCCTTCGTGGCCCGCATCAGGTTCTGCGTCTTGAACCGCTCGCGATCGAAGGTGTCGAAGCGCGCCAGCTCGTCGAAGAGGGCGCGTCCGTCACCCTCGAAGGCGAAGTCGTTCCACTCGGCCCACTGCCGCATCTCGCGCGTCCGCCCCTCGCTGCGGAAATGGCTCAGCGCCAGGCCGCTGACGATCGCGACGCCGAAGAAGCCCACCAGCCACGGGTCGACCATGTGCCGTCAGCTCCAGTGGCGGCGGAGGTTGATGGCGTCGGTGACCAGCTCGTCGAGCTGCTCCGCCTTCAGACGACGGCCGCGGTGGAGCAGCATCGTGTCGCCCTCGACCTCCAGCACCAGGTTCTTGTCGGCGAGCCGGGTGAGCGCCTCGCGCAGGCCGGGGCTCATGAAGTGGCGGAGCTGCTGCTCGTCACCGGCGGTCTGCAGCACGTAGGCCTTCGAGAACTTCGGGTCGTCGTCGAAGTTGATGTCCTGCCCGCCGAACACCTTGCCGAGGGCGTCGAAGAGCCGCTGCTGACGCCGGACGAAGAAGTGCGGCGCGCGCCTGCCGGGGCTGGTGAGGATGCAGATGGTCTGCTGCCACACCGTCTGATGTTTCCCGCTGCCGGTGGTGTACTGGTAGTCGGCGATGCGCACCGCGCCGGTGTCCTTCGCGCCGCGGAGCAGGTTCTTCACCTTGCGCTTGTGGCCCTGGTTGAAGAGCTTGAAGCGCGCCAGCTCGTCGATGAGGGCCGGGCGCTCGCCCTCGAACACGAAGCCGTGCGCCTGCGCCCAGGCGCTCATCGACTCGGTGCGCTTCTTGTCGATGAACCAGACGAGCCAGACGAGGCCGCCGATGAAGGCGATGACACCGGCGACGGCGAGGATCGGCGCGGCGTTTTCCATGGGCGGCGATGATGCCAGCTCCCTCTCGCAGTGGGGAGATCACGAGAGGTGTGGTGTGTTCGCGCCCATGCGCGCGACCGGCTCGAGGACCGAGGTGCTGGGGGTGGTCTCGCTCGCGTGCGGCCTCGTGCCGCTGCTGGCGGTCGCGCTCATCGTCTTCGGCCTCGTGTTCGGCATCGGCGTCGGCCTGGTGCTGATCTGCCTCGGCCTGTTCTTCCTCGGAGGCGCCCCCGCGCTCGCCTTCGGGCTGGCCGCCGTGCTGCGCGCGCGAAGGACCGGCGAGGGCTTCGCGGTGCCGGGGCTCGGCCTCGGGCTCGGGGTGCTCTGGCTGGTGCTCTTCGTGCTCGGCCTCAGCTGGTACGGAGGCCAGGCGCGCGCGCTCGGCTTCGGGTGACGGCGCTCAGCGACGCGCGATGATTCGCGCGAGGTCGACGACCCGGGTGCGCGGCTCGACGTCGCGCCAGGGGGCGTCCTTCGTCGGGAGCTGCTTCGCGTCGACGTAGTCGAGCGGCCGGCAGGTGAGCACCAGCACCTGGGTCTTCGCGGCGGTGGCGCGGAGCGCGTCGCGGAACCACTCGAGCCGCCCGAGGTCGGTGTGCACCAGGTGGTCGTCGAGCACGATGGCGCTCTCGAGCTGCAGCGCGATGGCGAGGCGCACCAGCATCGCGAGCTGATCTCTCGTGCCGACCGACAGCGCCTCGAGCATGCCGTCGGGGCTGGCTTGCGTGCCGGGCACATCGAGGCCGCTGGTCTGCAGCGACGGCGTGAAGCGCACCGCCGGGTAGCGGCCCTTCGTGAGCGCGGCGAACTGGGAGCTGACCGGCCCGGCGAGCGCGGCGCCGAGGCCCGAGGCGTCTTCCTGCTCGGCTTCCCGCACCGCCTCGAGGAGCAGCCGCCACGCCTCGGCGTCGACCTCGAGGTGGTGCTCGCGCGCCTTCGCGAGGGTCAGCGCCTCCTCGAGCTGCCGCACCTGCTCGCGCGCCTGCGGGCCGCCGATGCGGCGCAGCGCCCCCTCGGCCGCGGCGGCGTCGGAGCGGGCCTGATCCGCCGCCGCCCGCGCCTCGGCCAGCGCGCGCTCCCGCCGGGCGAGCTCGTCGTCGGACAGCAGCTCCACGTCGGCGAACGAGGCGAGGTGGGTCTCCGCGTCCTTCAAGCGGGCGAGGAGCGCGGCGCGATCGACGGCGGCGAGCTGCGCGGCGAGCACGTCGCGCTCGGCGCTCTTCGCGTGCTGCGCGGCGCGCGCGCGGGCGAGCGAGTCCTGCGCCTGCGCCGCCTCCTGCTCCGCGGCGGCGACGAGCTTCGCGGCGCGCTCGACGGCCTCCGTCGCCTGCTGCACCGCGCCGCTGCGGGCCTGCTCGAGCTTCGCGGCCTGCTCCGTCTTCGCGCGGAGCTGCTCGTCGAGCGCGCGCAGCTGCTGCTCGAGCCCGCCCGGTGACTCGGGCTCCGGCTGCTCGGGCGCGGCCTCCTCGGCGTCGACGAGCCGGCGGCGCGTCAGCTCGAGCTCGGTCTCGAGCTTCTGGAGCGCGGCGCGGGCCTGCGCGAGGGCGGCGGTGCTCTGGTCGAACTGGGTGCGCGTCTCGCGCTCCCAGGTGTCGCCGAAGGCCTCGTACGCCTGCGCCAGCACCTCGATGGGGAGCGCGCCGATGAGCTGCCGCTTCTCCTCGAGCTGCGCCGCCGAGGGCGCGCCCGCGGCCTTCTCGTCGAGGAGCTTCGAGCGCTCGCGGAGCGTCTCGGCCTCGCGCTCGAGCTGCTGGGCCCGCGCGCGCCGCTCGCGGATGCGTTCCACCTGGTCCTGGAGCGAGGCCACGCGCTCGTCGAGCTCCTGCACGGTGCGCACGCCCGCGCGCTCGAGCACCGGGAGCCCCTCGGTGCGCCAGCGCTTCTTGAGGTGCTCGGCGTCCTTCCGCTGCTCGGCGGCGCCGGCGATGACCTCGATGTCCACCAGGTCGCCGATGGCGAGCTGCACGCGGCGGTCGGCCTCGACGACGTGCTCCTTGCTGATCTTCGCGTCCTCCGGCGCGCCCTCGTCGGCGGTGCTGCGCAGCAGGAGCGTGGACCGCGGGCGCACGAAGACGGTGACCCCGCCGCCGAGCGCCGCCTCGGCGATCTCCAGCTCGCGGCGGAGCTTCGCCACGGCGGCGCGCTGCTTCTCGTCGGGCAGCTCGGCGCGGCGGGCGGCGAGCTCCTCCTCGAAGGCCCTCGCGGCCTTGTGCTCCTCGAGGGCGTCGGCGGTGCGCTTGAGCGCCTCGGCGCGCGCGGCGGCCGCGTCGGCGCGGAGCTGCCCCGCCTGCTTCGCCGCCTCGCTCGCCGCGCGCCAGTGCCCGTAGTGGACGATGCCGGAGATGAGCTCCGCCTCGCGCTCACGCTCCTGCACCGTGGCGCGCGCGGGGCCGAGCTGGGCGGTGAGCTGCTGCTGCTGCGCGCCGAGCCGGCGCACCTCGTCGAGGCGCTTCTGCTGCGCGCGGGCGGCGTCGAGGCGCGCGGTGAGCGTGGAGCGGGCGCCGGAGAGCTGCGCGAGCTCCTTCTCGAGCGTGGCGCGGGCCACGGCGCGCTCGGCCTCACCTTCGGCGCTCGACGCCCTGCGCGCGGCGCTCTTCGCGCGCTCGGCGGCGGCCTTCGCCTCGGCGTCTCGCGTCGCGGCGGTGGCCTGGAGCGCGGCGAGCTCCCGCTCGAGGCCCTGGATCTCCAGCGCGCGGGCGTCGAGGGCGGTGAGGGACTGGCGCTCCTGCGCGAGGCGCTGCTGCGCGGCGCGCTTCTCGACCATGCGCGCGCGACCGCCGAGCGCGCGGCGGTGCTGCTGCTCGAGGGCGTCGGCGCGCTGCTGCAGCTCGGCCCAGCGCTCGTGGAGCCGGCGTGAGGTCTCCTCCGCCGTCGCGGCCTCGCTCAGCCCGCGCTGCTTCTCGAGGAGCTCGTCGGTGAGCCGCTTCACCTCGTCGGCGGCGAGCGCGAGCGGCGCGTTGCGGCCCCCGCGGCGGCGGCCGGTGGCGGTGAAGTGCTGGTCATGCTCGCGCTGCGCGGCGGTGAGCACGTGGCGCACCAGCGGGTCGCTCCCCAGCGCGGCGAGCGCCTTGGTGAGGCGGAGCTTGCCCGACGCCTCCTGGTCGGCCTCGAGCGAGCTGCGGAGGATGCCGTCGACGTCGGTCTGCGCCGCGAGGAGCGCATTGGCGAGGAAGCTCTCGGGCATGCCCTTCGGCCCGCCGCGCCCGCCCGGCCCGGGGATGCCCCACCCGAGGAGCTTGCGGAGCTTCTCGTCGACCTGCCGCTCGTGCGCGTCGGCGGTGAAGTCTTCGCCGTCCTTCGAGAACGAGAGCGTGGCCCGGTTCTCGCCGAAGTGCTTCTCGACGCGCCAGAAGCGGCCCGCGTCGTCGACGAAGTCGAGCGTGACGGTGGGCACGGCCGCGCCGTCCTGCCAGGGGACGAACTGCTCGGCCGCCGCGGAGGTGCCGGGCAGCAGCAGCGCCGCGCGGAGCGCCACGCCCAGCGTCGACTTGCCGAGGTCGTTCGGGCCGTAGAGCACGTTGAGCCCGGGCCCGAGCGGGAGGTCGGCCGCGGTGATGGCTCTGAAGTTCCCGACCCTGAGCCGCACGAAGCGCATCGGGCCTCTCCATAGCGCAGCGCGCCGGGCAGAAGCGCACGACATGTCACGCGCGGAGTGCTTCGTTCGTCTTCCCCGCGCATGAGCCCCGACCCCTTCGAGCAGCACCGCCCCGCGCTGTTCTCTCTCGCCTACCGGCTGCTGGGCACCGCGAGCGACGCCGACGACGTGGTGCAGGAGGCGCACGTGCGCTGGCTGGCGAAGCGCGACGAGGTGCAGGTCCCGAAGGCGTGGCTCGAGCGCGTGGTGACCAACCTGTGCGTCGACCACCTCAAGTCCGCGCGCGTGCAGCGCGAGACCTACGTCGGGCCGTGGCTCCCGGAGCCGGTGGAGACCTCGCAGGCGACGCTGCGCGGCGAGCCGGTGGACCTCGAGGCGGTGTCGCTGGGCTTCCTCGCCCTGCTGGAGCGGCTCTCTCCGCTCGAGCGCGCGGTGTACGTGCTGGTCGAGGCCTTCGACTACGCGCCCGACGAGGTGGCGCAGGTGCTGGGCAGGGAGCCCGCGGCGGTGCGGCAGCTGCTCCACCGGGCGCGCGAGCACGTGCGCGAGGGGCGGCCGCGCTTCGCGCCGAGCCCGGAGCTCCACCTCGCGATGCTGGGCACCTTCTTCGCCGCGGTGCAGTCGGGCGACGTGAAGCGCGTCGAGGCGCTGCTGGTGTCGAACGCGAAGGCGGTCACCGACGGCGGCGGGCGCGCGAAGGCGGCCACCAACGTGGTGCAGGGCGCGGACCGCGTGGCCCGCTTCATCATCGGCGTCGCGCAGAAGGCCGGCCCCGACGTCAACTTCGAGGTGCGCGAGGTGAACGGCTGGCCGGCGGTGGTGGGCGTGCAGGGCGGCGTCGTCATCTCGCTCTCGCAGCTCGAGACCGACGGCGAGCGCGTCTTCTCGCTGTCGGTGGTCGTCAACCCCGACAAGCTGCGCCATGTCACGCCCTCGGCGTGACGCTCGTCTCTGAGGGCATGAACGAGAGACGACTCCGCCAGGCCCAGGCCGCGACGGGCGCGCTGTTCGCCGCCTTCCTCACCGTGCACCTCTTCAACACCGCCGTCGCGCTGCGCGGCGCAGAGGCCTACGACGCGACCCAGGCCTCGCTCCGGCGCGCCTACCAGGTGCCGGTGGTGGAGGTGCTGCTGGTGCTGACGCCCGCCCTGCTCCACGCGGGCCTCGCGGTGACGTCGATGTGGCGACGGCGCAAGGCCGCGCCCGCCCCGCTCGCGTGGCCGACGCGCCTGCACCGCTGGAGCGGCCGCTTTCTGCTGCTGGTCTTCGTCGGGCACGTGGGGGCGACGCGGGCGCCGGCGCTGCTCGCGGACGCGGCGCCGGGCTTCGCCGGCGTGGCCTTCACCTTCAAGTGGGTGCCGGCGTGGTTCTGGCCGTACTACGCGGCGCTCGCGCTCGCGGGCTGGTTCCACCTGGTGCTCGGGCTGGGCATGGCGCTACCGCCGCTCGGCGTGCGGGCGGGCGGCGCGCTGCTCCGGCGCCCGGTGCTGGTGGCGCTCCTGACCGTGGGGGCGGTCGCGCTCCTCGCGGGCGTGGTGACCTTCGGAACCGCGGACGCGTCGGTGCTGGAGTCGCCGTACGCGCGCTGGTGGCGCTCGCGCGGAGGCGCCGTGTCGTCAGCGCGCCCGGCGGCGCAGCAGCGGTGCCAGCAGCAGCGCGAGCGCCACGCCCGGCGTCGTCGAACAACCTCCGGCCGGTGACATCGGCTCCACGGCGCCCGTCATGCCCGCGTCGGGGACGCCGGCATCGCTGGAGGTCCCGGCGTCTGGCGGGCCGCTCGTTCCAGCGTCGGGGTTGCCGGCGTCGACGGGCGCGAGGTGACAGCCGCCCGCGCGCTCGCCGCAGGTCCAGCCCGCATTCACCGCGCTGCACGTGGCGTTGCAGCCTCCGCTCGCGAGCGCGTTGCCGTCATCGCACGCCTCGCCACGCGCCGGGTCGTTCCACCCGTCGCCACACGCGGAGGACATGCACTGATCCGGGTTGTGTTCCCACGGAACCTGGCCAGCGGGGCAATGCGAGCGCGCACACACCACGAAGGTCGCGCCACCGGGGCAGTCGCTGTCGATGGAGCCACAGCCACAATCGCAGACGCCGTCGCCGAAGACGGCCGCGTCGCAGCGCTGCGCGAAGGCAGCGGCGGGAGAGAGCGCCAGCGAGACGAGCAACACGAACGAGAAGCGGGACATGGTCAGTTTTCCAATCGGCGAGAGAGGTCGGCACGCACCAACGCCGTCTCGCGCTGCACGCGCGGGCTGATGGCTGGAGCGGTGAAGAAGTAGCCGAACGCGCGGAGCGCCCGGCTGTCGGCGTACGCGTCGGACGGCGCAGTGCTGGAGTCGGCGCTGGCTTCGAGACCGTCGCGGAGCAGGAACTTCTTCGCGGTGGCGACGACGTGACACGAGCCGCAGTCGATGGTGCCGGGGTTGTGGCCCGCGGGGTCTTCGATGCGGCCGAGCGCCGCGACGGCGGCCGCGAGGTCGGCGGGTGAGGCGGTGTCGCGCAGGTCGGACGCGAGGATCGTCACGAGCGCGGGCTCCGCGACCGGCGAGGGCCCGAGCGTGATGGCCAGCTTCGCGCGCTCACCGGTGCTGGTGACGTGCCCGTCGAGCTCCGAGCCGAGGGTGGGGATGACGATGTCGGTGCGCGTCTCGCCCGCCACCTCGAGGCCGGAGAAGATCCACGCCTGGTTGCTGGCATGCACGCTCATCTCCGTCGCCCGCACGATGCGCTGCGGCGTCAGGAGCGGCAGCAGCACCTTCTTCACGCCCTCGACCCAGCGCGGCTCGTCGAACCCCGGGTGCGGCCCAGCGAGGCCCCCGGGCATGGCGACGCCCAGCCGCACCCGCAGCTGCGACAGCTCTCGCACCGCAGCCACCACCTCGGCCTCGCTCGCCGAGAAGAAGAGGTGCACGGCGGCGTCACGCGTCGTCGCGCCGTCGGCTGAGTCGAACACCGGCTGAAGCACCAGCCGCACCTGGGGCCGGCAGGCTACCGACGGGTCGACGCCCTCACGGAAGCAGGCATCGAGGCGCACCGCGACGGTCGACAACGCCGCGTACAGCGCGTCGGGCTCGTCGACCACCGTCAGCGGGTGCTGAAAGCGGTCGAAGAGAGAGCGGGGCAGGATGCCCGAGGCAGGCAGAAAGGACCGCGCCTCCGGGAGCGGCACGAGGAAGGACACATCCTGGTCGACGAGGGCCGGCGGGGCGCACGCGGCGAGGAGGATCGCGAAGATGACGAGCGGGGAGCGCACGGAGCCGAGTAGGCGCGAGCGCCCGGAGGCGTGACAGCGGCCTCGCGTTTTTTCAGCGCACGAAGCGCCGCATGAGTTCCTCGACCACCGCGTCGGGGTGCTCGCACATGCCCGAGTGCACCGACGACACCTGGAGCACGGTGCTGCGCGGCGCAACGAGCCAGTGAAAGCGCTGGCTGCGCGGGAGCTGCGCGATGGGGCCGGCCTTCCGGTCGCCCGCGGCGATGCGGGGGAACACCTCGAGGTGCTCCTTCACCTCGTCGACCTCGACGTCCGGCCACCACGCGAGGAGCTTCTGCTCATCGAGCCACACCGACGCCGCGAGGAAGTCACACGTCGGGCAGTGCACGACGACGCCCGCGTTGAGGAACTCGCCGCGCTCGACGCGCGGCACCACGCGGATGATGGCGTAGTCAAACGAGCTGGGCGCGGGCACGGAGGGCCTCCTCCACGAAGCGGGCCCGGTGGGCGAGCCGGGTCTCGAAGAAGCGCACATACGCCGCGCGCACGTCGGCGGCGCTGGCGAAGCCGGGCTCGTCGGTGAGCCACGCCTCGGGCACGGTCGCCACCACCGCCTCGAGCTGCGCGCGCGTCACCTCGAACTTCACCTCGGCCAGCGCGCTGGCGAACGGCAGCAGCACGTGCTGGCGAATCGGCGCGAACGCGCTGCGCGCCGACTCATCGGGGTCGCCCCAGCCGTGGTGGAAGATGAGCGACGCGCCGTGGTCGATGAGCCACAGGCGCTTGTGCCACGTGAGCAGGTTGGGGTTCTTCGGCGTGCGGTCGACGTTGAGCACCAGCGCGTCGAAGACGACCACGCGGCTGGCGAGCTCGGCGGTCAGCGGCCCGGGCACCAGCGGGTCGAAGGTGATGGAGCCCGGCAGCCAGTCGAGCCCCACGTTGAGGCCGGCGCTCGCGTTGAGCAGGTCGCGGATCTCCTCGTGCGGCTCGTTGCGGCCGAACTTCGGATCGAGCTCGAGGAAGACCAGCTCCGGCACCGGGAGCCCGAGCACGCGGCCCAGCTCACCGCTGATCAGCTCCGCGATGAGCGCCTTCTTGCCCTGCCCGGCGCCGCGGAACTTCATGACGTAGAGGCCCGAGT
>JBMORD010000189.1:43698-95659 GCA_049322495.1 Myxococcota bacterium | reverse complement strand
ATGGCAGCACGAGGCCCGCGCGGCGGAAGCCCGTCACGCGACCGAGCGGCTCGAGCGGCTGCGGGTCGAGCACGCCGGCCGTCGACACCGTCTGCAGCGGCGCGCTCGACACCACGAGGTGCGCGGCCAGGATCCCCGAAGGGAGCTTCACCACCGCCACGTCGCCGGGCCGCAGCGCCTCGGCGCGCGCCACGCGCACCACGCGCAGGGAGTCACCTTCGCGGAGCAGCGGCCACAGGCTCCGCCCGGCAGCGCGCAGCCACATCACGCCCCCCTCCGGGAGCCCGCGCAGCAGCGCCTCGTGGATCACCGCGCACCTCCTTCAAAAGCAAACTCGCCGGCCGCGACGAGCACGGACCGGCGAGCGGGCGTCGACGCGCGAGCCTGATCAGCTCAGCGCCTTCTCGACGTACTTGATGCCGTTGGGGGTGATCTGCACGCCCTTCGCGGTGCGCTTCGCGTAGCCCTTGTGCTCGCGCAGCGCCTTAGCGGCGTTCGGCGCGGCGAAGCTGACGCCGTACTTGCCCCAGAACTTCGACGCCGTGCCCGACGAGACCTCGAAGGCGCCCTTCGCCACGTAGAGCGGGATCAGCGAGCGCAGGAGCTGGTCCTTCTGCTTGCCCGCCTTGAGGAGCGCCGCCTTCTTGCCGTGCGCCTCGAAGGCCGCGACGAGCTGCGCGAGCGGATCAGCGCCAGCCGCCGGCGCCGCCTTCGTGGGAGCCGTCTGCGCCTTCTTCGCGGCCGGGGCCTTCTTCGCAGCCGGCTTGAGGCCGACGAGCTTCATCAGCTCCGAGACCTTCTTCTCGATGTACGTCTCGAGCCCGTGGATCTCGAACAACCCCGACTTCGACTTCAACACCTTGAAGGCCATTGTGATCAGCTCCTTGGAAGACAAGAGGCGCGCACCCTAACCGATCACAGTGCGGCGGGAGGCTGAAAATCGGCCCCGGCGCGTGTGGCAGGATGCGCCCATGCTCTCGTCGCTCGTGCTGATCAGCCTGCTCTCCGCGCCGCGCGCGCCCGCCGACGCGGAGGTGGTGGCGTGGGTGCCGAGGCTCGACGCCGCGGCGGAGCTGCTGCCGTTCTTCACCGCCGCGGGCACCCGCTCGGTGCTGCTGCGACCCGAGACCTGGCGCGCTGACGCCCACGCGCTGATCGACGTCGACGTCACCGACGCGGCGGCGCTGGCGCGCGTGGGCATCGACGGCACCGCGAGCCTCACCCGGTCGCGCGTCGGCGAGGCGGTCGTGTCGTGCGTGCGCGTCACCGACGTCGACGCCTACCGCCGCGCCTGCGACGCGAAGCTGGCGCGGCTCGGCGAGGTCTTCGAGAAGCTCGAGCAGGGCGTGTCGCTCTACGGCACGCGTGACCCGCTCGGGCGCGTGCAGGCCGCCTACGCGCTGAGCGGGAAGGAGTCGTGCGCCATCGCGGGGCATGGGCTGTCGGTCGAGAAGCTGCTGCCCTCGCTGGCGAAGACGGTGACGAAGCCCGCCGTCGGGCCCGGCTTCAGGCTCGCCGCGAAGCTCCCGGGCGTGGTCCAGCTCGTCGCGCCGAGCGGGAGCAGCGTGGGCGCCGTCGGGCTCACCGCGAAGGGGCTCGCGCTCACGATCGACACGAAGCTGAAGGGCGCGCCGCTCGCGCAGCTCCAGGGCGCCGGCGCCTCGCCGTTCGGTGCCTTCAGCGCCCCGGGCATGGCGGTGCTGCGCGGGCGGTTCGCGCGGAGCCAGGTGCCGGCGTTGATCGACGAGGTGGTGCGGCTGCTGCCCGGCGCCGGCGCGCTGCGCCCCGTGGCCGCCGAGGTCGCGCCCTTCGTCACCGGGAACGTGGCGGTGCTGATCAGCCACGCGAAGGTCACCACCGGGCTGCGCTCGAAGGAGGCGCGCGCCTTCGCGCTCCGCTCGGCGCTGCTGGTCGAGGTGTCCGACACGGCGGCGGTGGACGCGGCGCTCGCGAAGCTCGAGCCGAGACTGCTCGCGTTTCGCGAAGGCACGCTCAGCGTGACGCGCGAGGGCACGACGCTCGTGGTGAGCAACGACGCGGAGGTGCGCGCGAGGGCCGTCGGCGCGCTCGCCCGCAGCGCAGGCAAGCAGACGCACGCGGTCGAGTTCGAGGTCGACCCGAAGCTGGTGGCGAAGGGGCTGCAGCAGGTGCCGCTCCTCGAGGCGGTGCAGGCGCCGGAGCTCGCCGGGCTGGTGGCCGCGGGCACCGAGCTCGGGCCGCTGCTGCTGGCGAGCGAGCGGGTCAGCGGCTGGGTCGACTCCGCGACGGGCGCGCAGCACGTGGGCCGGCTCACGTGGCAGCTCGACCCGGGGAAGTTCACCCCTGACGCGGGAAGTCCCTGACGCGGTCGGGGCCGCATCGTACGGTGCGGGCTTCATGGCCTCGAAGAACCACCAGACCATCGGCTCCGACATCCTCGCGGTGCTGCACACGCTCAAGTACCCCGAGCAGGTGCTCGGCGAGGCGTGGGTGGAGCGGCTGCGCGCGCTCGAGCCGGCTGCGTGGTACCCGATCGAGCTGCTGCTGGAGCTGTTGCAGGAGCTGGTGCGGCGCAGCGGGCACGCGTCGCTGGTGCAGATGGGGCGCCAGCTGTTCCGCGACTCGCACCAGCGCCGCCTGACGCCCGAGCTCCGGAGCGCGGGCGACGTGGTGTTCGGGATCGACGGCATGTACCGCCACGCCAACCGCGGCGACGGCATCGGCGGCTGGGAGGTGGTGCGCTTCTCGCCCGGCCTCGCGGTGCTCAAGAAGACCACGCCGCACCACTGCGCGCTCGAGGAGGGGATCCTCCACGAGGCGCTCTCGGTGGTCGGCGCGAGCGCGCTGATCGTACAGAGCCGGTGCGCGCAGCAGGGCGCGCCGTGGTGCGAGTTCGAGCTGCGCTCGTCGGTGCGCGACGAGCGGTGGATGGGCGGCCACCCCACCCGCCCCTGATTGCTGCGAGGGGAAGGGGCGTGTGTTAGTCCGCGCCGCCATGAGTGAACTCCTCGACAACGACCCGCTGCGCGCGCGCCTCAAGAAGCTCGAAGAGCAGGCGGAGCTCGGCGGAGGCGCCGACCGCATCGCGAAGCAGCACAAGGACGGCAAGCTGACCGCCCGCGAGCGCATCGATCTGCTGCTCGACCCGGGCAGCTTCATGGAGCTCGACAAGTTCGTCACTCACCGCGCCACCGACTTCGGCATGGCGGACAAGAAGATCCCCGGCGATGGCGTGGTGACCGGCTACGGCACGATCGACGGCCGACAGGTGTTCGTCTTCGCGCAGGACTTCACCGTCTTCGGGGGCAGCCTCTCGGGCGCGTATGCGCAGAAGATCTGCAAGGTGATGGACATGGCGACGCGCGTGGGCGCGCCGATCATCGGCCTCAACGACTCCGGCGGCGCGCGCATTCAGGAAGGCGTCGAGTCGCTGGCCGGCTATGCCGACATCTTCCTGCGCAACACGCTCGCCTCGGGCGTGGTGCCGCAGCTCTCGCTGATCCTCGGCCCGTGCGCCGGCGGCGCGGTGTACTCGCCGGCGATCACCGACTTCATCCTGATGACCAAGCAGAGCTCGTACATGTTCATCACGGGCCCCGACGTCATCAAGACGGTGACGCACGAGGAGGTCAGCAAGGAGGCGCTCGGCGGCGCCACCGCGCACAACCAGAAGTCGGGCGTGGCGCACTTCGCGGCGGAGAACGAGCAGGCGGCGATCGCCATCACGCGCGAGCTGTTCTCGTACATTCCCTCGAACAACGCGGAGGATCCGCCGGCCGTGCCGTGCGAGGACCCGGTCGATCGCGCCGAGACGTCGCTGGCGACGCTGGTGCCGACGAACCCCAACAAGCCCTACGACATTCGCGACGTGATCAAGCTGGTGGTCGATCACAAGCACTTCTTCGAGGTGCAGGAGCACTACGCGAAGAACATCGTGGTGGGCTTTGCGCGCCTCAACGGCCGCTCGGTGGGCATCGTGGGCAACAACCCGGCGGTGCTCGCGGGCTGCCTCGACATCGACGCGTCGGTGAAGGCCGCGCGCTTCGTGCGCTTCTGCGACTGCTTCAACATTCCTCTGGTGACCTTCGTCGACGTGCCCGGCTTCCTCCCCGGCACCACGCAGGAGTGGGGCGGCATCATCAAGCACGGCGCCAAGCTGCTGTACGCGTACGCGGAGGCCACGGTGCCGAAGGTGACGCTGATCACCCGCAAGGCCTACGGCGGCGCGTACGACGTCATGGCGAGCAAGCACATTCGCGCCGACATCAACTACGCGTACCCCACCGCGGAGATCGCGGTGATGGGCCCCGACGGCGCGGTGAACATCATCTTCCGCAAGGAGATCGAAGGCGCGGCCGATCAGAAGGCCGAGAAGGACCGCCTCGTCGCCGACTACCGCGAGAAGTTCGCCAACCCGTTCAAGGCGGCCGAGCTCGGCTACATCGACGAGGTGATCCGCCCGGAGCACACGCGCCTCAAGCTGATCCGCGCGCTCGAGATGCTCAAGGACAAGCGGCAGGAGAACCTCCCGCGCAAGCACGGCAACATTCCGCTGTGAGGGTCGCCCGCGCGACGGCCGGGCGGTGCGGGTACGCTTGCGGGCCGAAATGACCCGGCCGACCCGCAACTGGCTCATCGTCGCGCTGTTGATCGCGGGCGCGTTCACCCTCGGCCCGCGGCTGCCCGACGCGGTGACGTGGGTCGCGCCGCTGGTGGCCGCGCCGCTCATCGGGCTCGCGCTGTGGGTCACCGCGCCGTTTCATCGCGCGCGCTCGCTCCTCGCGCGGAGGAGCTTCGACGAGGCCGCCACCGAGCTGGCCGCGTTCGAGAAGGCGCTCACCGAGTCGAAGTGGAAGCGGGCGCTCGCGAGCCTCGCGGTCGGCCTCCACACCACCCAGCCGCTCGCGGCGGCCCGGAACACGCTCGGCGCGGTGCGCCTCGAGCAGGGGCGGCTCGACGACGCGCGCACGCACTTCATGGCGGCGCTGCAGCATGACCCCGGCTACGGCGTGCCCTGGGGAAACCTCGCGGTGCTCGCGGCGATGAAGGGCGATCGCGCAGCCGCGGACGCCGCGCGACGCAAGGCCGCCGAGCGGGGCTTCAGCCCGCGGCTGCTCTCGCGGGTGCTCGAGGACAAGCTCGCCGGGCGCTGAGCCGCTCACCGCCGAGGCGCGGCGTCGCCGAGATCATCTCTCGACGGGACGGCGGGCGGCGAGGCGTGCACCCCGCCGACGAACAGCAGCCCATCGAACCCGTCCTTCGACGGGAAGGTGAAGCGCCACACGAAGGGCCGCCCATCTTCGCGCGGCGTCGCCTTCTGGCGCGGGCCGGGCTTCGCGTTCCACGTGCCGCACCGCAGGCGGCCGAGCGCGAACAGGCGGCAGGTCCATTGCGTGCCGGGCTCGAACCCGAGGTCGAAGGACAGCACCTCCGCGCCCGCCGCCGCGAGCCGGTAGCCGACGGGCAGGAAGTCCGGCCCCCAGTCCGTGCCTGCGCGTCGAGAGGCCATGGTGTTCGACATCAGCGAGATCAGGAGATGCTCGGGGTGCTTTCGGAGCTGGGCGAGGATGCGCGCCGAGGCGAAGGCGGTGCGGGTGTTGCCGGGGACGTCGACGTCGAGCGCGACCGCGGTCAGGTTGCGGCCGGCGCTCCGCCAGCTCCGCAGCTGCTCGATGAGGCTGAGCATCGCGAGGCTCCCGCGGCCATCGGGCCAGACGTTGCGCCAGAAGGCACCGGCGAGGAGCGAGGCTCGCGCTGCTGGCGACCCGTCCGACTCGAGGTAGGCGTTGAGCCGGCGCTGCTCAGACGAGGCCAGCGGCAACCCGACGATCAGCGGGAAACCGGCGGCCAGCGCGTGACACACCACCCCTCGGAAGCCGGAGATCGCCTCGTCGGTGCCGGCGAGATCTCCGAAGAGCAGCGCGGCGCCTGGCTTGAACGCCGTCGCGAGCTGCGCGACGTCGACGCCGCAGCCACCCTCGCCGGGCGACGGTGGCTCCGCGGGCGTGGTCACCGACGGAGCTGGCTCGAGCGGCTCGGCCTCGAGCTCGCGCGCCGCCTCGGCGCCGAGCACCTCGACGACGGCCGAGCGATCGAGGTGCTCGGCGAGCTGCGTCTCGACGATCGGATCTCGCTGTGCCACGACCGCGGGCGCACCGCTGCCGGTCTTCACGCCGTTCGCGCTCGAGCCAATGTTGAAGCTGCGGTCGGCCGAAGAGTCCCAGTCGGTCGCCGAGAGCCGGAAGATGACCAGCCGGGTGCGGGTCGGAGAGAGCGCGGTGAAGACGACGCGCCACTGCTCGCGGTCGGTGTAGAGCGCCCGCGACTTTCCCCACGCGCCCTCACGAAGACTGGAGCGCCCCAGGGCGGATCGCTCGTAGGCAGTCGGGGTCTCGGCGAGGCGGATCGGCGCGTCTTCGAGCTCCTGGCGGAACTCGCGGCTGGCCTCGCGCGTGCGGTCGTCGAGCTCGGCGGTCCTGAGCCGCTCGTTCTCGCGCGCGATGTCTCCGGGATCGAGGCTGTCGAGGGCGGCGCTGGCGCCCATGCCCGAGCGCCGCCCCTCGAGCAGGTTGGCGGCCTTTCCCACGTCCTGCTCGCGGATCCGCGTCACCCACACGTGCGGATCGTCGGTCTCACGCAGCGCGAGCCCGCGCGCATCGAACCAGTTGCGCACCGCCGCCCGGAGCGTCGCCTCACCGACGTCGTACACGCGCCCCGGCCCGTCCGGCACCGACAGATGCGCGCAGCCCAGAACACCGGCCACGACCACCCACACCGCGAGTCGACCCGTCATGCGACACAGGAAACACGAGGGCCGGCGCGCCGAACAACCCCAGTATTCTGAGGGAGACAGGCAGCGTTGTCGCTCAGCGGCGGCGAGCGCCCAGTCAAAACAACGGGAACCGGGTGCACGCGGCTTGCTTCGAAGCGCACCATGCGCTCTTTCCTCCCGCTGCTCGCCGTCCTCGCGCTCGCCGCCTGCGCTCCCTGTGAGCAACCCGACGTCAGACCTTCGTCCGTCTGTCGGCGGGCTGACGCGGGGAGCATCGAGCCCGATGCGTCGTTCACGCTGTTCGCGCAGAGCCTCGCGGTGGGGACGTCGTGCGCGGTGACCGTCGACGGCGGCTCGATCAGCTTCGACATCCCCTACCAGTCGAGCTGCACGTCTGCCGCCCCCGGCATCAGCGCGCCCATGGCGCCTTCGGCCGTCGCCTGTGCCGTCCCCGCCCTGCCGGCCGGGACGTACACCGTCCTCACGAGGCCACAGACGACGCTCACGCTCCCGCTCCCGCAGGACGGTGGGGTCGGCGGCCTCACCGACTGCTTCCCGTGACGCTCAACGGCGACCGCGCGGTCGTCCGCTGAACACGGTGACCGCCTTCTTGTCCTGGCCGCCGTGCGAGCCACCACCGCCGTGCGAGCCACCGCCGCCGTGCGAGCCACCGCCGCCGCGCGAGCCACCGCCTCCGTGCGACGCAGACGGCTTCTTCTGGTGCGTCCGCGCGTGGCGCCCGGGGGGCTGGCCGGAGGGGCGCTGCGAGACGCCGTGCGCGGGCCCACGCGGTCCCGGGTCGGACTGGCGGGCGCGCTCAGCGGCGATCGCCTTCTGGAACACCTCGTCCTCGGTGGGGAGCTTCTCGCGCGGAACGCGGGCGCGGAGGAGCTTCTCGATGTCGCGCAACAGCTCGGCCTCGTCGGGCGCACAGAACGCCGAGGCGTGGCCGCTGGCGGACGCGCGCGCGGTGCGGCCGACGCGGTGCACGTAGTCTTCCGGCACGTGCGGCAGGTCGTAGTTCACGACGTGGCCGATGTCGGCGACGTCGATGCCGCGGGCCGCGATGTCGGTGGCGACCAGCACGCGGTAGCGGCCCGACTTGAAGCCGTCGAGGGCGTGCTTGCGCTGCGCCTGGCTCCGATCGGCGTGGATGCGCTCGACGGAGTGCCCTTCGCGGCTCAGCGCCTTCGTGAGCTTGTCGGCGCGGCGCTTGGTGCGGGTGAAGACGAGCGTGCTCTCTTCGCCGCGCGCCAGCAGCGAGAGCAGGAGCGCCGTCTTGTCGTTCTGCGACACCTCGTAGACGCACTGGGTCGCGCGCTGCGCCGTCGTGCCGCTGCGCGCCACCTCGACGCGCACCGCGTCCTTCGAGTGGGTGCGCGCAAAGTCCGCCACCTCACCGGCCATCGTCGCGGAGAAGAGCAGCGTCTGCCGCTGCTTCGGCAGCTTCGCGAGGATGCGCGTCAGCTGCGGCTTGAAGCCCATGTCGAGCATGCGATCGGCCTCGTCGAGCACCAGCACCTCGACGTCGGCGAGGCTCGCCGTGCCCTGGGTGAGGTGATCGATCAGGCGGCCCGGCGTGGCGATGCACAGGTGGGCCCAGCGGAGGCCGTCGGTCTGCGCCCCCATGCCGACGCCGCCGATGAGCACCACCGACTTCACGCCGTGGACTGCGCCGAAGTGCTGCGCGTGCTCGGCGATCTGCAGCGCCAGCTCGCGCGTGGGGGCGAGCACGAGCGCGCGCAGCCCCTTCTTGCCCTTGAGCCGCTCGATGATCGGCAGGAGGAACGCCGCGGTCTTGCCGGTGCCGGTCGCGGCGCAGCCGATCACGTCCTTGCCTGCGAGCCCCAGCGGGATGGTCTGTGCCTGGATCGGCGTCGGCGTCTTGTAGTGGGCCTTCGCCAGCGCTGAGAGGCTGGCTGCGGAGAGGCCGAGGGAAGCGAAGTCGGACGGCTGCGTCATGCGGCGCCCATACCGGGAATCGGCGGAGCGCGACGTGAAATCGTCCCTCAGCCGACGTGAATCGCCGACCCACCACCCGAGCGCCAGTCGTCGGGGACGAAGCGCTGCCACCACGGCGGCGAGACGAGCGCGTCGACCGGGTTGAGCACGAAGGACAGCCCGAGGCGCCAGCGCGTGCCCACCGCGACGCCCGGAGCAGGGACCGGCTTCGTCTTCTCGAGCGCGCGCGTCAGGCACGGGAGCAGCCCCGCCTCGAGCTCGGGCCGCGACTCGGGGACGACCCAGGTCAGCTGCGCACCGCCCTTCCCCACCTCGATCAGCAACTCGAGCTGCACCAGCTTCGAGTCCCGCTCGTGGAAGTACTCCTCGGTGCACTCCGTGAGCTCGTCGACCGCGCCCGCGAACAGCGCCTGCACCAGGAAGCGCCGTTGGCGATCGGGCGCCCAGCGCTCCTCGGTCTCGAGCGGTAGAGCGTCCCACGGGGCGCGCCAGCCGGGACCTCGCGCGCGAGGCGGGTCCCAGGCCGACCCGACGAAGCTGACCACCGCGAGGGCCAGCACTCCACCCGCGACCGCGAGCCGCTTCACGCAGCGCGCTCCGGGCGGAGCTCGATCATCGCGCCGCACGAGACGCAGTGGACGCGCGCCGGCCAGCCGGGCGTCCCGTCCTTCACCGCGAGCGGCTGGTCGCACTTCGCGCAAGCCACCGACCCGCCACCGAGGAGAACGTGTGCCCGCGCGGCGAAGATCCCGGCGATCGGTCCCGCGATGACCGCGACGACCGCGCCGCAGACGTGCATCAGCGGCAACGGCAGGATGCCCAGGCCGATCGCCGACACGAGCAACGTCCGCTTCAGGCCGCGCCACACGCGCTCGCCCGCCGAGAGCACGTGTACCGGATGGGTTACGCTCTTGCCGGCGCGCGCCGAGTCCATCACCGCGACGACCAGCGGCATCGGTTGCATCGATAGCGCCATGCGCTGCGAGTACTGGCGGGTAGACGTCGACGCAAGAGCCCAGATGCCACATCAAGCCCGTTTGACTCTATTCACCACAACTGAGACTCTTCCCTCATGACCACACCCGACGAACGGGCACGCGGCGCGCTCTGGGGCCAGGCAGTCGGAGACGCGCTCGGGACGACCGTCGAATTCCAGGACGAGTTCGAGATCGCGACGCGAGCTTCGAGCCGCTGGCCTGACGAGCTGATCGGCCAGGGGCCCTTCCGCCTGCTCCCCGGGCAGATCACCGACGACACGGAGCTGGCGCTCGCCCTCGCCCGGTCGCTCGTGCGCCGGGGAACGTACGACGCGGAGGACGTCGCGCAGGCGTACCTCCGTTGGTACCAGTCTGGCCCGTTCGACTGCGGCTTCGCGACACGGCAGGCCTTCGGTGCGCCGGCGAAGTCGGCAGACGAGCTTCGCGCGCGGGCCAGCCGCCAGACGCAGGCGAACGGCTCGCTCATGCGCTCGAGCCCGCTCGGGCTCTTCGGCGCAGCCCTGCCCCGCGGGGAGCTCGGCGCGCTGGCGGCAGCAGACAGCACGCTCAGTCACCCCGACCCCGTGTGCCAGGCCGCCTGCGCGGTGTTCGTGACGACGATCGCCGACGCCATCACCACCGGCGAGAGCGGTGAACGGCTCTTCTCGCGCGCGCTCGAGTTCTCCGCAGGCGGTCCGGTGGAAGACACCCTGCGTGCCGCGCGGGAGGGGCTCCCACGCTCCGACGGCGACGATCAGGGTTGGGTCCGCATCGCGCTGCAGCACGCGTTCTTCCACCTGCTCCACGCGACGGACTTCCGCGCGGCGCTGGTGCAGACGGCGACGCGTGGGGGCGACACGGACACCAACGCGGCGATCGCCGGGGCGCTGCTCGGCGCCAGGCTTGGCGTCGAGGCGATCCCGGCGAGCTGGCGCGCCGCCGTGCGCGACTGCCGTCCTCAGCGCCCCGCCGAGTACCGGTGCGCCGATCTCGACGTGCTCGCCCTGGCGCTCCTGCGCTGACGCCAGCTCGCGAGGCCCAGCACGACGAGCGGCGAGACGTCGAGCGCGCTGCAGGTGCAGCCACTCCCACCGAAGCGGATCGCGGCAGGGCCCGCGTCGGGCGCGCCACCACCATCCAGGACCCCACCGCTCGCGCCCGCATCGCGAACGCCGCCGTCGGCCACCGGTACGCTCGCGTCGGGGAGCGCACCGGCGTCGATGCTCCTCGGAGGCTCGAGCGCCGCGATGAGGCGCGCAGACAGGTAGCCATCACCGGCGCCGCCGGTCGCGTCGTGCACCTCGAGCGCGAGGACGTTCTCCCCATCGCGAAGCAGCTCCCGAGCCGGCGCGGGGAGGTGCAGCCGCTGGATGAAGCCGGGCTCGCGGACGCCGGTCGCGAGCGTCGACGGTTCCTGCCCGAGCGGCACGTTCTGGCGATGGACCTCGACGCCGTTGAGCCACACCACCACGCCGTCGTCGTAGTCGAGCGCGAGCGTGAGCTCCTGCAGCAGGCGGGGCGCGACGGGCGGGCGGAAGCGCACCCGCGCGAAGAGCGATGGCGCGTTCGGCGTGGGCGTCGCGACGCTGTTGCCGAAGCCGAGCGGAAAGCTGCCCGCGTTCCACGAGGCGTCGTCGAAGCCGGGGCTCGTCCAATCCACACCGACGGGCGCCTGCTCACTCGCCACCCACCGCAGCGCGTCGGGCGTGAGGGGCACCGGCTGGCGCACGACGTACGGCGCCCGGGCGATGACCTGGTTCCTCGCAGGCGACGTGTCGGCGAGGCCGGTCGCGACGAGCTCCCAGCTGCCCGGCGTGTGGCGCTCGGTCTCGAGGGTGACGGTGCGCCGATCGCTCGCCACACGCACGGCGAGCACGCGCGCACCGGCCGCCCAGCGCTCGAGCTCTTCGGCGTTCGAGAGCGGCTCGTCGAAGGCCACCTCGAGCTCGCGCTCGGAGCGCACGCTCACCCCGAGGAGCCGCGGCGGGGACACGTCGTCGCCCTTCGAGAGCTGGAACAGATCGACCGCCGTGCCGTCGGCCTGGAGGAAGTAGCCGCGGAGCGTGTCTCGGTCGACGTCGACCACGCTCGCACCAAGCACGCCGCCAGCCTGGTAGGCCATGAGCGGGTGCGCAGGGTTCGACAGCCCGCCCGACTGCCCCGCGGTGCCAGTGACGACGTACAGCGTGCCGCCGTCGGCGACCTTGCTGTAGGTCGAAGGGTCGCCCTGCACGATGGTGCTCGCGCTCAGGAGGTACGTGCGCTCATACACATGGGAGTGACCCGAGAACACGACGTCGACGCCGGCGGCCTCGAGCACCGGCAGCACCGTGTCGCGGATCGCTGGGTTGTCGGCGTGCGTGCCGCCCGAGTACGGCGGCACGTGGAAGTAGACGAGCTTCCAGCGCGCGCTCGAGGCGGCGAGGTCGGCCTGGGCCCACGTGAGCTGCGGTGAACCGGCGGCGAGGCTGTTGACGTGCGTGTCGAGGCACACGAAGTGCGCGTCGCCGTAGTCGAACGAGTAGTAGAGCTCGCTCTGCGCGGGGTTGTTGGTCGGGAGGTGGAAGGCGTCGAGGTACGGCCCACCGAGAGGGTCGAGCCCGACGTCGTGGTTCCCGATGGTCGGCCAGCCCACGAGGTGGCGGAGCAACGGCGCGTAGGGCGTGAAGTAGCGGGCGTCGTACAGCTCCGGCTGACCGAAGTAGTAGATGATGTCGCCGAGGATGAGGAAGAACGTCGCGTCGCCAGCCTGCGCGGCGAGGCGCTCAGCGACCGAGAGCTGCGCGACGTTGCCGAGGCCCGAGTCGCCCCACGCGAAGAACCGAAACGGCGCTGCGGTGCCGGGCAGCGGCGAGGTGCGGAAGCGGAAGTCGTCACCACCAGCCGCGAGCACACCGTCGAGCGACACCTCGTACGAGTAGCGCGTCGACGGCTCGAGTCCGCCCAGCCGGAGCACGTGCTCGGTCGTCGGCGCGAGGTCGCTCACCATGCCCGTCAGCGCGCCCCCCGCCGGGCCGAACCGCACCGCGCCGACGGAGGGCACGTCGGTCAGGAAGACGACGGTGATGGCGCGCGGCTCGGGCAGCTGGAGAAACGGCCCGCGCGTCAGCGTGGCGGCGCGGGCACCACCAGCGAGCGTGAGGCAGAGCAGCAGGCAGAGGCGCAAGCTCGCTCAGTCTGACAGACTCTTCCCTTCCGCATCCGCCGCTTCCGTCCTGTAGTGCGCATCATGGCGAGTCCTGCCTTCCGCGGAGTGGTGGCCGACTTGAGCGGCGCGCACCTGTCCATTTCACTCTCGCTCGCCGATCCGCAGCAGCCGTACCCGTTCGGCACCGACCGCGTGTTCGCATGGCGCCTCCTGGCTCAGTGGCAGGGCATCGAACCCGCCCATGAGCGGTCCGCCGTGCGCGCGGAAGCTGCGCTGCACGTGCGGCTGGTGACATGGGACGTCACGACCGGGAGGTTGACGAAGGTGCGGCCGAACCACATCGAGGTCGCGACGACCGACTGGGAACGAAGCGAAGACGGCGAGACCGCGGACCCGACGGTCTTGTACGACATCGAAGTGTACGACCCGTCACTACTGAGCGGGCTCTCGCCGTTCGATGAACGGGAGCTGGTCGTGCTGGTGGACGAATGGGCGAGCCCGCTCGAGAACGACGCTTCGCCGCGTCCGCCACCCGTCGTCCAGGAACTGCCCTGGGTACGATTGAGCTACGCCGACGGAACCACGTGGGCTGCGCGACCGGCCCCGGGCGGGTACGAGTTGGTGGTGCAGGCCCCGGGCGAGCCGCCGCTCAACCGCCGCCGAGAGGGACGACCGGAGGAACTCGAGCGCCTGATCGAGGAGCTGCTCTCTACCGGGTGGCGGCGCGACTGACGTCAGGGCGCGGGGCAGCGCCACCGCCAGGCGGGTCCATCGGCCTCCAGCAGCCCGCGGAGCCGGGCGTCATTCGCAGGCTCGAGCGGTTGCACCGGGCGCTCCGCGGTGAGTTCGAGGAGCCGGCCACGCTCGTCCTGGGCGAGCTCGCGGTGGACCACCTCGAGAGGACAGCCGCGCGGCAGCGCCTTCGCCTTCGCTACCGCGGCGCGCACCGCCTCGGAGATGGGGCCGAGCGTGGCGAGCCCGCCCAGACGCTGCTCGCGCGCTGCGACCTCGGCCTCGAGTTCGCGCACCTTCGCCTGCTCCGCCGCGACGCCGCGCGAGAGCCAGGACGGGCTCGGCGGCGCCCACGAGGGCCGCGCGCGCAGCACCGTCTGCTCGAGCTCGGAGAGCGCCTCACCGGTTTCTCCTTCCCACTCGCAGCGTGCGCCCTCGATGCGCAGGCGCCAGCGCGGCAGGAGCCACGCCACCGGCTCGAGCCGCGACAGCGCCTCGGCGCAGGTCTCGACCGAACCGCTGACCGTCGCCCGCATCGCGCCCGACTCGGTGAAGACCCGCGCCGGGATGCCGTGCGTCCGGACGAAGCCCGCGAGATCGAGCGAGGCGCGCAGCACGTCCCATTCGGCGAGCGCCGCCTCGAGCTTCGGCGCTTTCGCCTCGAGCTCGATCAACTCGGCCCGCCGACGCTCGAGCGCCGCGCGGCGCTCGGCCCACGCGCGCATCTCGTCCGTCTGGCAGGCGGTGACGAGCAACAGCGTCAGCCAGTGAGCGCGCCGCATTCAGCGTCTCCCGAAGTGAAAGGACAGGAACTCGTCACGCACTGCACGCCGGCCGGGCTCGACGCGCGCCGCGGCGACGAGCGCCTGCGCACGTCGGACGACATCGATGGCTTCCGCCAGCGCGACTTCCCCCTCACGCAGCGCCGCGAAGAGCAGGCACTCGTAGCGCCGGCAGGCCCGCGGCCGCTGCGCGTACACGCCGCACACGGTGCCGCCGAGCGCGGCGCATCGCTGAGGAACGTGTCGCGCGCCCTTCTCGTTCGTGACCACGCCCAGCTCGCCCTCGGGCACCTGCTCGTCGACGCCGAGAGGCACGCGGGTGAAGAGGCTGCCGTCGCAGCACAGCCCGCACGCCTGGCAGAGCGACTCGAGGGCGGAGCTCATCGCGGCTCCCTGAAGGCCCACACGCGCGCCGGGCGGTCGAGCACGCTGTCCCAGGCCGGCACCGCGGGGAAGGAGCAGGTCGCGACGCACTCGAGGGCCTTCACCGGCAGGAACGAGCGGCCCGGATCGCCGATGCGGATCTCCGCGCCACGCCGGTGGAGCACGCGGAGCCACGCCTCGACTCGCCGCGAGAGCTCGTCCTCGTAGAAGACGTCGCCCACCAGCACCACGTCCCACCCCTCGTCGCGCCCGATGACGTCATCGCCCGTCACGTCGAGCTGCACCCCGTTGAGCGCGGCGTTCTCTTCGATGGCCGCGACGGCGAAGGCGTCCACCTCGGTGGCGAGCACCCGCGCCGCGCCCGCGCGCGCCGCGGCGACCGCCGACACGCCACCGCCCGACGCGAAGTCGAGCACGCTGCGCCCGCGCACCAGGGCCGGCTCGTCGAGCACGAAGCGGGCGAGCGCCAGACCACCCGGCCACGCATGCGCCCAGAAGGGAGGAGGCTGCACTTCGCCCGTCGCCACCTCCGTCTCCTGCCACGGCGAGAGCGGCTCGTCGGCCACCCGCAGGCGGAGCTCCGGACACGCGGTCGCCTCGCGCACGCACGTCACGCGGCGCACGAGCGCCCGGCTCACGGCGCGGTCCGCGACTGCTGCCACGTCGACCCCCGCTGCAGGAGCATCACCAGCGGTGACGTCATCACCGTCGTCACCAGCGCCATCAGGACCATCATCGTGAAGATCGTCGGGCTGATCACCCCGAGCTCGAGGCCGATGTTGAGCACCACGAGCTCCATGAGGCCGCGGGTGTTCATCAGCACGCCCACCGCCGCCGCGTCGCGCCAGCTCAACCCCAGCAGGCGTGCGGGCACCGCGCTCCCGCCCCACTTGCCGAGGACCGCCACCGCGATGATCGCCGCGCACGCCCACCACGCCGAGGCGGAATCGAGCAGGCCGAGCTGGGTGCGCAGGCCGCTGTAGGCGAAGAACAGCGGCAGCAGCATCACCACCACGAAGTCTTCGAGGCGCTCGCGCAGCCCGTGCGCCAGCCCGCCTTCGCGCGGGACGATCACCCCGAAGAAGAAGGCCCCGAAGAGCGAGTGCACGCCGATGGCATCGGTGGCGAGCGCCGAGAGCAGGAGCAGCACCACGGTGAAGGCCACCATGCGCTGGCTGATGCCGCGGCGATCGGTGCGCTCCTTCACCACCCGGGCGAGGAGCGGGCGGCCGACGAACCACATCGCGAGGCCGTAGAGGACGGTGAGCCCGAGCGTCAGCGCCGCGCCGCTCAGCCCTGACGACTTCACCACCGCCGCGACGAACGCGAGCAGGCACCACGCCGCCACGTCGCCCACCGCCGCGCAGGTGATGGCCAGCGCGCCCACCGACGAGTGGATCAGCCCCCGCTCGCTGAGGATGCGCGCCAGCACGGGGAACGCGGTGATCGCCGTGGCGACCCCGAGGAAGAGCACGAAGCTCGCGGTCGGAACCTGCGGCAGCGACCACGCGGGCGCCAGCCACACCGCCAGCAGCGCCCCCAGCACGAACGGCAGCGCGATGCTCACCGGGCTGATCACCAGCGCGATCTTCCCGAGGCCGCGAAGGAGCGCCGGCTCGAGCTCGAGGCCGATGATGAACATGAAGAAGATGAGGCCGAGCTGGCTCACCAGCCCCAGCCCGCCCATCGACTGCGCCGGGAAGAGCAGCGCCAGCGTCGACGGCGAGAGCGCGCCCAGCATCGACGGGCCGAGCGCGATGCCGGCGATCACCTCCGCGATGACGAGCGGCTGCCCCAGGGGTCGCAGCGCCAGCGCGAGCACGCGCGAGGTGGCGATCACCAGCACCGCCTGCACGCACAGGAGGGCGATCGGATGGGTCGTGAGCAGGGCCTCCACGGCGAGCGCCCTACTACACGCGGGCCGCCCCACGAGACAAACCTGACGGCCGCTCGGTTCTACGTTCGTCAGGGAGAAAGTCCGCTCGGCCCGCGCGGCTTTTCGGTACACGCGCGCGCGTGTTCCGACTGCTGACGCTGTTCCTGTTCTCGCTCGCGGTACCCGCGCTGGCGCAGACCCTCACCCGGCCTCCGGCGCTCCTCAAGCAGGTCGAGCCGGTGGTCGGCGACGCGGGCGTCGTCACCGGCACGGTGATCATGGAGGTCGACCTCGGCCCCGACGGCAAGGTCCTCGAGGTGAAGGTCACCAGCGGCCTCACGCCCGAGCTCGACGCGGCGGCCGTGGCGGCGCTGCGGCAGTTCGAGTTCTCGCCGGCGGAGCTCGACGGCCAGCCGGCGGCGGTGCGCATCCAATACGCGCTCACCTTCGAGGCGCCGGCCGCGCCGCCACCCGACGCAGGCTTCGACGCTGGCGCGCCCGCCCCGGTGGTGAACCTCTTCGGCGTGCTGCGCACCGCGGGCACGCGCGAGCCGGTCGCCGCGGCGACGATCACCCTCGGCGAGCGCAGCACGCTCAGCAGCGAGAGCGGCGAGTTCGAGTTCACCGACGTGCCGCCCGGCGACGTGGCGGTGGTGGTGGTCGCGCCGGGCCACGAGCGCTTCGAGGCGAAGGAGACGGTGCGCCCCGACGAGCGCACCGAGGTGACCTATTACCTCCGGAGCAACGGCGTGCCGTCGCTCGAGACCGTGGTGCGCGGCGAGCGCGATCGCCGGGAGGTGACGCAGGTGAAGCTCGCGCGCGGCGAGATGCGGCAGGTCGCGGGCACGCAGGGTGACGCCTTCAAGGTGCTGCAGTCGCTGCCCGGCGTGGCGCGCGCGGCGTTCGGCACCGGCGCGCTCGTGGTGCGCGGCAGCAAGTCGTGGGACAGCCGGGTGTACGTCGACGAGATCGCCGTGCCGCAGCTGTTCCACTTCGCGGGGCTGTCGGCCACCTTCAACGCCGCCACCGTCGAGAGCATCAGCTTCCAGCCCGGGAACTGGGGCGTGGGCTTCGGCCGCTCCATCGGCGGCCTGGTGCAGGCCGAGGTGCGCACGCCCTCGAAGTCGGGCCTCCACGGCTACGTCGACGTCTCGACCTTCGACGTGTCGGCGATGGCCGAGGCGCCGATCAACGACAAGTGGAGCGTGTCGGCCGCGGGCCGCCGGGGCCTCGCCGACGTGACGCTCCCGTTCGCCATCAAGACCTTCGCCGGGCCGGCGGCGAGCTCGATCGGCTTCTCGCTCGCGCCGCAGTACTTCGACTACCAGCTCCGCGCCGAGCGGCGCGCGACGTCGAAGAGCCGGCTCTTCATCTCGCTCTACGGCTCGTCGGATCGCTACGCCTTCGTCAACCCCAACCCCTTCATCGACCCGGCGACGGAGGGGAACCAGGGCAGCGCGGGCAACGCCATCTCGTACCACCGGCTCACGCTCGGCTTCGACTATCGGCTCTCGGAGCGCATCACCTTCACCTCGCGCAACAGCCTCGGGTTCGATCAGTACGAGCAGCTCGGCGGCGCGACCGACATCTACTACCGCGGCACGCAGACGCCGGTGCAGACGCGCGAGCGCTTTCGCATCGAGATCCCCGAGGCGAAGCTGACGCTCAACACCGGGCTCGATCTGCTCATCGTGCCGAGCTTCGTCGACGCCCAGTCGCCGCCGAACTTCAAGGCGAACCAGGTGCCCGACCCGTACGTCGCGCGCCGGCTGTTCGTCGATCGCTCCACGAGCTTCTACGTCGAGCCCGGCGTGTTCCTCGAGGGCAGCTGGCGGCCGTTCGAGTCGCTGTCGATCATCGGCGGCGTACGCTTCGACTACGAGTCGTACATGAAGGACGCGTGGGTCGACCCGCGGCTCTCGGTGCTGTGGACGCCGGTGGACTGGCTGACCCTCAAGGGCGGCGCGGCGCAGTACCACCAGCCGCCGGACTACCGCGTCGGCCAGCTCTCGCCGATCTTCGGCAACCCCGACCTGCTCCCCGAGGGCGCGCGGCACTTCAACGTCGGCGCCGAGACGCGCTTCAGCGACGCCATCAGCCTCGACGTGTCCGTCTATTACAAGCAGCTCTTCCAGCAGGTGCGCCAGGTGCTCACCAGCGGGCTGGGCAGCGACGTCAACATCCCCGGGGCCGAGACGCGCTTCGCCTCCAGCGGCTACGGGCGCGCGTACGGCGCGGAGCTGCTGCTGCGCCACAAGCTGACGAAGAACTTCTTCGGGTGGATCGCCTACTCGCTCAGCCGCTTCGAGCGCGACGGCTACGGCGGCGCGGAGTGGAGCCCCGGCCCGCTCGACCAGCCCCACAACCTCATCGTGGTCGCCAGCTACAAGCTGCCATTCGACATCACCGTCGGAGGCCGCTTCCGCTACGCGTCGGGCCCGCTGGTCACCCCGGTGGTCGCGTCGCTCTACGACGTCGACGGCAACTACTACTACCCGCTGCCCGGCCAGCCGTGGAGCGTGCGCCTGCCCGACTTCGTGCAGCTCGATCTCCGCGTCGACAAGCGCTTCACGTTCGATCGCTGGGTGCTCGCGCTCTACCTCGACGTGCAGAACGTCACCAACGCCCAGAACCCCGAGGGGCTCTTCTACAGCTTCAACTACACGCAGAAGGCCTACGTGTACGGCATCCCCATCCTTCCCTCGCTCGGCATCAGAGGAGAGCTGTGATGAAGCGCGCCACCCTGTCGCTGTGCTGCCTCGCGCTGGCGGGCTGCAACGGTCAGTTCAAGCCCGAGACGCTGGTCGACGCGCTGCGCGTGCTGGCCATCACCGCCGAGCCGCCCGAGGTGCGCCCGGGCGAGTCGGCGCAGCTCGACATCCTCCAGATGGATCCCTCGCGGCCCACCGGCAAGACGACGGTGGTGTGGGTCGGCTGCGAGCCCGACCCCATCGACTTCAACCGGAGCGCCTGCAACGACACCAGCGCGCTGCTCCAGCCGACCGCGTTCGCGACCTTCCCGCCCGGCGTGCGGCTGCTCGGCTTCGGCACGCGCGCGGGCTACGCGTCGGGCTCGGGTCTCTTCGATGGCCTGTCGCCGGAAGATCCGGTGCGGCAGAACGGCACGTCGGGGCCGGTGCTCGGCGTGGTGATCGGCGAGGAGATCAACCCCACCTCGTCCGACGCGGAGCTGCGCGAGCTCTTCGGGCGCATCGAGCGCCAGGAGATCCAGACGGTGATGGCCCTCACCCGAGTCACCGTCACCGAGCGCGCCGAGCGGAACCACAACCCGAAGCTGGCCGCGCTCGAGCTCGACGGCGTGGCGGTGCCGAAGAACGCAAAGCTGCAGCTGCGCGAGGGCGCGAAGGTCACCCTGGTGCCGCGCCTCGCCGACGGCTCGCGCGAGACGTACCGCCTGGTGCTGCCGTCGGGCACCGAGGAGCGCTCCGAGAAGCTCGTCGCCTCGTGGTACTCGACGTCGGGGCGGTTCGATCAGGCGCGCGTCGACGTGAGCGAGCCCGCCCCCACCACCTTCATCGTCCCCGGCTCGAGCGAGGTGCCCGACGACGTGGTGCCCGAGAAGCGCACCGGGTCGATCTGGCTGGTGGTGCGCGACGGCCGCGGAGGCCAGGCCTTCGAGAGCTACCCCTTCTACGTGTGCGACGGCTCGCCGACGCCCACCCTCACCACGCTCGAGGCGCCGACCGCGGCCGGCGACCCGCTCGTGGCGAAGGGCACCGCGATGGCGGGCACGCTCGATCTGATCATCGGCGGCGTGGCGGTGACGCGCGGCAGCTACAGCCCCGCACGCGACGCCTTCATCGCCGACGTGCCGACGCTGCCGCCGGGCACCTACCCGGTGCAGCTGCGCTCGAAGAACTGCGCCGTGGTCGACACCGGGCTCACGTGGACGACGCCTTGAGGCGGGGCGTCGCGTCGGTGCGCGGCACGAACTGCGCAACCACCGCGCCGACCGCGTCGATGCGCAGCGGCTTGGCGAGGTGCTCGTTCATGCCGGCGCGCAGGCAGGCCTCGCGATCCTGAGGGAAGACGTTGGCCGTCATGGCGATGATGGGGATGTCGGCGCGGTGCCGCCCGCTGCGGATCGCCTCCGTCGCGCCCACGCCGTCGAGCTCGGGCATCTGCATGTCCATGAACACGACGTCGTAGCGGCGGCCCTCGTCGTGGAGCATCTCGACGGCGCGGCGGCCGTTCTCTGCGACGTCGACCTCGAAGCCCAGGCGCCCCAGCAGCGCGCGCGCGAGCATCTGGTTGACGCGGTTGTCCTCGGCGAGCAGCGCGCGGCGCCCGGCGAAGGCGCCGAGGTAGTCGTGCCGCGCCGCCCGCTCTGCTTCGCCCTCGGCGATCGGCAGCTCGAGCGTCACCGTGCACGTCGTGCCGCGATGCTGCTCGCTGGCGACCTCGAGGGTGCCGCCCATGAGGTCGACGAGCTTGCGCGTGATGCTCAGCCCGAGCCCGGTGCCGCCGAAGACGCGCGTCGTCGAGGAGTCGGCCTGCGTGAACGGCTCGAAGAGGCGCGTCAGCTGAGAGGCCGACATGCCGATGCCGGTGTCGGAGACCTCGATGCGGAGCCGCGCACGCCCGCTCGGCGCCTCGAGCGCCCACGCGCGAATCGACACCTTGCCCGACCGCGTGAACTTCGCCGCGTTCCCGACCAGGTTGGTCAGCACCTGGGTGACGCGCAGCTGATCGCCGAGCACGCGCGCGGGCAACTCCGGGGCGATCCACTGCTCGACCACCACGTCCTTCTCGCGCACCAGCGCCTCCGCCAGCTCGCGGGCGCGCTCGACGCAGCCGCGCGGCGAGAAGGGCACGGCGTCGAGCAGCAACCTGCCCGCTTCGATCTTCGAAAAGTCGAGGATGTCGTTGAGCACGCCCAGCAGGTCGGTCGCCGACGCGTGGATGCTCTTGAGGTAGCCGTGCGCCGGCTCGGCGACGGGCTCGAGCAGGGCCAGCTCCGCGAAGCCCAGCACCGCGTTCATCGGCGTGCGGATCTCGTGGCTCATGTTCGCGAGGAACTCGCCCTTCGCGCGGCTCGCCTTCTCGGCCGCGGCGGTCGCCGCGCGGAGCTGGTCCTGCGAGAGCTTCTCGGCCGTGACGTCTTCGTAGATGCCGAGGATGCCCACCGTCTCGCCGCCGCTGGTGCGCAGCGGCACCTTCGAGGTGCGCAGCCAGATCGTCGATCCGTCGGGAGTGGTCTGCGGCTCCTCGTAGGCGAGCCGCGGCACGCCGGACTCGCGCACCTTGCGATCATCTTCCCGGTAGAGCTCCGCCTGGGCCTTCCAGCCGAGGTCGAAGTCGGTGCGCCCCACCACGTCTTCGACGCGCGCGCACCCGGCGTCGGCCGCGAAGCGCTGGTTGCACCCGAGGTAGACGCCCTCTCGGTCCTTCCAGAAGACGCGCGTCGGCACGTTCTCGATGACGGACTGCAGCACGTTGCGCGAGGCCTTGAGCGCCTGGAGCGACTGCACGCGCTCGGTGACGTCCTTCATCGAGAGCACGAGGCCGCCGACGATCGGGCTCACGGTCCAGTCCCACAGCGTCGCGCCCCTCGTGTGCTCGATGCGCAGCGGCGTCGTCGAGGCGCTCTTCTCCTGCCGCGCGAGGGCCTCTCGGAGCGGCCTGGCGAGCGCCGGCAGGGCGTCGACACACGAGCGGCCGGCGAGCTCGGTCGGCGAGCTGCCGAGCGTCTCGGCGAACGCGCGGTTCACGAGGCGAAAGCGGAGCTCGGGGTCGACCTGCGCGATCGCCAGCGGGCTCCCGTCGAAGGTCGCCGAGAGGAGCTCGTGAGAGGCCCGGAGCGCGAGCTCGTTCTCGACGGCCGCCGTCACGTCCTGCACCACGCCGAGCGAGCGGAGCGGCTGCCCCGCCTCGTCCCATTCGCTCGCACACCACTCGTGGACGTACTTCACCCGCCCGTCGGGGAAGAGCAGCCGGTGGCGCAGATCGTACGGCTGCCGATGGGCGAGGTGCTCGCGGTACGCGTCGTCGACCCGCCGTCGGTCTTCGGGGTGCACCCGCTCGAGGAAGGCCTCGTAGGTCGCGCCGAAGCGCTGCGCATCGATCTCGAAGAGCCGGAAGATCTCGTCGGACCACTCGAGGTGGTTGGTCCTCAGATCGAGCGACCAGTGTCCGAGCCGAACGAGCGCCTGGGCGCGCGCGACCTCGAGGCGCTCGTCGACCAGCCGGCTCACGTCGGAGGCCGCGGCGACGATGCGGTCCGGCTGACGCTCGAGCGGCGTGAGCAACAGCGACGCCCAGCCCTTCGCTGAACGCACGCGCAGCACGAGCGGCTCGCCTTCGACCCGGAACTGCTCGAGCGCCGCCTGATCAGCAGGATGCACCGTCAGCGGCCCCCCCGCCTCGAGCCCGAGCGACACACCGAGCGCAGGTGAGGCGGTGAGCCCGGCGGCATCGCAGACGATGTGACGAGCGCCATGCCGATCGACCATCATCAAGATCACTAACAAGCGCCCTGAGCAGTGCCCGCGCGGCGGTTGACCCGCCGGAGCCGCGAAAGGTAGGTGTGCGGTTCATGATTCGCGCCCTGGGTCTCGCCTGCCTCACGCTCACGCTGTGGACCTGTGGGCACTCGTCGCCGACCAGCGCCGGCAGTCAGGCCGACGCGGGAGGCCTCGACGCCGGCGTCGACGCGGGGACGGCTTCCCCGACCGTCGACTCGGGCACGACGACGCTCGACTCAGGCACGACGCTCGACTCAGGCACCACGCTCGACGCGGGGCTCGTCGTCGACGCAGGCGTCGATGCGGGGGCGACGACGCCCGATGCCGGGGCCGACGCGGGCGCTCCGCCCGCGCCCGACGCCGGCGCCAGCGCGGAGGTCCGCTTCGTGGCGATCGGTGACACCGGCAAGGGCAACACCGGGCAGTTCCAGGTCGGGCAGGCGATCGGCGCCCACTGCGCGGCCAACGGCTGCGACTTCGTGGTGCTGCTCGGCGACAACTTCTACCCGACGGGCGTCGGCTCCACGACCGACCCTCAGTGGCAGACGGCCTTCGTCGATCCGTACGCGCCGGTGAACGCGCCCTTCTACGCCGTGCTGGGCAACCACGACTACGGCGGCGACGGGGCCGGCACCGATCTCCCGCGCGGAGATCATGAGGTGGCCTACAGCCAGGTCAACCCCAAGTGGCGCATGCCCGCGCACCACTTCCGCTGGAGCCTGCGCCACGTCGACTTCTTCGCCGCCGACACCAACCGCTCGATGTTCAGCGTCGATCAAGCGGTGCGCGCCGACTTCGATCGCTGGCTGCCCGCCTCGACCGCGCGCTGGAAGATCGTCTTCGCGCACCACCCCTACAAGTCGAACGGCGAGCACGGCAACGCCGGCAACTACGACGGGCTCTCGTTCATCCCCATCGTCAACGGCGCGGGGGTCAAGCGCTTCGTCGAAGACCGGGTGTGCGGCGAGGCCGACTTCTACATCACGGGCCACGATCACGACATCGAGTGGCTCCAGGCGACGTGCACGAAGGCGGGCTCGCGCACCCAGACGCAGCTCATCGTCTCGGGGGGCGGCGCGGCGACCACGCCCATCGTCGGGAACCAGCCCACCTGGTACTCGAGCGATCAGCTCGGCTTCGTCTACGTGGTGATCCGCGACAACACCTTCACCGCGACGTTCTACGACGCCAACGGCGCGCAGCAGTTCACGCGCAGCGTGACGAAGTGAGCACCGAGACGCCCGCCACGCGGTTCCTCGCGGAGCGCGCGGTCAGCTTCACGCTGCACCCCTACGAGTACGAGGACCACGGAGGCACGCGCGTCTCGTCGGCGAAGCTGGGGGTCGACGAGCACGAGGTGATCAAGACGCTCGTCTTCGAAGACGAGACGAAGGCGCCGCTCCTGGTGCTGATGCACGGCGATCGCCAGGTCTCGGCGAAGGCGCTCGCGCGGCAGCTCGGGGTGAAGCAGGTGCAGCCGTGCAAGCCGGAGGTCGCCCAGCGCCACACCGGCTACCTCGTCGGCGGCACCTCGCCGTTCGGCACGAAGAAGCCGCTGCGGGTCTGCTGCGAGCGAAGCATCACCGCGCTCCCGCGGCTGTTCATCAACGCCGGCAAGCGCGGCCTGCTCTGCAGCCTGGCGCCGTCGGAGCTGGTGCGGGTGCTCTCGCCGCAGCTCGTCGACTGCGCGGCCTGAGGCTCACAACCCGGTCTGGAGCATCTCGGCGACGACGCGGCGGATCAGCTCACGCCGCACCTCGCTGCGCGCGCGCTCGAAGGCGCTCTCGTGCACGCGCCCGGTGGCGGCCTTGCGGGACTTCGCAGCCGAGCGCACCACCAGGTCGACGCGCGAGGGCTCGAGCTGGAACGGCCGCCTCGCGTCCTTCTGGAGGAAGTAGTTGATGCCGCGCGCCTCGAGGAGCTTCGCGAGGTGCTTCCGCGACTCGGCGATGAGAGACAGGTCGATGATGTCCGCCATGCGTGGGCGCTGTTGTCCTTCGGATCTTCGCGCGCGTCCAAAAACCGTGAACCTCCGGCCGTGGTTTTGACAGCCGCGGCGAGTCGGGTCAGCGCGTCGCCCGCGCGTGACGCAGGGCCCGGCGGCGGCGACGGAGCGCCCCGCGGCATGCGAGAGTGACGGCATGGAGTGGCGCGACGATCTTCAGCCAGCCAGGGCGGGCGACGCAGCGGCCCGCGAGCGCGTGCGCGAGTACCTCACGCCCTTCGCGCACGGCGTCTGCCTCGCGTGGACCGCGCACCACCAGGCCGAGCTGCTCGTGCCGCGCGTGCTCGACGAGGCGCTCGCCAACCTGAAGGACGTCGCCGACGCCGACGTGGGGCCGCTGGTGATGGCCATCGCCCGCCGCGTCGCGCAGCAGGCGCCCGCCCCCGAGCAGAGCGGCACCACGCCCGCCGTCACCGAGGCGCGCCAGCTCGTGGGGCGCCTCCGCGAGCTCGCCGGGCCGCTCCGCGAGCGCCTCTTCCTGCGGGTGATCGAGGGCATCCCGGGGCCGGAGCTCGCCGAGGTCGGTCGACTGGCGCCCGCGGAGCTGCGCAGCGAGCTCGAGCGCGCGGCCACGGAGGCAGCGCGGGTGCTCGGGCAGCCGCAGTCGTTCTCCGGCGATGGCTACCTGTGGGAGTCGCTGGGCGCCCCGCCCCCGCTCCTCGCGCAGCTCGAGCTCCAGCTCCCGGTGCTGCGCTTCGACCCGACCGCCGCGCCGCTGCCGGCGACCGCGCCCGACACCGCGGGCACCTTCCAGGAGCTGCAGCCCGTGGGCGGGCCCGGCGGCCTGGGCGGGCCGATGAAGAAGCTCCTCTTCGCCGATGACGAGCACACCAGCGTCTCGACCGTCGCCGAGGTGAGCACCGAGCCCGGGGTCGACGCGGTCGCGCCGCCGAAGCCCCTCGCCGTGCCCAACCCGTTCGAGCCGCAGGTGCCCACCATCGCCGCGAGCGACCTCCCGGCGGAGGCGCGCGGGCAGCTCCCGATGGTGCCGTGGCCCGACGAGCCACCGCGCGCGCCACCGCCTCCGAGCCGCAGCGGCCGACAGCCCGCGCTCCCCCCGCGGCCCGTGCCTGCCCCGCGCGAAGGCGAGGTGAGCGGCCGCAGCGGCTCGGGTCGGTCGCGCCCCTCGGTCATCGTCGAAGGGAGCGGCAAGAAGCCGTCACCCGAGTCGTCGCAGAGCGGCCGGCAGCCGCCGATGCCGACGCGCGCGGAGGTCACGAAGGACGCGCCGAAGCTCGACGAGCACGACCTGACGCAGGCGCGCGTGCCCGCGCCGATCGCCCGCCAGGCCGAGGCGGGGCCCGAGAGCATGCTCGGCCGCCCGACGATCGAGCTGCCGACGAGCGCGGCCGTGTCGGGCGAGACGCGGGTGCAGCCCATCCCCATCCGCGCGATCGCCGAGGAGGACACCAGCACCGGCGTCGTGCCCCGCGCGCCGCCCCCTCCGCCGGGCCCGCTCGACGCACCGATCCTCAAGGGCAGCTCGCCGCTCTTCCTCGCCGCGCCGCTGGTGCTCCTCGCGCTCCTCGTGGGGGCACTTTCCCTCTTCCGCGCCGAGCGCCAGGCGAAGGCGAGCTGGCAGCTCGTGTCGGTGCTGGTGGCCGCGGAAGATCTCTCGTTCGGCGACGTGATCAACGTCGACAACGTCGCGGTGCGCGCGGTGCCGCAGGAGTACGGCTCGCCGTCGGGCATGGTCACCGAAGGCGACCTCTCGCAGATCCTCGACCAGCGCATCCTCGCCGACGTGCAGACCGGCGACCCGCTCTTCTGGGTGCAGTTCTCGCAGGTCTTCGCGAGCCAGAACCAGCTCTCGCGCAAGGTGCCGAAGCACGCGCGCGGGGTGACGGTGCCGGTGAGCACGGTGGGCGCGGTCGGCCACATGGTGCACGCCACCGAGCGCGTCGACGTGGTGGTGAGCATCACCGCCGAAGACAAGGGCCCCGACGGGAAGGGCAAGGGCGCGCAGGCGGGCGTGCTCGAGCCGCGCTCGGTCACCATCCTCCAGAACGTGACGCTCCTCGCGGTGGGCAAGGCCAACGGGCCGCTCAGCGAGCTGGCGCTCGACGAGCGCGAGCGCGCCTTCACCAACGTGACGCTCCTGTTGACGCCCGAGGAGGCGGAGCTCGTCACGCTGGCGACGAACCTCGGCAAGCTGCACCTCACGCTGCGCAACGAGGACGACCAGGAGGTCGATCTCGAGCGGGGCTTCTCGAACAGCGCGACCCTCCTCGACGGGAACCGGCGCCGGGCGCTCCAGAAGCACCGCGCGCAGGTGATCCAGGTCATCCGCGCGGCGCAGCCCGACGCGAAGCGGCTGCGCTGACGCTCACACCGGGGCGATGCGCCGGTAGCGCCGCAGCACCTCGACCTCGTCGACGAGGTGCTCGAAGCCGGTCGCCTTCCGCCAGGTGGAGCCATCGACCACGATCGGGTACTTGATGTGCTCGAGCGCGCCGCGCGGCAGCTCGGGGAAGCCGAAGCGGCCGAGCATCTGCTTGAGCAGCGGCTCGGGCACCGGCACCACCGTGCGCCCGGTCTCGCGCGCGATGGTGCCCAGCGGCACGGGCGACGGACCGGCGACGTTGAAGATGCCGCGCGGCCGCTTCTCGACGGCGAGGGTGATGCCGCGCGCGGCGTCGTCTTCTTCGAGGAACTGGAAGAGCGGGTCGAACCCGAACACCATCGGCACGCGCTTGCCGCGCAGGAAGCTGGCGAGCGTGCCGGTCTTCGACGGGCCCAGCGTGTAGACGAGACGGAGCACGGTGGTGACGAGCTGCGGCTCGCGCCACAGCATGTTCGCCGCGAAGAGATCGGCGGCGACGAGGTCGGCCAGCTCGGGGAAGCTCCCGATGCCCTGCGGCGGCTCGTTCTCGGTGTGGTACAGCGGCGAGTCGGCCGAGGCGCCGTAGTAGGTGTGCCGGCCCACCACCACCACGTGCTTCACGCCGTGCGCGATGGAGTGCTCGAACACCGCCTTGGTGCCGCCCATGTTGATGCGCGCGCGCTCCTCGCCCCGGGCCGAGAGCGCGTTGACGGTGGCCATGTGCACCACGCACTCGGGCTTCTCGCGGCGGAAGACGTCCTCCGCGGCGCGCTTGCGCAGGTCGACCTCGTGCACCTGGATGTCGCGCGGCGCGTCCCACCACGGGCGGCGATCGAGCCCGATGACGGTGTGCCCCGCCTCGCGCAGCTTGAGCGCGACCAGCCGCGCGATGGCGCCGCCGACGCCGACGATGAGCACTTTCATGACGCCGCCCTCTCGCCCCGGCGATCCTGCCGCGCGGCCTCGATGAGCTCCGCGATGCGCGCCTTCACCTCGTCGACGTAACCCTTGATGATCGAGTCTTCCTCGTCACCGGTGCCCTCGAAGGTCATCGGCTGGCCGTAGTGCACCACCAGCTTCGCCGGCAGCGGCGCCGCGAGCCCGTAGGGCGTGATGGGCACGTACGGCACGCCCATCAGCTTCCCGAGCGTGCGCGAGTTGGCGATGGTGGGCACCGCGTCGCCGCCGCCCACGAAGCCCAGCGGCACGATGGGCGTCTTCGTCTTGAGCGCGAGCCGCATGAAGCCGGTGCCGAAGTCGACGAGCGAGTAGCGCTCCTTGAAGAGCTTCGCCGTACCGCGCGCGCCCTCGGGGAAGACCATCAGCAGCCGATCGTCGTGCAGCAGGCGCTCGGCGTGCTCCGGCAGCCCGGTGAGCTGGCCGCAGCGCGCGGTCCACAGGCTGCTGAGGGGCAGCGTGTTGAGGAACTTCTCGGCCATGCCCTGCGCGAGCCGCGGCGGGTCGAGCTCGAGCATCATCGAGGTGATGACCATCATCCCGTCGAGGGCGTAGCCGCCGGAGTGGTTGCCCACGAGCATCGCGCGGCCGCGCTTCGGCACGTGCTCGAGACCGACGGCCTTCACCCGGAAGTAGTTGCGGTAGAGGAAGCCCAGCACGCCGAAGAAGACGACGAGGTGCTTCTTCGAGACGCCGTAGGGGTCGACGCCGAGGGCGTTGAACGGGAGTTCGAGCCGTTCGACGAGATCGCGGACTGCTTCGTCACGAGCCATGGGCCGGGGACTCTACTCACGGCGCCCGACAGAGCCCTCGAAATCTCAGGTGAGCCGCGCGCTCTGCTTGAGGTTCGCGCGCTGCACGAAGTCTTCGAGCTGCCCCGAGAGCTGCGACGCCTCGAGGAGCGTGCGGGAGTGGCCGATGGGCACGTCTTCGGGCCCGGCCGCCCCCATCACCCACAGCGAGAGCGCGTAGCCGGTGGGCACGCGGGTGATGGGCATCTTCACCACGCGCAGCTCGACGCGCGCCATCTCGAGCGGCTCGCCGTCGAGGAGCAGGCGCCCGCTGGTCCGCACCAGGGTGCGCTCGCTCCTGCGCGAGAGCCGCCACAGGGTGACGCCCAGCACCGGGAGCGCCGCGAAGGACAGGAGCAGCACCGTGAAGCCGAGGGGCGTGCCGTGGTCGAGCCAGCCGAGCGCACCGACGACGAGCGCGGTCACCGCGCCCCACAGCGCGAGCCGCGCGCGATCGCGGCCGACGCGAACCACGAGGCAATCCGGGCGGGCGGTGAGGCTGATGCGACGCACGAAGCAAGTGTAGCGAGCGGGCGCGTGCGACGCACAGGCCCCCGCCCATCGCGCCAGTGGGCTGACGAAGGGAGAAATGATGGGGGCCCGCCGGTGGTTCTGGTTAGGCTTGGCGCGTCATGAGTGCAGAGAAGCGACGGCACCCCAGAACGCCCCTCAACGTGCTGGTGCAGTTCCGCTTCGACACCTTCGACGACTTCCTCGCCGAGTACTCGCTCAACATCTCGCCGGGGGGCATCTTCATCCGCACCGACACGCCCCGCGAGGAAGGCTCGGTCATCTACCTCCAGTTCACGCTGAAGGATGGCAGCCGGCTCATCGAAGGCATGGGGCGCGTGGTGCGCGTCAACCCGCCCGGCGGCGACCCGAAACACCCCACCGGCATGGGCATCGAGTTCACCAACTTCGACGAAGAGTCGATGGCGCTCATCGCGGAGATCTGCGCGCAGCGCAGCGGCACCAGGAACTGAGCACCGATGGGGCTCCGCGGCCGCCTGCTGCTGGCGTTCCTGCTGCCGACGCTGCTGGTGCTGGCGGTCGGTGGCTTCGGCTTGTTCCGCGCGAGCCGCAACGTGCTCGAAGACGAGCTGGGCCGCTCGCTGTCGGGCATCGCGGCGACCGTGTCGTCTCAGCTCAAGGGTGAGCGGGTGCTCGCGCTCGAGGCGTCGGACTCGCAGGGCGAAGGCAGCCGCACCTGGCGCTCGCTGACGACGCAGCTGCAGGAGACGAAGCAGCGCACCGGCGTGCGCCGGATCCTCGTGGTGGACGCCGAGCGCCGCGCGCGCCTCGACGTGGGCGGCCCGCTGCCGCCGATGACGGAGGCGACGGAGCTGCTCCGCGACACGCTCGAGCTGTCGCGCGTGCTGCAGGGCGAGCGCGCCTCGAGCCAGGTGCTCTTCGAGGGCACCGACGGCCAGCTGTACAAGACGGGTTACGCGCCGCTGCTCCACGAGGGCCGCGTGGTGGGCGTGGTGGCGGTCGAGGGCAGCGCCGGCTTCTTCGGCCCGCTGACGCGGCTGCGCAACGCGTTCCTCGTGCTGGCGGCGGTGACGCTCGCGCTGCTCGCGCTGGTGGCGGTGGCGATGGCGCGCGGGCTGGCGGCGCCGCTCGAGCGGCTGGTGAAGGCCGCGCTGCGCATCGGCACCGGCGACTTCGCGACGCCGGTCGCCACCGACGCCAGCGGGGAGATCGGCATCCTCGCGCGGGAGCTGGAGCTCATGCGCCACGCGCTCGAGAGCCGCGATCGCCAGCTCAAGCTGATGCTCGGCGGCGTCGCGCACGAGGTGAAGAACCCGCTGGGCGGCATGGAGCTCTTCTCGGGGCTCCTCGACGAGGAGCTGGCGAGCCCCGCCCCGAACGTCGCGGACGCGCGCGAGCACCTCGAGAAGATCCGCCGCGAGCTGGGCTACCTCAAGCGCATCGTCGAGGACTTCCTCGCCTACGCGCGCGAGCGGAAGCTGCAGCTCGAGCCCTTCTCGGCGAAGACGCTGCTCGAAGGCGCGCGCCAGCACCTCGCCGGCGAGGCCGACGGCAAGCGCGTCACCCTCGAGCTCGAAGCGGACGACGTGCAGCTCGAAGGCGACGCGAGCCTGCTCACCAGCGCGCTGGTCAACCTGGCGAAGAACGCGGTGCAGGTCTCGCAGCCGGGCCAGCGCGTGGTGCTGCGCGGGCGCCGCGACGCCGAGTGCTACGTCATCGAGGTGCGCGACGAGGGGCCGGGCATTCCCGAGGCCATGCAGGCGCGCGTCTTCGAGCCCTTCTTCACCACCAAGGAGAAGGGCACCGGCCTCGGCCTGCCGCTGGCGAAGAAGCTCGCCGAGGCGCACCGCGGCACGCTGGTGCTCGAGTCGAAGCCGGGCTCGACCATCTTCCGCCTGACGCTGCCGCTGACGCTCGAGGCCGCGAAGCTCTCGGCGCCGCTGTGGCGCAGCTGAGCGCGACGCGCAGGGCCGCGCTCAGAGCGAGGTGGCCATCGCGAAGGCGACGACGCAGAAGCCACAGGCGGCGAGCGTCCACCCGTCGAACCCCACCCGCGGCGCTGGCGCGTCGTCGTCGAGGTCCTCGAGCTCGTCCTCTTCGTCATCGCGGAACACGACGGTGGGGGTGTGGCGCGCGGGCGGCGCCACCACCTGGAGCTTCGGCGCCAGCTTCGCCCAGCGGAGGAGCTGCGCGCGCGACGGCTCGAGCTCGAGCTGTTCGCAGACGTCGGCGAGCACGCCCTCGACGACGCGGAGCGAGTGGGGTCGTCGCGCCGGGTTGCGGTCGAGCATCTGCGCCAGCACGCCCGCGAGCGCCTCGTCGAGCGCGGGGTTGAGCAGCGACGCGGCCGGCGTCTCGTGGAGCGACGGCACCCGGAGGCGCGCCCGCGCCTGGGCCGGCGTGACGCCCGTGAAGAGCTGGAACAGCACCTCGCCGACGGCCTGCGTGTCGACGCTGGTCTCGACGCCCGGGCGCGTCGCCACGGAGATCGACAGCGAGCCGTCAGCGTCGACGCGCACGTCGTCGGCCGAGAGGCGCCCGAAGACCAGCCGCTGCTGATGCGTACGCGCCACCACCTCGACGAGCTCGACGGCGAGCGACAGCGCGAGGTCCAGCGGGAGGCGCTCAGCGCCCAGGCGCGCGCCAAGCGTGGGCGCGGCGGACTGCACGGGAGCAGCGGCGGTCGAGGCGAAGCGGCGTCGGGTCATGCGCCCCGACCAAGCAGGCCGCGCGCCACGGCCAGCCCGTTGATCTTCCTCCGCTTGTTCAGTCGCTTGCCAAGCCACCTCCAGTTCACAGGTGGAGCATCGGCGCACCATCAGTCGAGCCGGCGACGCTCGCGCGGCAGGAGGGTCAAGACGGTCGGCTCGGCCTGCCCCTGCTCGTCAACCTGGGTGATGGACACGAAGTAGACCGACCAGGTGCCGGGAGGAATGCCCTCGAGCACGAAGTCACCGGTCACGATGATCACGATGGCGTCGGTGGCGCTCGCCTCGCAGAGCGCGGACGCTGTCTGGTCGGCGATCGAGCTCAGCGCGCGCGGCCCCGGCGTTCCCCGCAGCAGCACGAGACGGCCGGGAAGGACGCGCGAGCCCTCGAGGCGCGCGCCCGACGAGACGGGCCCGACCGTGACTTCGGCCGGCTGCGCGCTCGCCAGCGCAGGGACGGCCCACTCGAACATCCGGCCGCCGGGCAGCTCGAGCGAGATGCAGTAGCGGCCATCGGGGAGACCATCGGCTGAGAAGCGGCCCTGCGCGTCGGTCATCACGGAGCGATCGACCTCGCCGGCGACGGCCAGCGTGCGCGACGCAAGCGGACGCGCCCCCGGCCCGAAGGCCTGCCCGAGCACCCGCCCGTGCACCGCCGGGAGCGAGAGCCGCACCGGCGCGTCGAGCTGCTCCGCGCGCACCGACTCGCGGGCCGGGCGGTGGCCCTGCTTGCTCGCCTTCACCAGCGTCTCCACTCGCGCGAGCGAGTCGATCTCGCAGCGACCGTCCTGCTTCGTCTCGCAGGTGTCGCCGCCGCCCCGCTGCGACGCCGCCACACGCACGCCTTCGAGCGGTCGGCCCTCGTCGTCGTGCGCCTCGACCAGCAGCGTGAAGCCCTTGCGCAGCACCACGTCGCCGACGTCCTTCTCCCCGTGCTCGAGCTTCGCCTCGAGCTGCGTGCGGGTGAAGCCGCGCGCCGTCACCGAGAGGTGCGCTTCGTCGTCATGCGCCTCGAGCTCGAAGCGGCCATCCGTCGGCGTGAAGGACACGCCGTTGACCTCGAAGCGCGGCACCGCTCGGCCCGTCTCGTCGACCACCCGGCCGCGCACCACGCCGCCCTCGCGCGAGAGCACCAGCTCGAGCGTGTCGCCCTTCGACGATTCTCGCGTGAGGGTCGCGAAGCCGCTCGCCGAGACGGTGAGCTTCACCCTCGCGATCGGGAGCGAGTGGAGCTCGAAGCGCCCCTCGACGTCGGAGACGGCGCCCGACGGGAGGAACTCCAGCACCGAGTCGACACGACCGCGCACCACGTCGGTGAACACGCCCATCCACGCCGACTTCTCGTCGACCGGCCCCCACGTCACGCGTGCGCCGGCGATGGGCCTGCGTCGCTCGTCGAGCACGGTGCCGCGGAGATCGACGCGCCCACCAAAGCGCACCTCCACGCCTTCCCGGTGCTCGCCCGGCTGCAGCGAGACGGGCTCCGAGACCGCCGTGCCCTCGGTGTCGATCGTCGCGCTCACCACCAGCCGCCCCGCGAGCAGGCCCGTCACTTCGAAGCGGCCCTCGCCGTCGGTCGTCACGCGTCGCAGGAGCCCGCCCTCCACGTCGCGCAGCAGCTCGTCGAGCACCGCGGGCACCACGCCGACCTCCGCGCCGGCGACGGGCTCTCCCTTCGCGTTCGTGACGCGGCCCGAGATCGAGCCGCCCGCGTCGAGCACCACCGTCACGTCCTTCGCGGGCGCGTGGAGCGGCTGCTCGTACTTGCGGTACCGCTCGTGCGTCACCGAGAGCTGGTAGTCGCCGGGCGGGAGATGGTGCGCGAAGCGGCCCGCTGCGTCGGTCGTCACCGTCTCGCTGCGCTCGAGGCCCCGCAACGTCGCGAACGCGTCCGCCACTGGCTGGCCGTCCGCGTCGAGCACCAGCCCGGACACCGTCTCGACGCAGGCCACCACCAGGGTCGCCTCGAGGTCGGCCTCGGCGAGCGCGAGCGTCTGCCACGGAGACTCGTGACAGCCCTCCGCGCTCGCGACCGGGTGCAGCTCGACGCGCGGCTCGAGCGGTGGAGAGATGAAGTGGCCATCGGGGTCGGCAAGCAGGGGCCGCGAGGTGCCCAGGCCGCGCACCTTCGCCTGCCGCGGCGCGCCCAGCTCGTCGCGCACCACGCCGCGCACGCGCACGCCTTTCACCAGCGGCACCTCGACGCGGTGCTGCGTGCCGGCGCGCACCTCGACCGTGGCCGAGCCGACGAGCTCGCCCTTCGTCGCCCGCAGCTTGAGGCGCTCGCCCGCGGGGAGCGGCGCGGTCACGGCGCCATCTGCGCCGGTCAGCAGCGGCGGCTCGGCCCCGAGGACGACCTCGGCCCCCGGTACGGGCCGGCCGTCGTGGGTGGCGAGCACGACGAGCGCCCCCTCACCCTGCAGCTCGAGCGACACCGCGCCCGAGCCGATGGCGCGCTCGAAGTCCTGCACGGGGTGGCCTGCGGCGACGACGACGAAGCGCGCCAGGCCGCGGAGCAGCGAGAGCGAGAACCGGCCGTGCGCGTCGGTCGTGGCCCGGCGCGCGAAGAGCGCCGGCCTGCCGAGCGCGACCACCACGGCGTCGGTGACGGGCGAGCGATCGGCCAGCACCACGCCTTCCACTCGCACGAGGTGCTCCACCTCGAGCACCGCGGTCGAGCCGGGCGTCACCGCTTGCGGCGCGTTCTCTCGGGGACGCGCGAAGCGCCCGTCGGCGTGCTCGCCCCAGAGGAGGCGCGGCGCCCCGCCGACCAGACCGCACAGCTCGAAGCGCCCGTCCGCGCCGGAGGTCGTGCTCGCGACGCCCTCGATGAGCCCCAGGCGGGGGTTGCCGACGAGCGCGGCGAGACCGGCCCGACAGCCACAGGTGTTCGTCGGCTTCGGGCACGGGCAGTCACCAGAGACGCCGCTCGGCGCGTCGCTCACGGAGATCTGCATGCCCGCAACGGGCAGGCCCCGCTCGAGCACGACGCCGCGGACGCAGCCGCCCGACGGCGGGGCGCTCGGCGCCGCCTGATCGATCGTCGAGCGCTTCGCGGCCCGAGGTGCCCGCGTCGCCTCGGCCTCCCGCAGCCGCAGGTGCTCGGCGCGCTGAGACGCGTAGCGCCCCGCGAGCACGGCGACGAGCAGGAGCAGCACCCCGAAGAAGAGACCGAACCACCTGAGCCAGGACCGACGCGGCGCGCTCACCGCGTGAGGAACGCATCGCGCGGCGCGGCCTGCAAGCACGCGGTTGCTGCGCACCCTTCCCGAACCTGACACCGTGCCCCCATGTCGCTCGCCGATCAGCTCCCCGAGACGTGGAAGTCAGCGCTCACCGACGCCGTCGGCCAGCCGTCGTTCCAGGCGCTCGAGGCGTTCGTCGACGCGGAGTACTCGAGCGCCACCGTCTTCCCCCCTCGCGAGGAGATCTTCGCGGCGCTCGCGCACACGGCGCCCGAGGCGGTGAAGATCGTCCTCCTCGGGCAGGACCCCTACCCGACCGCCGGCAACGCGAACGGCCTCGCGTTCTCGGTGACGCGCTCGGTGAAGGTGCCGGCCTCGCTCAAGAACCTCTTCCTCGGGCTGCAGGCCGATCTCGGGCTGCCGATCCCCGCGCACGGAGATCTCACCGCGTGGGCGAACCGCGGCGTGCTGCTGCTCAACACGGTGCTCACCGTGCGCGAGAAGGAAGCCAACTCGCACCAGAAGAAGGGCTGGGAGCCGTTCACCACCGCGATCCTCCGCCACGTCGCGAGCCAGCCGCGGAAGGTGGTGTTCCTCTGCCTCGGCAAGCCGGCGCTGAAGCTCGTCGAGTCGCTCGAGTCGCAGCAGCCCATCGTCGCCGCGCCGCACCCGTCACCGCTCAACAAGACGGCGTTCGTCGACACCGCGCGCAGCGAGAGGATCTTCACGAAGATCGACGGGCTCCTCGGGCAGCCCTTCGACTGGTCGCTCTGAGGAAGAGCAGCAGCACCGCGCCCAGCGGCACGCCGGGCGCAGCGGAGCACCCCGCGGCGGGCAACACCTCGCCCGCGGCAGGAAGCGACCCGGGCGCCGCGCCCGCATCGACTCGCGCCTCGCCTGCGTCGGGCGTCCCACCATCGGGCGCCGCGCGGCACTGGCCCATCACGCACCGCGAGGCGGGCGAGCAGTCGGCCGGAGCCGCGCAGCTCCGCGAGCACACGCCCTCGGGAGAGAGGCACAGCCCGCCCAGACACTGCGCGTCGCTCGAGCACCCCGCCCCGTCGGCGAGGCAGTCCGCGTCGCTCGCGCCGCACTGCGCGTCACACCGCCCGTCGTGCTGGCAGCGGCAGTCGGGATCGCTGACGCCGCAGCCCGGCGCGCACTGGCCATCGCTCACGCACGGCTGTGGATCATTGGCCGCCACGAAGCCGTCGATGAAGGGCTGGTGGCGATCGACGCGAATGTCGATGCCGTTGCCGCAAATGGTCGCGTCGTTGCGCGAGTGGATGCCCGCGAGCGCGCCGTCGATGAGCGTCGGTCCGCCGGAGTCTCCCAGGCACAGGCCCGCCGCCGGAGAGCCAAACTCGAGGTTGGCGGCCGTCACGCGCGTGATGGGCGTGACGACCGAGCGCCGCGTGCCCGAGCTCGCGCTGGCGTCGGGCGAGTCGCCGAGCCGCCCGTAGCCGACGACCTCCGCGTCGCGCCCCGCAGCGCCGTCGAGCCACCGTGAGAGGCGGAGCGGCGTGACGCCAACGGGCGCGCGCGCAAGCGAGAGCGCGGCGAGGTCGAAGTCGCTCTCGTCGTCGGCGGGGTTCCACCCGGGCGCGAGCGCCACCGTGCGCACCTCGATGAAGTCCGAGAGGGTGAGCATCGAGTCGTCGGGCTCGTTGGTGGCGCGCACCAGCACGCTGGGCACGCCACGGATCGCCGGGTCGACGCAGTGCGCGGCGGTGAGCAGCACGCGGGGGCTGATCAACACCGCGCTGCAGATCGACGCCCCACCCGAGAAGCGGAGGTCGAGCAGGAAGGTGTGCGTCGCGCCGGGCGCCGCGTTCCCCGCGAGGACCGCGTCGGCGCGCGCCGTCGGAAGGGACGACGCCGGCGCACACGAGACGAGAACGAGCGCGGCGATGACGCTGGGCGAGAAGCGCATCGCGTCAGTCAACCACAGCGGCGCGCCTTCTCGAGGAGACGCCTGAGCGGAGCCTCGTCGGCCCGCGCGAGCGCCTCTTCCCAGGTGAGCCACTGCGCGCCGTGCGACTCGTTCGGGTCGTGCGCGAGGGCGTCGGGGTTGCTCGCCACCACGAGGTAGCGCACGTCGAGGTGGCGGTGCTCCGGGTCGGTCTTGCGCGCGGGGATGACGTGCACGTCGACGTCGAGCGGGCGCGGCGCCGTCGGGTGGGGCACGACCTCGCAGCCGGTCTCCTCGCGCGCCTCGCGCAGCGCGGTGGCCTCCATCGAGCCCCCGTCAGCGGCGTCGGCGTGGCCCCCCGGCTGGAGCCAGCGCTGGAGCTTCGCGTGCAGCACGAGGCAGACGCGCGCGCCGTCGGGGGTCACCACCACCGCGCTGCCGGTGAAGTGCGCCGGCCACTGCGCGCGAGAGAATGGCTCGGGGAGCGAGGCGGCGAAGTCGCGCATGGTGCGCAGATCGTCCGCCTCCTTCGCGTCGGTGGGGTGGTGGGCGGCGAGGAGCTCGAGCAGCGACATGCGCCGCCCTCTACCTCACTTCTGGATGAGCTCGATCTCGAGGTGGATCTCCACCTCGTCACCGACCAGCACGCCGCCCATCTCGAGCGCCGCGTTCCAGTTGAGGCCGAAGTCCTTCCGGCTGAGCTTCGCCTTCGCCGCGGTGCCACGGCGCATCCCGCCCCACGGGTCCTTCGCCGCCGGGGCGAGGGGCTCGACGTCGAGCGCGACGGCCTTCTTCGTCCCGCGGATCTCGAGCTGTCCCAGCACGCGCAGCGCGCCGCCCGCGAGGGCCTCGACCTTCTGCGAGACGAAGTTCATCTGCGGGTGGTTCGCGGCGTCGAAGAAGTCCGGGCTGCGGAGGTGCGCGTCGCGATCGGCCGTGCCGGTGTCGATCGACGCCACGTCGATGCTCACCTCGACCTTCGACTTCGTGACGTCCTGCGCGTCGAGCTCGAGGGTGCCCTCGAACTTGCCGAAGTTGCCGCGCGTCCACGACACCATCATGTGCCGCACGCGGAAGCCGATCTCCGAGTGCGCGGTGTCGATGACCCAGCGCGTGACGGGGGAAGCGACGGGGGCGGTGTTGGCGGCAGCGACGGCAGTGGCGGTATCCATGGACAATCTCCTTCGAAGGGGCACCGGTTGATTCCGGCGACCCGCCATGAATAGGGCGCAGTCTGGCCGCGCGGTAGAAGGCGGCGCTGGTCAGACTGTTCACGATTCTGGACAATCAACCCATGGCCAACGTCGAACTCGACCTGCTCCCGCTCTACGGCCTCTTCGCGCTGGTGGTGCGGCACCAGTCGTTCTCGATGGCCGCGCGAGAGACCGGCCTCACCCGCTCGGCGGTGAGCCAGCGCATCGCCCGGCTCGAGGCGAAGCTGGGCGTCGAGCTCCTGCGGCGCACCACGCGGCGCGTCGCGCCGACCGCGCAGGGGCTCGCGCTCTACGAGGCGGCGGCGCGGCTGCTCGACGAGACCGGGGCGCTGCAGCAGCTGGGCACGCGGCGGGAGGCGCCGCTCAAGGTGAACGCGCCGCTCGCGCTCGCCCACGTCGCGCTCACCGCGCTGCTGGTCGACTTCCAGCGCACGTCGCCCGGGCCGATCGAGCTCGCGGTCGAGAGCCGGCCGATCGACCTCTTCGACGCGAAGGACGACGTGGTGGTGCGCGTCGCGCGGCAGGTGCCCGGCGGCGTGGTGGGCCGCAAGCTGGCGAGCGATCAGATCGTCTGCGTCGCCGCCCCGGCGTACCTCGCGCGGCACGGCACGCCTTCCGCGCCCCAGGAGCTGCTGCGGCACGTGTGCCTCCGCTACCGGCCTACGCCCGCCGAGCTCGAGTGGCGCTTCACCCCCGCGCGCGGCGCGCCGTTCTCGGTGCCGGTGTCGGCGGCCTTCACCGTCGACGACGGCTCGGTGCTGCAGCACCTCGCGCGCGCAGGCGCCGGCATCGCGGCCATGCCCGCGTTCATGGTGAAGCACGACCTCGCGAGCGGCGCGCTCACCCGCCTGCTCCCGGCGTGGGGCATGTCTCCGCTCGAGGTGTGGGGGCTCCTGCCGGCCGGAAGGAAGTCTCCGCCTCGCGCGCGGCAGCTCGTCGATCTCCTCGCCCGCTCGCTCGCCGCGCGCCTGTGACGTAGAAGGCCGCATGGCTCGCATCCTCGTCATCGACGACAACGACACCATGCGCGAAGGGATGGCCGTGACCCTCAAGAAGGCCGGTCACGAGGTGCTCGCCTTCCGCAACGGCGCCGACGGGGTGGCCGCCTTCACCAGCCGCGGCGGCGAGCTGGTGATCACCGATCTCAAGATGGAGGGCGTCACCGGCCACGACGTGGTCCGCCAGGTGAAGGCGCACGACCCGCAGGCGGTGGTGATGATGGTCAGCGGTCACGGGACGATCGCCGAGGCGGTGCAGGCGATGCAGCTCGGCGCGTGCGACTTCATCGAGAAGCCCTTCCCGCCCGACGTGCTGCGGGCCAAGGTCGACGCCGCGCTCGAGCTCTCGCGGACGCGCGCCCGCGTGCAGAGGCTCGAGGCGACGACCGAGGCGCTCTCGAAGGAGCTCACCACGAAGGTCGGCGCCACCATCGTCGGCGACAGCGCGCCGGTGCAGCGGCTGCTCGCGCAGGTCAAGCGCGCGGCGGTCACCGACGCCACGGTGCTGGTGCACGGCGAGTCGGGCACCGGCAAGGAGCTCGTCGCGCGCATGCTGCACGACCTCTCGCCGCGCGCAGCGGGGCCGTTCATCGTCACCCACTGCGCGGCGCTCGCCGAGACCCTGCTCGAGTCGGAGCTCTTCGGCCACGAGCGCGGCGCCTTCACCGGCGCCATCAAGCGCAAACTGGGGCGCTTCGAGCTCGCCGATGGCGGCACGCTCTTCCTCGACGAGATCGGCGAGATCAGCCAGTCGGTGCAGACCAAGCTGCTGCGCGTGCTGCAGGAGCGCGAGATCCAGCGCGTGGGCGGCGAAGACACGGTGAAGGTCGACGTGCGCGTCGTCTGCGCCACGCACCGCGACCTCAAGGCCGAGGTGGCCGCGGGCCGGTTCCGCGAGGACCTCTACTACCGGCTCCACGTGGTGCCGCTCGAGCTGCCGGCGCTGCGCGAGCGCCCGGAGGACATCGGCACCCTCGCCCGCCACTTCGTCGCCAAGCACGCCCCGCGCATCAACCCGCAGGTGAAGGGCCTCGGCGCCGGCGCCATCGCCAGCCTCTGCCGCTACCCCTGGCCGGGCAACGTGCGCGAGCTCGAGAACGCCATCGAGCAGTCCCTGGTGTTCGCCGAAGGCACGCAGCTCGAGGAGCGCGACCTGCCCGCATTCCTCCAGTCGCCCGAGGCGCGCGCGGCGCAGAGCCAGGGGGCGCTCCCCATTCCGCACGGAGATCGCCCGCTGCCCGACATCCTCGAAGACCTCGAGCGCCAGCTCATCGAGCGCGCGTACGAGAAGGCGAAGAAGGTGAAGACCGAGACCGCCCGCCTCCTCGGCATCAAGACGAGCGCGCTGTACTACAAGCTCGAGAAGTACGGCTTCATCCAGAAGGGCGAGCGTCCTCCCGAAGAGTGACGGTGGGCGGCGCGACTCGCCGGGCCGTTCAGACCCCCTCCCACGAGAGTCATTCTCGCAGGATCTGCGCGGCATCCCGGTTGCTTTTGCCGGTCGGCAGGAGTCCCCATGCCTTCCCCTGCTGGTCGAGTGCTGGTCGTCGACGATGACGATCTCTTCTTGCGAGTCTGCCATTCGGTGCTGCGGCGCTCCGGGCTGACCGTCGATCCCGTCAGTGATCCGCGCGAGGCGCTCGAGCGCGTGCGGCAGCACCACTACGACGTCATCGTGTCCGACCTCTGCATGCCGGGCGTGTCGGGCATCTCGCTCCTCGAGGGCGTGCGGAAGATCGATCCCACCGTGCCCTTCGTGCTGATGACCGGCATGCCGACCGTCGAGACGGCGATCTCCGCGATCGATCTCGGGGTGCACAAGTACCTGCCGAAGCCCTTCGACGTCGACGCCTTCGTCGGCGCGGTGAACGAGGCGGTGCGCAAGCGGGTGGGCGCCGACGATCTCCCTGCGCTCCATCGCCGGCTCGATCGCGCGCTCGAGAAGCTGTGGATGGCCTACCAGCCCATCGTCGCGCTCTCGAAGGAGGGCACGCTCGCGTACGAAGCGCTGCTCCGTACCACCGCCGAGGAGATCAAGGGGCCCCAGGAGATCCTCGAGCTCGCCGAGAAGACGCACCGCATCTTCGACGTCGGCCGCGCGATCCGCCGGAAGGTCGCCGCGGATCTGCCGGGCCTCTCGAGCGACATCCAGGTGTTCGTCAACCTCCACCCGGCCGATCTCGAGGACCCCGACCTGTACTCAGCCGACGCGCCGCTGACGAAGTTCGCCGCGCGCGTGGTGCTGGAGATCACCGAGCGCGCGTCGATCGCCCACGACCAGTCCCTCAACGAGCACTGCCGCAGCCTCCGCGCTCTGGGCTTCCGCATCGCGGTCGACGATCTCGGCGCGGGCTACTCGGGCCTCACCACCCTCGCGCGCGTTCAGCCGGAGTTCGTGAAGCTCGACGCGAGCCTGGTGCGCGATCTGCCGAACTCCTCGGTCAACCAGCTCATCGTGAGCGCGGTGCTCGACCTCTCGGGCGAGCTCGGCTCACGCGTGGTGGCCGAGGCGATCGAGACGCCCGCCGAGCTCGAGATGCTCAAGCTCCTCGGCGTCGATCTGATGCAGGGCTACTTCTTCGCCCGCCCCGGCAAGCCCTTCGTCACCGTCGACTTCTCGGCGGTGCACGCGAAGAAGGCCGCCTGATCAGATCCCGCCGGGCAGCAGCGTCACGCGCTCGCCGCTGATCAGCGCGACCAGCCGCCCCAGGTGGAAGCAGCGGACGCCCGCCCGCGCCTCCGGGAAGCCGGCGGGCAGCGGCCATGACGGCGGCGTCGGCGCCCCCAGAGGCGGCCGGGTTCCCTGGCGAAGGGCGCCCCACTGCGCGTCGTCGAGCACGATCGACGGCAGCCACGGCAGCACCCGCGCTCCCGAGACCGACTCCGGCTCGCGCGGCGTCGACCACGGGCCGATCGCCGTGCGCTCGAGCGTCGAGAGGTGCGCCCCGACGCCCAACGCCCGGCCGAGATCCCGCGCCAGGCTGCGCACGTAGAAGCCGCCTCGCACCGAGAGCTCGACGCGGCTGTGCGGCCGCTCGCCGGTCAGCCTGTGCTCGAGCCACCGCGCCTCGTGCAGGAAGACCGGCTGCGCCGGCAGCGTGACCGCCTCGCCACGATGCGCCCGCGCCCAGGCGCGCTCGCCGTCCACGCGCTTGTTGCTCGTCGCCGGCGGCACCTGATCAGTCCAGCCGCGGAAGGAGGCGAGCGCGGCGTCGAGCCGCTCCGGCGTGAGGGCGGAGGTCTCACCTCGCGCGAGCTCTCGGCCGCCCGCGTCGCAGGTGTCGGTCTCCACGCCCCACTCGACCCGCGCCACGTAGCGCTTGGGCACCTCGTGCAGCGCCTCGAAGAGCCGGTTCGCCGCGCCGACGAGGATGATCAGCAGCCCCTCCGCGAACGGGTCGAGGGCTCCCCCATGCGACAGCTTGAGCGTAAAGTTCCCCGCATGCGCCCGGCGGAACTCGTCCAGCATCGACGTGCTCGTCGCGCCGCGCGGCTTGCGCACCAGCCACAGCGCCGAGGGGGGCTTCTTCACCGCCGCCTCGAAAAACTGTCGATCACCGGGTTTTCCATCGCCGCCCACTGTCGCACATCTCTGCAAGAGGCTGGAATCGCACCGCTTTCCGCACTAGCTGCTGGCACTGCCGTTGCTCTGAGAGCGCCCGTCATGAAGCTGCTCACCGCCCTCCTCGCTGCCTGCCTCGCCCTGTCGGCCTGGGCCGCGGGTCCGCTCGACGCGCTGCGCGCGAGCAGCCAGAGCGCGCGCGAGCAGGTGTCGACGCTGCGAGCCGAGCAGCTCAAGCAGCGCAACGAGCTCTCGCAGCTCTCGGCGCGCATCGAGGTGCTCAAGGCGCAGTCGAAGGGCAAGCTCCTGCCGGGCGGAGAGCTCGACGCGGCGCTCAAGCGCAGCCAGGAGCTGTCGGGGCTGCTCGCCGAGCTCTCGCAGCAGGTGGCTGGCCGCGAGGCGACGCTCGAGACGGCGAACCTCTCGCTCCTCGACGGGCTGAGCGCGGAGCTCACGCGGCTGCGCGCGGAGTTCGATCGCCAGACCGACCGCGCGGCGCGCAAGGGACTCATCGACCAGATGCGCCGGCTCCGCGCCGAGCGCGACGCGCTCCGCCAGACGCTCCCGGCGACGAAGCTGCCGACGCTCGACACCGTCAAGCCCAGCGACGATCCCGAGGAGCTCCTCGAGCAGGCCGATCTCCTGCGCGACAACGAAGAGAAGCTCCGCCGCGAGCTCAAGTCGCTCGAGGCGCGCATCGCCGAGCGGCGCCAGGAAGCCGAGCTCGATCGCCGGGTGCAGCGCTTCATGGGCGAGGAGTCGATGTTCGACGATGGCGATCGCCGGCTGCGCGTGCAGCGCACGGTGACGACGCCGGCCAGCGCCCCGACGCAGGGTGGCGCCAACACGCCTCCGCCCGCGGTCGGCGCGGTCTCCGACACCACCGCCGGCACGGGCACCACTGGCGGCACGGGCGGTCCCCTCGGCGCCGGTGCCTTCAACAACGCTGCCCCGGCCGCCGAGAACACCAGCCGCGACTCCGCCTCGTTCAACAGCGGCGACTCGGCCAACATCCGCGTGACCACCGCGTCCGACGCGCGGGTGCAGGTCGGCGGTGCGCGCTCGGTCGCCGGCGGCGACGACGATCTCGACGATCTCGAGGTCGAGCGTGTGCGCCTCCAGGGGCTCGCCAACCAGCTCAAGAAGAAGGCCGACGAGCTGCAGCAGCGCGCCGCCGAGCTGAAGTAGTCAGAGCCCGACGCCCACCACGAACTTCACCGTCGCTTCGATGCGCGTGTCCTTCGCCGGCTGGTGGCCCGTGCCCCGGCTGACGATGGTCATCGCCGGCGAGCGCACGAAGCTCGCGAGGTCGGTGTCGACGAGGTCGAGCGTGAGGGTCGGGTTGGGGGCGTTCAGCGGGAGCGTGTCGATGCCGCTCTTCGAGGCGATCTTCTGCTCGAGGTCGCCGCTGCGCACCGCGAACTCCAGCGACTCGAGGAACCGGAAGTCCTGGTCGGCCGGCGACACGATGCGCAGCGTGAAGCTGGTCACCTTCATCGACTTCACCCGGTCGCGCGTGGCGTCGTTGTTCTTGAAGTCCTCGTTGGCGTTGAAGTCGATGTTCGCGAAGCCGCCGAGCTGCGGGAACACCGAGAGGACCTGCCCCAGCGGGCTGCCCTCCACCACCGTCTCGCCCTTCACCTGCGCGTTGAAAGGAATCGGGCCACAGCCGCAGAGGGCGGCGACGGCGAGGATTGATGCGATGCGAACCATTTGAACGCGACAGTAACTGCGCCGACCGACGTTGGCTAAGTTGCCGACTCCGTGGTGCGACGCGTCCTCACACTGGTGCTGCTGTCGTCGGTCGTCGCCGGTGCCGCGGACTTCAAGGGTCGGGCGCGGCTGTGGGTCGGCTCGGGCGTCGACACCAACGCCAAGCGTGAGTTCGTCTCGCGCGACGTGCGGCCCGCCAGCGACTTCTTCCTGTTCGGGCTCGGGCAGCTCGACGGTGTGCTCACCTTCGCGGAGCGCTTCCGCGTGCTCGGCGCCTACGACGTCGCGGGGCGCAAGTTCCTCGGCTTCCCCTCGGAGGACACGCTCGTCCAGTCAGCGCAGCTCGAGGGCTCGGTCACCTTCCTGCAGCGGTTCGCCTTCGGGGTGACGGGCCGGGCGCGCGATCGCCGCGGGGCCGAGCGCGACTACACCGACCTCCAGGGCGGCGCGCTGCTCGACTTCTTCCCCGACCCGGCGGTCGACGTGCGCGTGACGCTCAGCGCGCACCGCTTCCTCTTCTACAACCGCTTCGCCTACAGCTGGTGGGGGCCCGACGGCGCCTTGTCGGCGCGGTACCGCTTCGATCGCCGGCACTCGCTCTCGGCGTTCGGCAGCTTCAACCCGCGCACCTACAACGCGAACGCGCGCACACGGCCCGGCCCCGAGGGCACCGACACCGACACCGGCGTGCCGCGCACCGACGCCGTCTTCGGCGCGGGGCTGTCGTACGCGTACCGCGGCCCGTTCCACTTCAGCTTCGGGTACTCGTACTTCGATCAGACCTCGAACTCGTTCGGCGAGTCGGTCAAGCGCCACCGGCTGTCGGCGACCGGCGGCTTCATGCTCCCGTGGAAGCTGACGCTGCTGGCGAGCCTCACGTGGCAGCCGTCGCTCTTCCCCGACGGCGTGTACCTCAACCCCGATCTCACCGTCGTCGAGGACGACGAGAACGTCTCGTCGGCGACGCTCAAGCTGGTGCGGCCGCTCAACACCTGGCTGGAGCTCGACGTGCGCTACGCGGGCTACCTCGGCTTCTACCCGCAGAACGACTTCCTCTACCTGCGCCACGTGGTGAGCATCGGCCTCGCGGCGAGCTACTGAGCGAGCGCGGCCACGCGCACCCGACGACCGGTGAAGGGGTTGACCACCCAGCGCGTGCGGCGCGGGTCGAGCGGGCCCTCGGGCAGCTCGCGACCGACGAGCGAGTCGAAGCGCTCGTGGATCTTCGCGTCGAGAGAACGGAACGACTCGAGCTGCTCGAGGCGCGCGAGCTCGGGGCCCGACACGCGGCCGAAGCGCACGTGCTCGCCCTGCACCACCAGGCGCTCACCGAAGCGAATGCCCTGGTAGCCCGCGAAGTGGAGCTCGCCCACACCGCCGAACGACGACGCCGAGGCGAAGAGCAGCGCCAGGGCCTGGCTCGTCTCGCGGAAGGTGTCTTCGCGCACGAAGCACTGCACCTCGACGCGCCCCTCGAGGAGCGTCACCGAGAAGAGCTCGTGCGGCGCGCAGGCGACGTCGTCGAGCAGCGAGAGGAGCGCCTCCGGGGTGTCGTGCGGCACGTCGACGCCGCCGACCTCTTCGAGCCACGGCCAGGCGGACGGCTCGATGGGGGTGGTGAGCCACTCCTCGACGTTGCGCCCGGGGACGGAGAGCGCACCGAACATGACGACGTCAAAAGCCATGAATCGCTCCTCGGCAATACAGTCAGCCACAGGAGTGTCGCGCGGCCTCCGGAGCCCGCAACTTTCCGGCCGCTCACAGCGGGTACGGCAGCGTCATCGCGAGCACCGTGACCAGCCCCAGCACCAGCGGGGTGAGCACGAGGAAGACGAGGAAGGTGTAGCCCATCACGTCACGCGCCTTGAGCCCGAAGACGCCCAGCACCGGCAGCATCCAGAACGGCTGCACGAGGTTCGCCAGCGCCTCGCCGAGGTCGTACACCGCGACCATCCACCCCAGGTGCACCTTGAGCTCGTGCGCGGCCTGCATCACGTACGGCGCTTCGATCACCCACTTGCTGCCGCCCGAAGGCACGAAGACGCCGAGCACCGCCGAGTACAGCGCCACCAGCGCGGGGTACGTCTCGCGGGTCGAGAGCGAGACGAAGAAGCCCGCGATGAGCTCGTTGAGGTGCGTCTTGACGATGAGCGCCGCGAGGCCCGCGTAGAGCGGGAACTGCAGCACCACGCCCCACACGCCCGGCGTCGCCTCCTTGAAGGCGCGCATGAGCCGCGCGGGCGTGCCGTGCAGCGCGACGCCCAGCGTCAGGAAGGCGAGGTTGAGCGTGTTGAGGTTGAGCGCGTTGAGCGGCTCCTTGCTCGTCGCGAAGGTCGCCACCAGGAAGCCGCCCGCGAGCAGCACGAAGAACGCCGAGAGCCACGGCCGGTGCTCGAGCCACTCACCGGGCGTCCCGCGGCTCACCGGCGGCGGCGCGTCGAGCGGCGACGCGCCGAGCTCGACGCCCAGCATCGCCGCCGTCTTCGCCTGCGCCGTCGAGGGTGACGCGAAGTACATCAGCGCCGTCACCACGGCGATCTCCAGCACCACGCACACCACCGACTGCCACAGGAAGATGGTGTGGCTGAGCGAGATGACGCCGCCGGCGATCTCGTTCGACGGGCCGGCGACGATGGTGCGAATCGCGGGCTGCAACGCCGAAGGGGTCGCCATCTGCAACGCGGCGCTGCCCGACAGGCCCTGCGCCCACACGCTGCCCAGGCCGAGGAACGAGCTGGCGCACAGCGCACGGTAGTCGACGGTCGGCATGCGCCGCGCGACCTCGCGCGCCAGCATCGCGCTGAAGATCAACGAGAAGCCCCAGTTGAACCAGCTCGAGGCCATCGCGAGGAACGCCACCCACGCCACCGCGCCGCGCGTCGTCGTCGGCACCGACGCCAGCCGCACGATGAGCCGGAACATCGGCGGCGTCGTCGCCAGCACCGAGCCGGTGATGATCACCAGCGCCATCTGAAGCGTGAAGGGCAGCAGCTCCCAGAACCCGGCGCCCCAGACGTTGATCACCTCCAGCGCCGCGTCACCCGCCGACCTGCCGCCGAGCAGCCGCGCCCACGCGGCGATGACGATCACCACCGTCGCGAGGAGCGCGAAGACGTACGCGTCGGGGATCCATCGCTCCGCCCACGCCATGAACCGCGCCGCGACCCGCGCCAGCGCCCGGTCTTCGACTGTCGTCGGGGTGCCCACCTCTGCGCTCATGCCGGCCACCTTGCCACAGCGTCAGGCCCCTGACGGGTACCTGCGCACCCGCTTTGCACTGGACCCGCCAGATGCACACGAAAGCGCAGTGGGGGGCTGTGCTGTTGGCGGTGGCGTGCCTGATCGCGACGCAGGCGCTCGCTCAGTCAACCGCCGCTCCCGCCTTCGATCTCGAGCGTCTGATCCTGAATCCGGGAGGGCGGGACGGCCTGGTGATCGGCGGAGGCGACGCGCTCGAGCAGCGGGGGGTCAGGCTCAGCCTGCTGGGTCACTATGAACACGCCCCGCTGGTGGTCCTCGACGGGCGCACGCAGCGCATCGCGACGCTGGTCGGTGGGCGTGTCAGCGGCCACGTGACCGCGGCCTTCGGCCTTCACCGCTACCTCGAGCTCGGGGTGCAGATCCCCGTCGTGCTCTGGCAGGGCGGGACGCAAGACGCGGCGACGCTCGGCTTCAGCGCGCCACAGGCGACGGCCCTCGGCTCGCCGTGGGTGCACGCCCGCTCGGGCATCCTCCAGCAGCGCGAGGGCAGCCCGCTCGACCTCTCCGTCGATCTGCTGGTCAACGTGCCGGTGGGCGCGCCGGGCGCGTTCACCGCCGACTCCGACCCGTCGCTCTTTCCCCGCCTCGGGCTGGGGCGCAGCTTCGGCGAGCGCGTGCGCGTCGCGCTCGAAGGTGGCGCCTGGTTCCGGGTGAGCCCCGGGGTCCTCTCCGGCGCGAGCTCGCGCACCAGCACGCCCGCGGCCCTGGTCGGGCTCGGCGTCTCGACGCTCGGCCAGGGCGCCCGCTTCGAGGTGTCAGTGCGCAGCACGATCCCCTTCGACGGCCAGCTCCCGGCAGCCGAGCTGCTGGCCGGCGCGCGCCTGCCAGTCGGCCCCGTGGAGTTCCAGCTGCTCGGTGGGCCGGGCTTCGGGCGCCTCGCGGGAACGCCCGCGTTCCGCGTGCTCGCGGGCGTGAGCTTCGCGACGCCGCCCGACGCGTGCACCGCGAACGCGCCGCCCGAGGCGTGCCCTGCCCTCGACTTCGACGGCGACGGGGTGCCGAACGGCCTCGACGCGTGTCTGCGCGAAGCAGGGCCGCTCAAGGGCTGCCCGGAGCCGGATCAGGATCGCGATGGCGTGAGCGACGCGAAGGATCGCTGCCCGGCCGCGGCCGGGCCGGCGGCGCACGACGGCTGCCCCGACTCGGACGGTGACGGCGTCCACGATGGCGACGACCGCTGCGTCCAGCAGCCCGGCCCCGACCATGGCTGCCCGCGCAAGGACTCCGATGGAGACGGCGTGGTGGACGAAGAGGACGCCTGTCCGACGGTCGCCGGACCCAACCGCGGCTGCCCTCCGGATCGCGACGGAGACGGCGTGGAAGACGCACGCGACAGCTGCATCGACGAGGCGGGGACGCCGGAGAACGACGGCTGCGCGAAGAAGTCGCTGGTGAAGCTCGAGTCGGATCGCCTCGTCATCCGCGAGAAGGTCTACTTCGATTCGGCGAAGGCGAAGATCCAGCCGCGGTCCTTCGAGCTGCTGCGCAGCGTCGCGAAGGTCCTCGTCTCGCACCCCGAGGTGACGAAGGTCTTCATCGACGGCCACACCGATGCCCAGGGCAAGCCCGCGCAGAACCGCAAGCTGGCGCTCGCCCGCGCGACCGCCGTGCGTGACTTCCTCGTGAAGGCAGGCGTCGACCCCCGGCGCCTCGAGCCGCGCGGCTTCGGCCCCGATCGCCCCATCGCCGACAACGCGACCGCAGAAGGTCGCGAACAGAACCGCCGCGTCGAGTTCGTCATCGAGACGCCCACCGTCACCCGGGAGACCAAGTGATGCACACCAGGACCTTCGGCCTCATCGCGGCGGTGCTGTCCGTGTCCGCCAGCGCGGCGACGTTCCCCACCAGCTGGCAGCCGGTCGCCATCAACGACAGCGACGGCGGCGTCATCAACCTCGGAGATCCGATCAACGACGGCTCGAACAACGGGCGCAACATCGTCGGCGACAACGCGCGGCCGGCCTTCTACACGGCGAGCAACGCGACGGACTTCTTCTTCCGCATGCGCCTCGACACCGACCCCTCGGGGCCGGGCGGGCTCGGCTCGTACGGCTGGGGCATCCTCATCGACGCCGACGGAGACATCCGCGACTACGACTACGCGCTGATGATCAACGGCACGGGCGAGGCCGTCGACTACAGCAAGAAGACGACGAAGACCCTCGCCGGAGATCCGACGGAGCTCGCCGACACGCTCCTCAGCTCCGTACCGACCGTCTACTCGGGCGCGAGCCAGAACGTCCGGCTCACGGCCGTCGGCGTTGGGACCGGCGGCTTCAGCAGCAACGAGGACTACTTCCTCGACGTCGCGATCCCCCTCAGCACCTTCTACGGGACGAACCCCGATGGCGGCGCGTACCTCAACTTCTCGCCGAGCACGGTGATCCGCTTCTGGGTCGGCGTCTCGAACTCGTCTCGGCAGATCCAGGTCGACCTCGGTGGCACGGGAACGTCTCCTGGCCCCGGCACGCTCGCGGGGACCGTCTCGGTGCCGCAGCTCCTCTGTCAGGCCGACTCGGCGTGCGGCAGCACGACCTCGGGGAAGATCTGCTCTTCCGGCACCTGCGTCGATGGCTGTCGCGGCTCCGGCGGCAATGGCTGTCCCGTCAGCGCCACGTGCTCGTCGGTCGACTCGACTCCCGGCGTGTGCGTCGCGTCGGGAGTGCCGACCCTCACCTCGCCGGCGAACGGCTCGATCACCAACGACACCACGCCGACGCTCACGGGCACTGCGGCTGCGGGGGCCACCGTCACGGTCTTCATCGACGGGGCCTCGGTCGGCACCACGACCGCCGATGGTTCGGGCAACTGGAGCTTCACCAGCGCCGCCCTGAGCCAGGCGAGCCACTCGGCGTACGTCACCTCACCCGGCGGGACCTCGAACACCAACAGCTTCACGGTCGACTCGGTGGCGCCTGCAGCCCCGGTCGTGGTGACGCCAGCCAACGGGAGCGTCACGAACGACAACACACCGACCTACGCGGGCACGGCAGAAGCAAACAGCACGGTCGCGATCGTCGTCGACGGGTTCCTGGCCGGAACGGCCACTGCCGACGGCTCGGGCAACTGGTCCTTCACGCCTGTCTCGACGCTGAGCAACGGCTCGCACACGGTGGTGGCAGCAGCGACCGACGCCGCCGGCAACACGTCGATCAACAGCAACACCAACACCTTCACCGTCGACACCACGGCCCCCGCTGCGCCCGTCGTCACGGCGCCCGCCAACGGCAGCACCACCAACGACAACACGCCCACTGTCACCGGCACTGCCGAGGCCAACTCCACCGTCGCCGTCTTCGTCGATGGCGTGCAGGTCGGGACCACCACCGCGAGTGGCGCCGGTGCCTGGAGCTTCACCACCTCGACGCTCGCGGACGGCTCTCACACTGTCCGCGCGACCGCGACGGACGCCGCGGGCAACACGAGCGCCAACAGCAACACCAACACCTTCACCGTCGACACCTCCGCACCTGCTGCGCCCGTCGTCACGGCGCCCGCCAACGGCAGCACCACCAACGACAACACGCCCACTGTCACCGGCACCGCCGAGGCCAACTCCACCGTCGCCGTCTTCGTCGATGGCGTGCAGGTCGGCACCACCACCGCGAGTGGCGCCGGTGCCTGGAGCTTCACCACCTCGACGCTCGCGGACGGCTCTCACACTGTCCGCGCGACCGCGACGGACGCTGCGGGCAACACGAGCGCCAACAGCAACACCAACACCTTCACCGTCGACACCGCGG
>JBMORD010000189.1:0-43598 GCA_049322495.1 Myxococcota bacterium | reverse complement strand
CCTGGAGCTTCACCACCTCGACGCTCGCCGACGGCTCCCACACTGTCCGCGCGACCGCGACGGACGCCGCGGGCAACACGAGCGCCAACAGCAACACCAACACCTTCACCGTCGACACCGCGGCCCCTGCCGCGCCCGTCGTGACGGCGCCGGCCAACGGCAGCACCACCAACGACAGCACGCCGACGTACACCGGCACCGCCGAGCCGAACTCGCTCGTCGCGATCTCCGTCGACGGCTTCCTCGTCGGCACAGCGACGACCAACGCGAGCGGCCAGTGGTCGTTCACGCCGACCAGCCCGCTCAGCGATGGCTCGCACACGGTGCGCGCCGCCGCGACCGACGCCGGAGGCAGCACGTCGATCGACTCCGCGCCGAGCACGTTCATCGTCGACACCCGCGCCCCGGCGGCGCCCGTCGTCACCGCGCCGGCTGATGGCAGCACCACCGGCGACAACACGCCCACCGTCACCGGCACGGCGGAGCCCAACGCCACCGTCTCGATCTTCATCGACGGCGTGCAGGTCGGCACGGTCACCGCGAATGGCTCCGGTGCCTGGACCTTCACCACCTCGGCGCTCACCGACGGCGCTCACACCGTCCGCGCGACCGCCACTGACGCCGCCGGCAACGCCTCGCAGACCTCCAGCACCAGCACCTTCACCGTCGACACGGGCGCCCCGACGGCACCGGTGGTCACCGCCCCGGCCGATCAGAGCACCACCACCGACACGACGCCGACCATCACCGGCACGTCCGAGCCCAACGCGACCATCACCATCGTCATCGATGGGCAGCAGGTCGGAACCACGACCGCCAACGCCTCCGGCGCCTGGACCTTCACCGCGTCGACCCTCACCCTCGGCCAGCACACGGTCTCCGCGCGCGCGACGGACTCGAGCGGCAACAGCTCGCCGACCTCGACGGCCAACACGTTCACCGTGCTCCCCTTCCCGCCCGCCGTGCCGACGCTCTCTTCGCCCTCCGACGGGAGCATCGGCTCGGACACCACGCCCACCTTCAGCGGCACGGCCGAGCCGGGCTCGACCGTCACCGTGCGCGTCGACGGGGAGATCGTCTGCACTGCGACCGCGACGGCCTCGGGAGACTTCTCGTGCACGCCGACGGTCGCGCTCCGTGAAGGGGCGCACGTCGTGACGGCCTCGGCCGCCAACGCCGGAGGTTCCTCGGCAGAGAGCACCGCCAACCGCTTCATCATCGACGCGACCGCGCCGCTCACGCCGGTCGTCGTCGGGCCCGCGAACCAGAGCACCACCACCGACACCACGCCGGCCATCGTCGGCACCGGCGAGCCCGGCTCGACCATCGACGTCAGGATCGACGGCGCGAGCGTCGGCTCGACCACCGTTGCCGCCGACGGCACGTGGTCGTTCACGCCCGCCGCCCTGAGCCTCGGTGCGCACACCGTCTCGGCGCGCGCGACCGACGTCGCCGGCAACCCGTCGCTGCCGTCGAACACCAACACCTTCACCGTCGTCGCGCCCAGCGCCGCCCGCCCGACGCTCGACCAGCCGGCAGACAACAGCGCGCTCGACACCGCGCAGCCGACCTTCTCCGGCACCGCGCCCGCTGGCGCGATGGTCACCGTCCGCGTCGACGGCGTGCCGGTCTGCACCGCGACCGCGACGATGGCCGGCACGTGGACCTGCAGCCCCGCCACCCCGCTCGCCGAGGGTCCGCACCGCGCGACCGCCGAGACCTCCGACGGCCAGGGCGGCGCGCTCACGTCGAACACCAACAGCTTCTCCGTCGACACCCGCGCCCCCGCAGCGCCCGTCGTCACCCGCCCGGCGAACGGCAGCGTGACTGACGACACCACGCCCGAGCTCGGCGGCACGGCCGAGCCGCTCACCACCGTCGCCGTGTTCGTCGATGGGCTCCAGCTCGGCACCGCGGCGGTCGACGTCGACGGCCGGTGGAGCCTCACCCCGAGCTCGCCCCTCGCGCTGGGCATGCACACCGTCACCGCCACGTCGACGGATCGCGCGGGCAACACCTCGAGCACCTCCACGGCCGCGAGCTTCACCATCGTCGCGCCGGGCAGCACGCCGTTCGTCCTCGCCCCCGCCCCCGGCAGCAGCACGAGCGACGCCACGCCGCTCATCTCCGGCACCGCGACGCCCGGCGCGACCGTCGAGGCGCTGGTCGACGGCGTGGTCGTGTGCACCGCCGTCGCCACCAACTCCGGCGCGTGGAGCTGCGCGCCCACCACGCCGCTCACCGAGGGCCGCCACGACGTCACCGCGCGCGAGCAGGGCGCCACCACCACCTCGCCCGCCGTGCCCTTCGTCGTCGACACCATCGCGCCCGCGACGCCGACCATCTCGTCGCCTCAGCCCAACGCGCACACCGGCGCGCTGCCCACCCTCAGCGGCACCGCCGAGCCCGGCGCACGCGTCGAGGTGAAGGTCGACGGCGCGCCCGTCTGCGTGACGCTCGCCGACGCCACCGGCGCCTGGAGCTGCGTGCCGCCGACCCCGCTCTCGATGGGCGCGCACACCGTGAGCGCGACCGCCACCGACGTCGCCGGCAACACCTCGATGCCCGCGGGCCCCGTGCCCTTCACGGTCGACGAGACGCCGCCCGACGCGCCGGCCATCACCGCGCCCGCTGCGGGCTCGAGCACCACCGACACCACGCCGACCTTCTCCGGCACCGCCGAGCCTGGCAGCATCGTCACCGTGCGCGTCGACGGCATGGTCGCCTGCGTCACCACCGCCACCAGCTCGGGCACGTTCTCCTGCGACGCCACGGCCGAGCTGCCGCGCGGCACGCACGAGGTCACCGCGACCGCCACCGACGCGGGCGGCAACACCAGCACCGCCTCGACGGCCGTCAGCTTCAGCGTCATCCCCGTCACGCCGCCCGCGCCGGCCATCACCGGCCCCGCGGAAGGCACCCTCGTCTCGATGAGCAGCGTCGTCATCAGCGGCACGGCCCAGCCCGGGACGACCGTCACCGTGCGCGAAGGCTCGACGGTGGTGTGCACCGCGACGGTGTCGGCGTCGGGCGCCTGGTCCTGCACGGCCGCCTCGCTCACCGACGGCCCGCACCAGTTCACGGCCACCGCGTCCGACGACGGGGTCGAGAGCCAGCCGTCGCCGCCGCGCACCATCGCCGTCGACACCACTCCGCCGGTCGTCGACGTCACCGGCGCGCCCGTGGTCCCCACCAACGAGACCACCACCACCGTGCAGTGGCAGACGGAGCCGGGCACCACCTACCAGTGCAGCATCGACGGCGGCGCCTTCACCGACTGCACCAGCCCCACGACGCTCAACGGTCTGGCGCCGGGCGAGCACTCCATCACCGTGCGCGCCACCGACGAGGCCGGCAACGTCACCGAGACCACCACCACCTGGCTCGTCGAGGAGCCTGCCCGCTGGTCGCTCGCCGGCACCGGCATCTCGTGCACCAGCGCCCCGCTCGGAAGCCTCGCACCGCTCGCGCTGATCCTCGTGCTGCGCCGCCGAAAGAGGCAGGGCTGACGTCGCTTTCGCTTCGACATCGGCGCGGCGTGCGTTACCCGGGCAGGTGACGTGACGACCGCGGCGACGCCTCCACACCACTTCACCCTGTTCGGCGTGCCGGTGCGCGTCGAGCCGACGTTCTTCCTGCTCCCGCTCCTCTCGCTCACCACGCAGACCATCCCCGTCGCGCTCATGTGGACCGCGCTCGTCTTCGTGAGCGTGCTGATCCACGAGTTCGGCCACGCGCTCGCCATGAAGCGGGTGGGCTTCTCGCCCTCCGTCACCCTGCATCTCCTCGGCGGCTTCACGCGCTTCCCCGTCGCCGCCCACCCGACGCCGCGCCAGAGCTTCTTCATCACTCTCGCGGGGCCCGGCGCGGGCCTGGCGCTCGGCCTCACCGCGCTGCTCGCCCGACGCCTCGTCTCCGCCCCGACGCCCCTGGTCGCGAAAGCGCTCGAAGACGCGATGTGGGTCAACCTCGGCTGGTCGCTGATCAACCTCCTGCCGATCCTCCCGTGGGACGGTGGCCTCGCGCTCGACGCCGGGCTCGAGTGGCTCACCGGCCGCCGCAGGGATCGCCTGGTCGCGGTGTCCAGCCTCGTCTTCGGCGCGGCGACGATCTTCGTGGCGGTCGACACGCGGATGATCCTCCTCGGCTACTTCGGCTTCGTCGGCCTGACCCAGGGCTTCGCGCGCTGGCGGCTGGCCGACGTCGCGCGCGCCGGCGAGCTGTGGGAGCGCCTGAACGCCGGTCAGGACATCGAGGCCGACGTCGAAGCGGCGCTGCGGACGCTCCGCGATCCGGCCCAGCGCGCGCAGTACGCCGAGCTGCTGGCCTGGGCGCGTCTGCACAAGCGCGACTACGCGCGCGCCCGCCTCGCCCTGCGCGAGCTGGGCGCCTTCACCCCCACCGTCTCGATCCGCGCGCGCCTCGCCGCCGCCGAGAACGACGTCGATCAGGTCATCGCGCTCCTCTCACCGGAGGGCGCCGCGCAGCCCGCAGAGCTCCCGCTCCTCGTGTCGGCGCTGATCGCCCGCGAGCGCTTCGACGACGTCGTGGCGCGCTGCGAGCGCACCCCGGAGCTGGCCGACCTCGCCGCCGCGCGGCTCTTCGAGGCGGGCGCCTTCACGCAGGCGCTCACGCTGTGCACCGCCGAGCGCCAGCGCACCGGCGACGGGCGCTTCGCCTACAACGAGGCCTGCTGCTACTGCCGCCTCGGCCGCCTCGACGACGCCGTCACCGCGCTGCAGCAGGCGAAGACGCTGGGCTACGCCGAGCTCGCGCACCTCCAGACGGACGAAGACCTCGAGCCGATCCGCGATCGACCCGAGGTCCGGGCGCTGCTCGGCTCGTGAGCCGCGTCAGCCCGCCAGCTCGCTCCACAGCAGCAGATCGCCGCGCGTGAGGTACGTGCGATCGGCGAACGCCGCGTAGAAGTCCTCGAACACCGCCTCGAAGTCGGGGTAGCGCGAGTCCTTCCGGTCCTGCGTCATCTTGTCGAAGATCGGGTCGAGCTTCGCCGGCACCTCGGAGTTGATCTCCGACGGCAGCGGGCTGCGGCGGCCGGGGATCTGCCCGGTGAGCATCTCGTAGAGGAGGATGCCCAGGCCGTACACGTCGCTCGACGGGCCGGCGTCCTTCGAGCGGGAGATGAGCTCGGGGCTCATGTAGCCCATGCCGCCGGTGCCGACGAAGACCTGCGGCATGCCCTTGCTCTGATCGACCTCGATGACGCGCGAGAGGCCGAAGTCGGTGAGCTTCGCGTTGCCGTACGCGTCGAAGAGCACGTTCTCGGGCTTGAGGTTGTGGTGCGTGAGGCCCTGCTGGTGCGCCGCGCGCAGGCCGTACGCGAGCTGGAGGAAGTAGCGCACCGCCTGCGGCACGGGGATGCCCTTGCCGCCCGAGGCGTCGAGCTTCTCGCGGAGGCTGCCGCGGCACAGCTCCATCACGAAGTAGGGGCGCGCCACGTCGGTGTTCTGATCGAGCACCTGCACGATGCCCGGGTGACGCACCTGCGCCTGCGCGCACAGCTCCTTCTTGAGCCGCTTGATGACCTCGCCGCGCTGGAGGAACGAGAAGTAGCCGAAGATGTCCTTCAGCTCCTTGACGCACACGTCGAGGCCGAGCGCGTTGTGCTTGCCCTTGAACACCGTGCCGAGCGGGCCGGCGCCGATCTGATCGTTCTTCTGGTAGCGGAGATCGAGATCCTGCCCCTTGGGCTGCGGCGCGCTCCCCATCAGCCCCGAGGGGCTCGAGACGGCGGCGGTGAGCGGCAGCGGCGCCGGAGGAGGAGGCGGCGGCGGCGGCGAGCCATAGCCCGTGCCCGGCCGGACCTCCGGGGCGGTGACGTGCGGGAAGGTCGACTCGTCTTGCGGCGGCTTGCGGCCACCACGGCTCGGAGGCTGAGGCATGGGGTTGGACTCCAGGATGATGTCGGACGCGGGAAGCGTGGGCGGCGGCGGCGGCGGAACGTAGGCGGGCTCTTCCCCCGTCTGCGGCGGAGGAGGCGGCGCCAGCTCGACGATCTGATCGGCGAAGAAGTCGGAGATCTCCCCGCCGAAGCGCTCGGCGTCGTCACCACCCACCACCCGCTCGCCCGCGTCGGTCAGCTTGAGCTGCGCCTCGCGATCCATGGCGATGTAGTGGAACTTGCGGAGGAAGAAGAAGTAGCTGTCGAACTCGAGCGACACCGAGTTCTCGAGCGACACCTTCACGTCGGCCAGCTTGTTCGAGCGGCCGAGTCGCGCGTTGTCCTTGAGGCTCTTGAGGATGAACAGCGCATCGCCGCTCACCTTGTCCCGCGTCGTCTCTGGCATGTCGTGGCGCCCGCCGCGGCGGGCCTTCCTTTCACTTGAGGCGCAGCAGCTGCTTGACGGTGTCCATCACCTCGGCGAACCGCACGGGCTTCTTGAGGAAGACGTTCACGCCGAGCTTCATGGCCTTCTCGCGCGCGTCCGTGCCGCCCGCCGAGATGGCAACCACCGGGATCTGCGCGAGCGACGGCGTGGCGCGCATCTTCTCGAGCAGCTGAAAGCCGTCCATCACCGGCATGTACAGATCGGTCATCACCAGCTGGAACGGTGACTCGGTCAGCATCGAGAGCGCCGCGTGGCCGTCGGCCGCGAAGTGCACCTCGAGCGCCGACGTGCCCTTGAACTCGTTCGCGGCGAGCTTCTTGAGCACGTAGCTGTACATCTCGATGATGTGGGGGTTGTCCTCGACGATCAGCACCCGGACGCCCGCGGGGACTGCAGCGTTCTCTCCGGCGGGTTGGGTCTGCTCGGTGCTCATCGGAGTGCCGAGGGTTTATTCGATTGTGCCCGACGCGGAAAGTTTGATCCGCAGCGCGGGCGTCGGGCACATTCCGCGCCCGAGGTGCACATGCGTCTTTCGCCCTGGAGCGTCATCCTTCTTCTTCCCCTCGCCCTGTCGGCCTGCCAGCCGACCGTCGGCGGGGCCTGCTCGACGTCTGACGAATGGAAGTGCAAGTCGTCGACCGAGACGTGGGCGTGCATCAGCGGCAAGTGGGCGACCGTGCCCTGCGCCGGCCCCCGGGGCTGCTCCGACACGGGCACCTGGGCCTGCGACACCCTGGTCGCCACCGCGGGGGCGCCCTGTCTCCCCAACGCCCAGGGTCAGCTCGCGTGTCAGACCCTTCCGCCCGCGCTGCTCACCTGCGCCGGGAGCGCGTGGGTGCAGTCGCAGCCCTGCTCTTCCTGCACCGTCGCCCGCGGCGTCCCGGAGTGTGTCACCGGCAGCACCGGCGGCGGCGGGGGCGCGACGGGAGGCGGCGGCGGCTCGACCGGCGGCGGTGGCGGCACCACGGGCGGAGGGACCGGCGGGGGCGGCGGCTCGACCGGCGGCGGTGGCGGCACCACGGGCGGCGGCGGCGGCGCCAGCAGCTGCGGCCCGTCGAACTGCGCGGGCTGCTGCGCCAACGGCCAGTGCATGCCCACGGAGATCAGCGGCACGCCGAGCTTCTGCGGCACCGCGGGCGCGGCCTGTGATGACTGCGCCTCGCGCGGCCAGCGCTGCGAGAACTTCACCTGCGTCGCCGCGACGATGTGCAACCCCACCACGTGCCCCAACGGCTGCTGCGCCAACGGCCAGTGCTTCAACGCGCCGCTCAACAACACCACCAACTTCTGCGGCCGCAGCGGCAACGCCTGCTCCGACTGCGGGCGGCTCGGGCTGGTGTGCAACGCCGCGACGTCGACCTGCGTGGTGAGCCCGACGGGCGGTGGCGGCGGAACGACCGGCGGCGGCGGCGGCACGACCGGTGGTGGCGGCGGCGCCACGGGCGGCGGTGGCGGGAGCAGCGACCCCTGCCAGGGCGTGCCCAGCGGCGGCCAGTGCGTCACCAGCACGCTGGTGCAGTACTGCTCGATTCCCACCGGCAACGGCACGCCGTCGGTGCAGACCTACCAGTGCCCGGGCGGCAGCGTGTGTCAGTCGACCGGCGCGGGCGCGGCCTGCGTGCAGACCGGCTCGTGCGTGCAGGGCGACACGCGCTGCTCCGGCGCGACCTCCATTCAGGAGTGCAGCGCGCAGGGCACCTGGGGCGCGGCGCAGAGCTGCGGCAGCCCGTGCCAGGCGACGGCCGTCGGCGCCAACTGCATGCTGAGCGTGGCCACCACCACCGTGACCGGGCGGCTGCTCTACGAGACGCGCAACGCGCCGGCGCGCCCGCTGACCGCCAGCTCCGACTGGAGCGCCGCCACGCCGGTGCCCGCCCGCAACGTGCTGGTCGTCTCGCAGCGCACCTCGGGCACGAGCTCCTCGTGGATCGACGCCACCACCACCGACGCCAACGGCAACTTCACGATCAAGGTGCCGGCGTCGGCGACCGCCAACGACAGCGTGCTCTTCGCGGCCATCGGCGGTGACGGGCTCGGCATGCGCTACGCGGTGCGCGATCCCGGGCTCGGCACCGGCTCGTTCTCGGTGCGCCAGGTCGGCAGCTCGCCGCGCTACTGGGTCTGGTCGCGCGCGGCCTCGACCGTCACCAGCGGCTCGACCATCACCGTCACCCAGGCCCAGGGCTCGGGCGCGCTCAACATCTTCGATCTCCTCCAGAGCATCTGGGCCTCGTCGGTCACGGCCAACCAGGGCAAGCAGGGCTACACGCTCAACATCTGGATGGGCCTCGGCACCGAGTGGAGCTGCGGCGCGTGCTTCAGCCAGGACAGCAACGGCTTCGAGACGGGCATCTGGATGCCGGGCGCCTCGCAGGACCAGGGCTACTGGAGCGACTACACCATCGCCCACGAGCTCGGGCACTGGCAGATGGCCAGCTACGGCACCTCGCCCAACGAAGGCGGCACGCACTGCGTGACGGTGCCCACCCTGCCCGGCCAGGCGTGGAGCGAGGGCTACGCGAGCTGGCACTCCGCGGCGGTCCGCAACCAGCCCTACCTCGAAGACAAGCAGGGCGGCGGCTTCTTCGCCTTCGACATCTCGAGCCGCACCTATTACCCCCAGTCGACGGCGATCAACGGCCTCACCGGCTCGCTCCTCGGGCAGATCGACGAGAACGCGGTGGCGGCGATCCTCTGGGCGGTCTCGTCGTCGCGCAGCACCGGCACGCGGGAGATCTTCAACGCGGTGGCCTCGCCGCACATGAACAGCTCGCCGTGGCCGCGCAACTACACGCGCCACACCTGGAGCGTCGACAGCAACTGCAACAAGACGAACGTCACCGACACCGGCCAGCCCTCGATGCACCTCGCCGACGCGCTCGACGTGCTCAGCTGCGGCGTCAACCGCATGCCCGCCAACAACCTCCTGCGCGCGTGCAGCTCACCGCCGACCACCACCAACGGTGCGTATTACCCGTACCCCACCAGCGCGCCGATCTGCCGCAGCGGCTTCTGCTACGGCTGCCTCTCGGGCTCGACCTGCAACGCCGGCAACACCAACACCGCCTGCGGCTCGGGCGGGGTGGACTGCGTGCAGTGCGGCGCCAACCAGACCTGCCTCAACGGAGTGTGCCAATGAACAAGCCTTCTCTCGTCGCCGCCCTCGCCCTCGTCGCCGCCTGCGCGAGCCCCCGCGAAGCCGCCCCGCCGCCGCCGACCGACACCACCGTGCGCGCGCAGCTCCCGGTGCGCGTGAGCTGGGAAGAGGTGTCGCGCACGCCCACCGAGGCGGTGGTGGCCGCGGTGGTGCACCGCATCGGCCCGCTCGACACGCCGTTCACCGTCACCATCGACGTGCCCCGCGGCGCGCGCGTGGTCGAGGGCCGCACCAGCTTCGTGCTCTCGCCCAACACCGAGGCCCTCACCACCCGTGAGAAGCTCGTCTTCAGCTACGAGGCGCCGCCGACCGACGACGCGCGCCTCCACGTGGTGGCCGACACCGGCACCATGGGCTTCGCCTTCGACGTACCGTACCGCTTCGGCCGCCCCGCCCCCGCCGAGCCGCAGGTCGACACCACCGGCCCCGCGCTCAAGAAGGGCGACAAGAGCTTCGGGCCGAGCATCCCGCTCAACTGACCGTCACAACCGTTCCGGAATGTCGGGCGCGTCCGTGTTGACGACATGGGCGCGCCCGTTGTTTTCGCCGCCGCCATGCCCCAGTCCTTCGCCGACTACCCCAACATCTCGAACCCCGAGTGCCCGTGGACGCCGCTGCGCGAGTGGGGCGGGCTGCCGAACGTGAAGTGGTGCGAGGAGACGCTCTGCAGCCTCGTCGCCGAGCCGGCCAACACCTGGAGCAACCTCGCCTACGTGCTCGTCGCGCTCGGGCTGTTCTTCTACACGCGGAAGGATCAGAGCCGCACGCTGCGCTTCTGGGCGCCGGCCACCTTCTGGGTCGGCGTCACGTCGCTCGTGTACCACGCGAGCGTCACCTTCGTGACCCAGGTGCTCGACTTCTGGGGCATGTACTTCTTCTTCGGCCTGGTGCTGCTGCTCAACCTGCTGCGCATGGGCAAGGTGCAGCCCGACGCCTTCTTCCGCACGCTCTACCTGAGCATCTTCGGCCTCACCGCCTTCACCGTCGCCGTGGCGAAGCTCGGCCTCCCGGTGCAGGGCATCGTGCTGGTGATGATCGTGCTGACGCTCGTCACGGAAGTGCTCGCCACCCGCGCCTCGAAGGTGCCCGTCAGCCACCGCGCGCTCGCCGGCTGCCTCGTCTTCATCGTCGTCGCGGCGGGCTTCTCGGCCTCCGACGCCTCGGGGGCGCGGTGCGATCCAACCGACCACGTCTTCCAGGGCCACGCCATCTGGCACGTGCTCGGCTCGGTGGCGATCGCCTTCGCCCACTTCCACTACCGCCAGTTCGTCGCCCTCTTCCGCTGAGCCCCTGATCCAAACCCGAGGATTTCGTTGACGATTCGCGCACGTACCTCTAGGTACGCGCCGCCATGGCGGAACCCCTGTTCACCGCAGCCGAGCAGCAGAAGTTCGATGCGGGCATCGCGGAGTTGCTCTCGCATTACCCTCCTGATCGAAAGAGCGCGGCGATGCTGCCGGCGCTCCGGCTGTTGCAGACGATGAAAGGCTGGCTGCCCCCCGAGGGCATGCAGCTCGTCGCCGACAAGCTCGAGACGACGGTGGCGCGCGCGTACGAGGTCGCGACCTTCTACGTGATGTTCCACACCGAGCCGCCCGGCAAGTACGTCATCGACGTGTGCACCAACCTCGCGTGCGCGCTGCGCGGCGCCGAGGACATGCTCGAGTACCTCGAAGAGAAGCTCAAGACGAAGGCCGGCGAGCGCGGAGAGAAGTACTTCCTGCGCGAGACCGAGTGCCTCGCCTCGTGCGGCACCGCTCCCTGCCTGCAGGTGAACGAGGACCACCACGAGAACCTCACCAAGGCGAAGGTCGACGCGCTCCTGGAGAAGCTCTCATGAGCATCCTCACCGAGAAGGTCATGACGCGTGACTGGGCGAAGCCCGGTCAGAACACCCTCGACGGGTACCGCAAGAGCGGCGGCTACGAGCAGCTCAAGAAGGCGCTCACCATGGCGCCGGCCGCGATCACCGACGAGGTGAAGAAGTCGGGGCTCCGCGGCCGCGGCGGCGCCGGCTTCCCCACCGGGCTCAAGTGGAGCTTCGTGCCGTCGCTCGAGAAGAACAACAAGCCGCGCTACCTGGCGATCAACGCCGACGAGTCGGAGCCCGGCACCGCGAAGGACCGCTTCATCCTCGAGAACGACCCGCACCTGCTGCTCGAGGGCATCGGCATCGCCTGCTACGCGCTCGGCGCGCACGCCTGCTACATCTACGCGCGCGGCGAGTTCAAAGGCCCGTCGGCGATCCTCGACAAGGCGATCGCCGAGGCCTACGCGGCGGGCATCTTCGGCAAGAAGCTGATGGGCACCGACTTCGAGCTCAACGTGTACCAGGTGCGCGGCGCCGGCGCGTACATCTGCGGCGAAGAGACCGCGCTGCTCGAGTCGCTCGAAGGCAAGAAGGGCTGGCCGCGCCTCAAGCCGCCCTTCCCCGCGGTGGTCGGCCTCTTCGGCTGCCCCACGGTGGTCAACAACGTCGAGACCATCGCCTCGCTCCCGCGCATCTTCGAGAAGGGCGCCGACTGGTTCATGAAGCTCGGCGCCGGCAAGTCGGGCGGCACGCGCCTCGTCACGCTCTCGGGCTCGGTGAACCGCCCCGGCACCTACGAGGTGGCGATGGACACCACCATGCGCGAGCTCATCTTCGACAAGGCCTACGGCAACGGCCTCCCCGAGGGGCGCTCGGTGAAGGCGGTGGTGCCGGGCGGCTCGTCGGCCCCGGTGCTGACCGCCGAGGAGCTCGACGTGAAGCTCGAGTTCGACGCCTTCAAGCCGCTCAACTCGATGGCCGGCTCCGGCGGCGTGATGGTGATGGACGACAGCACCTGCATCGTGCGCTCGGCCTGGCGCGTGGCGCGCTTCTACGCCGAGGAGTCGTGCGGCCAGTGCACCCCGTGCCGCGAGGGCCAGCCCTGGCTGACCCGCATCTTCCGGAAGATCGAAGAGGGCCGCGGCGAGCCGGGCGACCTCGACATGCTGCTCAACGTCGCGCAGGCCATCGCGCCCTGGCCGCCGATCGGCCTGGGCAACACCATCTGCGCGCTCGGCGACGCAGGCGCGCTGCCGGCGCAGGCGTTCGTCACCAAGTTCCGCAAGGAATTCGAAGAGCACATCGAGAAGAAGGGCTGCCCGTACGGTGACAAGCCGTGGGGCGCCTTCGGGGAGTTCAAGTGAGCGCCGAACTGGTCCTCTTCTGGGTCTTCGCCATCGGCACGGTGGCGGCCGCGGCGGGCGTGATCTTCGCCCGCAACCCGGTCGCGTCGGCGATGTCGCTGGTGGCGACGTTCTTCTTCCTCGCGGGCGTCTACGTGCTGCTGTGGGCGCACACCATCGCCGCGCTCCAGGTGCTCGTCTACGCCGGCGCGATCATGGTGCTCTTCCTGTTCGTCATCATGCTCCTGTCGCTGTCCGACTCCGGGCCGGTGCTCACCTTCACGCCCTCGCGCATCGCGGGCGGCGCGGCGGTGGTGGCGCTCTTCGTGGCGCTGACGGCCGTGTTCCGCAAGCTGCCCACCACCGAGCTCGCGTGGACCGCCGACGCCGCGAAGGTGAAGGGCTTCGGCACCATCCAGCACCTGGGCGAGGTGATGTACACCCAGTGGCTGTTCCCGTTCGAAGCGGTCTCGCTGCTGTTGCTCGTCGCGATCCTGGGCGCCGTCGTGGTCGCCAAGCCGCGCATCTGAGGGGACGATGATCCAGACGATCTCGACGACCCATTACCTCGTGCTCGCCGCGGCGCTGTTCTGCCTCGGCATGTTCGGCGTGCTCATCCGCCGGAACGCGCTGGTGGTGTTCATGTGCATCGAGCTGATGCTCAACGCCACCAACCTCACCTTCCTCGCCTTCGCGCGCGCCCGCGGAGACGACCTCGGCCACCTGAGCGCCTTCTTCATCATCGCCGTCGCCGCCGCCGAGGCGGCCGTCGGCCTGGCCATCGTCATCTCGGTGTTCCGTGCCCGCGGCACGGTGAACATCGAGGAAATCCAGTCGATGAAGCACTGAGAGAGGCACACACCCGTGGAACAGCTCCAGCACTTCTTTCAGACCGCCCCCGTCGACCCCACGCAGGCCGGCCAGGCCCTGTGGCTGATCATCGCGCTCCCGCTCCTGGGCGCGTTCGTCAGCGGCGTGTTCGGCAAGATCATCGGCCGCGCCAACGTGCACCTCGTCGCCGTCGGCGCGGTGCTCGGCAGCTTCCTGCTGTCGCTGCTCGTCTTCTGGACCATCAACGACTACCGCGCGACGGCGCCCTCGCCCTTCGGCGGCGTGGGCTACGCGGTGGGCGCCGACTTCGGCACCTGGTTCCAGGCCGGCACCTTCCGCGTCAACCTCGGCCTCTTCGCCGACCACCTGTCGGGCACCATGCTGCTGGTCATCACCGGCGTGGGCTTCCTCATCCACCTGTACTCGACCGAGTACATGAGCCACGACGCGGGGTACTGGCGCTTCTTCGCGTACCTCAACCTCTTCGTCGCCGCGATGCTCACGCTGGTGCTCGCCGACTCGCTCCCGCTGCTCTTCGTGGGCTGGGAAGGCGTCGGCATGTGCAGCTACCTGCTGATCGGCTTCTGGTACGACGACCCGCAGAAGGCGTACGCCGGGCGCAAGGCCTTCATCACCAACCGCATCGGTGACTTCGGCTTCCTGGTGGCCAGCTTCCTCGTGGTGCTGGTGGTCGAGAGCATCGTCGCGCTGCCGGCCGACAAGCTGAACCGCGCGGGCATGACCGGCGCGAGCGTCTCGTCGCGCTACCAGGCCGGCGTGGTCGAGAAGGGGCCGCTGTCGTTCGCGGTGCTCGAAGAGACCGCCCGCGCGCTGCCCAACCTCCTCGACGAGAAGATCGCCACCGGGCCCCTCGAGGGCGTCACCTACGGGGTGGCGCTCACCATCGTGCTCCTGCTGTTCCTCCTCGGCGCGGCCGGCAAGTCGGCGCAGATCCCCCTCTACGTGTGGCTGCCCGACGCCATGGCCGGCCCGACGCCGGTCTCGGCCCTCATCCACGCCGCGACGATGGTCACCTCGGGCATCTACCTCTTCAGCCGCGTGAGCTACCTGGTGGTGCTCTCACCGACCGCGATGATCGTCATCGCGCTCATCGGCGCCACCACCGCGCTGGTCGCCGCGCTGATCGCCTTCAGCCAGAAGGGCATCAAGAAGATCCTCGCCTACTCGACGGTCTCGCAGCTGGGCCTGATGTTCCTCGGCATCGGCGTGGGCGCCTTCTGGGCGGCCTTCCTCCACGTGGTGACGCACGCGTTCTTCAAGGCCTGCCTCTTCCTCGGCGCCGGCTCGGTGATGCACGGCAACGGCGATGAAGAAGACGTCACGAAGCTCGGCGGCCTGCGCAAGGAGATGCCCGTCACCTGGGCCACCTTCCTCGTCTCGACCTTCGCCATCACCGGCATCGTGCCGCTGTCCGGCTTCTTCTCGAAGGACGCCATCCTCCACGCGGCGCACACGCAGCACATCGCGGGCTACCACGGGCTGCAGACCCTCGCGTGGATCCTCGGCACCGCGACCGCGGCGGGCACCGCGTTCTACATGATGCGCGCGTACTTCCTCACCTTCGAGGGCGAGCGCAGCAAGCAGGCGAAGACGCCGCACGCCCACGAGTCGGGCGCGCTGATGACCGCCCCGCTGGTGGTGCTCTCGGTGCTGGCCGTGGTGGCGCTGGTGCACGGCCTGCCCATCATGCACGTGCAGCACGGCGGGCAGATGGTGACGCAGACGCTGATGGAGAACTTCCTCGACCCGGTCTTCCGCACCACCAACGAGCTCGTGGCGCAGAAGCAGTTCCTCGAGGTGCCGGCGGAGCACGGCTCGATGATGGGCCCGTGGATCCAGGCGTGGCTCATCGCCATCGTCTCCGGCGGGCTGGCGTTCTGGGTGTACCGGAAGTTCCTGCCCTCCGGCGGGTCGCTCTCGGCGCTCGAGCCGCTGCGCAAGTTCTCGTTCAACAAGTTCTTCGTCGACGAGGTGTACGACTTCCTCGTCATCAAGCCGATCACGTTCCTCTCGCGCATGCTGCACAAGGTGGTCGACGCGGTCTTCATCGACAGCGTCGCGGTGCACGGCACGGCCTGGCTCACCTCGCGCACCGGCGCGGTGCTCCGCTACCTGCAGACCGGTGACGCCCAGATGTACGCCGCGGTGATGGTGCTCGCGGCGGCGGGCGGCCTGGTGTGGGCGATCTTCAAGGTGCTCCCGTGAACTCCATCTTCGACTCACGCATCCTGAACCTCGTGATCTTCTTCCCGCTCCTCGTGGCGGCGCTCATCGCGCTGCTCCCGAAGGACGAGAAGGGGCAGATCCGCGTGGTGACGCTGGCGGGCATGATCGTCAGCTTCTTCACCTCGGTCTGGGCGTGGCTGCGCTTCGACACGAGCTCGCCGGTCGAGTTCCAGCTCGAGTACCGCCTGCAGTGGCTGTCCGACGTGGGCATGAGCTACCACGTGGGCGTCGACGGCCTCGCGGTGGCGCTGGTGCTGCTCACCGGCCTGCTCGGGCCGCTGGTGGTGCTCTCGTCGTGGACCTTCGTCGACGAGCGCGTGAAGGAGTTCCACATCGCGCTCCTCGTGCTGCAGACGGCCACCTACGGCGCCTTCTGCGCGATCGACACGATGCTGTTCTTCATGTTCTTCGAGGCCGTCCTCATCCCGATGTACATCCTCATCGGGGTGTGGGGCTCCGAGGAGCGCCAGAAGGCGGCGGTGAAGTTCTTCCTCTACACCATGGTCGGCTCGGTGCTGATGCTCCTGGCCCTCTTCGCGGTGTACTTCCTCGCCGCGCCCGCGGGCTCGCGCAGCTTCGACTACTCGACGCTCTACAACGGCCTGATGGGCGCCTCGCGCGAGCTGGCGACGTACCTCAAGAGCAACCCCACCGGTGACGGGGCGGGCCTGAGCCCGGTCGCCGCGGCCCTCTTCCGCTGGGGCCCGTGGCTGTTCCTCGCCTTCTCGCTCGCCTTCGCCATCAAGGTGCCGATGTTCCCGCTCCACACGTGGCTGCCCGACGCGCACGTGCAGGCGCCGGTCGCCGGCTCGATGGTGCTGGCCGGCGTGATGCTCAAGCTCGGCACGTACGGCTTCTGGCGCTTCGCGGTGCCGCTCTTCCCCGTCGCCGCGCGGCAGTACCAGACGCTGTTCGCGGTGCTGGCGGTGATCGGCATCATCTACGGCGCGCTGATGAGCCTCGCCCAGCGCGACATCAAGAAGCTCATCGCCTACTCGTCGGTGAGCCACCTCGGCTACTGCATGCTCGGCATCTTCGCCTTCACCCGCGAGGGCGCCACCGGCAGCGCGTACCAGATGCTCAACCACGGCGTGTCGACGGGCGCGCTGTTCCTCCTGTTCGGCATGCTCTACGAGCGCCGCCACGCCCGCCTCATGAGCGACTACGGCGGCATCGCGAAGGTGATGCCGGTCTACACCGCGTTCTTCCTCATCGTGACGTTCTCCAGCATCGCCGTGCCCGGCACCAACGGCTTCGTCGGCGAGTTCCTGGTGCTGCTCGGCACCTTCAAGTCGAACCTCCCGGTCGCCTTCGGCGTGCTGGCGGCGACCGCGGTGGTGCTCGGCGCGGCCTACATGCTGTGGATGGTGCAGAAGGTCTTCTTCGGCCAGGTCACCCACCAGGAGAACCTCTCGCTCAAGGATCTCGGCGGGCGTGAGCTCGCGGCCGCCCTGCCCTTCATCGCGCTCATCGTGGTGATGGGCCTGCGCCCGCAGCCCTTCCTCGACGTGATCAACACCAGCACCGAGCGCTACGTCGCCCGCGCGAAGTACGCGAGCGGCGAGGGCAGCGCCGACGAGTCGAAGGTGCGCGTGCTGGTGCGCAACCTGCCGAAGGTCGCCGTGGCCGACGCCGCCGCTCCGCTCCAGGTCGCCGCGCCCCGCCCGCTCCTCGACGGCGTGCGCCCGGCGCGCCCCATTCAGCTGATGCCCACGCAGCCCGCGCTGCCGCCGGCCAACCCCTGACGTGAAGGTGCACCCGTGAACATCCCTGTCTTCACGATCAACGACTTCATGCCGGTGCTGCCGGTCGGCGTGCTCATGGGCACGGCGATCGTGCTCATGCTCTCGGAGGTGTTCCTCACCTCCGCGACGCGCACCTACCAGGCGATCCTCGCGGCGCTCGCGTCAGTGGTCGCCGGCGTCATCGCCACCCAGAACGCCTTCGAGCCGGCCCACGCGGTGCTCCAGGGCTACGCGGTGCTCGACCCGTTCTCGAGCTGGACCACGGTGATGGTGTGCCTCGGCACCTTCCTCGCCGTCTTCCTCTCGTCGGGCTTCCTCAAGCACCGCAACGCGGAGCGCGGCGAGTTCTACGCGCTGCTGCTCTTCGCGGCGGCGGGCATGAGCCTGCTGGCCCTGTCGGCCGAGTTCATCACCCTCTTCATCAACCTCGAGGTGCTGTCGGTCGCCACCTACGCGCTGACGGCCTTCCTCCGCCGCGGCCCCCGCCCCTCGGAGGCCGGCTTCAAGTACTTCATCCTCGGCGCCTTCGCGGCGGCCCTGCTGCTCTACGGCGCGGCGCTGCTGTACGGCGCGACCGGCTCGACGCGGCTGATCGACGTCGGCGCGGCGCTCCCCGGCGCCTTCGCCACCAGCCCCGGGCTGGTCTACGCGGGCATCGGGCTGGTGCTCGCCGGCTTCGCGTTCAAGATCGCCGCGGTGCCCTTCCACATGTGGACGCCTGACGTGTACGAGGGCGCCCCCACGCCGGTCACCGCGCTGATGAGCGCGGGCGTCAAGGGCGCGGCCTTCGTCGCGCTGGTGCGCACCTTCCTCTTCCTCGGCAAGGGCGTGCAGGGCGACCTGCTCTTCGTCGCCTTCAGCGTGCTCGCGCTGCTGACGATGGTGGGCGGCAACCTGATGGCGCTCCCGCAGCGCAACGTGAAGCGCATGCTCGCCTACTCGTCGATCGCCCACGCCGGCTACATGCTGCTCGGCGTCGCCGCGCTCTTCGCGCCGAAGGCGGTGGCGGGCGCGAAGGTCGGCGTGCTCTCGGCGACCCCGCTCCTCGGCGTGGCGAACGACGTGTCGGGCTCGGTCTACAAGGGCCTGCTCTTCTACATCCTCGGCTACACCGTCACCTCGCTTGGCGCGTTCGGCACCATCGCGGCCCTCGAGCGGCGCGAAGACGAGACGCGCGGCAACACCTGGGACCTCGAGCGCTTCGCCGGCCTCGCGCAGCGCAAGCCGGGCTGGGCCCTCGCCATGGCGGTCTTCATGCTCTCGCTGGGCGGCGTGCCGCCGACGGTGGGCTTCCTCGGGAAGCTGTTCCTCTTCAGCGCCGCCATCGACGCCGGCCTCATCGGCCTGTCGATCGTCGGAGTGCTGGCGAGCGTCGCGGGCGTGTACTTCTACCTCCGCGTGGTGGTGTACATGTTCATGCGCCCCGCTCCCGCCGACGCGCCGGCGCCCTTCCGCCACTGGACCACCGAGCTCGCGCTCGTCACCTCGGCCGTCGCCGTGGTGGCCTTCGGCGTCATGCCCGGCCCCGTCACCGAGTGGTTCAGCCGCGCGGGGATGATCTTCGGCAACTGACCGTCGGCCCCTGGCCACGTCTGCGGCGCTTCGCCTCACGGCGGAGCGCCGTTTTTTTCGGGTCCTCCTGGCCGGAAAAAGAAGGCGGCCCGGCGTTCCTCATCGGAGCACCGGGCCGCGGGTCTTCTCGCACTGCACGCAGCAAGGCGCTGAAGAAGTGGGGGGGGACCGCTTCAGCCTTCAACTGCTACGTTGACCTTCCGAGATGCGATCACTGTGCCAGCGCACAACTCGAGGAGATCCAATCGGTTGGCGCGTGCCCTGAGCGGCGGGGATGCAGGACTGCATTGCAGTGCTGAAGTGGCTTTCAACTCCGAAAGACGAGCGTCAGGGCCGCAAAAAAGAAGGCGGCCCGGCGCAGGTTCGCGTCGAGCCGCGGGTCTTCTTTGCACTGACAGCCGGACGAGGCTGCTGAAGTGGTGGGGGGGAACCTCCTTCAACCTTCGTCTGTCCGGCGTTTCCACCTACAGCGAAGCGTATGCCAAAGTGGACACGTAGAAATTCCAGTGCCTTGCGGGCGTCGCGTCACCGCCGGATTGCAGAAGTGAAAGACGCTGCCCTGCAGATCTGAAACTGACGACGCATTTTAGGACGGCTGGGGCTCTTCACCCGAGGTCTTGAGGCCCAGGCGTTTCATCTTGCGCCAGAGGGTCGTGGCCGAGACGCCGAGGATCTCCGCGACGCGCGACAGATCGTGCGGAGAGCTCTCGAGCGCGGACGTGATGGCGCGGCGCTCGGCGTCGGACACCGCGTCGGCGAGGGTCTGCACCGGCCCCACCGCGCCGGGCTGGATCGGCGCGGCGACCTGCACCACCGGCTCGCTGCGCTTCCGCAGCGGGAAGTCGTCGGGCTGGAGCTCGTCGCTCTCGGCGAGGGCGGCGGCCTGCTCGACGAGGTTCTCGAGCTCGCGCACGTTGCCGGGGAACGAGTAGCCGCAGAGGTGATCGATCGCCGCCTGGGTCAGCGCGCGGGGGCGGCGGCTGCGGGCGTTGGCGCGCTCGAGGAAGTGCTGCGCGAGCATCGGCACGTCCTCCAGGCGCTCCCGCAGCGGCGGCACGACCAGCGTCACCACCGCGAGGCGGTAGTAGAGATCCTGGCGGAAGCGCTTGTCGGCGACCTCCCGCTCGATGTCGCGGTTGGTGGCGGCGACGGTGCGCACGTCGACCTTGATCGCCGCGTTCTCACCGACCCGCCGCAGCTCGCCTTCCTGCAGCACGCGCAGCAGCTTCGACTGGAAGGCCGGGGCGGTCTCGGTCACCTCGTCGATGAAGATGGTGCCCTTGTCCGCCTCCTCGAAGAGGCCGCGGCGCGCCTTGACCGCGCCGGTGAAGGCGCCGCGCGCGTGGCCGAAGAGCTCCGACTCGAGGAGCGTCTCGGTGATGGCCGCGCAGTTGACCGGCACGAAGGGGGCGCGCGCGCGGGTCGACAGCGCGTGAATCGCCCGGGCGACGAGCTCCTTGCCGGTGCCCGACTCGCCCTGCACCAGCACCGTCGCCTCGCTCGCCGCCACGCGCGAGATGCGGGTGGTCAGCTCGCGCATCGCCTGGCTGCGCCCGACGAGCGACGAGAGGCCGTGCCGTTCCTTGAACTCGCCGGCGATGACGTCGACGGCGGAGATCAACCCCGCATGCTCGAGGCCCTTGTCGACGCGGTGGATCAGCTCGCCGTCCTTGAAGGGCTTGGTGATGTAGTCGTACGCGCCGCGGCGCATCGCCTCGACGGCGGTCTCGATGCTCCCGTACGCGGTCATGACGATCACCGCCAGCCGCGGCGAGACCTCCAGCGCGCGCTTGAGGAGCTGGAGCCCGTCCATCGGCTCCATCTTGAGGTCGGTGAGCAGCAGGTCGACCTGGTGATCCGCGAGCCACGCCAACGCCTCCTCGCCGCCGCCCGCCTCGTCGACGGTGTAGCCCTCGGCGCGGAGCAGCAGCGCCGTCGTCGTGCGCATGTTGCGCTGATCGTCCACGACGAGGATGCGGCCCTTGCGTTGTCCGGGAGGGAGCGTCATCGGACTCTCGCACCTACCACACTCCCGCGAGGGAGCGGCCCGTCACCGCCGTCGGATCACGCGGTCATCTCCTACCCGCAGGGTCACCTTCTCGCGATCGAAGTACTCCGCGAGCGGGATGAGGAACTTGCGGCTGAGGCCGGTGAGATCCTTGAAGGCCTGGGTGCTCAGCCGCTCGTGCGTGGCGAAGTACTCGACGAGGCGCTGCTGCAGACGCTCGACGGCCGCGCGCGCGAAGAAGAGCTCGCCAGCGCGCACCGCGAGCCCCTCGGCGACGAGCGCCTGCCCGAGCTCGACGGCGCGCGCCTCGGGCACGCGCAGCGTCGCGCTCAGCTCGGCGGTCGTCGGCGGCGTCAGGCCCGCCGCCTCGAGCGCGGCGAGCAGCTTCGCGCGGTGCGCCGCCGCCGCCTCGGTGAACGCCCGGCCCCGCCCGGGCAGCCGGAGCAGCTCGTCGCTCAGCTCCACGCGCCGCGCGTCGAGCAGCGGCTGGAGCACGCGCGCGAACACCCGCTCTGGGGGCTCGCCGAGGCGCTGCCGGAGTTCCTCGCGCGGCATGCCGGCGCGCTCGGGCGCCGCGTGGTGGAACGCGTCGAGCCGCGCGAGGGCCCGGGCCTCGAGCCCCTTGAGCAGATCGCCGGCGACGTAGCGGCGCGCCTCGCGGTCGATCAGCACCACCGCGCCGCGCGCCGAGGCCTTCTCGAGCGCCCGCCCCACGTCGCGTGGCGACGCCTGCGCACGCGCGAGCAGCCCGGCCTCGTCGAGGCCCTGATACCCGGCCTCGGCGACGAGCCAGCGCACGCGCTCGTCGAGCGGCGCCTCGAGGAAGCGCTGGAGCTTCTCGGCGGCTCCCGCGCGCCGGCGTGGCGGGTTGAGCACCAGCACCCGCCCCCCGGCCACGGTCATGCCCCGCCCCTCGATGGCCCTCGTGCCGCGGAGGATGAAGCGCTGCCCGGGGAGCGCGGCGATCGGCCGGGCGAACCGCAGCTGCGCGAAGCACCGCTCACCGGGCCGCAGCAGCTCGACGTCGACGAGCCGCACGATGGCCTCGACCTGCTCGGTCCCCAACGTCAGGAGCTGCCGGCTGCGACGCGCGAGCCCGTCTCCCTCGACCGACGCGAGCAGCTGCAGCTCGACGTCGAGCGCGCGCACCGCCGGGAGCTGGCCCGCGCGCGTCAGCACCAGCCCGCGGCGCACCTGCTCGACCGACAGCTCCGGCAGGTTGACCGCCACGCGGGTGCCCGCCTCGGCCTGGGCCGCCGCCGCTCCGTGCACCTGGAGCCCGCGCACGCGCAGCGGCCCGGGATGGTCGGGCAGGAGCGCGACGAGCCCGTCTGCCGTGAGCCGCCCCGAGTGGAGCGTCCCCGTTACCACCAGCCCGAAGCCCTTCGACGAGAAGGCCCGATCGATGGGCATGAAGAGCGGCGCGTCGGCGCCGCGAGCGGCGTCAGGCGAGGCCTGCAGCTCGTCGGCGAGCCGCGCGATCTCCGTCTTGAGCGCCTCGAGGCCCGCGCCGCTCTTCGCGCTGACCGGCACCAGCGTCGCGCCTTCGAAGGGCGTGCCCGCCACCAGCCCGCGAAGGTCGGCCTCGAGGAGCTCGAGCCAGCCGTCCCCCAGCGACGGGAGGAGATCGGCCTTGGAGACCACCAGCACCCCGCGCCGCACGCCGAGGAGCGTGCAGATGTCCACGTGCTCGCGCGTCTGGGGCATCACCCCTTCGTCGGCCGCGACGACCAGCAGCGCGATGTCGACGCCACCCGCGCCAGCGGCCATCGCCTTGACGAAGCGCTCGTGCCCGGGGACGTCGATGACGCCCAGCACGCGGCCACCGGGGAGCGGGAGGTGGGCGAAGCCGAGCTCGAGGGTGATGCCGCGGCGCTTCTCCTCGGGCAGGCGATCGGTGTCGATCCCCGTGAGCGCGCGGACGAGGGACGTCTTGCCGTGATCGACGTGCCCGGCGGTGCCGACGATCATGCCTTCTTGCGCGCCGCGCCCGGCGCTGCGGGGAGCTCGCCGGTGTCGAAGCGGCGATCCGCGACGACGTCCTCGTAGTCCCAGGGGAAGACGAAGAAGTCGTCGGACTCAACGCCGATGAAGTCGGGCTGGTAGCGCCCCGGCCGGGCGATCAGCGTCGCCGTCTTCACGCCCGTCGCGCCCGCGTTGCGGGCCAGGCGCGACGCGAAGTCGAGGGTGTCGCCGGAGCTGGCGACGTCATCCACCAGCAGCACGCGGCGGCCCTGGAGCTGCGTGGGGAAGTCGTCGGAGGCGCGCTCGATGACGCCCGCGTCGCGGCTGCGGCGCGTGATGCGCACCGGGAAGAACTCTGCCTTGAGCGCGCTCGCCAGCGCGCCGCCGACGAAGACGCCGCCGTGCACCAGGCCCACCACCGCGTCGGGGCGGAACGTGCGCGACGCTGCGCGCGCCAGCTCCTGCACGCGGCGATCGAACTCGCCCCACGAGAGCTCTCTGGCCGACTCGCGGCGGCGGCTGTAGTCGTTCGCCGGCAAGCCGACCGGCACGAAGGGCATGCCCCCCGCCGCGGAAAACTCGTCGAGCGGCGCCTCGCGTGCGGCGACCTTCTTCACCACCCGCTTCGCGGCCGGCTTCTTCGAGGCCGCCTTCTTCCCCTTCGTCACGCGCGCTGTCTTCTTCCTGGTTGCCACGGCGAGCGGAGATAGCACGGGATCTCGAGACACCACCGGACGAGACGACGGACGCGCCGCGTCACGGCGCTCGAAGGGGCGTCGGCCACCACGCGCGCACCCAGCAGTGGTCAAAAAACGTTCGCCAGGCGTCGAAGCGAAGGACGCCTCACCGCGTGCTCAATCGCCGCACCGACCGAGACACGCACGCAGCGCTCACGGCGCGCAGGAGTCGACGGTCGCGCTCGAGCCGCTCGCGGTCGCCACGCGCATGCCTCCCGCCCGGCAGACCATGGTCGCCCCGGCACAGGCTCGGGCGCCGTCGCACGCCTCGAAGCACGCGCGACCCGAGCCCGTCGAGGGAGGCTGCAGGAGTCCGCAGACGCCGCTGGCGCAGACCGCGTCGCTGGTGCACGGCTCGCCGCCTCCGAGAGTGCCGCTCGTCGGCGGCTGGCACCGGAGCACCAGCGCCCCGAGCGGGTCGACCGCGCTGGGCGTCGGAGCGCAGACCGCCGTGCCTCCATCGGGGCGGCAGTCGGCGTCGTGCGTGCAGGCAGCGCCGCTGCAGAGCCGCGGGGTGAGCAGGCGATCGTCGGAGGTGAGGGGCACTCCGTCGAAGCCCCGGCTCACGAGCGTCGCCGTGGGCTGGCAGTCGAGCGGGAACCCGCTCGCGGCGCACGCCGCCCCGTCGATGCACGGCGCCGCGCAGACGCCCGCCCGCCGCACGCCGCGCGCGTCGTCGAGGGCACACAGTCCGCTGCGGCACTGCCCATTGACGGTACAAGGCGCCCCGGCGGCGAGCGCGCCTGCTGACGGCGAGCAGGTCGCCGAGAGCTGCGGCGCCGACGCCGAGCTGACGACCCGGAGCCGGCAGGTGACGCCCGCGTCGAAGGCGGCGCATTCCGACTCGGCCCGGCACGTGGGCCGACACCCCCGCACGGAGCCGCTCGTCGAGGAGGCCGTGGTGACGGGGAAGTCGGCGTCACACACGCCCGCATCGCCACAGTCGGCGTCGCTCTCGCACGTGCCCAGGCAGAAATACGGCGCGGTGGCGGGCGTCGTCACCAGCGGGTCGCTCACGCAACGACCGGAACGGCACGCGCGATCCGCCGGGCTGGAGCCACCATCCGCGAGAGGCTGTGGCGCGCACGGAGCCGCGACGCCGGCGTCGCCCAGGTTGAACTGGCAGACCGCGCCCACCTCGTCGAGCTCGGACGGGTCGTCGTACGGCTGGCACGAGAGCGCCGCGCGGCAGTCGCGATCGCCGCGGCACTTCGCACCGAAGCCCGTGTCCGGCAGGCAGAGCCCATACTCACGCCCGCTGTAGTCGCCGACGAACGCGGTGCACTTCTCGCCCGGGCACGTGCCCGAAGCGAAGGGGTTGCAGAACTGGCGACAGAGCGAGAGCGACGCCGACTCCGGCACGCAGCGGAGGTTCGGCTGGCAGTTGCTCCCCGCAGCCGTGCGCTGGCAGGCCTCGCGCAGACCTCGCAGCCCGGGCTGCGCGGAGAAGCACACCCCGATGGGCCCCATCGCTTCGAAGACGAGCGAGGAGGTCGAGGTGAAGGTGAGCGCGTAGCAGATCTCCCCTGCTCCGCATTGCGGCTGGTACAGCGTGCACGCCGGCAGGCAGACGTTCTGGGTGTTGAGGCTGACGCAGACCAGCCCCTCACCACACGAGACGCCCTCCGGGCATGGCGCGTTGGCCGGCGCGCCGACGCAGAAGTGCCCCGAGCTGCACTGCAGCCCGTTGGGGCAGTGGCTGTTCTCGAGACAGCCGACGCAGCGCCCGTCGGCGCAGTGGGCCGGCCCGGGCGGAGCGCACTGCGCGTCGCTCGTGCACTGCACGCACTGGCGGAGCTGGGCGTCGCAGACCGGCCGCTCGACGGGGCAGTCCGCGCTCCGGCCGCACTCGGCGCACGAGAACGTCGCGACGTCGCAGAAGCCGGTCGCGCAGTCGGCGGCGGTCGTGCAACCGCGGAAGCGACACTGATGACCGACGCAGCGCTCGCCGAGGCCGCACTCGAGATCGTCACCGCAGGGCACGTCGGTCTCACAGACCTGTCGACGGCACACGCCGCCGAACCCCGCGCAGTCCTCCGGGGAATCGCAGGCCACCGGCTCGACGCCCGCGTCGAAGGGCGCCGACGCGTCGGGCTCGGGGTTGGGCGCCGGACAGGCCGACAGCACCACGGCGACGCTGCAGCAGAGGAGCGCTCTCACGGGAGCGCCCAGCATACCCGGCCCGCTCAGCCGCAGAAGTGCAGCACGGCCGCTTCGAGCAGCTCGGCCGCGCGGTGCAGCTCGTCGACGGGCACGTACTCACCGGTCTGATGCGCGACGGTGATGTCCCCCGGGCCGAACACCACCGGCGTCGCGCCGAGCGCGGCGAGCTGCGGCCCCTCCGTCCCGAAGGCCACCGTGTCAGGCGCGCGGCCCGACTGCGCCGCGAGGAAGCGCACCACGTCGGCGTCGGCGGGCGTGTCGAAGCCGCGGTCGAGCCGCAGCGGGCGGACCACGGCGTCGAAGGCGGGCTCCTCGGCGCGGCACTCGGCGAGCAGCGCCTCGACCTTCTGGAGCACCGCCTCGGTGGGCTGTGAGGGCAGCGGCCGCCACTCGAGGGTGAGCTTCATCTCGCCGGCGATGACGTTCTTCGCCTTCCCGCCCTGCGCCATGCCGACGTTGAGCGTGCCGAAGGGAGGCACGAAGTCGGCGCGCTGCTCGACGCGCAGCTCCCCCTGGGCGTAGCGCTCGAGCTTCGTGAGGAACCGCGCCGCGCGGAAGATCGCCGAGGCGCCGGTGTCGGGGTACGCGGAGTGCCCCTCCTTGCCCTTCACGAGGATCTCCGCGAGGCAGTAGCCCTTGTTGGCGCGGATCGGCCGGAGCGAGGTGGGCTCGCCGATGATCGCGCGCTTCGTGTGGCCGAGCTTCGCCTCGACGAGCTTCTTGGCGCCGACGCAGCCCAGCTCCTCGTCGGCGGTGAAGACGAGCTGGAAGGGGCGCGTGAGCCGGCCGCGCGTCCGCTCCGCGGCGGTGAGCGCGCAGGCGATGAACGACTTGGTGTCGGCGGCGCCGCGGCCGTAGAGGCGCCCGTCGCGCTCGACGAGCGTGAGCGCCTCGGTCCACGCAGCGTCGAAGGGCACGCAGTCGGAATGTCCGACCAGCGACAGCTCCGGCACGCCCTCGCCGACGCGCGCGAGGAGGTTCGCCTTCTCGACCCCCGCCTCGTCGCGGTAGCGCTGGAGCTCGCAGCGGAAGCCCGCAGCGGAGAGGCGCGCCGAGAGCGCCTCGATGATGGGGAGGTTGGAGCGGGTGGAGGTCGAGTCGATGGCCACCAGCTCTCGGAGCAACGTCACCAGACCCGAAGACATGATGACGTGCTTACACCCAAACCCGCACCTTCAGTTGCTGAAGGAGGCCGCGAACAGAGTCAGCTGGTCGGAGGACCGGCCGAAGTAGCCGCCCAGGTTGAAGGTACCGAAGGGCCCAAGGGGCATGATGTCCCCCTCGTAGAGCTCGAGCAGCACGTTCCCGTTGAGCTGAAGGAACGCGAGGTTCGCACCGGGCCGACTGACCTGGCAGAGTTCGTTCGAGCCGCTGCGCAGCGCGCCGCCCGCACCGCTCACCGAGCCGTTCGTCGAACGACGCTGCATCGCGGCGGTCTCGTCGATGATGGTGAGCGTGGTGGGTTCGAACGCGATGGCCGCGTACTTCGTGACCGGTCCGGTGCCGAGCGGGCGCACGACGTAGCCCGTCGGGGTGATCGCCGTCGTGCTGTCGGCGAGCGTGCGGACGGGGCCGTCACCCAGCACGAACTTCCACTGCGTGGTGCTCGCGGGTGGGAACAGCACCAGCGGAGACACAAGCAACACCGGCTGCGCGCCGATGTCGGTGTCGGTCGTCACCGTGCCGTTGGCGATGAGGTGCATCGTACGCGGTGAGCCCGAGGCCTCGACGGCCACGGCACGGGTCGGAGAGATCCACGTCGTGTTCCAGCCCACGGTGTTGGAGCCCAGGTTCATCGTGCCCGGCTGCGGCGGGAAGGCCTCTTCGCGGACGACGCGGCTCGAGCCCACCGTGTACGTGAAGATCACCCGATCACCGGCCTCGTTCAGGAAGAAGGTCGAGGGCACGGCCACGAGGGGGGTGTGATTGCCGTCGCTCGCGCGCACGCAGAAGGCGCTGGTGCCCGACTGCGTGAAGCACGGGTGATCGGCCCGAGACTGCAGCGAGCCGCTGAAGAGGGTGATCGTTCCGGCCGGCGGATTGACGCTGGTGTCCTGCACGGCGCTGGTCGAGTTGGGCCCGAGCACGCGGAGCTGGCAGGTCGCGGCGCAGTTGGTCAGCGCCCACACCGCTGGGGTCGCGTTGAAGGTGTTCACCTGGGTGAAGACCTGCGTCACCACCGAGGTGGGCAGCACGAGGTCGACGTCGGTCGAGCGGCGCACGAACCAGCGATCGGAGGTCTGGTTGGCGATGCTCGTCGCGTTGCCCATGTCGGGGAAGCGAGAGACCGTGCCGGGGTTCGCGATGGCGATGCGCTCGAGGAAAGGACCGGCGCGAACAATGAAGAGCGTCGACTCGTCAGCGGAGAACTCGAACTGCGTGGGGCTCGCTGTTGGGTGGATGAACGCAGTGATGCTTCCGTTGGCCGTGTCGTACACGAACACCGTCTGTGCGATCGCCCACCCAAGGTACTTGCCGGTCTTGGAGAGGCGAATCGACGCCCAGCTCCCGGTCGCCACCAATCGGAAGTCCCACGTCTGGGCGTTGAACAGCGCGAGCCGAGGCACGCTCCCATCCGTGAAGGTGATCACAGTCCACGGGTTCGTGTCGGTCAGCCCTGGCAGCACCACGATGGGAGTGATCGGAATGATGGGCGTCGACGAGGTCCAGATCGGCCGGTACCAGCTCAGCTCCTGGCCGGGGAGCGTCTGCACCTGGCCGGCGCTCACCTGCACGCGACCCAGCGTGAGCGTCTGGTGGAGCGGCGCGGTGGCGACGATGTCCCAGACGCCGACCGGCAGCGTGAGCGAGAAGCCACCGTTCACCCCGGGGTTGGCGCTCACGCCGGAGCCCGGCGCGCTGACCGTGATGTCCCGCGGCGAGCGGGGCCCGCGGAAGGTCACCACACCCTTCACCGTGCCGGTCGGCGGCGGGTCGTCGCTCAGCGCGAGCATCAGGTCGGGGTTCGCGCCGCGCGCGATGGTCACCATCGACGTCGCCGAGCGAAAGAACGGCGTCTCGCCTACCCGCGCGAGGATCGCCTGCGGCCCGGTCGGCACGCCCTCCAGCGAGAAGCGCCCCGTCGCGTCGGTGACGGCGCGGACGCCGGTGCCGGTGACGGTCACCTCGACGTTGGCCACCGCCGAGCCGTTGAAGCTCACCGAGCCCGCGACGCGGCCCGTCGGCGTCAGGCGCAGCTCGCCCGCCATCACGGTGCCGGTCGCGTTGACGCCGATGGCCACGCGGCCTTCCTTCGTGTCGGGAGCCTCGACGCTCACCACGTACGCGCCGCTCTTGAGGTTCTCGAAGGTGAAGGCCCCGTCGCTCGCGGTGCGCACGCCCCGCGTCTCTGGCCCGGTGGCGATGACGCTCAGGTCCTGCGCGCTCGAGCCGTCGGCGAACACCACGCGACCCGAGACCTTCGCCGTCGACAGCTTGAAGCTGAGCACCGGCTCCGGCGACGCCTTGCCCTGCTGAAGCGTCGTCGCCACCGACTGCTCCTCGACGTCAGCGCCGCGAAGCGTGGCCTTCACCACGTACTTGCCGTCAGGGAGGCTCCCCACGCTGAAGCTGCCGTCGTCGCCCGTCACCGTCGCCGCGCTCTGCGGTCCGTAGACGATCACCGCGATGCCCGCCGCCGAACCGCCCTCGACCGACACCTTGCCGGTGAGCGTTCCTGCGGGACCACAGGCGGCCAGCACCATCGCGGCCACCAGCCACCACGTGTTCAGCCTCTTCATGCGTCCTCCCTTTGAGATGAAATCGTCTGGCAGCGTAGTCGCGATCAGCGTCGCGCACGCATCACGTCGACGAAGCGACGGGTGATCGCCTCCTGCTCGACGTGCCGCCCACCGCCGACGATCTGCCGCCCCGCGACGAACACGTCGCTGATGGCGGCGGAGGTCGCACCCATCACCACCGCGGGCAGCAAATCCTGCGCGCCGCAGACCGACGGGTGAGCGAGATCGATCGTCACGAAGTCGGCGCTCTGGCCGGGTGAGAGGTCGAGCGCGCCGAGGCCGAGGCTCTCGGCGCCTGCGGGCCCGAGCGAGCCGAGCAGCCGCTTCGCGAGGCCATCGGGCCGCCCACCGCCGGGATCGAGCACGTTGCGCCGCAGCCGCAGGAGGCGGAGGTGGCCCTCGAGCATCTGCGCCTCCTCGAGCAGCCCCAGGTGCGCGTGGCTGTCGGTGCCGAGCGAGAGCCGCACGCCGGCGTTGCTCAGCGCGTCTGCTTCGACGATGCCGTCGCCGAGGTTCCGCTCCGTCGAGGGGCACGCGCACACCGTCGCGCGCGCGCGCCCGAGGAGCTCGATCTCCCGTCGCTCGAGGTGAATCGCGTGCACCGCGGTGAAGTCGGCGCTCAGCAGCCCCACCGCGTCGAGGAGCTCGACCGGGCGCAGGCCGTGCTCCGCGCCGCAGGCCCTGAGCTCCGCCGGCTGCTCGGCGACGTGCATGTGGAGCGGACCGCCACGCCACATGCGGGCGATGACCTCCAGCCAGTCGCGCGGCACCGCCCGCACCGAGTGCGGCGCGAGGCCCACGCGCACCAGCGGATCCGCCGCCGTCAGCGCGGCCAGCTCGGTCGTCCTCCGCAGGAGCGTCTCGACGTCGGGGTCGAGGAAGCGCCGCTGGCGCGGGTTGGGCTCGACCTTGAAGCCTGCCCGCGCGTAGCCCACGCGCAGCAGCACGATGCGCAGCCCGACCTCGCGCGCGGCGCGGATCACCTGCCGCGAGAGCTCGTGCTCGTCGGCGTACGGCGCCCCGTCCGGCTGGTGGTGCAGGTAGTGGAACTCGCCGACCGTGGTGACGCCCGCGAGCGCCATCTCGAGGAAGGTCTGCTTCGAGACCGCGTACAGCTCGTCGGGGCCGAGCGCGGTCGCGGCGGCGTACATCGCCTCGCGCCAGCTCCAGAAGTCGTCGCGCTCGTGGCCGGCAGCGAGGAACTCGGTGCGCCCGCGGATCGCGCGCTGGAAGGCGTGCGAGTGCCCGTTGACGAAGCCCGGCAGGAGCACCTTGCCCGGCATCAGCACGCGCCGCGCGCACGACTGGTCCGCGTCGGCGGGCAGCACGCGCCCATCGTCACCCACCACCAGCGGCGCCGCGCGGAGCTCACCACCTGCGAACACCGCGTCAGGAACGTAAACGGTCGTCACGGGGCGGGCTCAGTAGTACGGGCGCAGCATGAGGAACACCACCACGCCCGTCACCGAGACGTAGAGCCACAGCGGGTGCAGCCAGCGCGTCACCTTCGTGTGGCGGGTGAACTCCTGCTTCCACGCGAACCAGAACGCGGCCAGCGAGAGCGGCACCACGCCGATGCTCAGCAGCACGTGGCTGGCGAGAATGACGAGGTACACCACCCGCACCGCGCCCGCGCCGCCGAACTTCGTGTCGCCATGCACCGCGTGGTACGCGAGGTAGCCGACGAGGAAGAGCGCCGAGGCCGCGAAGGCCGCCACCATGAAGTAGCGGTGCAGATCGGCCCGCCCCCGCTTGACCGCCACCCAGCCCGCGACGAGCAGCGTCGCCGCCGTGCCGTTGAGCACCGCGTTGACCGCCGGCATGAAGCGCAGGTCGACGTTCGGGCTCTGGATTCCTCCGCGGAACACCAGCAGCCAGCTCAGCAGTGCGAGCGCGGCGGCCGACACCACGGCGTTGAAGACGAAGAAGCTGCGGTCACTCGGGGCCTTCATCATTCGCGCCCTTAGTACATTGCCCCGGTACTTTTTGAACCGCCTACCGAGAACCACATTGATCCCGATCAAGAGTCCGACGCACACTTTGCGTCTCTCCCCTTCGTCCGTGAGGTGGCCGATGAAACTCGACCGAGTCCTGACGGTTTGCGCTGTGTTGTTCGGCAGCGCGGCCTGGGCCGATGGACCAACCTGCTCCATCACTCCTTCGCAGGTGTCCCTCGAGCGGCGACTGCGACAGCTGTACCTCGACCTCCTCGGGCGGCCGCCGAACCTGGCGGAGTACCGCTTCGCCCAGGCCAAGGGCGACATCCTCGAGGAGGACGTGCGCGCGCTGATGCAGCGCGAGGAGTTCTACACGCGCCTCAAGGGCTACCACCGCGCGCTGCTGCGCTCGAACATCAGCGCGTCGATCACCAACAACGGTGACACGCGCATGCAGACCACGACCGACGGCCTCAAGCCGCTCGAGATCCGCGGCAACGGCGCGCGCACGCTCCGCGGCCGCAACGGCCAGGGCTGCGACCACTACATCGAGCAGGACAACTGCAACTCGTTCCGCGAAGACCCGCACGCCGAGCCGGCGACCAAGCAGTGCCGCGACTCGCTCGGCGTGCCGCTGCCGGTGTCGTTCGACTACAGCACCGACAACTACACCTGCACCCGCCTCGACATGACCGACACGACCATCACCAGCTGCGAGCTGGCGGTCTCGAAGGGCGCCATCCAGGACAAGCAGCTCTACTTCTGCGACATGCGGCGGGTCGGCACCGGCGCGGCCCTCACGCTGTCTCCGCACCTCTGCCTGCCGCAGGCGAGCAACCCCATCACCGCCGCGATGACCGAGGAGGTGCTCGACGGCAACGGGCGCATCATCGCCTTCCGCAACCCGGCCGCGCCGTCGGGCCAGCTCGCGCGCCTCGATCGCTGCACGCTCGACCTCACCCTCAACGGCGGCGTGCGTGGGCGCTACCAGACGCAGACCGGCTGCGTGCAGAAGGAAGGCGTGGTGACCAGCGCCGCGCCGTACTGGGAGACCAACGCCACCGTCCCGATGTGCGCCATCGAAGCGCAGACCCGCGACTTCAACCCGTGGACGATGGAGACCTGCGAGACCGCGCGCTTCCTCAGCGACCGGAGCTGCGGCTGCGGCCTCGGCGGCCGGCGCTGCGAGTCGGGCACCGGCGCGAACCACAACGCCCGCATCGCCGCCATCAACGAGGAGCCGCTGCAGCTCATCGACAGCGTCATCCGCCGCGATGAGGACTACTTCAACATCCTCACCACGCGCCGCGGCTTCGTGAACGGCCCGCTCTCGCAGCTGTACCGCAACGCCCAGACGCCGACGGTGTGGCAGGTGACGTCGCCCACCGCGCCGAACCTGGTGCCCAACCTGCCGATGAGCAGCACCGACACCTGGGTCGAGTACACCCGCGACGAGTTCGCGTCGGGCGTGCTCACCACCGCGTCGTGGCTCTACCGCTTCCCCACGCAGCGCGCGCGCGTCAACCAGTTCTGGGGCGCCTTCCTCTGCAAGCACTTCTCGCCGCCCGCGGGCGCGGTGGTGCCTCCGCCGGAGGACAGCTGCAACCGCGACAACAACCTCGCCACGCGCTGCGGCTGCTCGTACTGCCACGCCACCATCGAGCCGGTCGGCGCCCACTGGGGCCGCTTCGGCGAGCGCAACGCGCAGTGGCTCGACCCCGAGCTCTACCCCCGGCTGTCGGCCAAGTGCCGCGACTGCGCGCTCGCCGGGAACACCACCTGCGACAACGAGTGCGGCAACTACGTGATGCAGGCCGTCGATGGCGAAGGCGCCACGTCGCTCGGGCTGCTGCGCACCTACCTGTACCGCACCACCGACGAAGAGCCGAACATCGTCGGCGGCCCGAAGCTGCTCGTCGAGCGCATGCTGCAGACCGGCGAGCTCGAGCAGTGCGCGGTGCAGAACGCCTGGCAGCACCTCCTGGGCCGTCCGATGACCACCGAGGAGGAGCGGCTCTACATGGGCGCGCTCGTCGATCAGTTCGCGATGAGCAACCACAACTGGAAGGAACTCATGCTCCGCATCGTGTCCACCGATGCGTACCGGAGGGTCGACTGATGCTTCGGCACCTGCTCGTCGCTGCACTCGTTCTGTCGTCGCTCTCCTGCACCAGGGGCCCCACCGGCTCGACGGAGACGCCCGGCACGCTCGCCCCGGTCACCGTGCCGGCCGATCACCCGACGCTCACCCCGCTGCCCGACCCGGAGATGAACGGCGGGCACGCCGGCCGCGCGCCGCGCCGCATCTCGGTGGCCCAGCTCAAGGAGAGCATCGTCACCGTCACCGGCCGGCAGTGGAGCCAGATCGACAACCTCGCCTCGTCGCTCGGCCAGGCCGACTACGCGGTGACGGTGTCCGACTCCACCGAGCCCAACCTCGTGTTCGCCAAGTTCCTCGAGGACGGCGCGCGTGAGGTGTGCCTCGCCACCGCCCGCGCGGACCTCACGAAGCCCCAGGCCGAGCGCGTGCTGTGGCCCGAGGTGGCCGTCACCGGCAATGACTTCACCACCCTCGACGACGCCGCCATCGCGAAGAACCTCTCGACGCTCGCGGTGCGCTTCTGGGGCTCGCCCTTCGACGACGCCGAGCTCGGGGCGTGGACCGCGACGTTCAAGAAGGTCGCCACCCGCGCCAAGGCCGCCAACAAGCCGGAGCAGGCGTGGGGCGCGATCTGCGTCGCCATGATGACCGACCCGCGCTTCATCACCTACTGACGGAACGGGAGCGAACACACCATGAAGAAGAACCTCTCCCTCGACCGCCGCACGTTCATGAAGGCGGCCGCCGGCTTCGCGGGCGCCAACCTCTTCGGCGGGCTCTCGTTCAAGGCCTTCGCCCAGGCGACGTCGCTCGCCCCGGCCGATCACTGCTTCGTCTTCGCCTACTTCAGCGGCGGGTGGGACGTGCTGCTCTCGCTCGATCCGCGTGACCCGGCGGTCTTCACGCCGGAGCGCATCAGCGAGACGCGCATCCTCCCCGGCTACAACCTCCTGTCGGGCGACGCGAGCTTCCCCACCAACGTGGTGAAGCCGCAGGGCAGCAACATCGACTTCGGCCCGGCGATCGGCCGCATGGCGCAGCACTTCGACCTGATGGCGATCGTGCGCGGCATCAACATGAGCACCGTCGCGCACGAGGTCGGCTACCGCTACTTCCTCACCGGCAAGGAGCCCAACGGCTCGGCGGCGCGCGGCAGCACCACCGCCACGGAGATCGTCGGCCAGCTCAAGCCGAACGTGCCGGTGCCGAACGTCGCGTACAACATCGAGACCTACAACGATCGCTACCCCGGCTACGCCAACGCGCTGCGGGTCTCGAGCGCGAACGATCTGCTCCTCACCCTCGCCCCCAGCCCCACCGCGCTGGACAGCGAGATCGAGCGAGAGCTGGTCGACATCCACGGCCGGCGGATCTCGTGCGAGGCCGACCTCTACGACAGCCGCGGCCTGGTCACGCAGTACCGCGAGAGCCAGGCGCAGATGCAGACCGTCATCTCGGCGCAGCTCGATCGCTACTTCCGCTTCGAGGACAACGCCAGCGACCCGGCCGACATCCGCATGGCCAAGGCGCAGCTCCGCCAGACCTACGGCCTGCGGCCGGAGGGCACCAACGACGCGCGCAGCTCCGCGGCCGCTCGCGCGGCGCTGGTGGCCACGGCGCTCAAGCGCGGCGTCAGCCAGTGCGTGTCGATGAACATCACCGGCGGCCTCGACACGCACTTCGGTACGCAGCTCACCCACGCGCAGAACCAGCGGGTCGGCTGGAACGCCCTGGGCGATCTCGTCACCGACCTGCGCAACTCACCGCACCCCTCGGGCGGGAACTTCATGGATCACACCACGATCCTGATCTTCTCGGAGTTCTCGCGCACGCCGCTGATCAACGCCTCCGGCGGCCGAGACCACCACATCACCAACAGCTGCATGCTGCTGGGCAAGGGCATCAAGCACAACACGGTGTTCGGCAAGAGCGGCGACGTCGGGCTCTCGGCGGGCATCATCGACCACGCCAGCGGCGCGCCGTCGAACAGCGGCGAGATCATCCTCCCCGACCACGTCATCGCCACGGTGATGAAGGCCGCCGGCATCGACTACTCCATCACCCGCGTCGAGCCACTGCGCGGACTGCTCGCGAGCTGAGCCCGCTCGCAGCGCGCAGCGTGGAGGGCCTGCCTTCCGTTCCCACAGGCAGGCCCTTCGTCTTTCCCTTCTCCCGCGCGGACAAGCACCGCGCACGCCGCTCCGGGCCGGAGGCGGCTAGACTCCGCCAGTTCCCATGACGCTCCGTGTGCCGTGTCTCCGCGCCTGCGCGGTCCTGTTGCTCTCCTTCACCGGCTGTGACGAGGGCACGACGCTCGAACCGCTGTCCCCTTCGAGCTTCGACGCCGTCTCTCAATCGACCGACCTCGAGCTCTCGGCGAGCCCGTCCTTTGCGGACGAGCGCGGCGGCGGCGTCTTCGTCGATCTCGCCGGGCGCGTGGTGCGTGTGCGGCCCAACGGTACGCGCGGCGTGCTCGAGTCGCACCCGCGCAACGCCGTGCTTCCCGGCCCCACCTCGGGGGTCTTCCCGCTCGGGCCGACCAACGCGCTGGTGGCGACGTCGCGCGGCTTCTTCGTCGCCGATCAGGGCTGGCTGATCAGCCCCGCGTGGCAGGCGACGCTCCCCGCCGAGGGGCTGCGCGCCGCGACGCTGGGGAGCGACGGGGTCGCGTGGCTCGGGCACGAGCAGGGGCTGTTCCGCCTCGACCGTGGCTCGCTGAGCGAGTTCACGCTCTCGGGCGAGAGCCTGACCGGGGTGGTCGCGGTGGCGGTGGCCCCGACGCTCGACGGCACGCCCGGCGTGTGGTTCGCCCGCGACGGCAAGCTCTTCGCCGCCGCCCAGACCTCGCGCACGGAGTTCAAGGTGCGCGACTCCGGGCTCGGCGCCGACGCGCTCGGTTCGGGCGTCATCGACCTGGTCGGCGTCGCCCCTGCGCGCGACGGCGCGGGTGAGCTGTGGGCCATCACCACCCAGGGGCTGCTGCTCTACACGGGCACCGCGTGGCGCCACTACACGCTGCCTGCCACGCCGCGCCGGCTCCTCGGGGCCGGCCGCTTCGCGTGGATGCAGGCGGGCGACGCGCTCTACCGCTACGACGGCGACACGCGCACCTGGGCCGAAGCGAAGGGGCTCGACACGCCCACGCTCCTCTCGATCGACGCCGCGGGCACCGCCTGGGTGCGCTCGGGCACGAAGACCATCGCGCTCTCCGCGGCGGTCATGCCGCGCGTCCGCGGCCTCGCGCAGAGCGCCCGCGTCTTCGACTCGCAGCTGGTGCTGGAGGTCTCGCTGCCGACGGCGAGCCCGCCCGACAGCTTGAGCTGGGCGTTCGACGACCACACCCCGCATCAGGTCGACCTCACGAAGGGCACGACCGGCACCGGCCCGACGGCGGACCTCCGCATTCACAGCCTCGGCGGCACGGAGGTGGGCGGGCTCGTCAAGCCGGTCTCGTTCGCGACGCTCGACGATGGCTGGCACACGCTGGCGGTCACCGCGACCACCGGAGGCAAGAGCGTCACCCGCCGCCTCCACTTCGAGTTCCTCGGCAGCAGCACCGCCGCGGTGAGCTTCGCCACCGACGTGCGCCCCCTGGCAGCCGACCGCTGCGACAAGTGCCACACCACCGGCACCGAGCCGGAGCTCGCGACGTACGAGCAGTGGAAGGCCAACGCGCCCGCCATCGCCGCCGCGGTGCGCGACGCGCGCATGCCCGCCGATGGGCCGCTCGACGCCGCCGGCGTCTCGACCATCGTCCGCTGGGTCAACGGAGGCACGCTGCCATGACGAGAGTCACCCCGCTGCTCCTCGCCCTCTGCCTGACGGGCTGCGACGCCGTCATCACCGCGCCGCCGAAGCCGCCGCCGCCGGTCGACCCGTGCGCCGATCTCCCCGCGATGAAGGCCACCATCGTGCCCGACACCATCCGGGTGAACGGCGCGGCCACCGTCACCGCGAGCGGCGGCAGCGGCCGCTACAGCTACGCGATCACCAGCATGCCCGCGGTGGGGACGCTGTCCGGCACGCGCTACGTGGCGGGCCTCGTCACCGGCACCGACGCCATCACCGCGTCCGACGACTGCGGGAACTTCGCGCTGGTGAGCATCGAGGTGAAGGCCGCGTTCGAGGTGCAGCCCTCGCGCGCCACCGTGGCGCCCGGCACGAGCTTCCGCATTCGCGTCACCGGCACGCAGGGCGCACCGACCTTCACCGCGCAGGGCGGCTCGCTGCCGTCGGGCGGCAGCGTCGCGACCGACGGCACCTACACCGCCGGGCCGACGACGGGCACCGACGTGGTGCTGGTGCGAGACAGCAGCACCGGCGACCAGGCCGCGGTGGTGGTGAACGTCTCGCCGAGCGCCCAGTTCCGCGCCGCGGCGACCCGCCTCGCGCTCCCCACGGGCACCTTCGTGCCCCTCGAGACCATCGACGGCACCGGCGTCGTCACGTGGACCATTCGCAACGGCGGCGTCGGCACGCTCGAGCAGCGGCAGGACGGCTGGGTGTACGTGGCGCCCGCCACGGGCGGCGGTGAGACGGTCGAGCTCGAGGCGCGCGACGAGCTGCTGGCGCAGACGGTGACGGTGAAGCTCCGCGTGCTGACCGAGCTGACGCGGCCGAACCTGGTCGCGCAGGGGCGGCGCACCGACGTGGCGACGCTCGTCACCGGAGACTTCGACGGCGACGGCATCGAAGACGTGGCCCTCGGCGTGCCCGAGAGCGATCTCGCGAAGCCGCAGGGCGGCGCGGTGTTCATCTTCAAGGGCAGCGCCAGCGGGCTCCCTGACGCGCCGACCTGGACCATCACCGGCCAGTCCGACACGGCGCAGTTCGGCGCGGTGATGGTCGCCGGCGATCTCGACGGCGACGGGAAGGCCGACCTGGCGATCTCCGCGCCGGGTGACGATCTCACCGTCGCCGACTCGGGCGCGGTGTACCTCTACGGCATCGGCGCCAACGGTCCGCGGCAGCTCCGGCCGCCGCTCACCGGTCTCGGGCGCGGGAACTTCGGCGCGGCGCTGGCCATCGCCGACGTCGACGGCGACGGCGACGGAGATCTGATCGTCGGCTCTCCGGGCGCCGACATCGCGCCGGGCGGAGCGTTCACCGCGCGCGGCGTGGTCGACATCTTCCTGCTCCAGAAGGACGTGCCCATCCCCGACCTGGGGAACATCCGCCTCAGCGGGTACGATCTCGACGCCGACGGGGGCGTGCGGCGCTTCTCGAACCTCCGCGCCGGGCGCGCGCTGGTGGCGACGGACTTCAACGGCGATCAGCGCGTCGACCTCGCGATCCTCAGCTCCGTGAACAACACCCTCCAGCCGGACGGCGGAGTGCTGGCGCGCAACGTCATCGCCGCGCAGGTGCACCTCGGGCGTGCCTCACCGACCAAGCCCTATGAGGACACGCCAGATCTCTTCGTGCTCCCGGCCAACACCGCGGACGGCGACGAGGGCACGTGGCGGCTCGGGCTCGTGCCCGGCGGCGCTGGCCGGCCTCCGCTGCTCCTCACCGCGGCCGATCGCGCCGATGCGCCCGACCTCCGCGCGATGGATGCCGGCACCGCCGGCGGCTCGAACGCGGGCGGCGTGCTGCTGTTCGACCTCTCGCAGGCGCAGGCGGCCGGCGCTGCGCCGACCTCGCCACCGCAGCGCGGTCGCCTCGCGGCGTGGGCGCGCGTGTTCGGCGATCGCGCGAACATCCAGGCGGCGCGCAGCTTCACGAGCCTCGACACCGACGGCGACGGGCAGCTCGAGCTGGTGCTCGGCGCTCCGTACGCGACCGCGACGATCGACGGCGGCACGCTGGCGAACGCCGGCCAGCTGCTGGTCTATGAGCTCTCGGCCCTGTCGAGCGGAGCGGTCGTCAACCGCCCGGACACGATCCGCAGCAGCCCCAACCGCACCGACGTGCTGGGGACCGCCGTCGCAGGCTGGAGCACGCGCGTGGTGGCCTTCGCCGGCCGCGCGACGACCTCGCTCGGTGAGTACACCGGCCGCCTCGACGTCTTCTCGGCGCAGGCTGGCGACGCCTCGACCTGGACCATGACGTCGGCAGAGATCCCCAGCCGCCCCGCAAGTCAGGCGTACGGCACGGGCGTCGAGGTCGGGCCCCTCGCGGGGCAGCTGTGCGCGGTGGTCGGGGCGCCCGGGTGGTCGGGGCCCGGTTCCGACTTCTCGGGGAGCGAGCTCGGCGCGGGGCGGGCGTACGGCTTCCGCGCGGCGATGAGCAGCGCGCCCCTCGTGCTCGCGGAGGGCGCGAACACGCCGTACCAGACCGACGCCGGCGTGCGCGCGTTCGGCGGGCGCACGCTCGCCGCGGACGTGGCGATGACCGACTTCGACGGCGACGGGCGGCTCGACGTCGCGATCGCCCTGCCCAACTTCACGCCGCCGACGCGCAACTCCGACGGCGGGGTCAACAGCACCGAGTACGCGCTCAACCGCGCGGAGTGTGCGCCGACCGCCTCGCAGTCGCCGGGTGGCGTGCTGGTGCAGCTCGGGCAGGCCGACGGCACCTGGCGCGAGGGCTTCCGCGTGTGGGCGCTCCGCGACATCGCCGGCTGCACGGTCCCTGACGGAGGCGCGGCGGCGACCTGCCAGCGCGCGCAGCTCTCGCGCAACGGGGTGGTGGGTGGCTTCGACTTCAACGGAGATGGCCGTCAGGACCTGGCGATGACGCGCACCAACGGCCTCGAGGTCTTCGCCGGCCGCGCGCCGGACGACATGCAGCTCGCGAAGCCGTCGATGGCGTGCGATCCGCTCTTCACCTTCCCCTTCATCGCGCAGACGACCTCGATGCCCACCGCGCTCGGCGACCTCGACGGAGACGGCTGCGACGAGCTCGGCTTCCGCTACTCCGACAACGCCAACCGGCAGGGCGTGGTGGTGGCCTTCGGCTTCGACCCGGGTGGCGCGCGCTGCGGCGGTCGCACGAGCGCTTCGTGGGTGCGGATCTCCGGCGACACGGAGACGGGCGTGGCGACGATGCGGCTCGGCGTGGCGATGGCGCGCGCGGGCCGCGTGCTGATGGGTGGCACCGACGCGGTCGCGGTGACGGCGGATCTCTACCCCTTCCAGGGCACGGCGCAGCCGACGGTGCTGCTCATCCCCACCGCGCAGATCGTCGCGCGGCGGCCGGCAGCGGGCGGTGTGCTGGTGAGCATTCTCGGTGACGGGCTGGTCGCGACACCGCTCGTGCCCACCACCCGCGCGCTGAACTTCGGTCGCGCGCTCGCAGGCGGCCTCGACGTCGACGGCGACGGCACGGCAGACCTCGTGGTCGCCGCGCCGGGCGCCAACGTCAACGGCGACGGCACGGGCGCGGTGTTCGTCTTCAAGGGGGGCACCATCACCTCGGGCGCGAACCGCCCTGCCCTCGTCATCGCGGCGGATCACCGAGAGCGCGGCGCCTTCGGGCAGGACCTCTCGCTCTCGGCGCGCGCGGGCACCGTCCCCGCGGCGCTGGGCATCGGCGCCCCCAACAGCTACCGGTCAGGCACGGCGAACGGAGCCGCCTTCGTGCTCCCGCTCGACTTCTGATCAGCGGCTCGCCGCCTTGAGCGGCGGCGGCTTGCGCTTCGCCAGCGCCACCTCGAGCTGACGCTGGAGCGAGCCGATCTGCTTCTGGAAGTAGACGGTCTGCACCTTGACCGCCATGCGCTGCGCGAGCTCGATGGCGGCCTGGAGGCGGCGGAGCGAGCCCGCGCGCGCGGCGGCTGCGACCTCCGTCGAGCGGAGCTTCTGCAGCAGGGCGCCGACGACCTGCTTGCGCTTGAGCTCGCGCTGCACCATCGCCTGAATGCGTTGGCGGAGCTCGTCTCGCACGTGCGAGAGCTTCTCGAGCTCCGACTTGAGCCAGGTGAGGTCTGCGACGGTCTGATCGCGCGCGCGCTGCTCGGCGGCGAGCGCGTCAGCGGCCTCGCGCGCGGCTTGCTGTTGCTGGGCGCTCAGCTCCTCGAGCGCATCGAGCGGCGCTTCGAGCACGTCTTCCGGGGGGAGCTCGTCGTCGCCCGGAGGCGCTGGAGGCGCGCCAGACTGCGCGCGCGCGAGCTCGCCCTTGAGGGCGTGGAGCTCACGCTGAGCCGCGTCGAGCCGCTCGAGCGTCTCGCCGATCTCGCCATCTGAGAGCCCGAGGCGCTTCGCGAGGTCAGCCAGCTTCCCGCGCGCGGCGTCGAGCTCGTCCTTGAGCTGGGCGAGCGACTGCTCCGCAGTCTTGACGAAGTTGTTGAGGGCCTCGTTCTTGAGCTTCTCGACCGCGAGCTGCGCCTCGAGGCGGTGCATGTGCTGCACCGAGAACCCCTCGCCCTCGGCGCCCGCCTCGTCCGCATCGGCAGGAGGAGGCGGCGGCGTGACGCGCGCCGCGCTCGCAGTCGCAGCCGGTCCCTCGCGTGCGGCGGTGAGGGCGACGGCCAGCTCGGTGCGGGCGCCCTCGAGCTTCTTCTCGAGCTCGGCGGTGTCGAGCTCCGACTGGGCCAGCCATCGCTGCGACTCCTCGAGCTTGCGGGCGAGCTCCAGGCTGCGCGCCTCGAGCGCCGCCTTGTCGTCGGCGAGCACGTCGCGCTCGGTCTGGACGCGCCCGAGCCGCTCTTCCGCCGCGCACGCGCGATCGCGCTGCGAGGCGAGGTCCGCCTGGAGCTTCTGTTCCTCGGCTGCGTAGGCCTTGAGCCGCACCTGGAGCACCGACGTCTCGTCGACCTTCGCCGCGAGCTGTGCCTCGAGAGAGGTGATGCGACGAGCTCGCTCGTCGTTCTCGGCGCGGTGCTTCCGCTCGAGTGCGACCCGGTTGCGATCTGCTTCACGCGAGTCGGCCCCGACGTAGCGCCGCACCTGCTCCACGGCGGCGGAGCGCTCGACCTCGAGGGTGGCGATCGCCTCGCGGGCGTTCGTGAGCAGCGTCTCGAGCTCGCCAACCTTCTTCTCCGCGCCGTCCGTTCGCGCGCTCGCGAGCTGCTCCTCGAGGTCCTCGATCTGTCGGCGCGCATCGGCATCGACCTGCTCGGCGAAGCGCGAGTTCATCTCACGCAGCGAGTGGTTGAGGGCCTCGAGCTCCGAGACGCGCTCACGGAGGTGCCGATTCTCGGCGCCGGCCATCCCCGGCTCGCTCACCTGCTCGAAGCGGAGCTTCCACTTCTCGGTCTCGGTCTGCGCCTCGTTCAGCTGCTCACGAAGCTCCTCGGCCTCGGCCTCGGCCGCGTCTGCCCAGGCCTGTAGCTCGGCGAGCCGCGAGTCCGTCTTCGCGACGGTGCTCGGCGAGGACGCGTGGGCCTCGAGCTCCGCGACGCGAGCACGGAGCTTCTCTGCCTCGGCCTCCGCGGCATCGGCCCACGCCTGGAGCTCGGCGACGCGGGGGTCGGCGCGAATGCCGCTCGGCGAAGACACGCGCTGCAACGCCTCGAGCTCGTCGATCCTCGCCTGGAGCTTCGCCGCGTCGCCCGACGGCCGCGCCTCGAGCTCCGCGACGCGCGCGCGCAGCTCCTCAGCCTCCGCCTCCGCGGCGTCAGCCCAGGCCTGCAGCTCCGCGACGCGAGGGTCTGCTCGGATTCCGCTGGGCGAAGAGACCCTCTGCAGAGCCTCGAGCTCGCTGATGCGGGCGCGCAGCTTCTCGGTGTCCGAGCCCGCCGAGTCTTCCAGCCTCGCCTCGAGCTCGGCGACACGTGCGCGCAGCTGGTCGGCCTCCGCCTCCGCCGAGTCAGCCCACGCCTGCAGCTCCGCCAGCCGCGGGTCTGGCTTCGCTGACGTGGCCTGCGGCGCCTGCTTCGCCTCGAGCTCGGCGACGCGCGCACGCAGCTGCTCCGCCTCAGCTTCGGATGAATCCGCCCACGCCTGCAGCTCCGCCAGCCGCGGGTCCGGCTTCGCTGACGTGGCCTGCGGCGCCTGCTTCGCCTCGAGCT
>JBMORD010000188.1:0-1738 GCA_049322495.1 Myxococcota bacterium | reverse complement strand
CAGGCTCGGCCTTCTCGGGCTCCGCCTTCGCCACCTCCGCAGGCGCTGCGTCGGGCGTCGGTGCCGCAGGCTTCGCCTCGGGCTTCGCGGCCGCGCTCACCGCGCCGGCGGGGAACGGCCGCAGCGCGACCGGCATCACCGTCGCCAGCGTCGGGGTGCGCGACACGCCGCCTTCGACGAAGCCCAGACCGAGCGCACCGAGGCCACCGAGGCCAAAGAGCACGACGAAGATCCACTTCACGACAGCCACGGGAGACCTCCCTGCGGGGACGGGCGGAACCTACAACGGACTGGGACGTCGCAGGGACGTCGTGCGTTCCGCTCAGCTCACCGCGCGCAGAGGCACCTTGCCGGCCGGCTTCGCCTCGACGGCCTTGCGGCGCCCCTCGCGCAACCCGGCCCACATGCGCGACAGCAGGCCACCCTTCGCGCCCTCGGGGAGCGCGCCGTCCGGATCGTCCATGTACGGCTTGCGCGTCTGCATCACGTAGTCGAACCACGGGTGCGTCACGCACCAGTTCGCGTTCTGGTCCTTCCCCATGTGGTGATCGACGTGCCACGGGAGGTTCTCGCGCGCCCACGCCGGGTCGAGGTGGCTGCGCTTGTGATCGCGGTAGTAGGCCCACATCCGGTACCACACGGTGCCGGTGAAGAACGGCGCGAGCGGGAACAGCGGCGTCAACGCCACCGCGCCGAGCGCGAGCGAGAGCGCCTCTTTTCCCTGCGGAGACCAGGTGAACAGCGACCGCTGATACTGCGGGTCGACCATGTCGTTGCGGTACGACTCGCGGTGATGCTCGTGCCAGTGGAAGGCCCAGAAGCTCTTCTTGTTCCTGCCCAGGCCGTGCAGCCAGTACTTGTGGATGTACCACTCACCGGCGTTCGAGACCGCGAGCCCCAACGGGATGCCCAGCATGCGTGCTTCCTCCTGAGGCGCACATGACCGATTGGTCACTTCATTTCAAGCCCACTTCACCTCGTAGGTGGTCTGGAGGTCCTTCGTCTCGACGACGGTGACCGACAGCTCCTTCGCGCCGGCGACGCGGCAGCCTGACTCGAGGAGCCCCAGATAGAACCCTGGTCGCACCGTGTAGTTGATGCGCACGTGGTAGCGGTTCGGCGCGAGCGTGGTGATGACGCCCTCGGAGAAGTTGTTCGCCGAGCGGAGGTTGCGCGTGATGCGATCGAGCGTTCGCCGGGGGCCGATGACGCGCATCATCGCCATGAGCGCCGAGCCGACGATGGTCTTCTCGAAGCCGCCGAAGAAGAGCTTGCCGACCTCGGTGTAGCGCTCGAGCTCCGGCAGGTGGGCGAAGCGGCTGCTCGCGCACGCGTCGAGCACCGCGATGTGGACCTCCACCGGGTAGGCCGGGAGGAACCGCTCACCCGTGATGCCCGCCTTCTGAAACACGGCGCGCTCCGCGGGAGTGTGAGGATCGAGCGCGCGGTAGAGCGCCTCCATCGAATGCGAAAACACCAACCGCTCGGTCGTCATCGAGACCCTCGCGGCCGATCATAGCGCGCAGAGCAGAGTAGGTTCGGACCAATGCGCGTCCTCCTCGTTCTGGTGTTCGTTCTCGCCGCGTGCGGCAGTGTCGTGACCTCGTCGGACGGCGGCAGCGGCGGCGGCGGTGCAACGGGCGGCGGTGCAACGGGCGGCGGCTCTGCAACGGGCGGCGGCTCTGCAACGGGCGGCGGCTCTGCAACGGGCGGCGGCTCTGCAACGGGCGGCGGCTCT
>JBMORD010000187.1:0-95673 GCA_049322495.1 Myxococcota bacterium | reverse complement strand
ACTGCTCGATCGACTCGGCGATCATCGCGTCGATCTTCGACTCGCCGTAGCGCGCGAAGGCGATGCTGCCCAGCGGCAGGAGGAGCAGCGTGAGGGCTGGCAGCACCAGCACCTTGAAGAAGTCCCGTCGCAGGGTCGTCGACGCCATCGGGCGAACATAGCCGCGCCCGTGTTTCAGTGGAGCCCTGCACCGCGCCGGGCAGCTCATGGCAACCTCGCGCGCCTTGGGCTCGTTCGACTGTCCTCACTGTGGCGCGGCGCTCGAGCTGGAGGTCGTCGCCGGCACGCGGCGGCACACCTGCGGGGAATGTCACGCGCAGGTGTGGGTGAGCGCGTCGATCTCGGCGAGCGCGCCGGCCGAGCTGCGAGAGCAGAAGACCGTCATCACGCGGCAGAACGCGGTGCACCGACCTCCACCCACGGTGGCGATGACCGAGCCGGAGCTCACCCCGGTCGTCACCTCACCCGGCCAGGTCGAGCTCAGCGTCGACGAGCCGACCCGCTCGACGCCCGACGGGTCGGCGGTGCACCTCGCGCCGGGCACGATGCTCGGTGGCTTCTCGCTCACCGCGCGCGTGGGGAGCGGCGGCATGGGTACGGTGTGGCTCGCGCGGCAGCTCTCGCTCGATCGCAACGTCGCGGTGAAGGTGCTGCGCCCGCACCTCGGAGAGGATCCGGCCTTCGTCATCCAGTTCACGCGGGAGGCGCTGGCGGCCGCGCAGCTGTCGCACCACCACATCGTGCAGATCTTCGACATCGGCTTCGACCGCGGGGTGCACTTCTTCTCGATGGAGTACGTCGAAGGCGAGTCGCTCGCCGCGGTGCGCCGCCGCGAGGGCCGCCTCGAGCCGGCGGTGGCGGCCGGCTACGTGCTGCAGGCGGCGCGCGGGCTGGCCTTCGCGCACGGTCGCGGCCTCGTGCACCGCGACATCAAGCCCGACAACCTGCTGCTCAACCGCGACGGGCTGGTGAAGGTCGCCGACCTCGGGCTGGTGAAGCAGCTCGGCGGCCAGGTGAAGAAGAGCGGCGCGTCGACGGTGGCCATCAGCTTCGACGACGCCGAGCTCATCGGCACGCCCTCGTACATGGCGCCCGAGCAGGTGCTCGACCCCTCGGCGGTCGACGCGCGCGCCGACCTCTACGCGCTGGGCTGCACGTTCTACGAGATGCTCACCGGTCGCCCGCCCTTCGTCGGCGAGTCGATGCAGCAGATCCTCGCGGGGCACATGAACGACGCGCCGGTGCCTCCCTCGGCGCGGAACGCGCGCGTGCCGGCGGTGCTGTCGGAGCTCGTGATGCGCATGCTGGCCAAGCCGCGCAGCGGCCGCCCGCGCGACATGAGCGAGGTGGTGGGCGTGCTGGAGCGCTTCCTCGGCGTCGAGGCCAGCACCTTCTCTCCACGCGAGGAGCACGCCACGCTGCTCGAGAACGCGGTGAGCGCCTTCAACGACGCGAGCTGGGCGCGGCGGCGCCGGCTCGCGCGGGTGGTCTTCCTCGGGCTCACCGTCGCCACGCTCACCGGGGCGGTCGCGCTCGGCTTCGCGCAGTTCGCCGCGTGGACGGCGCTGTTCCTCGCCACCTCGTCCTTCACGGCGTTCGTCATCAACGCTGCCCTGGTGCGCGCGCCGCTGCTCCTCAAGGCGCGGCACCTGCTGCTCGGCGCGTCGGTGCGGTCCTGGGCGGTCGGGTTCGCGGTGCTCGGCGCCGGGGTGGGGGTCCTGGCGTGGCGCGGGCTGCTCGTCGGCGTGCTCCAGAACCTCGGCCTGGCGATGGTGGCCGGGCTCGCGTCGTTCCTGCTCCTCGACCGCCGCGTGGCGAAGGAGCGCCGGCCCTTCGTCGAAGACGTCGAGCAGATGCTCAAGGCGATGCGGTTGCGCGGGCTCGAGGAGGAGAAGCTCCGCCACTTCGTCTGCCGCTACAGCGGCGCCCGCTGGGAGGAGTTCTACGAGGCGCTCTTCGGCTACGAGGCCAAGCTCGAGGCGCGCGCCCGCTGGGGCCGCGACGAGCGGGGGCTGCCGCGCAAGCAGTTCGCCGCCTGGCGCGACCCGCTGGTGCGCTTCATCGAGCGTCGGCTGGCGCTGCGGAAGGAGCGCCAGGCCCGGGCGCAGCTCGCCCGCGCGGAGCAGGCGGCTGCGGCCTGAGGCGTCACTCCCTCGCTACGGGCAGGCTGCGGCGCCGCCGAGGCGCGTGGTCGCCTCCTCGACCTTCTCCCAGTAGACGAGCGTCGCTTCGGCGCTCTGGAACAGCTCGTTGACGACCTGCGTGCCCGAGAGGCGCCCGACGCCGGTGTCCGCGGGGACGGTCTCGAGGGCCTGCGTGAACTCGGGGAGCATCCCGTAGTGCGCGAGGCCGTCGGTCTGGCCGGTGAAGGCGCGTGTGCCCAGCGTGTACTGCGTGAGCTGCGGCGCGGTGCCTCGCAGGCGCAGCGGGGCGCGCGTCGAAGCCGTGGTGATCGGGTACGTCGTCGTGCGGCCGGTGCTCACCAGCTGCTCCTGCAGGCCGTTGAAGTCGGTGCCGAGCGCGATGTTGGCGCCGAAGATCTGCCGGATGTCGGAGTAGTCCTTCACCCAGTCGACGATGGGGTCGCTGCTCGTGCGCCGCGCGGTGCCCATGCCGAGCACGCCGCCCAGCGAGCGGACGATGCGGGCGTGCGACTGCAGCAGCGCGCGCTCGCTCGAGCTCGGCACGGTGTCTGCCCGGAGGCCGGTGTGGGAGCTCATCACGGGGAAGGACAGCCGCTGCGCGACCGCGAGGGTGTTCGACGTCGAGAGCTGCGACATGTGCGAGACGTCGACCATGAAGCCCTGGCGCAGGAGCCGCTCGATGAGCGTCGAGTCTGCGCCGCGCGCGTTGCGGTGCCCACCCAGCCCGTCACCGATCTGGTAGCCGAGCGCGAGGTAGTCGGCGTCGCTGATGGGCATCGGCTCGACGGCCCCGCCCTTGAGCAAGTCGTCGTGGTGGTAGTGCAGGTAGTCCGGTCGCCCCTCGCGGTAGAGGATGTACGGGTCACGCACGAGCGAGAAGAAGTCGCCGCCGGTCGGGCCGCCGGTGAACCACCAGTTGGCGGTGTTGAACGGGTTGCCCGGAGGCGCCGCGGGGGAGGGAACGACGGGCCCGGACACCGCCGTGCCGCCGAAGAGGTTGTCGACGAGGTGGATGGGCACCACGTGCCGCACACCCTCGGCGCGCAGCGCGCACACCTGGGAGGGCGTGAGGTTGTCGAGCTCGACGCTCAGCACCAGCGCCAGCTTTCCGGTGAGCATCACCTGACGGGCCTCGGTGGCGGTGGTGACCACCTGCATCCAGCTGCTGTTGTTCGATGCGAGCTGCTTGATGAAGGCGAGCTGCCGGCGCGCGGAGTCGTAGTCGTGGGTGAGGCTCGGCACCGGCGTCGGCTGACCGAACAGGTTGAAGCCGCGGTGGATCAGCATGTCGAGCACCTCGTTGTCGGTCGTGCTGGCGAACATCAGCCGCACGCCGCCCTCGTAGGCACGACGGAGCCAGCGGACGTGCATCTGCTGGTGCATGAGGCTGAGCGCGTGCGGCCACCCCGCGAAGTCAGGGCTGCCGCCGGCGGTGTGGGGGTGGCCGGTCTGGGCGTCGAGCTTCTTCATCACCTCGATGCGCATGTTGTGGGTCACGGCGTCGCCCTGAGACCCATAGTGCTTGTCGGTCGCGCAGCGGATCAGGTCGGCGGCGGGGTCGCTCGAGCCGAGCGCGAGGCCGGGGTTGCCCCAGAACAGGCCATCGTTGCCGAACGCGAGGTGCGTCGCGGGGTGCGCGTGGAGATCCGCGATGCCCCACACCGGCTCGACCCAGCTTCCGACCGTGACGTCGGCGACCGGCGACTGGGGTGAGCGGCACTCGTTGTAGAAGTTCGAGGCGCTCGGCGACTCGAGCGACGAGTAGCAGTCGCCCCAGTCCGGCTCGACCGACATGAAGGCGTAGGTACCGCTCGGCGTATCGCCGGTGGTGCGCACCTGGGCGCGCGCGCCGCGGCCGCGGCTGCCCGTCGTCCAGAAGCGCGAGGGGAGCGTGGTGCGCGCCGACCAGGCGTAGAGCGGGTCGCTGCCGATGCTCACGCTCGTCTTCGCGGCGGAGCGCGTCGTCGCGAGCGTCTCCCAGGCGGAGGTCGTCGGGTTGAGCGCCTGCACGAACACTCCGGCGTCGGGGTAGAGATCGTAGCCCGAGAAGTCGAGCGGGTCGGTCTTCGACCCGAGCGACGAGCCGTTGGTCGGCGTCAGCATGCAGCTGGAGCCGGCGAGCGCAGTCGATATCGACAGGAGCACCACCACCGAACGCATCACGTGTCTCATTGCGGTCCCTCCGTTGTGTGGCGCGCTCACGATGTGTCGTGAGGGCCCCATGCGGAACGGGGCCCGATGCGCCAACGGGGGCCGGCGTGCGCCACTACGCCACGCGCGCGGGAGCGCCGACGCCGACCCGGCGGCGGAAGTTCGCCGGCGATTCGCCTGTGAGGCGCTTGAAGAGGCGATTGAGCGTTCGTCGATCGGTGCAGCCGACGGCGGCGGCGATGGCGTCGAGCTTCGCCGACGGGTCGCGGAGCAGCTCCTGGGCGAGCTCGACGCGCACCCGCGCCCGCAGCTCGAGGAAGGTCGTCCCGTGCGCCTCGAGCAGCCGCTGCACGCTCCGGCGCGAGCAGGTGAGGCTGCTCGCGAGCTCCAGCTCCGTCGCGCCCGGGGCCGCGCGGAGGAGCACGCGGAGTCGCTCCATCGAAGGCTCGTGGTGCGCGCTCAGCAGGGCCTCGACCGCGTCCAGCGTCGGGGCGACCTCGTGGCGCTCGAGCCAGTGCGCGGCGTCGTGCGGGGCCGTGCACGCCCGCCACGCGAAGTGCGGAGGGTGGAGGTCGAACAGCCCGACCACCGTCGCGCCACCGGCGGTGTCCTCGTCGACCAGCAGCGCCACGCGGCGCAGCCCGCGCAGCTGGGCGCAGGCGAAGTCGTGCAGCCGGGCGAACGCCCCGCGCGAGACGCTCTCCAGCCTCCTGAGATCGAGCACGACGTCGTAGGCGGCGGCGAACCTCGTCGAGACCGTCGACCAGAGCGCCGTGACGCCGGTCGCGTCGTCGTCATCGAAGTGCGGACCGGCGACCGAGCCGAGGAGGTCGTTCGACACCGACCAGAGGGCGAGGCGGCCGTGGTTGAGCCACACGGCGTCGTGGGCCAGGAGCGCGTCGATGCTCGACGCGTGAACGAACGAAGGCACCGCCGCGCGCGAAGCACCTCGCGTGCCCACCCCTGATGTCGGGAGCTTCCACGTCGCCGATGAGGACTGACTGGCGACGGTGAAGCCCGGTGTGTGGCCTCGTCGTCACAGCTCAGCGCAGCGGCACGCGGGTCAGCCCGAGCTCCAGCGCCGCGCGCGCGGTCGACGACAGCGCCTCGCCCAGCTCGAAGCGCTCGCCCTTGAGCTCGATGACGAAGCACTCCGGGGCGGGCCGCTGCTCCACCGCCTCGAAGGTGTGGAGCAGGCTCTCGGGCGAGACGGCGTGGCTCGAGTAGCTCTCGTCGCGACGCGGCTCGAGGCGGCGCACGCGCACCAGCTCGGCGCCCTCGACGTTCGCGTCGACGAAGTACACGCGGCGGCGCCCCCGGAGATCGAGCGCGTGCTCGACCTGCAGCTGGAAGTCGGTGAGCACCTCCAGCTCGCCGCGCGCGATGGCGTCGGCCTCTCGCGACTCGAGCGCGCGCACGAACTCGGGACCCAGGGCGTCGTCGCCGCGAGACGGGTTGCCGTAGCCGAAGACCAGCACCGGCGCCGTCATCGGCTGTCCTTCGTCGCCGTGCCCACCACCTGACCCGCCGCGTCGACCACCTCGACGTGCAGCGGCATCTTGCCCAGCGCGTGCGTCGCGCACGACAGGCACGGGTCGAACGCGCGGATGGCGACCTCGAGGTGGTTGAGCAGCCCTTCGGTCGGCTCGTGGCCGTCGAGGTACTGGCGCGCCACGGCGCGGATGGCCTCGTTCATCGCCTGGTTGTTGTGGGTGGTGCTCACGATGAGGTTGCACATCGTCACCAGGTCGTTGGCGTCGACCTTGTAGTGGTGGATGAGCGTGCCCCGCGGCGCCTCGATGATGCCCACGCCCTCGCCGGTGCGCTCGCCGCTGGCCATCAGCTCGCTCCCCAGCACGTCGGGGTCGTCGAGCAGCTCGCCCACCACCTCCGCGGCGTGGAGCAGCTCGACGAGGCGCGCCCAGTGGTAGGCGAGCGGGGCGTGCACCACCGCGCCGCCGTGCACGTCGCGGAACACCTTGCGCTCGGCCTCGGCGAGCGGAGTGTGGATGAAGTCGCAGTTCTGGATGCGCGCCAGCGGCCCGACCTTGTACCAGCCGTGCTCCGGCCCGAGCGACGTGAGGTAGGGGAACTTCATGTACGACCAGCGCTTCACCTCTTCGTCGATGTGCTGGCGGTACTTCGCGGGCTCCACGCCGTCGAGCAGCACCTGGCCGTCGGCGTCTCGCGCCCGCAGCACGCCGTCGTAGAAGTCGAGCCGGCCGTCGGGGCCGACCAGCGAGAGCAGGCCCGAGCGGAAGAAGCCGAACGACGAGTAGAGCGCCTGGTTCTTCTGGTGGACCTCCTTGATGAGCTCCACGCCCGCCCGCGCCCAGGTGAGGATCTGCGGCAGCTCCCGCAGCAGCTCGTCGCGCTCGGCGGCGGTGACGGCCTTGTTCACGCCGCCCGGCACGGAGCCGGTGCCGTGCACGCGCTTGCCCGCGGTGACGCGGATGATCTCCTGCCCGAACTTGCGGAGCATCACGCCCTGCTTCGCGAGCTCGGGGTGCGTCGCGGCGACGCCCACGATGTTGCGCCGCGAGACCTCGCTGTCGAAGCCGAAGAGCAGGTCGGGCGACGAGAGGTGGAAGAAGTGCAGCGCGTGCGACTGCAGCATCTGGCCGTAGTGCATCAGCCGCCGCACCTTCTCGGCGGTGGCGGTCAGCTTGCGCACGCCCAGCACCGCGTCGAGCGCCTTCGAGGCGGCGAGGTGGTGGCTCACCGGGCAGATGCCGCACAGGCGCTGCACCATCACCGGCACTTCCCAGTACGGCCGACCCTGGATGAAGCGCTCGAAGCCACGGAACTCGACGATGTGGAGCCGCGCCTGGTGCACGTGGCCCTCGTCGTCGAGCAGCAGCGTCACCTTGCCGTGCCCTTCGACGCGCGAGACGGGCTCGATGACGACCCGTCGCGTGGCCTTGCTGCTGGTGGCGGTCTCGAGTGGGGAGCTCATGGCTTTCTCAGTCGTAGTGGATGAGGCCGTGCCCGAGGTGGGGCGTGCGACCGGCGAGGAGATCGGTGAGGAACTGCCAGAAGGCCTCGGCCGGCGGCGGGCAGCCGGGGAGGAAGTAGTCGACGCGCACCACGTCGTTGATGGAGTGCACCTTGTCGAGCGGCAGCGGCAGCTCGGGATCGTTCGGCACCGTGCGGTAGACCGAGGTGAGGCACTCGCGCACGTCGAGGTGGTTGCGCTGCGCGGGCAGCCCGCCGTTGATGGCGCACGCCCCCACCGCCACCAGCACCTTGCACTGCTTGCGGAACTCGCGGAGCACCTCGACGTTCTCCGCGTTGCACAGCCCGCCCTCGATCAGCCCGAGGTCGCACGGCCCGCAGTGCTTGAGGTCGGTGAGCGGCGAGCGATCGAACTCCACCAGCTCGAGCAGCGGGAAGAGCCGCTCGTCGATGTCGAGGAAGCTCATGTGGCAGCCGAAGCACCCCGCCAGCGAGGCGGTGGCCACCTTGAGCTTCTTCTTCGGCGCGGTCATGGCTTGCCTCCGTCCTTCGGCGCGTCGATCGGCGCGGCGTCGTAGGTGCGGTCGCCGATCGGCACCGCGAACCCGCGCCCCTTCTTCAAGATGACGCCCACCGGGCAGACGCTCACCGCGGTGTCGGTCACCGCGAGCGAGGTGTCGGCCAGCCTGCCCGACTCGGCGTTGACCACGAGGTGCTTGTCGATGCCCCGGCCCGCGAGCGCGAAGACGTTCTTGCGATCCACCTCCGCCGAGGCCCGCACGCACAGCTCGCAGAGGATGCAGCGGTTGAAGTCGAGCATCACGTCGGGGTGCGAGGCGTCGACCGGTCGATCGGGGAACAGCTGCGGGAAGTGCAGCGAGCGCACCTCGAGCGAGTAGCCGATCGCCTGCAGCTTGCAGTCGCCGCTCTTCTCGCACGACGGGCAGAAGTGGTTGCCCTCGACGAACAGCAGCTGCACCAGGCCCTTGCGCAGCTCACGCACCTCGTCGGTCTCGCTCTCGATGACGAGGTCTTCCCGCGCGGGCAGGGTGCATGAGGCGGCCATGCGCCCGTTCGCCTTCACGGTGCACACCCGGCAGCTCCCGTGCGGCTTGAACTCGGGGTGCGCGCAGAGGTGGGGAATGTAGAGGCCGTCGGCGAGCGCCGCCTGCAGCACCGTCTGGCCCTCCGAGAAGGGGATCTCCCGGCCGTCGAGGATGAAGTGGCGGCTCATGTCTCCTCCAGGTGCGCGCGCTCGTCGTCGCGGCCGGTGACCTCGCGCGCGGGCGCCAGCGCCTCGTCGAGGTTGAACGTCGGTCGGAACTCGAGCGACGAGAGGCTCCGCTCGATGGTGGGCTTGAACTTCTCGTGCAGCGTGAGGAACGGGTTGCAGGCGGTGTGGCCGAGGCCGCAGTGGCTCGCGTCGCGCAGCATGGCGCACAGCCGCAGCGCGTGGCGCACGTCACGCCGGGTGCCGCGCGCCGAGCAGAGGTCGTCGATGGCCTGCCGCAGCTGGCGCGTGCCGACCCGGCACGGCGTGCAGAAGCCGCAGCTCTCGTGCGCGAAGAAGTGGGCGAAGTTCTGCACCACGTCGAGCAGATCTCTCGAGGCGTCGAACACCATGAACGAGCCCGCGGTCGGCACGTCTTCGAAGCACAGCCGCCGGTTGAACTCGCGCGGGGCGAGCAGGGTGCCCGAGGGGCCGCCCACCTGCACCGCCTGCACGTCGTGCGCGCCGCAGGCGTCGAGGAGCTCCTTCACCGTGATGCCCATCGGGAACTCGTAGAGCCCCGGGCGCGCCACGTCGCCCGAGACCGAGTGCACGCGCGTGCCCGAAGACTTCGCGGTGCCCACCTTCGCGAACCACTCGCCGCCATGCAGGGCGATCAGCGCGGCCGAGGCGAAGGTCTCGACGTTGTTCACCACCGTCGGCTGCTGGAGGTAGCCGTTGGTGACCGGGTACGGCGGCCGGTTGCGCGGAATGCCGCGCTTGCCCTCGAGCGACTCGAGGAGCGCCGACTCTTCGCCGCACACGTAGGCGCCAGCCCCGAGGTGGAGCTCGACGTCGAAGTCGAAGCCGCGCGTGCCCAGCACGTCACGCCCGAGGAGGTGCGCCTTGCGCCGCGCCGCCAGCGCGGCCTCGATGGGCTGCTGGAGGAAGAGGTACTCGCCGCGCAGGTAGAGGAAGCCCTTCTGGGCGCCGATGGCGTACGCGGCGATGGTCATGCCGTCGAGCACCAGGTCGAGGTGGCGCCGGAGCAGCACGCGATCCTTGAACGTGCCGGGCTCGCCTTCGTCGGCGTTGCACACCACGAAGCGCGTGGGGCCCGGCGCGGCCTTCGCCGTCTTCCACTTCTCGCCGGTGCTGAAGCCCGCGCCGCCGCGGCCACGGAGCCTCGAGCGGAGCACCTCCTCGAGCATCGCCTCGGCCCCGCGCGCCATCGCCGCGCGCAGCGCCTGACCGGGGACGACGCTCGCCGAGAGCACCAGGTCCTTCCGGTGGATGGGGTCGTCGATGGTGAAGAGGTGCGGCGGCCAGTCTTTGACCGGCGTGCGCGCCTCGATGAGCCGCGCCAGCTCGTCGACGCGCGCCTCGTCGAGGTGGCCGATGGCGTGCCCGTTCACCAGCAGCGCCGGCCCCTGCTCGCACAGGCCGGTGCACGAGGTCGTGTCGATGCTCACCCGGCCATCGGCGCGCACCTCACCGCGCTCGACCCGCAGCGCCGCGCACAGCCGCTCGCGCAGCGCCTCGCTCCCGAGGAGCCGGTCGGTGATGTTGTCGGAGAAGAGCACGCGGAACTCGCCCACGGGCCGGGTCGCGAAGAAGGAATAGAAGGTCGCGACGCCCTCGAGGCGCGCGCGCGGGAGGCCGAGCCTGCCCGCCAGTTCGGAGATCACCTGTGGGGAGATCCACCCGTCCTCCGCCTGCACCTCGCGGAGCATCTGCACCAGCCTCGTGGGGTCATGTCGATGACGCTCGAGGAGACCCGTCAGCTCGGGAGCTCGCATGCCTCCACCTGAGTACATGTCGCGTGCCACCGCACTCCGAGCGAATGGGGAGACCGAGGGCCGCATTTCCTGCGTCGGGCGCCACCCCGACGGGTCAGAAGGTCTGTGGCGGGGCAGTTGCGGCCCGGCGCTTTTGCGAACAGGGTTTGTCTTCCCCCCGGGAGTCCACATGTCATCGATCCAGCCCCTCTCGAGGCTCGCCCTCTCCGTCGTCGCGCTCGCCCTCGCTGCGGGCTGCAACCGCGATCTCTCGCTCCCCGAGCAGCCGACGAGCGGCGCGGTCATCGGCCTGGTCGACACGACGCCCATCTCGCCGTCGGGCCACACCATCGCGCTGGTCGACACCGAGGGGCGGCGGCGGGAGGCCACCAGCGCGAGCGACGGGAGCTTCCGCTTCGACGACGTGACGCCCGGGCTCTACGCGATCGATCTCCGCATCCAGGGCTTCTCGCCGCTGGTGGTGCCGAACGTGCGCGTCAACTCGGGGCAGACGGTCGACGTGGGCATCCTCGCGCCGGTGTTCCGGCAGACCTCGAGCGGCGCGACGGGGATGATCCGCGGGCGCGTCACCAACGCCGCGGGCGGGGCGGTGCTGGGCACGAAGGTCCTCTTCTACCTCCCGAGCTCGAGCGACCCGCTGGTGACGGCGGTCGCCGACGCCGATGGCGCCTTCGACGCGCAGGTGACGAGCGGCACGTGGCGGCTCCTGGCGCAGCACCCGTGGTACCTCGACGGCACGAAGGACAACGTGGAGGTCGCCGAAGGCCAGACGGTCGACCTCCGCATGGACCCCATCGTGCTGCAGATCCGCCCCGGGACGGTGACGGGCACGGTGCTCAAGGCCGCGGAGGACGGCACCACCACCCCCGCCGAGGGCGCGCTCGTCTCGCTCTCGACGGGCACCAACCAGGCGACCACCGACGCGATGGGCGCGTACACCATCAACAACGTGGTGGCGGGCTCGCACCAGCTCACGGTGACGCTGGCGGAGTACGACGACGCGCGCGGCCCCCGGCTCGTCACGGTGCAGCCGAACGTCACCACCACCGTCGACCCCATTCAGCTCGAGCTGCTGCGGGCGATGGTGCGCGGCACGGTGGAGACCGCCGATGGCGCGCCGGCCGACAGCGTGTACGTGGCGCTCACGCCCGGCGGCTTCGGCGCGGTGGCGGCGACGGGCCAGGTCGCCTCGCACGCGCAGTTCGTGCTCACCGGCATCCCCTACGGCGACTACACGGTGAGCTTCACCAAGAGCGGCTACTTCCGCGCGACGACGCAGGTTCGCGTGCGCAGCCCCCTCGTCAGCGTGCCCAACGTGGTGCTCGCGCCGCAGAGCGGCGACTTCGTCATCGACGACGACGACCCCGACAGCAAGCCGACCTACACCCGCACCCGCAACGTGAAGCTCGTCTTCACCTCCGCCGCCGCGGCGACCGAGGTGCGCGCGAGCGAAGATCAGAACTTCGCGGGCGCGACCTTCCAGCCGTACATGAACAACCTCCCCACGACGCTGAGCTCGGGCGAGGGGCTCAAGACGGTCTTCGTGCAGCTCAAGGACGCGAACGGCGTGGTGGGGCCGACGCTCTCGAGCACCATCACGCTCGACACCACGCCGCCGCCGGCGCCCATCGTCACTCTCGACTCCACGGGCGCGGGGCCCACCGGCGTGAAGTTCACCACCTCGAACGTGACGCTCCCGCTGCGCGTCATCGCGTCCGACTCGCTCACCGGCATCGCGGGCATGCGCCTCGCCGGAGATCCGACGCTGGTCATGGGGCAGCTCCCCACGGCGCTGCTGCAGTTCGACACCAACACCTCGTTCACGCGCAGCACCACCGTCGACGGCGTGCAGAGCGTCTACGTGCAGGTCATCGACCTCGCGGGCAACGCGAGCATGCTGGGCACCGACACGGTGGTGGTCGACCGCACGCTGCCCTCGGGGAGCCTGACGCTCACCCGCGGGCCGCAGGCGACGGCCAACGGCTACACCAACCAGCCGATGGTCGAGGCGGCGCTGAGCGCCGGGCAGGAGCCCGACGGCGGCGTGGTGCAGGTGAAGCTGGCCAACGACACCGGCGCGCAGCTCGACTCGGCGCTGTACCAGGGGCTCCGCCCGTCGCTCAGCTGGTTCCTCGACACCTCGAGCGAGGGCGTGAAGACGGTGTACGCGCAGTTCCGCGACACCGCGGGCAACGTGAGCGCGCCCGTCTCGGCCACCATCACCTACGACGTCACGCCGCCCGCGCCGGTCTCGGCCACGGTGACGCCCGCGGTGACGCGCAGCACGTCGGTGGTGGTCAACGTCACCGGCCCGACGACGGAGCTGTCCGCGACCCAGGCCATCACCGTGTCCGAGAACCCGACCTTCACCGCGGCGGGGACGGTCGGGCCGATGCCCTTCCCGGGCACCGGCCAGGTGCCCTTCACCCTGAGCAGCGGCGACGGGCCGCGCACCATCTACGTGCGCTTCAAGGACCACGCGGGCAACACGTCGATCGCCACCGCGCAGGTGACGCTCGACCAGACGCCGCCCACCACGCCGACCTTCGCCTTCACCCCGTCGGGGACGCGCGGCACCACCAAGTTCCTCAACGTCGCCACCTCGCTGCCCTTCACCCTGACCGGCGTCGACGCGCTCTCGGGCGTCACGCAGATGCGGCTGGCGACGAGCAACGCCGTCGACGCCCAGGGCCGGCTCACCGGCGCGAGCAGCGTCGCCTGGACCCCCGCGGGCTCCTTCACGCGCATGGCGGGCGAGGGCGCCGTGACGGTCTACGCGCAGTTGCTCGACGCGGCGGGCAACGCGAGCCCGGTGGTGTCCGACACGGTGGTGGTCGACACGGTCGTCCCCTCGGGCACGCTGAGCATCGCCCGCGGCACGCGCGCCAGCGTCGATGGCTACACCAACGAGGGCGTGGTGAACCTCTCGCTCTCGGCGCCCGCGGAGCCGAACGGCGGCGCGGTGATGGTGAAGCTCGCCAACAGCAACGGCGTCGAGCTGACCCAGGCCGCGTACCAGGACGTGGCGGCGACGAGCTGGTTCCTCAACACGGCGAGCGAGGGCCTCAAGACGGTCTACGCGGTGTTCCGCGACAGCGCGGGCAACGAGTCGACGCCGGTGAGCGCCACCATCACCTATGACGTCACCGCGCCCACGCCCGCGACGGCGAGCATCACGCCGGCCACCACCCGCACGCTGGGCGTGACGGTGAGCGTCGCGTCTTCCGCGGGCGACCTCTCGCCGACGCAGGCGCTCACGCTCTCGGAGTCGTCGAGCTTCTCCGGCGCGGGCACCGTGGGGCCTCAGGCGATGCCCGGCGGCGGCACGGTGGCCTTCACCCTGAGCAGCGGCGGTGACGGCCTGCGCACCGTGTACGTCCGCTTCCGCGATCGCGCGGGCAACGACACGGTGGTGCCCGCGACGGTCACCGTCGACCAGACGCCGCCGTCCGGCACCATCGAGCTGACCGGCCTGCTCGCCGACGGCGTGACGCCGAGCGCGAGCCTCACCGCCTCGACTGACGTCACCGTCTCGCTGCGCGTCACGGGCGCGACGGAGTACCTGCTCGGCACCACCGCGCTCACCACCTGCCCCGCGACGGGCTACACCGCGATGCCGCCCAGCGGGCAGGTGACGTACGCCCTCGCCGGCGGCACGGCCGGGGTGCGCGAGGTGCGCGGCTGCTTCCGCGACGCGGCGGGCAACACCTTCGGCGGCCTCAGCGGCACCTGGGCGCCCTCGGCGAGCATCACCTACGACGCCACGCCGCCCGCCTCGTGTGCCCTCAGCGCCTCGGGCTTCACGCGCAGCGGCGGGCCCGCGGTGGCCGGCAAGACCGCGCTCACCCGCGTGTCCGTCTCGGTGGCCGGCTGCACCGGCAGCCCGCTCGACATCGCGCTCGTCGCCGGCAGCGTCACCTGCTCGGGCTCGGCGAGCCTGCCGTGGCAGCGCTACTCGACGTCGCTCAGCTTCACGCTGCCCAACCAGGACGGCCTCACGCAGCTCAACGGGTGCGTGCGCGATCAGGCGCTCAACGTCGGCTCGGTGACGGGCACGCAGATCACCCTCGACACGCAGCCGCCCACCGGCCCGGCGCTCAGCATCGCCAGCCCGAACGGCAACGGCTACGCGGCGACGCTCTCGCCGGTGGTGAGCGGTCAGGCCGACGACGCGGTGCAGTGGGGCCTGTCGACCAGCTCCCGCGGCCCGTTCTCGTCGTTGACGTACGCCGCGACGCCGAGCACCACCACCTTCGCCTTCGGAGGCACGGGGCCGCGCACGGTGTACGGCGTGTTCGTCGACGACGTGGGCAACGCGAGCGATCCCATCGGCGCGTCGATCACCATCGACACCACCGCGCCGCCGGTGCCGCGCTTCTACTCGGTCGAGCTCGCCAACCGCAGCGCCCACCTCTTCTGGGACGCGGTGACCGACAACACCGGCATCCTCCGCTACGAGCTGTGGTGCGGCACCACCTCGCCGAGCGCGCTGTGCGCCACGGTGCCGGGCACCGCCTCCGACGGCTGGGTGCTCAACCTCGCCAACCGGCGCGATCAGGTGTTCGCGGTGCAGGCGGTCGATCTCGCGGGCAACGTGTCGGGGCTCAGCACCACGCTCTCGGGCACGGTGGGCTTCAAGCGCATCGCGGTGCCCTTCGCGAGCGCCTACTCCGTCATTCCGCTCGACGTCGCGACGCGCGGCGACGACATCTACCTCACCTACTCGGAGCGCGACGCCGACTGGACCATCAGCAGCGGCAACCTGCGCGTCGCGGTGTCGAACGATCGCGGGCTGACGTGGCGCTTCTCGCCGCTCGACCCGAACTTCGGGTGGGACCGCCAGTTCGGTCACATCGCCTTCACCGACAGCGCGGTGCTGGTGGGCACCATCGGCACCGCGCAGACCATCGAAGACGTCGCCGCGGGCACGGCCTGGTCCGATCGCGGGCAGGTGCGCCTCTACTCGAGCCAGAACTCCGGCACGTCGTGGGAGGAGACGATCGTCACCAACCTCTCGTCGAGCTCCAACTGGGCGAACACCACCGGGCTCGGGCTGTGGACCAGCGGCCAGCGCTTCGGGCTCCACTACCGGCTGGGCAGCAACGATGACCTGCGCATCGTCTACGGCTCGAGCGGCGGCACCACGGGCTACCTCTACTCGCTGCCGTACTACACGCCGAGCGTCACCTCGACCGCGCTGCGCTCGTGCGCCGGCAACTACACGCTGGTGCACGCGTGGAAGAACGGCACCGGCATGCAGAGCCTCACGCACTACTACTTCAACCAGGTCTCGGTGAACACGGCGGGTGGCGAGGGCTCGTACCAGACCGTCTCGAGCGGCACCGGCGCGGGCAACGAGGTGGCGGAGTTCGATCTCGCGTGCGTCTCGCTGCCCGAGGCCACGCAGGCGTACGTGGTCTACACGAGCACCAGCGGCAGCTCGCTCTACCTCCGCCGCAAGCTCACCGCGTCGTCGTCGTGGACCGGGTACACCACCATCGTCAGCGACGCCGACCGCACCCAGGCGCCGCGCATCTGGGCGGGCAGCCGCAACGTCTACGTGCTCTACCGCAACACCAGCAACGAGCTGGTGCTCGCCGAGTCGACCGACGAGGGCGCCTCGTGGGTCAGCACGGCGCGCACGCGGCTCGAGCGCGGCGTCGGCGCCGGCCTCGCGCCGGTGATGTCGGGCGAGAACTCGAGCGACGTGGCGGTGGCCTTCACCGACTCCACCGGCACCTCGCTCACCGTGCTCGTCCCGGCGATGCCGGCGGTGAAGAGCGTGGCCACGCCGGGCATCACCACCTCGCGGCTCGGCTGGACGCCCGTGTCGGGGGTCGATCGCTACCAGATCGCGCTGGGCACCTCGCCGTCGACCATCACCGACGTGAACTACTCGAGCGTCGTCAGCTACGACGTGCCGCAGGGCGCGAGCCCGATGTACTACTCGGTGCGCGCGATGGACGACCAGGGCATGCCGGGCAACGACGGCCCGGTGTGGCAGACGCAGCCGGCCACCGACACCACCGTCATCGCGTCGGTGAACACCACGGGCACCTCGTCGAGCTCCGGCGGCATCGTCGCCTACAACCAGAGCGCGGTGCTCCTGCCTCCGTACGGCATGCGCGGCACGTCCGACTCGGACCTCACGGTGTACCGCACCAGCAACGGCGGCCAGACGTGGACCGCGCACACCCCGACCACCGCCACCACCACCGCGGCGCGCGCGCTCGTCGGCACCTCGGGCAAGGCGGTGCTGCTGTACCGCACCAGCGCCTCGGCCGGCCTGCGCGCCCGCATCTACACCGACCTGATGGGCGCCGCGCCGGGCGAGACGGTCATCGACGCCAGCTCGAACGTCGACCTGCTCGCGGCGCGGGCCGACACGGTGAACAACCGCATCCTCGTCGCGTACGTGAACTCAGCGACCGACACCATCCGCACCGCGTGGTGGGACCACACGAACAACAGCTTCACCCTCGGCACGGCGTTCACCGTGCCCAACGCAGGCGCTGCGACGTTCATCGAGGCGCTCGACGTGGTGCGCGTCGACAGCACGCGCACCGTCATCGCCTGGCGTCAGCAATACACCGGCACCGAGGAGTACCAGCAGGTGTACGTCGCCGACTCGGCGAACGGCGGCACGAGCTGGAACACGCCGCTGCTGGTGACCAACGGCACCCTCACCGACAACCTCGACAACTTCCTCGTCGGCAGCGGGACCAACGTGTCCGGAGCGGGCAACTCGGCGTACACCTTCGTCGCCCACGCCACGCAGCAGAGCCCGCTCTACGGGCGCGGAGACAACCTCTACCTTTCGGTGGTGGGCACCGACATCCCCGCCTCGTCGTACTTCACGAAGTTCGTCATCGATCGCGACAGCGCCGTGGCCGACTCCATCGCCTCGTGGTCGAACGCCGACGGGCAGTACCTCGCGTACACCACCGTCGAGCCCGGCGGCACGCAGAACCGCCTCAAGCTGGCGTACTGCGCGACCGACTGTCAGCTCCCGGCGAACTGGCGGCGCACCATCGTGAAGACCTTCCCCAGCACGAACGGGCGCGGGACGTTGTTCGCCGTGGCGCAGGCCTCGACGCCGCTGATGTACCTCGCCTACCGCAACTACAACTCGGGCACCGGGGCGTACGAGCTCCGCGTGCTCACCGGCGGCGTCGAACGGCTGGTGCGCTGAGCGTCACGCGGTGGCGCGGAGGAGGACGGACGCGAGCAGCGTCGCCTCCGCCCCGAGCATCGCGAGCTGGGTGGCCCGCGCCGGCGCCTTCACCGCGAGCAGCACCGCCGGCGAGCCCAGCGCGAGCAGCCCCAGCGCCGCGAGCGAGGCGGTCGAGGCGGCGGTGACCCGCGCGGTCCAACCCGTCACCAGCACCAGCGAGAGGCCCAGCCCGAGCGCCGCGACGCGGACGAGCGACTGGCGCGCCCACCCGTGCGCCTCGCCGACGACGAAGCCGGTGCGCACGCCAGCGCGGGCGTCGGCGTCGACGTCCTTCCAGTCCTTGAAGACGAGGGCGATGGGCGTGCCGAGCGTCACCAGCAGGAGCAGCCACAGCGCGCGCTCGGTCGGAGCTCGCTCCGGCGCCGCGGCCAGCCCGGCGAGGAAGCACAGGCCGCCGAGGAAGCCCTCGGTCTTGTACGAGAGCGGGAAGACGCACTTCAGGCGCAGCGCGTCCGAGTGGTAGGCGTGCGAGACGATCGCGAAGCCGACGAGCGCGAGCCCCAGCTCGAGGCGAAAGGCGAGCACGTGCGCGGCGAAGACGAGCGGCACCACCGCCAGCCACTGCGCGCCGTCGGCGGTGAGCGACGTGGTGCGGCCGCCGGCCTCGTCTTCCTTCCGGTCGTACCAGTCGTTGGCGAGCGTGAAGCCGATGGCCAGCAGCAGCACCTGCAGCGCCGCGAGCAGCGCCGGGCCATCGAGCGGGCCGCGCTCCACGGCGCCCAGGCCGACGAAGAGCCCGGGCAGCAGCACGTGCGGCAGCCGGGTGGCCAGCCGTCGCCACAGCCCGAGGCACGTCACCACGCCCGCGACGGTCACGAGCCCGAAGAGCGCGTTGCGCCACTCCGACGGCGCCAGCCCGGTGAGGCGCGAGAGCGCGTGCGCCGCCCCGGGCAGCCACACCAGGAAGAGCAGCACCAGGAGCCAGGTCGACGCCGCGGTGAGCAGCGCGCGCCCCGGCTGCTTCGTCGCGCGCCACGTGGCGTACGTCATCAGCGCGATGGTGAGCCACAAGACCGTCGTCTCGCCGGCCGGCAGCACGCGCGGCGGCTCATGGAGCAGCCACGGCAGCTGCGTGAAGCCGGGCCGGTATTCGTAGGCGAAGCGGCCGCGCCCGTAGACGAGCACGTCGATGAGCGGTGGCAGTGTGCCGAGCGTGAGGCCCATGCCGACCTGCCGCATCGCCGCCTGCCACCCGAGCTTCGCCAGCACCACCAGCAGCGCGGACAGCGTCACCAGCAGCGCCAGGTAGAAGGTGACGATGTGCGCGAACCACGGGAAGGGCGGGCGGCCCAGCGGCGCGTCGCCGAGCGACAGGTAGCGCTCGAGCAGCATGCGCACCAGGGCGATCCACACCGGCGCGCCGAGCGCGAGCGTCACCGACCACGGGCGCCGCTCGGCCGCGCGGAAGAGGCGCTCGAGCGCGCGCATCAGTGGTGCGGCGGGGCGACGTACGGCATGGGCCGCGCCGCGGTGACCGCCTTGAGCCACTCGTGGAGCGCGATCGCGTCCTCCTTCGAGACGTCCTTGAAGAAGGGCATCATCTGGCCGGTCTCCGCCGCGTTGCGATCGCGGTAGCGCACGTGGAGGAACAGCTTGTGGAGGTTGAGGCGATCGACGATCGGGTTCGGCACGAGGAAGTCGATGCCGTAGCGCCCGCCCACCTCACGCGTCGAGTGGCAGAACTGGCAGTGGCTCTTGAAGACCTCGAAGCCGCGCTTCGCCTGCTCGGTGGTGCCGACGTCGAACTGCTTGTACCAGTTCTCGGCGCGCACCAGCTCGATGCCCACCAGCGAGTCGCCGTAGAAGAACGGTGAGAAGCCGTCGGCCTGCGCCTGCTTCGTGGTGAAGGGGTGCGTCTTCGGGCCGACCACCACCTTGTTGAAGCGGAACTTGAGCGGGCGCGCGTCGCGCTCGTCGGCGCCCTTCTTGGTCACCATGGGGAAGGTGCTGATCCACAGATCGTTCACCTGCATCTCGGTGGCGACGAAGGGGTCGAGCGTCTTGAGCACCTCGAGATCGTCGAGCGGCAGGGGCACGATCATCCCGTTGTTGTAGTGGAGCAGCGCGAGGTCGCTCCGGCCGGGGTGATCCATCGTCTCGATCAGCGCGCGCAGGGGCACGCCGCGGTACTTCGCCTTCGCGCCGTCGTACTGCAGGTCTTCGCGCGTCACCTCGAGCTTCGGCTTCGCGGCGAGATCGATCGTCACCTTCTGGCGCGGGGCGTTGCCGCTCGGCCGCACCCAGAGCTCGATCTCCTGGCCGGGCGCCTTCCCCGACGGAGGCAGAGCGAACGCGACGGACGACACCAGCCACAGCGGCCACGCAAGACGCACCATGACTCTTCCTTAGCAAGCGCAGAAGCGCGTTCCACCGTTCTGCGCGTCGCTCCCTCACGCCACGTCGGCGCGCATTCCTTGCGTCGGAGGACGGGGCGTGTGGCCACGCGAACACTGCCGGTGTCACCAGCGTTGGCGAGGACGCGAAATGACTCGACTCGACACCCGGAGTGCCTGGAGCGTGAGCGCGCTGCTCTCGCTCTGCGTCGTGCTCTCCCCGGCGTGCACCTGCGGGCCGGCGGCCGTTGGAGAAGACGACGCCGGCCACGACGCGGGGGGGAATGACGCCAGCGTGGTGATGGATGCGGGCGGTGACGCCGGGCTGGACGATGCGGGGCCGGGCGACGACGGCGGCGCAGGCGAGGACGGCGGTGACGACGCGGGGCTCGTCGATGCGGGCGAGGACGCGGGCGTCGACGATGGCGGCCCCGCGGTGGTGCCCGACGCCGGCCCGCTCACCTGCTCGAGCTGTCACGGCAACGAGCTCAACTTCGCGCCGCCGCGCGCCGCCGACGGAGGAACCCTGCGCAGCGACCGGGCGATCGGCGCGCACCAGGCGCACGTCAACCCCGGGACGAGCTGGCACCGCCCCGTCGAGTGCACCGACTGCCACCGGGTGCCGGCGACCATCGACGAGCCCGGGCACCTCGACGCGTGGCCCGCCGAGCTCACCTTCGGCGCGGTGCCCAACGCCGGCAACGTGAGCTCGCGCTTCGACGGCGTCACCTGCACCACGTGGTGCCACGGCGCGACGCTCGGCGGCGCAGCGAAGCCGCAGCCCGACTGGGCGCTCGGCCCGCCGGCCGTGTGCGGTGACTGTCACGGGCTGCCGCCGCCCGCGCCGCACCCCGGCTCCACGCCGTTCGGCTGCCCGGCCTGCCACGGCGACCTCTTCGCCGACGGCGGCGTGGCGCACGTCAACGGCCGGGTCGACCTCTCGCTCGCCTGCAACTCATGCCATGGCGACGCGACGAGCCCCGCGCCTCCGCGCGACACGCAGGGCACCACCTCGACCGCGGCGCGCACCGTCGGCGCGCACCGCTCGCACCTCGGGCCCTCGAGCTGGCACGCGGAGCTCACCTGCGACGAGTGCCACGTCGTGCCGTCGCGCTTCGACGACCCGGGCCACCTCGACCCGTCACCGGCAGAGCTCTTCTGGGGCCCTACCGCCCTCGCGCGCGGCGCCACGCCCACCTTCAACGGCGCGACGTGCTCGAACTACTGCCACGGCCAGACGATGGACGGCGGCACCAACCGCACCCCGAGCTGGACGCGCGTCGACGGCACGCAGGCGGCGTGCGGCACCTGCCACGGTCTGCCGCCCGCGCCGCCGCACCCGCAGAACCCGCAGTGCAGCACCTGCCACCCGGCGGTGGTGAACGCGGCGCGCGGCTTCGTCGACCCCTCGCTGCACGTCAACGGGCACGTCGAGGCGCAGATGGCGTGCGGCAGCTGCCACGAGCTCCCGCCGCCGACGGGCACGCACCTGCTCCACGTGGGCACGCAGGGCTCGCGCACCTACGGCAGCCTCAGCACCGCGGCGAGCGTCACCTCGCCCACCGGCTACGCCTTCGGCTGCGGCAACTGTCACCCGATGGACGCGGCGCGCCACCTCAGCGGCGGGCTGGCCGACATCGAGCTCTACAACCCGGCGGCGCCTCCCGGCTCGCTCAAGGCCCGCTCGCCGCTGGCGACCTACACGCGCGGCGCGACCGTCTACACCGACGACGGAGGCATCCCCTTCACGCTCGGCACCTGCGGCAACGTGTACTGCCACTCGGGGCCGGCCTACGCGACGCCCAACCCGGTGCCGCGGCCCGGCGTCGACTTCAGCTTCGCGGGCTACCCCATCTCGTATCCGGCGTTCCGGCTCGACGTCTCGCGCGCGTGGCGCACGGTGACGTGGGGCGCACCGCGCACCGGCTGCGACGCCTGCCATGGCTTCCCGCTGCGCAGCTCAGAGCCGGGCGTGCACGCCGGCGCGGGCCAGTCCCATTCGTTCCTCGACGGGGCGGGGCTCGAGAGCGGCCACGGCTTCAACCACAACGACGCGCCGCTCACCTGCCGCACCTGTCACCACGACACGGTGCTCGCGGCGAACGCCACCTCGCGCACGGCGGGCGTCTCCCAGTACCAGCCCGTGCCCATCACCGGCTGGGGGCAGCACGTCAACGGCCTGCCCGACGTCGCCTTCGACACGATCGATCCGGTGAGCTCCGGCGGGCGCGCGCAGTCGCTCGCGGGCGCGACGTACAGCCAGACGACGAGCACCTGCGCCAACGTCGCCTGTCACAAGGCGCAGACCGCGGTGAAGAACGGCCACCCCTTCCGTCCCGACCAGGTGAACTTCGAATGCAACGCCTGCCATCAATACTGAGCGGTGTCGTGGTGCTGGCCGCGCTCTCCGCGCATGCGGGCGGTGGCGACCAGGTCTTTCACCTCACGCGTCACGGCAACACGACGAGCGGGGTCAACCGCACGATGAGCGTGCCCGCGGGCCACTGCGCGCAGTGCCACCCCGTGCGCCAGACGCCGACGCCCGGCGCGCCCGCGCTCTTCGCGCCGAACGACAACGGGCTGTGCTTCACGTGCCACGGCTCCAGCGGCGCCGCGCAGGTTTACGGCGGGCAGGGGCCGTGGGCGGCGAGCTCGCACGCCAGCTCCACCGCGATGCGCTGGCCCGGGCCGACACCGGCCGCGCGCCCGGCGAGCGACGCGGGCAAGTGCCTCAACTGCCATACCCCGCACGGCGCGCGCGACGGGCAGGGCCTCGTGCCGAACCTCGAGTACTTCCGCGAAGAGGCGCTGTGCCTGGCCTGTCACGACGGCTCGGGGCCCGCCTCGACCAACCTCCAGGCGGAGTTCTCGAAGCCCAGCGCGCACCCGACCACCACCACCGCGGGGGTCCACCTCACCGCTGAGGGCAGCAGCGCCACGGCCTTCGGCACGGGGCGGCGCCACGCGGAGTGCACCGACTGCCACAACCCGCACGCCGCCAACGGCGCCGCGCCGCTCAGCGGGGTGAGCCGCGTGCAGGTCACCAACGGCGTGGCGGGCTCGACGCCGGGCTACACCTTCGTCCCGGCGAGCAACGCCGGCGCCGTGCAGGAGTTCGAGCTCTGCTTCAAGTGCCACTCGTCGTGGACCAGCCAGCCCGCGGGCCAGACGGATCTCGCGAAGGTGCTCAACCCCGCCAACGAGAGCTTCCACCCCGTCGAAGGGCCCGGGCGCACCACCAGCTCGCAGCTCGCGGCGAGCCTCGCGGGTGGCAGCGGCCTGCCACACCTCACCACGAGCAGCGTCATCGCCTGCGCCGACTGCCACAACAACGACGCGCTGCCGCGCACCGTGACGACGGTGTCGAGCTACACCGGCGCGCTGCCGAAGGGGCCGCATGGCGCCGCGAGCCCCGGGCTGCTGCGCGCGCCGTACCGCCTGACGCTCAAGCCGCGCGCCACCGCCAACGACTACGCGGCCAACGACTTCGCGCTGTGCTTCATCTGCCACGCGCCGGCGCCCTTCGCGACCACCAGCGAGTCGACGCGCGCCGACACCTCGTTCCGCCTGCACGGCATGCACCTCAACAAGCTCTTCGACAAGGGCAGCGGCGGCACCGACATCAACACTCCGGGCGCGGGGCAGGGCAACGCCGTCTGTCGCGAGTGCCACTTCAACACCCACGGCACACGCGGGGCGCCGTGGAGCACCAACGCCACCTACGCGCGCGGCGTCAACTTCTCGCCGAACGTGCAGGGCCCGTCGGGCAGCGGCCAGCCGTCCTGGGCCGCGGGGTCGTGCCGGCTGCGGTGCCACGGCACCAACCACAACCCCGAGACGTACTGACCGCTCCTTCGGTATGGGGCGGGGGTGCTCGATCTCGTTCTCGTCGGAGGTGGCCTCGCCAACGGCCTGCTCGCGTGGCGCCTGGTGATGACCCGGCCCGACGTGTCGTTCGTGGTGCTCGAGGCAGGGCGCGCGCTCGGCGGCAACCACACCTGGACCTTCCACGGCACCGACGTCACGAAGGCGCAGCTCGAGTGGCTGTGGGTGCTCGTCTCGAAGTCGTGGCACGCCCACGACGTCGCGTTCTCGCGCGAGCAGCCGCGGCGCATCGGCGGCGGCCACCACGCCATCACCAGCGCGGATCTCCACTGGAAGCTGATGGAGCGCCTCGGCGAGCGGGTGCGGCTCAAGACGCGGGTGGCGGAGGTGGGCGCGACGCACGTGGTGCTCGAAGACGGGGAGCGCATCGAGGCGCGCGCGGTCCTCGACGGGCGGGGGACGCCGCCCGCGGTGCCGGGCGCGTGGCAGCAGTCGCTCGGCCTCGAGGTGGAGCTCGAGGCGCCCCACGCGCTCGACGCGCCGCTGCTCATCGACGCGCGCTTCGAAGACGAGGCCGATGAGCTGCGGTGGATCTCCGTCTTCCCGTGGGACGCGCGGCGGGTGCTCGCGCGCGACACGGTGGTGCGTGCGTCGGCCGGCGCCCCCGACCTCGCGCTGCACCGCGCGCGGCTCGAGACGTGGTGCTCGGCCCAGGAGCTCCGCGTGAAGTCCGTGCTGCGCGAGGAGCCCGCGGTGTTGCCACTCCCGCTCTCCGGGGCCGCGCCGACGCTCACCAGCCCGCGCGTGGGCGTGGCGGCGGGCCTGTTCCACGCGGCGACCGGCTCTTCGCTCCCGATGGCCGTCGACGTCGCCGAGGCGCTCCCGGCGCTGCCCGAGCTCACCGCGCCCGCGCTCACGGCCTGGCTCCAGCAGCACGCCGCGCGCCACTGGGCCCAGCAGGCCTTCGCGCGCGCCTCCAACCGGCTGCTCCTCGGGGCGCCCGCGCCGGCCCGGCGCCGCGTGCTCGAGGCGCTCTACGCGCAGCCCGAAGACACGCTGGCGCGCTTCCACGCAGGCACCACCGACCTCTTCGACCGCCTCGCCATCGCGCGGCGCTGGGCGGGCGTGGTGCCGACCTTCACCGCGCTGCGCGCCGCGCTCGGCTGACGCGTCACACCACGAGGCGTGCGCGCTGCTGCGAGGGCCCGATGCGCGCCACGAGGCCCGAGGTGAAGTGGAGCGCGTCGTCTTCCACGCCGTCGCTGAAGATGACGCCGCCCGCGGGCATGAGCGACTCGAGCTCCAGCGGTGAGCCGGTGGTCACCGGGCCGGCGACCTGCTTCGCCGACGAGTGCCGCGACACGAAGGGCTCGCGCACCACGAAGTAGAGCTGCGAAGCGTCCCACGCGAGGTGGACCGGCTTCAGCGCCTGACCGCCCAGGTGCTGCGACATCGCCGAGGCCATGGTGCACACCGACGAGAGCCAGCCCGTCGAGCCCGCCCCGGTCGAGACGATGACGCCGCTCGACGACTGCCGCTCCCAGGCGGTGCGCTCCTGCGCGGTGCGCAGCCGGTAGTGCGCCGAGACGTGGGTGCGCGCGCCGATGAAGAGGTCGTTGAACGCGAGGAGCCGCTGCCCGTCGGACAGCACCGCCTCGGCGAGCGTCACCTCCTTCACCCGGTGCTGCCCGGCGAGCACCCGGCCCACCGCGCTCTTCACCGCCTCGACGCGGAAGGGCAGCAGCACCCCGTCGAAGCGCTCGGGGTCGGGGTTCACGCCGAGCAGCGGGGCCGCGCCGACGTACTTCGCCGCGTTGGCCACCGTGCCGTCCTGGCCGAGCACCACCACCACGTCGCCGGGCGCGAAGAGGTAGGTCGGCACCAGCGCGCGCTCGAGCACCTGCACCGGGAGCCCGAGCTGCACCGCACCGTGCGTCTGCTCCAGCGCGCGGCGGTAGGTGTCGTGCTCGCGGGCGTAGTCGTCGAAGTCGAGGCCGGCCTGCGTCAGGTAGAACTTCGCCTGGGCGCGGGTGTTGAAGCGCTCGGTGAGGGCCTCGAGCCGCGTCTTGCGCGTGACGAGGATGACCTTGTCCATGGCGTCACTTCTTCGCCGGAGCGGCCGGTGAGGGGATGAGGGCGCGCAGCAGCTCGGGGCTCACGTTGAGCTCGCCGATGCGCTCGGCGTTCTCCGCCAGCTCGCGGAAGGCGACGGCGATCATCGTGCCCGGGTCGCCGCCCCCGGCCGACAGCGCCGAGAGCACCTTCCAGTCCATGGTGCGCAGCGGCTCGAGCTGCTTCGCCAGCGCCCACGCGCGCGCCTCCGCTGACTTCTTGTCGTTGGCCGCCGCCTGCTCGACGAGTTGCTCGCGCTCCTTCTCCATCGCGATGTCGGCCGCCATCTTCGTCTCGCGGATGTGCCGGCGCTTCTGCTCGACCATCACCTCGGTCTGCAGCTCCGACTCCTTCACCCGGCGCTCCTGCTCCACCGCGGCGGTGCGCCGCTCGTAGATCGCCTCGTCGCTCTTCTTCTGGAGCGCCTCCCGCGCCTCTGCCTCGAGCGCGCGCGCCATCTCCGGCGTCGGCTTGAGCGAGAGCACCGACACCGAGAGCAGCTCGACGCCCAGCAGCTGCACCGCCTCCGAGCCCCGCAGCCCGCTGAGCACCGCCGCCGCGAGGGTGTCGCCGCTGGCCAGCGCGTCGGTGAGCGACAGCCGGCCCACCACGCCACGGGTGAGGATCTGCGCGGTGTGCACCAGCCTTTCCTCGAGCTTCTGCGGGTCGTCGCTCCGCCACGCCCCGGCGCGCGTCACCGAGTAGTCGAGCAGCGAGGCCAGCTTCTTCGGGTCGGCCACCCGCCACGTGAGCTGCCCCTGCACCGTCACCGTCTGGAAGTCAGCCGTCGACTCCTGGAAGGCGAAGGGCACGTCGGCGCTCGAGAGCGGCACCAGCACCAGGGTGGTGGTCGGCTCCCAGTAGAAGAACGAGAGCCCCGCGCCCTCCCGCTTCACCTGCCCCGCCTTGAACTGCATCACGTACTGCGTCGGCGCCGCCTTGAGGAAACGAACCATGTGACCTCCGTTAGAGTCAATATGACTCTAATGCGGGTCGAGAAGCCGCGCAAGGCGCCGGGGGGGGGCGGCTCAGAAGCAGGCGGTCACGTAGTCGATGCCGATCGCCGCGCCGGGGGGCGGGGCAGTCTGGAAGACGATGGCGTTGCTGGCGGCGTCGAAGGTCCACGCGGTGGTGGGGACCCCGTCGACGGTCACCGTCACGCTGGTCGAGCCGCGCGGGGTGCCGCCGAGCTCGAAGGCGCGCCGGGCGCCGAACACGCTCTGGCTGATGGCGCGGAGATCCATCGCCCAGTTCGAGGTGCAGATGTCGGCGCGCACGCCGCCGGTCTGGCTGACGATCGACGCGAAGCGGCCGTCGTCGACGAGGCCCTCGGTGGTGCAGCCGTTGCCCGCGGGGCTGAAGGGGCCGACGACCGAGACCGAGACCAGCTCGGGGTGGTTGTTCTTCGCGCGCTTGAGGGTGGTGACGTACGCCCCGACGCTGTTGGGCGACTGCTCGAGCGCGTCGGTGACGATCACCACCGCCAGCGCGGCGTCGGGCCGCAGGAAGCCGGCGTTGGCCTGCGTGAGGTTGGGCGCGGTGACCGCCAGCGACATCGACTGGAAGGGCTGCTCGATGCCGCTCCCGCTGGTGCCCACGCTCACCTTCTGGGCGAAGAGCGTGGCGACCGACGCGGTGGTCGGCGACAGGTAGCGCGGGTTGCCGGGGCTCTCGACGAGCGCGCCGCGGCCGGCCACGTCGGTGGTGACGACGCCGATGTGCCAGTCGGCGGTCGACTGTGACGCGGAGCTCATGAAGGCCGCGAAGTTGGTGGCGAGCGCGGCCTGCTCGTCGGCCATGGAGCACGAGTTGTCGATCACCAGGAGGATGTCGACCTGGCTCTGGGTCTGAACGAAGGCCTCGGCCTGCTGGCCGGTCTCGTTCGCGGCCGCGCGGAGCGCCACGTTCTGGGTGAAGTTCGAGCCGCCCTCGTTGCTCTCGATCTGCAGCACGCCGGTGTACGGGCCGGGCATGTTGGGCGCGGCGGCGACCTGCACCGAGAGGTGCTGCGAGGGGGCGAGCGAAATCGGCGCGCCTCCGAAGGGCGAGCTGGTGATGCGGAAGGGCGTCGAGGGCGTGGTGATGTTGGTGATGTCGATGGGGACGCCGCACACGTTGTAGAGCGACACCGCCTTCGACGCAGACGTGCAGCCGGTCTGCACCGTGCCGAGGTCGAGCACCGGCGGGTCGACCGCGAGGCAGCGCGTCACGAGCAGATCCACCGGCACGGTGCGCATCGTCGTCTCCGAGCCGACCTGGAAGCGGAGCGTGCCGCGCAGGTAGTCGTCCGGCGGATTGGGCGGCACCGTGACCCCCACGCGGATGGTGCGAGACTGGCCCTGCGACACGAGGAGGCTCGGCACCGGCGGGTCGAAGATGGTGAACGCCGGGTTGGAGCCGGAGGCCATCTCGATGCCGGAGATGAGGCAGGTGTTGCCGGCGACGGCGCTGTGGTTGGTGATGGTGAGGGTGCGCGACTGCACCGCGCCGCGCGGGGTGGGGCCGAAGTTGATGGCGGCCGGGTCGATGACGATGTCGCATGGCTCCGGCAGCCGGGGCGTCGCGGTGATCGGCACGCGCACGATCGGCTGCACCGAGTCGTTCGAATACACGAGCAGGTCGGCCTCCCGCAGCCCCGCCGTCGTCGCGCGCAGGCTGAGCTCGAACTCCGCGAGGTTCTGCCCGGCGATCGCCGGGAGCCCCTCGGCAGGGAAGGGCCCGAGCGGGTTGACGGAGAACTCGGTGATGGAGGTCTGAGCGTTCTTCGGGACGATCGCGAACCACGGGAGCGCGCCGTTGAGCCCCAGCACCAGGTTGTTCGAGGCGTCTCCGGGAGCCGGGGGCGCCGTGCCGACGTTCTGCACCAGCACGCGGCGCCGCGCGTCGGTGTTGATCGTCACCGTGCCGAACTGGACGGGCGAGGGGTCGACGCGGATGCGGGGGCCGCCGCCGATGCACGAGAGCGGCACGTGCGCGACGAGCTCGCCGATGGTCAACGTGAGGTCCGCCGGGCGAGGCCCGAGCGTCGTCGGGCTGCAGCGCACCGCGAGCACCGCGCGCCCCCGCGCCGGCACCACGGTGGGCGCGGCGGTGTCGACCACGTACTCCGCGCTGTCCGGCGTCGCGCGCAGCGCGAGCGGGAGGTTGACGCTGCTGACGATGGTGAGCTCGCGCGTGGCGGTCTCCTGCAGTGGCACCCGGCCGAAGTCGAGCCGGCTCGGGTTCCACGAGAGCGCCTGCTCGTTGCCGCGCCCCGAGAGGCGCACCACGCCCTCCGGGCATTGGTCCGAGCGACGGAGCGCGAGCGACGCCTGGTAGTCGCGTTCCTCGAGCGGCGCGAAGCGCACCGGCAGCGGCGTCTGACTCCCGGCGGGGACCTCGAGCGTGCCGCCGGCGGCCGCGACGAAGAAGGCGGCGGCGTCGGCTCCCTGCACCGCGCCCACGGTGGTGGTGGTGGCGATGGGGCCGCCGTTCTCGAGCGTGAGGTTGGCCGTCACTGCCTGGCGCAGCGGCACGTCGCCGAAGTCGAGCTCGGCCGGCACGTAGCAGTCGCGCGCGACGGCGGTGCCTCCCAGCTCGACGAGCAGCTCGTTCTCTCCTTCGCGGGCGCCCTGCAGCGCGAGGGAGAACTTCGCGCGGTGGCTGGCCTCGCGCAGCGTGGCGTCGCTCGCCTGCGGCGGGGCGAAGCGCACCGGGAGCGCGGCGTTCTCGCCCGCGAGCACCGAGAGCCCCACCGCGTCGTCGAGGGAGATCGCCTCGTCGCCCTCGAGCCGGGTGACGGAGGCGATGGTGATCTCCTCCTGGCCGACGTTGCGCACCGTCACCTCGCCGCTGCCCACCGTGCCCATGAAGGCGGGCGGCAGCGTGAGCGTCGCCTCGCGGCTGAGCAGCTCGCGTCCAGTCGGGCCGAGCTGAACGATCACCAGCTCGCCGTAGCGCGCGGCGACCGAGGGCCCGCCACACCGGCACGACGCCAGCGGCAGCAGCGCGAGCAGCACGAGGGGCAGGCGACGTCGGAGCATGGCCACCGACTCTACTCACGCCGCCCGGCGGGCGCCGCCAGTGGCCCTCCGCGCCCGGCGCTGTCAGAGTGCCGCCCACATGCGGTGGGTGCTCTTCGTCGTCCTGATGCTCGTCGCTGGCTGTCAGCGGCCGTGCAACGCGTCAACGTGCGGTAGCGGCTGCTGCGCCGAGGGCGGTGAGTGCGTGGACGGCAACACGCGCTTCGAGTGCGGCACCGGCGGGGCGGCCTGCGTGCGGTGCTCCTCGAAGGAGCGGTGCGCCGACGCGCGCTGCGAGGCGCTCCCGGTGAGCGACGCAGGCGTCGATGCAGGCCCGCCGGGGTGCACCTGCGCGACGTCGTGCTGCCTGCCTGACGGGAGCTGCGCGCCGAACAACGAGCCCTCGGCGTGCGGGCCGGCCAGGCAGTTCTGTGGCACGTGCGCGGCGGGGCTGCGGTGCGAGTTCGGCGTGTGCGTCAGCGCGACCTGCGCCGGCTGCTTCGACGGGCTCGGCGTCTGCCGGCCTGGCTCGTCGGCGACCGCGTGCGGCGGCGACGGCGGCCTGTGCGCTGCGTGCCTCACCGATCAGGCGTGCATGGGCGGCGCGTGCGTCTACACGCGCTGCGACAGCTCGAACTGCCGCTTCGGCTGCTGCCAGCCCGATCTCCGCTGCGAGACGTCGATCGGCGCGGCGGCGTGCGGGCTCAACGGAGATCCCTGCGCGACCTGCAGCGCTGGCCAGCAGTGCCTCGGCGGCGGCTGCCAGTGATCAGAAGCGCCCGACGAGGCCCGTCGGCGCGAAGGCGACCTGAACGCGCGCGGGCTTGCGCTGCGGGTTGGTGCCCTCGAGCGCGAGCATGGCCAGCGCCGCCGCGGGGAGGCTGCCGATGGCGACCGTGAGCAGCGGCGCCACCTCGCGGGAAGAGTCGATCGCGCTGGCGAGCCCGGCTGCACCGGCCATCACCGCGACCGTGGCGAGGAAGCCGAGGGTCACCTCTCCGCGGCCGCCGAGGGCGGAGTGCACCGAGAAGGCGACGCCGCTGATCAGCAGCGAGCTCAGCGCCGCGGTGGCGAAGGTGAGATCGAAGTTCGGGTTTCGCGACACCAGCAGGTACGAGATGCCGAACGCGGCCGGGCCGGCGAGCGTGCCCAGCCCGGTGCCGAGGAGCGCGCGCGTCCACACCGACGGGGGCTCGGGCGGTGGCGGCTGCGGCGCGACGCGGAGCTCGCGCGGCGGCTCGGGCAGCGCAGCGGGAGGAGCTTCGGCCTGGGTCAACGCGAGCGCGAGCACGAGCGACAGCATGGCCTCGACACTACTCCCGAATGCGCGCTGGCCGCCGCAAACGAAACCGCCGCCGGTCGTGAGACCGACGGCGGCGCACTGCGACGTTCTGCGCTCGGCTCAGCTGTTCGGCTTCGCGGTCGGCTGACCGGCCTGCTTCCAGCCCATGATGCCGTCGGGGAGGACCGCCACGTCGGTGTAGCCGTTCTCGAGCGCACGCCTGGCCGCCGCGTGCGACGCGCCGCACTTCTGGTTGGCGCAGTAGAAGACCAGCTTGGTGTCCTTCGACGCCGGGAGCTCCTTCACGTCGTACTTCGAGCTCGAGGTGAGCAGCACCGCGCCGGGGATGACGCCCTGCGAGGCGCGCGTCTCGGCGCCGTTCGCGTCGACCGGCACGGCCTTCTTGGCGCGGGTCCACGAGGCGACCTCGGCGACGGTGGCCTTCGCGGGCTCCTTGGCGGCGGCGGCGTGGCCCTCGCCCTCACAGGCGAGCGCGGCGAAGGGAACGGCAGAGGCGGCGAGAGCAAGCGAGAGAACGATGCGCTTCATGTGTGACTCCTCGGTGAGTGGGACTGAAGTGGACGCAGTAATGCGGAGGGCGGACCCTGCGCGCAACTGCTCTTATGCGCGAGACAAGGCGCGAGTTTCAGCGGCGTGATTTCGGGGGCTTGGCGCCCCGCTTCGCGAACGCGGCGGCCTCGAGGAGGGCGGAGATCATCGGGGTCGGGTCGGCCACGCCGCGCCCGGCGATGTCCCACGCCACGCCGTGATCCGGGGAGGTGCGCGGGACCGGCAGGCCGAGCGTGACGTTGACCGTGCGCGCGAAGTCGAGCGTCTTGGTCGCGACGAGGCCCTGGTCGTGGAACATCGCGAGGGCCACGTCGAAGGGGAAGCGCCCGGTGCCGGCGCGCGCGAAGAGCCCGTCGGCGGCCAGCGGGCCTTCGAGGTCGAGGCCGCGCGCGCGGGCGGCAGCGATGGCGGGCGCGATGACGCGCTGCTCCTCGTCGCCGAGGACGCCGCCGTCGCCGGCGTGGGGGTTGAGGCCGCAAACCGCGATGCGCGGGCGCCGCCCGAGCACTGGCTCGAGCCCGCGATCGAGGAGCGCGAGCTGGGCCTCGAGCTTCTTCGTCGAGAGCGCGCCGGGCACCTTCGCGATCGGCAGGTGGTTGGTGGCCAGCGCGACCGAGAGCCGCGGCCCCTTCATGAGCATCATCACCTCGACGCCGAACGACTCCGCGAGCAGCTCGGTGTGCCCGGCGAAGGGGAGGCCCGAGCGGGTGATCATCTCCTTCGAGACGGGCGCGGTGCACAGCGCGTCGACCTCACCGGCCTGGGCGGCGGCGATGGCCGCGGTGACGTAGGCGAGCTGCGCGCGACCGCCGACGAGCGTCGGCTTGCCGGGCCGGCGATCCTTCGCGGCGAGCTGGCTGATGACGCGCAGCTCGACGCCGCGCGGCACCTTCAGCGACGCGTCGCCGAACAGCACCGGGGTGAGGGCTCGCCGCACCTTCGTGTTCCGCAGCGCAGCGAGCGTGACCTCGGCGCCGATGCCCGAGGGGTCTCCGAGAGAAATGCCGACGCGAACCATGCGGACTTCCTACCGGAATTCGGGCGCGGCGCCGTTCACGTTCCGTTCATGTGCGGCTCCGTAGGGTTCCTCTCGTGCCGGACAGGTGAGGCACGGAGGAGCACATGGAAACGAAGCGAGTGAAGGTCTGGGACATCGCGGTGCGCACGACGCACCTTCTCTTCGGCGTGCTGGTGCTGGGCGCCTTCCTCACGTCGGAGGAGGACGCGTGGACGTGGCTGCACACGCGGCTCGGCGTGGTGCTGCTCGGGCTGGTCGCCTTCCGCATCGTGTGGGGCTTCGTCGGCTCGCGCTACGCCCGCTTCTCGGAGTTCGTCCGCTCGCCGCGGGAGATCCGCGCCGCGCTGCGCGAGATGATCCGCGGCACGCCGAAGCACTTCCTCGGGCACAACCCGGTCGGCGCGGTGATGGTGGTGACGCTGCTGGTCACCATGGTGGTGGTGACGCTCACCGGCATCGTCATCTCGCAGGGCCCGGAGTGGAGCGGCCCGCTGGCGATGACGAAGTCGACGGCGCACCTGGTGAAGGAGGTGCACGAAGCGGCGGCCTTCGCACTGCCGGTGCTGATCGTCTTCCACGTGGCGGGCGTCATCCTCTCGTCGGTGCTCGAGAAGCAGAACCTGGTGCTGGGCATGGTGACCGGCTGGAAGCGCGCGCCCGAGGACGTGCAGGTCGAGGTGGAGCCGTCGCTCGTGGCGCGCGGCGCGGGCTTCCTCGTCGCGGCGCTGGTCGGGCTCGCGGTGATGTTCGGGCTGTGGCGGCTGATGCCCATCGGTGAAGCGGAGGCGGCGACGGCGGTGCTCTCGAGCTACGAGGCGCGCGCGAAGACGGAGGACCCGGGCTTCCGTGGCTTCGACGCCGCGCGCGGCAAGGCGCTCTACTTCGAGGAGCATCAGGGGAAGACCGGCGCGGTGTCGTGCGCCACCTGCCACACGCCAGACGCCACGAAGACCGGCCGCTCACCCGCGGGGAAGATCATCGACCCGCTCGCGCCCTCGGCGAACCCCGAGCGCTTCACCGACCTCGCGAAGGCCGACAAGTGGTTCGACCGCAACTGCAAGCAGGTGCTCGGGCGCGAGTGCACCGCGCGTGAGCGCGGCGACGTCGTCACCTGGCTCCAGACCCTCTGAAGGAAGGAACTGAACATGAATCACCGACACGTATTGATGGGCCTCTTCGCCGCGGCGCTCCTCGTGCCCCTCGGCAGCTGGGCGGATCACGACGGAGATGACGACGACGACGAGCACGAGGGCGGCGGGCGGCGGGGGCGGGTGCAGCAGCTCCCCGGCTGGAAGGCGTACGCCGCGGAGTGCGGCAGCTGCCACACCGCCTACCCGCCGACGATGCTGCCCGGGCGCTCGTGGCGGGCGCTGATGGGCGGGCTGGGTGACCACTTCGGGCAGAACGCCGAGGTCGACGAGGCCACGCGGAAGACGCTCGAGGCCTTCCTCGTCGAGCACGCCGGGCGTGACGTGCCGGGGCCGACGCCGCTGCGCATCACGCAGCTGCGGTGGTGGGTGCGCGAGCACGACGAGATCCCCGCCGCAGTCTACCAGCGCAAGGCCATCACCAGCCCGGCCAACTGCGGCGCGTGTCACCCCGGTGCGAATGAGGGTGCGTTCGGCGAGCATCAGGTGAGAATCCCCCGCGATGCGCCTGCTCCTCGCTGAAGACACACCGGCCCTGGCGCGCAGCCTGGCGACGGGGCTGCGCGAGGAGGGCTACACCGTCGACGTGGTCGGAGACGGCGAGAGCGCGCTCCACCTCGCCACCGAGCTCGAGTTCGACCTCATCGTGCTCGACCGCATGATGCCGAAGCTGGACGGGGTGGCGGTGCTGCAGGCGCTCCGCCGCCAGGGCGTGCGGACCCCGGTGCTGCTGCTCACCGCGCTCGGCGAGGTGCAGCACCGCGTCGACGGCCTCAACGCGGGCGCCGACGACTACCTCGTCAAGCCGTTCGCCTTCGAGGAGCTGGTGGCGCGGCTCCGCGCGCTGGTGCGGCGCGAGTTCGGCCAGGCACAGGACGCAGTGACGATCGGCCCGCTGGTGCTCGATCTCGCGGCGCGCACGGCGACGGTGAACGGGCAGCCCCTCGAGCTCACCGCGCGCGAGCTCGCGGTGCTGGAGCTCTTCGTGATGAAGCCCGGCGTCACCTGGTCGCGCACGAAGCTCGCCGAGCACCTCTACGACGAGGACACCGAGCGCGACTCGAACGTCATCGACGTCTTCATCGCGCGGCTGCGCAAGAAGCTCGACGCGGCGGGGCTGCCCGGCAGCGCGCTGATCACCACCCAGCGGGGCCTCGGCTATCGCTTCGAGCCCTCGGCGGTGAAGCCGTGAGGCTCGAGTTCAAGCTCGCGCTGCTCGTGCTGGCGCTCACCACGCTGCTGCTCGGCGCGCTCGGCGTGACGCTGGGGCTCTCGCTCGGGCGGTGGTCCGAGCAGGTGGTCGACGACGAGCTCGCGCGCCGCGCGGCGGTGCTCGAGCACGAGGTGCACTTCGACGACGGCGCGCTGGAGCTCGACGATGACGACGACCTCTCGACGCGCGGGCTCCCGTTTCGCCTCGAGACGCCCGACGGGCGCCTGCTCTTCGGCGCGCGCGAGTGGCCGACGGGGTCGACCGCGCAGCTGGGCTTCGTGACGGTGCACGGCGAAGACGAGCGGCACGTGCGCGTGCTCTCGCAGGAGTTCACCCCGAAGCACGGCGGTGGCCAGCGCCTGGTGCTGCGCGTGGCGGCGCCGCTGCGGGCCGTCGCCGGGGTGACGCACCGCTTCCGGCAGGGGCTCATCGTCGCGCTCGCGCTGGCGGCGGTCCTCAGCGGGCTCGGCGGGCTGCTCCTCGCGCGGTGGTTCCTCCGCCCGCTGCGGCGCCTCACCGCCGACGTCGACGCGCTCGAGGCGCGCTCGGTGGCGGGGCGGCTCGACACGCGCGGGCTCGACCCGTCGCTCGCGCGCCTGGCCTCGGCCTTCAACGCGCTGCTCGAGCGCGTGAGCGCGGTGATGATGGGGCAGCGAGACTTCGTCGCGCGGGCGAGCCACGCGCTCCGCACGCCGCTGGCGGGGATGTTGACCGAGGCGGAGGTCGCGCTCCGGCGAGAGCGCTCGGCGGCGGAGTACCGGGCGACGCTGTCGGCGATCGTCGAGACCACCCGCGAGGCAGCGCAGCTCACCGAGGGGCTCCTCGCCCTGACGCGCGCAGACGCGGCGACCGGCGCGCAGCGGGAGGCGGTCGAGCTGTCGGCGCTCTTCGACGAGCTCGCGCGGGTGTTCCACGCGCGGGTCGAGGCGGCCGGCCTCACGCTCGAGCGGAAGGTCGCCGCCGGGCTCACGGTCAGGGCGACGCGTTCGCGCCTGCGCGAGATGCTCGATGCGCTGCTCGACAACGCGGTCCGCTACACGCCGCGGGGGGGAACGATCTTCCTCGAGGCGAGCGCGGACGGTGAGCGCGTGCTCGTCGCGGTGAGCGACACGGGGCAGGGCGTCGCAGAGGCCGAGCGCGCGCGCATCTTCGAGCGCTTCTCGCGCGGGAGCGCCGCAGAGCGCTCAGGCCAGCCGGGCAGCGGGCTGGGCCTCGCGGTGGTGAAGGCGCTCGTCGAAGCCGAAGGCGGCGCGGTGACGGTCGCGGCGAGGGAGGGCGGGGGCGCGGTGTTCACCCTCGCTTTCCCCCGGTGACGTCGGGCGGCCGGCTCAGGGTGTGGGATCCCGTCGTGCGGTTGACGCACGCGCTCTACGGCGTGCTCGTGGTGGCGGCCATCGTCACCTCCGAGCGCGACGAGACCGGCTGGCTCCACCTGCGCTTCGGGGTCGCGCTCCTCGCGGTGCTCGTGCTGCGCATCGTCTGGGGGCTCTTCGGCTCCCGCTACGCGCGCTTCGCCCAGTTCGTCCGCGGCCCCCACGCGGTCCTCGACGCGGCGCGCGCGATGCTGCGGGGGCAGCCTCAGCGCACGCTCGGGCACAACCCGGTCGGTGGCGTGATGGTGGTGCTCCTGCTGGTGATGGCCGGCACCGCGCTCACCGGCGTGCTGGTCTCTCTCGGTGGGGAGCCCGTCGCGGCCGGGTTCGTCGGGCGGCTCCACGCGGCCTCCGCGCTGGTGCTGCCCGCGCTCATCCTGGTGCACGTCGCGGGCGTCCTCTTCTCCTCCGCGCAGGAGGGGCAGAACCTCGTGCTCGGCATGGTGACCGGGTGGAAGCACGCGCTGGCGGGAGTGGCCGTCGAGCCGGAGCCGCCCCGGCGCGCGCGGCTGGTCGGCCTGGTGGTGGCGATCGCGGTGTCATTCTCCGTGGCGCTCGTGACGTGGCAGCGGCTCCCGGAGGGGGCGAAGGCACCGCGCGGCCGTCAGAGCCCCGCCGCGTCGAGCGCGTCGGAGTAGTAGCGCTCGAGCACCTGCCGCGTGACGAAGCCGAGGTGGGGCGTGGCGAGCACGTTGGCCCGGCGCCGCCACGGTGAGTCGTCGGGCAGCGGCTCTTCGTCGAACACGTCGAGCGCGGCGAACGCGGGCGTGCCTGCGTCGAGCCCCGCCTCGAGCGCGCCGGGCGCGAGCAGCCCCGCGCGGCTGGTGTTCACCAGCAGAGCGTCGCGCTTCATGAGGCGCAGCAGCTCGAGCGTGAGGAGGTGCTTGGTGTCCTTCCCGAAGGGCAGGTGGAGCGTCAGCACGTCGCTCTCACGCAGCAGCGCTTCGCGGGAGTCGGCGACCTCGAACCCCGCGGCGCGCGCGCGCGTCGCCGTTCCTTCTCGACCGAAGCACAGCACGCGCATCCCGAACGCGCGGCCGACCTCGGCGACGCGGGTGCCGATGCGGCCGAAGCCCCACACGCCGAGCGTCTGGCCGGCGAGCCCGAGCCCGAGCGTCGTCTGCCAGTGGCCTTCGCGCAGCGCGTTGGCTTCGGTCACCAGGCCCCGGCGCGCGCCGAGAATGAGCGCCCACGTGAGCTCGGCCGGCGCGGAGGGATCTCCCTGGCCACCGAGCGCCACGCGGATGCCGCGCGCGCTGCACGCGTCGAGGTCGAGGTGCGCCGCGCTCCGCCCGGTCTGGATGATGAGCTTCACCGACGCAGGCAGCGCCTCGACGACGTCGCGGGCGAACGCGGTGCGCTGCTGCGTCAGCACCACGGCGTCGAAGCCCTCGAGGCGCGCGGCGATCTCCTCCGGCCCGCGCACGACGTCAGCGAAGCTCACCACCTCATGCGACCCGAGCCGCCGCGCGACGGCGAGCGAGGGGAAGGCACGCTGGAAGTCGTCGAAGATCGCGATGCGCATGGTGGAGACAAAGGTTGTCCCACGGGAGGTCATTCCCCGGGGACTGGATGGATTCGTACCTTTGAATCCGCACGGCGTCGCGGGGCTGAGAAAGCGGTCAGCTCGCATTCGCGTCGCGGTGCGTATGTGGAGCGCTTGCTGCCTTCGTCGTCGGCTCGCTCACGCCGACAACTGCTGTTCGTTTGGCTTGCCTCCCGAGAGAGCCCGTTCACCGGCGGGGCTCGGGGCGGCCGTCACTTCATCGCGGTTCCTCCGGCCAGGAAGTCCATTCAGGAAATCTCGTAACGAGCCTCCCTTCGCAGTGACGGGAAAAATCGTCTCACGCCCGCGGGGAAAACGTCAAAGGCCCCCACGCGAAATCCGAGCGTCGTGGGTCGAGGGCGGGCCGCTGATGCGTCACCGCCCCACCGTCGCGCGAGTGTCTTCGCGCGGTTGTCGCTCAGAGCACGCGCGCGGCGCCCTGCAGCTTCGCCACGACGCGCTCGATGTTCCTGTTCCACTTCTTCGATGAGCGCTTCTCACAACGGCTGCTGATGAGCTTCTGGGCGTCGAGGGCCCGCTGGAGCGCGGCGTCGACGGTGTTGCGGTTGGTCGCGCGCTGCGCGTCGCCGAGCGCGTCCTCGAGCGAGCCGAGGCGGCCGAGGAGCTTGCCGGTGCAGTCGTCGTCGGCGTCCTCCACGCGCTCCTGCAGCTCGTCGACGTTCTCCTTCGCGTCGTCGACGAGCGCGCGCGCCTCGTCGAGCTGCTCCCGGGAGGGACCGGTGACGGGCGGAGGAGGCGGCGCCCAGGCGCCCTTGCCGTAGATGTCGAGCTTCCCCTTCGTGGCCTTCGCGCGCAGCTCGGTGCCGGGGAGGAAGTTGACCATGCCGGTGTAGAGCACCTCGGTGGCGAAGGGCGACTTCCACTTGATGACCTTCACCTCGTGATCGCCCGGCGAGACGTTGATGACGCGCATCGGCTGGTTGGCGCCCATGTCCTGGCCGTCGAGGACGACCTGAATCGACTGGAACGCGTTGCACTCGCCGCAGCTGATGGTGATGGCGCCGGTCTGTGCGAGGGCGGCGGTCGAGACGGCGAAGGACAGCAGGGTGGTGCGGAGCATGGTGGTTCTCAGGGAGCGAGGAGGCGGGAGTAGTCGGACGCGAGGAGGCTGTTGCGCCACTTCGCGGCATGGGCGAGCGCGTGCTGTGGATCGGTGAGGCGGGGGACGACGGCGCGCGCGGCGTCGAGGCGGAGCAGCTCGTTGTGGAAGCTGTCGAGCACCGGCCCGAGCTGGGCGGCGGTCATGCGCTGCGCTGCGGCGGCGTTGCGCACCAGGTCGAGCTTCGTGAGCTCGTTGGGGTTGCCCTGGAGCGAGCTGAGCAGCCCGCGGAAGGCGATCGCGTCCATCGCGTCGGCGGTGCAGCCCGGGTCGTTGCCGGTGCCGCAGTCTCGTCGGGCCGGGGCGCGACGGCTGCGCGGCTCGTCGTCATCGTCGTCGTCGCGGCGGCGCGAGCGGCGGCGATCGTCATCATCGTCGTCGTCGAACAGCGGCTCGAGCGCGCGCTTCACCCTGCTGGCGAGGCGCTTCGGGCAGCGCTCCTCGGCGAAGCTGCGCACCTCGCGCGCCGTCTCGCGGAGCCGCCGACGGCTCACCTCGTCTTCCACGTCGGAGGCGAGCGCCTCGAGCTTCTTGCCCAGCCGTTTGCTGCACTCCGCGTCGGACTCGGCGAGCTCGTCCTGCAGCTCCTCGAGGGCGCGCAGCGTGCCCCGGCCACCGGCGAAGGCGACGGTGGGGATCAGCACCATCAGCGAGAGCGTCTTCATGGCCGGCCCTCACTTCTGCATGCAGAGGGTCTGGGGCGCGTTCGCCGCGCGCTTGCATTCCCAGAACGACGGGCAGTCCGACCACGAGTCGCACATCTTCGTGCAGTACCCGAGCTCGCCCGAGCCGACGTAGCAGGTGTTCGACTCACAGTCGGCGTTGGTGCGGCACGTCGCCTGGAAGCCGCCGCGCGCGGGCGCCTTCGAGCGGGACGACTTGCGCGCCGGCGCGTCGTCTTCGTCCTCGTCGTCGACGGAGCGCCCGTTGACCTCCTCGGTGCGCTTCGTGGTGCGCGTCTCGGTCTTGTTGACGGTGGTGCTCGACTGCGCGCCGGCGAAGAGGCTGCCGATGCCGCCCGCGAGGTTCACCAGCACGTTGCCGCCGCTCTGCGTCTCCTGGCGCTTCTCGGGGGCGCTCGCGGTGGTCTTCGCGTCCTGCGCGCGCTCGAGCTGCGAGACGACCTTGTCGAGCGACCGACGCACCCGCCTGGCCACCGAGCCCTTGCAGTCATCCTTCGCCGCGTCGGCGAGCTCCTCGGCCTGCTCGCGGGCGCGCGCGAGGCCCTTGTCGGTGGCGTCGCGCTGGAGCGCCTTGAGCTTGTCGGCGAGCGAGTCGAGGCCCTTGAGCGAGCGACGGCAGGCGCCGCTGGCGTCCGCGGCCTCGTCCTGCGCGTCCTTCAGCTCGTCGAGCGCTTCGGAGACCGCCGACTCGCGCGGACCGGCCAGTGCAACTGCTGAGAACAACACGGAGAAGAGGACGACGGTGCGGGGCATTGCGGGCTCCTGGAGTCAGGTTCGCCGCGCAGACAGCCGCACCGCATTTCAGTCTCATTTCCCCGTCAGGGCTCGCCCAGCACCTCGGGATCGCAGGTGTGGATCAGCTCGGACACGATGGCCCCGCGCCGGTGCGGGTACTCGGTCGTCACCCACTCCAGCAGGCTCGCGGCCTCGGAGTTCCGGTTGAGCTTGCACAGGCTCGACAGGCGAACGCGCCACGCCTCGTCACTCCAGCGGCCCGACGGGCAGCGGCGCTGGTAGGCGCCGAGGAGCCACAGCGCGTGCTCCGCGCGATCGTCGGTCAGCAGGCGGCGGGCGCCGAGCGCGGCGCGCATCTCCGTCGCGGTGTCGCACGCCGGGAAGTTCGCTTCGACCACCAGCGAGAAGCCGTCCTCGGTCGAGGCCTCGAGCTCCGGCGGCTTGGGTGGCGGCATCGGCGGTGCGCTGATCTCAGGCGTCTCGCTCGGCGGTGGGCTGGCAGGGGCGACGGGAGGCTCCGGCGGAGGCGCGCTGGTGGTGGCCTTCACGCGGCTCGGCCGCTGCGCGGTGACGACGGCGCTCGCACCCTCGGGCTTGCGTGGCTCGGAGGCCGGATCGTTGGCGGTGTCCGGCTCATCGGCGCTCGGCGTCGCGACGGCTTCGGGCAGGCTCGCGCTGCTCGCCGGCTCGACGACGTTCGACCCGGGCGCGGTCAGGGGAACGGGCGGCGCCGCCGGCGCGCGCTCTCTCTCAACCGCACGCGGCGCTGGGCTCGAAGGAGGCCGGGAGAGGGTGGCCTTCACTCCCAGCGTGGAGACCACGCCGACGCCGAGCGCAGCGACGAAGAGCACGACCTTCGCGCCGACTCCGAGCGAGGTGAGGGCGGCGGTGGTGGTGAACATCGCGCCGGTGGTCGCGCTCGATGCCGCCGCGGTGCCTGACACGCTCACGCTCACGCTCGCGCTGGTCGCCGAGGCGGTGGCGGCGAGCGTCGCCGTGGTGATGGCGGCGACGGGGAGCGCCACGCCGATCGCCTCCTCGAGCGATTCGCGCACGCGGCGCTCGCTCGCGGCATCGGGACCGTCGAGCTCGAGCGACTCGAGCGCCGCGCGCGCTTCTGGGGACAGCGGGTTCATCGGAGCTCCTCTGCCTCGCGCCTCACGAGGTCTTCGAACTGCTGCCGCGCCGCCCGCAACCGCGTGTACAGGGTATTGAGGTTCGTGCCAGTGGCCTCCGCCACTTCGGGCACCGAGTACCCCTCGAGATCGACCAGCAGCAGCACCTCGCGCCGCTCCGGCTCGAGGCGCGCGAGCAGCTGCTCCACGCGCCGGCTCACCTGCTTCGCGGCCGTGGCGCTCTCCGGGCCCGGCGTTGACGCCTCGAGCCGCTCCGGCACTTCGGTGGTGGGGCGCACCTTCCGGCGCGCGCCGCTCGCCACGCGGATCGCGATGCCCAGCAGCCAGGTGCGCGGGCTCGAGCGCCCTTCGAACTCGGAGAAGCGGCGCCAGGCGGTGACGAAGACCTCCTGCGCGGCGTCGTCGACGGCCGCGGGCGGCACGCCGAGGCGGCTCAGGGTGCGCCACACGGCGCGGAAGTGTTCGGCGTAGAGGGCTCCGAAGACCGCGGAATCAGGCGGCTTCTGCATGCGGAGCACCCTGGCGGTGGCGGTCACGCAGCATGAGTGGAGGCAGCCCCCGAGTTCCGTTGCGGCGGCTCTTCAGAGCTTCACGTCGACGACGGCCGCGGCGCGGAGCTCCTGCACGTACTGATCGGTGTACTTCTCGAGCTGGCCGCGGAGCATGCGCTCGCGCAGCTGATCCTTCACCTCGTCGAGCGGCGGTGCGGCGAGGGCCTTGCGTTCCTCGACCTTGAGCACGTGCCAGCCGAACTTGGTGCGAATGGGCTCTGAGATGCCGCCCGGCGGGAGCGTGAAGGCGGCGCGCTCGAACTCCGCGACCATCACCCCGCGGCGGAAGAAGCCGAGGTCGCCGCCGTCGGCCGCCGAGGGCCCCTCGCTCTTCTTCTTCGCCAGCTCGGCGAAGTTGACGCCGGGCTGCTTCGCCTCGTTCATCAGCGCCACGGCCTTCACGCGCGCGGCCTCGACCTGCTCCGGCGTCGCCTTCTGCGGAACCTGCACGAGGATGTGGCGCGCGTGCACCTCGAAGTCGTTGGCCTCGTCGTGCGCCCAGCGCGCGTACTCGGCCTTGAGGTCCTCGTCGGAGATCTTCACCTTGCTGCGCACCTTGAGGTTCACCAGCTTGAGCCGCGCGAGGTGCTTGCGCATGAAGCTCTTGTACGACGCGAGGGTGTAGCCCTCCTGCCCGAGGAGCTGCTCGAACTGCTCGCTCGAGATGTTGTTCTGCTTCTTCACGTCGTCCATGCCCATCTCGATCTCGGAGTCCGCGACCTCGATGTTGAGCTCGCGCACCTGGGCCTCCATCAGCTTCTCGCCGATGAGGAGCTCGAGCCCCTTCTTCACCATCTGGTCTCGGAGCTCGGAGCGGCGCGCCGGGTCTTCCTGCCTCAGCTTCTGCAGCTCGGGGGCGATTCGGGCCTCGACCTCGGACAGCGTGATGAGCTCGTTGTTCACCACGGCGGCGACGCGATCGACGAGCTCGGCGCGGGCGACGAGCGACGAGAGAGCGAGGAGGCTGATCAGCAGGTTCTTCACGGGGACGGTCCTTATTCGCTCCGAGGGGCCGGCGTCATCTACGGAGCACCGTCGCCGCGCTTGCAGTCCGGAGGCCCGTCGCGCAGAACGTCCCGGCTCATGCGCGCCCTCCCGCTCCTGACCCTGCTCGTCCTCTCGGGTTGTCTCGACCGCATGATCCTCGACGGGACGCTCTCGTCGACGCGGCAGGCGGCGCGGGCCTTCGACACGCTGTCGGATCTCGAGGTGGCGAAGGAGGGCGCTGGCTCGAGCCTGGTGCAGATCGAAGGCATGCAGGCGCTCGCGCCCGACAACGAAGACGCGCTCTTCCTGCTCACGCAGTCGTGGACCGGCTACGCCTCGGCCTTCATCGAAGACTCGTGGGAGCAGGCCGTCGATCGTGAAGACGACGAAGGCGAGATCTGGCACGCCGGGCGCGCGAAGGCGGCGTACGATCGCGCGGTCCGCTTCGGCAGCCAGCTCCTCGAGCAGAAGCACCCGGGCTTCGCGGCGGCGCAGAAGAACTCCGAGACGATGAAGGCGTGGCTGGCGGGCTTCGACAAGCGTGACGCCGAGAGCCTGCTGTGGGTCGGCCTGGCGTGGCTCTCGCGCGGCGGGGTGGCGGGCGATCAGCCGGAGGTGGTGGCGGAGCTCTTCGTCGGCGTGGCGCTCCTCGAGCGCAGCGTCGAGCTCGACGAGTCGCTCGCGTACGCCACCGGGCTCGCTGCGCTCGGCGCGTACCACGCCCGCTCGCCCGACGCCGAGCTCGCCCAGGCGCGGCAGCTCTTCGAGCGCGCGCTCACGCTCACCCAGCGCAAGGCCCTCACCGTGCAGCTCATGTACGCCCAGAGCTGGGCGTGCCAGGTGCACGACGCCGCGGCCTACAAGGCGCTCCTCGAGGAGGTGCTGAACGCGGGCGACGTGCTCCCCGAGCAGCGCCTCGAGAACACCGTCGCCCGGCGCAAGGCGGCGCGCTACCTCGGCCCCGCGCGGCTCAAGCGCTGTGGCTTCTGAGTCATCGAAAGGACCTGCCATGATCCGTCGCAGCCTGCTGGTGCTGGTGTCGTGTCTCGCCTCCGTCGCGCTGGCCGCCGAGCCGGTGGTGCTCAAGGTCGGCTCGACCGCGCCGCGCGAGTCGCCGTGGGGCGCCGTGCTCCGCGTCTGGCAGAAGGCGGTGAAGGAGAAGACGAAGGGCGAGGTGACCATCGAGATCTTCTGGAACGCCACGCAGGGTGACGAGGCGGCCCAGATGTCGAAGGTGAAGACCGGCCAGCTCGACGGGGCGATCGTCACCGCGGTCGGCCTCGGCGTCATCGACCCGAACGTCAACGTGCTGCAGGTGCCCGGGCTGTACCCCGACTGGGCCACGCTCGACCGCGTGCGCGACGCGCTCAAGCCGCGCTTCGAGAAGTCGTTCCGCGAGGCGGGCGTCGAGCTCATCGGCTGGGGTGACGTCGGCCTCGACCGCTTCATGTCGAAGGGCTACCCGGTGAAGGCGCCGGCGGATCTCAAGGGCAAGCGGGCGTGGGTGTGGCGGGAAGATCCGATCCTCCCGCCGCTGTACCAGGTGACGGGCACGGTCATCGTGCCCACCGCGCTGCCCGAGGTGCTGCCCGAGCTCTCGACGGGCAACGTGACGCTCCTCTCGGTGAGCGCGCTGGCGGCCGAGCAGCTCCAGTGGGCGAGCCGCGTCGACCACGTCACCCGCATGGTGGTCGCGCCGAACATCGGCGGCATGGTGCTCTCGAAGGCGAAGCTCGACGCGCTCCCCGCGGCATCGCGCGACGCGGTGCTCGAGACCGGGCGCGTGGCGGCGAAGGCGCTGACCGAGCGAATCCGCGGCGAAGACGTGAAGGCCTTCGAGCGGCTCGAGAAGCGCATGACGGTCGTCGACGCGACGCCCGAGGAGCTCAAGGCGTGGAAGGCGGCGTTCCTCGAGGCGCGCGCGCGGCTGGGCAAGGGCACCTTCCCGGCGGAGCTCCTCAAAGAGGTGGAGTCGCTCGCGAAGTGACGCCCGACCAGCCCCACCGCGAGTCGCCGCTCGAGCGCGCGCTCACCCGCGTCGAGGTTGGCGTGGTGACGGTGGCGCTCGGCCTCCTCGCCGCGTCGCTGCTCGCCTGGGTGACGCTCAAGGGGCTCTCGTCGCGCACCACCGCCGACTTCTTCGCCGGGCTCGTCTTCCGCGCCGCGTTCGGCGCGACGGTGCTCGGCGCGGCGACCTGGCGGCTCTCGCGCTCGGTGGCGCGCACCAGCGTGGTGTCGCTCGTCGCCGCGGCAGCGTCGTGGGCCTGGCGTGACGTCGGCGTCGAGTGGGCCGCCAACCTCCTCGCCTGGCTGCAGGACGGCTCGCTGCTCACCTGGTTCGGAGGGCTGCGCGGCGTGGCGACGCGGCTGACGCTGGTGCTGGCGATGGCCGGCGCCGCGCTGGCGACGGCGGGCGGGCGGCACGTGTCGATCGACGTGCTCTCGCGCGCCTTCCCGGCGAAGGCGCGGCACTGGCTCACGCGCGCCGGGGCCGTCGTCGCGGCGGTGGTGTGCTTCTTCGCCGCGTGGGGCTTCTTCGACTTCGTCGCCATCGACGCGTTCCGCGTGAGCCCTGAGCTCGGCGTCGCCGAGAAGGTGCGGCAGGTCGGCGCGGGCGTCGCGCGCCACGCCTCGCTCGCCGGCAAGCAGGCGCGCCTCGATCTGAAGATGAGCGGCCGGGTGCTCGCGGGCGCCCCGTGGGACCGCTCGCTGCGCGCCGACGAATGGAACGCGTGGCTGGGCGACGAGGAGGCCTTCGCGGCGCTGAAGGAGTCCGACCTCACCGCCACCCGGGCGCCGCTCCTCGCGATGCCCGGCGAGGCGCCGCGCGGCCTCCTGGTGAAGGACCTCGGCCTCGTCATCCCGCTCGGGCTGTGGTGGCTCGCGCTGCGCTTCCTGCTGTGGGCGCTGCTCAAACCCGCGGAGCAGACGGGCGCAGCACCGCACGCGCGCCGCGGGCTCGTCGGCGTGGGGGCGGTGAGCGGGCTGCTCGGCCTCGTCGGTGGCTGGCCGACCGCGCTGCTGGCGCTCGCGGCGCTGGTCGGCGTGCCGCTCTTCGCGGTGATGGCGGGCGGGGCGGAGCTGGCGTGGCTCCTGTCGGGAGCGCCGCTCAACCGGCTCGCGCCGCGCGTGCTCGACGAGCAGTTCGCCGGCTCGCCGGTGCTGGTCACCATTCCGCTCTTCACGGCCCTCGGCTACGTGCTCGCGGAGTCGAAGGCGCCGCAGCGCATCGTCGAGGCGTCGCGCGCGCTGTTCGGCTGGCTGCCGGGCGGGCTCGCGCTGGTGTGTCTGGCGGCCAGCGGCTTCTTCACCTCGCTCACCGGTGGGAGCGGCGTGACCATCGTGGCGATCGGCGGGCTGCTGTACCCGACGCTGCGTGCGCAGGGCTACTCCGAGAAGTTCTCGCTCGGGCTGGTGACGACCGGCGGCTCGCTCGGCCTGCTGCTGCCCCCGTCGCTGCCGATCCTCGTGTACGCGCTGGTGGCGGGGCTCGACTTCACCGCCGCCTTCAAGGCAGGGCTGCTGCCGGCGGCGCTGGTGATGGTCGTGCTGGGGGCGTGGAGCGCCCGGGTCGGCGTGAAGGACCGCGTGCCGCGCGAGCGCTTCGTGTGGCGCGAGGCGGGGCGCGCGCTCGGGCTCGTGAAGTGGGAGCTCGGCATTCCGGTCGTCATCCTCGGCACGCTCGGCACCAGCGCGGCCACGCTCGACGAGTCGGCCGCCCTCGCGCTGCTCTATGCGCTCGGCATCGCGCTCTTCGTGCACCGGGACCTCACGCGCCGGCAGCTCCCGCGCATCTTGCAGCAGGCCCTCGCGCTCTCGGGCGCGGTGATCTTGATCCTCATGATGGCGAACGCGCTGATGAACTTCGTCATCGACCGCCAGGTGCCGGCGCGCGTGCTCGAGGTGCTGCTGGGGCTCGGCCTCTCGGAGCGCTGGCAGTTCCTCGTGGTGCTCAACGTCTTCCTGTTGATCATCGGCATGGTGATGGACGGCTTCTCGGCGCTGCTGGTGGCCGTGCCGCTGGTGCTCCCGCTCGCCGCGCGCTTCGGCCTGCACCCCTTCCACCTCGCGATGATGGTGCTGCTCAACCTCGAGCTGGCCTTCTGCATGCCGCCGCTCGGGCTCAACCTCTTCATCTCGAGCTTCCGCTTCGAGCGGCCGGTGGTCTCGCTCTACCGCTCGGTGCTGCCCTTCGTCGCGCTGCTGACGCTCTCGCTCGGGCTGGTGATGGCCGTGCCGTGGCTGTCGACGGTGCTGGTGCAGCCCGACATCGACGCCGCGCGCGCGAAGGCCGAGCAGCTCGGTGAGCCGCCGCGCGAGGCGTGGAACCTCGAGTGCGTGCAGGAAGACGCGCTCAACCCGAAGCCGTGCTCCGAGGCGGACCGCGTGAAGTACGCCGCGCCCGACGCGGGCGCCGACGAAGCGCTCGACGACGAGCTGATGAAGCAGATGATGCAGTGACGTCAGTCGGCCTCGAGCAGCGTCACCTTGCAGTCGTAGGTCGGGTTCGTCAGGTCGACCATGTCCATCTCGCCGGTGAGCTCGTCGAAGCGCCCGACGAAGGCCGGCATGCGCGGGCCGAGATCGCGCTCCGGCCCCGCCTCGCCCGGCGGAGGCTTCTGCACGTGGCCGATGCCCGAGAGCGCGCTCAGCGCAGCCATGGTCATCATGCCGACCACCGCGCGGCCGTCGAACTCGCGCAGCTTCAGCTTCCTCCGGTACTTGATGATGCCGTCGAAGCGCCAGACGCTGCGCAGCGGGTGCAGGCGCGCGCCGGAGTCGAAGGTGAAGGCGACGCCCACCTCGCGGGCCTTGTCGGTGACCCAGGCGTCGAACGGGCGGAGGCCGCTGGGGCGGATCAGCTCCACCGAGTCGAGCGCGCCCGACGGCTGCTGGCGGATCTCCACCAGCGCGTAGAGCTCCAGGCCCGCGCGACCGTCGGCGAACTCCTGCAGCCGCGCGCCCGCGGACAGGAAGCTGGCCATCGCGAGGGCGTCGGGGTTGCCAGCGGCCGCGGCCGAGGCCAGCGCGGAAGGGCGCTCGAGGCTCTCGAGGCGTCCTTCGGGCTCGTCGTACGGGGCGCCCGTCCTCCCGTACCGCGCGGCGCCAGCACCCCAGCTCTCCATCAGCGCCCCGAGGACCTCCTTCGGTGAGTTGGTGTCGATGAAGCGCGGCACGTCGTCGGTGGCCTTGCGCAGCTCCGCGCCGAGCACGCCGTAGCTCGGGTCCGGGAGGCCCCCGCGCACGCGCGCCGCCGCGAGCCCCTTGTGGAGCAGGGTGCCCACCCGGGCGGAGACCCGCTCGTGCTCCTCGGCGAGCAGCTCGTCGGCGCCGGGCAGGTCCCCCGGGTGCAGCGTGACGCCGTGGGCCGGCTCGCTGACGCCTGCACCGTCACCGGGGAGCGCGAACGTGCCCGAGGGCGTCAACGTGATGGCGCGCGGCGAGTCTCCGTCGCCAGGCGAGGGCGCTGCGGGCTTCGGCGTGCTCGGAGCGGTCCGTGGAGTCGTCGCCGGCGGAGCCGCGCGCGCCGGCCCGGAGCTCGCGGGCTTCGGCTCGACCCGCGGGGGCAGGGTTGGTGCGGCGGTCGGCGCGGAGGGCGTGTGCTCGAGCCACACCAGCCGCGTCAGCTCGAGCGGCTTCGTCGACGCGCGAGGGGGCTGAGGTGGTGGCACCGGCACGCTCCGCAGCACGACTGCCAGCGCGCACACGTGCAGCACGAGCGACAGCCCGAGCGTGACGAGCTCCCTGCGTGCGCCTCCCATGCAGCGGGAGAACGCCAGAGTCGCGCGTCGATTGCATCAGCCGCCGAGCGCGGCGATGAGGGAGGCGCGCGCAGACGAGAGCGTGAAGCGCGCCTGGACCTCCTGCGCGGCGGCCTGCGTCGCGGCGACCTGGGCGTCCGAGAGCTCGAGGGCGCTGCCCGCGCCGGCCTTGTACCGGCCTTCGGCGAGCCGCAGCTTCTCCTGAGCGGCCGCGTTGGCTTCGCCAGCGACCTCGACGCCCTCCTTCGCCGCCGAGACGTCGAGGAGCGCCTGCTCGAGCTCGAGGCGCACCTGCTGCCGCAGCCCGTCGCGCTGGGCCTCGAGCTGCCGCAGCGTCGCCTCTCCCTCGCGCTCCTTCCCGAGCGTCGCGCCGCCCTCGTACAGCGCCCAGTTGAGCGTCACCTGCCCGCTGAGGTTGGGCACGATGGTGGGGAGGCTCCGCGACGCCAGCGTTCCGCCCAGCGAGACGCCGAGCGTCGGGAAGTACGCGCCGCGCGTCGAGCGCACGGTGAGCTCCTGCGCCTTGACCTGGGCGGCCAGCGCGGCGACCTCCGGCCTCGCGCCGAGCGCCTGGTCCATCAGCGCGTCCACCGCGCTCGCTTCGCCGCCCACCTCCGCCGCGCTCGCGCTCACCACGTCGAACGTCGGCGCCACCTCGACGCCGATCGCCTGGGCGACGCGCGCGCGCGCCACCGCGTAGGCCTTCTTCGCGTTCACCAGCGTCAGCCGCGCGTTGGCCACGTCGGCCTTCGCCTGGGCGAGATCGATCTCGGGGCGCGTGCCGACCTTCACCATGCCGTCGATCTGCGCGAGGTGCGCGGCGGTGTTGTCGAGGGCGACCTGCGCCACCTGCACCAGCTCCTTCTGGGAAGCGGCGGCGTAGAAGAGCGTGCGCACCGAGGCGTCGCTCGTCCGCCGCGCGGCGCGCTCGTTGGCCTGCTGGGCGTCGGCCGTCGAGAGCGAGGCCTGGTAGCGGTGCCAGCCCTGCCCGAAGTCCCACAGGGTCGCGCTCGCGCGGACGTTGCCGGTCCAGTAGTCGTACGAGTCGAGCGAGGCGTTCGCGACGACGTCGACGCCCGACGGCACGGCGCCGGCCTGCGCGGCGAAGTTCGCCGTCGCGCGCTGGTAGCCAAGGCCCATCGTCACCGTCGGCAGCAGCGGCGCGAGCGCCTGCGTGGTGCGCGCCTTCGCGGCCTCGGTCTGCGCCTGGGCCTGCCGGAGCGTGGGCTGGTGGGTGTGCGAGAGCTCCAGCGCTTCGTCGAGCGTGAGCGACTGGGGCAGGGTGGCGAGGATGAGCGCGAGCGGGAGCATCACTCGAACCTCAACGCGGCGATGGGGTCCATGCGGCTGGCCTTGAGCGCCGGGTACAGGCCGAAGCCGACGCCCACCAGGCCGCTGAAGGCGGTGGCGAGCGCGACGATGTCGGTGCGGATGTAGAGCGACCAGCCGAAGCTGGCCGAGAGCTGCTGGGCGATGAGCACACCGGCGCCGACGCCGATGAGGCCGCCGAGCAGCGAGAGGGTGAGCGCCTCGGTGAGGAACTGCGCGAGCACCTGGCCCGGCGTCGCGCCCACCGCCATGCGGATGCCGATCTCCCGCGTCCGCTCGGTGACGCTCACCAGCATGATGTTCATGATCCCGATGCCGCCGACGAGCAGCGACACGGCGGCGATGCTCGCCAGCAGCGACGAGAGCGTGTCCGCGCCCTCCTGCTGCGCAGAGGCGACCTCCGCGAGGTTGCGGATGTTGAAGTCGTCGTCGGCGCCCGGCGCGATGCGGTGGCGCTCGCGCAGCAGCGTGGTGACCTGCTCCATCGCCCGCGGCACCGCCTCGGCGCTCACCGCGCTGACGAGGATCGGCCCGGGCAGGTAGCTGCCGAGCGCCGGGCTGAGGCGCGAGAGGAAGGTGGTGAGCGGCACGATGGCCGTGTCGTCGTTGTCCTGGCCCATCGCGCTCTGGCCCTTCTTCTCGAGCACGCCGACCACCTGAAACGGCACGCCCTTGATGCGCACCAGCTGCCCGATGACGTCGGCGTTCGCCCCGAAGAGCTTCTCGGCCACCGTCGCGCCGAGCACCACCACCTTCGCGCCCGAGTCGACGTCGGAGTCGCTCAGCAGCGCGCCGCTCGCCGCGCCCCACTGCCGAATGCGGAAGAACGCCGGCGTGGTGCCGCGCACGCTGGTCGCCCAGTTCTGCTCTTCGCTCTGGAGCTGCGCGCCGGTGCGCAGGTCGGGCGCCGCGGCGTCGACCAGCGAGAGCTCGGTGCTGATGGCCTTGAGATCGTCCTTCGTGAGCGTGGGCTGCGAGCCGAAGCCGCCGCGCGCGCCGCCCGACATGCTCGAGCCGGGCATCACGATGAGGAGGTTGGTGCCCATCGACGAGAACGTCGCCTCGACGCGCCGCCGCGCGCCCTCGCCGATCGACACCATGGCGATCACCGCCGCCACGCCGATGATGATGCCCAGCGCGGTGAGGAAGCTCCGCAGGAGGTTTCGCCGCAGCGCCTTCAAGGCCAGCCGGATGGTCTGGAACGGTCCCATCACGCCGCTCCCTTCAGCTGCGGTTGCTGCGGCGTGTCGCTCACCAGCTTGCCGTCCCTCATCACCAGCACGCGCCGCGCCCACGCCGCCATGTCGGCCTCGTGCGTCACCAGCACCACCGTGATGCCTTCGTGCGACAGCTCGCTCAGCAGCTTCATCACCTCGACGCTCGTCTTCGAGTCGAGCGCGCCCGTGGGCTCGTCGGCGAGCAGCAGCTGCGGCCGGTTGACCAGCGCGCGGGCGATGGCGACGCGCTGCTGCTGGCCGCCCGAGAGCTGGTTGGGCAGGTGCTCGAGCCGCTCGCCGAGCCCCACGCGCACCAGCGCCTCCTTCGCGCGCCGCTCGCGCTCGGCGCCCGACACCCCGGAGTAGAGGAGCGGGAGCTCGACGTTCTCCAGCGCCGAGGTGCGCGAGAGGAGGTTGAAGCTCTGGAACACGAAGCCCAGCGTTCGGTTGCGTACGTGCGCGAGCTCGGCGCGCGACTTCTGCGAGACCTCCTCGCCATCGAGCCGGTAGCGGCCGTCGGTGGGTCGATCGAGGCAGCCGATGATGTTCATCAGCGTGCTCTTGCCGCTGCCCGAGGCGCCCATGATGGCCACGAACTCGCCTCGCTCGACCCGCAGCGACACGCCATCGAGCGCGCGCAGGTCGACGTCGCCCATGCGGTACACCTTCGTGACCTCGTCGAGCTCGAGGAGCGCCATCAGAGGATCCTCCCCATGCCCGGCGGCCGGCTCCCCGGCTGGCCCGCGCCCGCGCCCGCGCCACCGCCGCTCTTCACCGCGCCGGCCCGATCGGTCACCACGAGGTCTCCCTCGGCGAGCCCGTCGCGCACCTCGGTGAACGAGCCGTCGGTGATGCCCGTGGTGACGCCGATGCGCTCCGGCTTGCCCTCGCGCAGCACGGTCACGAAGCGCATGCCGGGCGGCGGCGGCCCGACGCCATCGAGCCTCCGCGGTCCCGGCGGCGCGCCGTTCGCCATCGCCGCGTCACGGAAGCGCAGCGCCGCGTTGGGCACCTTGAGCACGTCGTGCGCTTCCTGCGTGATGAAGGTGACGTTCGCCGTCATGCCCGGCCGCAGCAGCAGCTCCGGGTTCTCGACGTCGATGACCGTGTTGTACGTCACCACGTTCGACACCACCGTCGCCGCGTAGCGGATCTGCCGCACCTTCCCCACGAAGCGGCGGTTGGGGAACGCGTCGACGGTGAAGGCCGCCTCGAGGCCCTCCTTGAGCTTGCCCACGTCGGCCTCGGCGACGCTGGTGTCGACCTGCATGCGCGTGAGGTTCTCGGCGATGGTGAAGAGCGTCGGCGACTGGAGCGACGCGGCCACCGTCTGCCCCACGTCGACCGCGCGGCTGATGATGGTGCCGTCGATGGGCGAGGTGATGGTGGTGTACGCGAGGTTCACCTGCGCCTGCTGGCGCTGCGCCCGCGCCTGAGCGAGCTGTGCCTCGGCCGCGGTGATGCTCGCCTTCGCCACCTCGTCTTCCGCCTGCGCGGCGTCGAGCTCGGCCGGCGCGATGAGCTTCTGCGCCGCGAGCTCGCCCGCCCGCCGCAGCTTGCGCGCGGTGTCGAGCTGCTGGGCCTTCGCCTTCGTGACGTTCGCCGCCGCCACCTGCTCGTTCGCGCTCGTCTGCGCGAGCGCCGCGTTGAACAGCTCAGGGTCGAGCTTCGCCAGCACCTGCCCCTTCTTCACCGCGGAGTTGAAGTCGACCGCCAGGGTCTGGATGCGGCCCGACACCTGCGTGCCGACCTGCACCGTCACCAGCGCCGACAGCGTCCCCGTCGCGGTGACGCGCGAGACGATGTCGCCGCGCCCCACGGCCTGCGTCAGGTATTGCGGCCCTGCCTCGGCGGGCTTCCGGAGGAACCACCACGCCGTCCCGGCTCCCGCGACGAGCACCACCAGACCGACCACCAGCGCGCGCTTCATGAAGAGGCTCCTGTTCCTCGACTGTTCCAAGCACTCGACAGGCCAGAAGGTGAAAGCGTGAGAGAAGTGGACGGAATCCGCCCGCTTGGCGCGCCGGTTAACGCTCGGCAGAGTCAGGGACTCCTGTGTCGACCCGATGGCCCTCTCCGTGGCGCTGCTCGATGAACCGCAAAGCGTGCGCGCGCCTGCGCGGAGCCGCGCCTTGTGGGTGAGCTGGGTCGCCGCCGCGCGCCGCGGGGACCACGACGCCTTCGCGTCGCTGCACGGCCACTTCGGCAAGCTGGTGCACGCCCTCGTCATCGCGCGCGTGCCCGCACGTGACGCGGCGGACCTGGTGCAGGACGTCTTCCTGCAGGTGTTCCAGAAGCTCTCGCAGCTCGAGGACGATCAGGCGTTCCCCGCCTGGCTCAGCCAGCTCGCGCGCAACCGCGCGGCGCGGCACCTGCGCGACGCCCGGGTGGAAGCGCCGCTCGACGAAGCGGCGCCGCTCGCGGCACCGGATCGCAGCGGGGCTCCCGACGCGCGCAAGGTGCTCGCGGCGATCCAGGCGCTGCCCGAGGCGTACGCCGAGACGCTCGCCATGCGCCTCATCGAGGGAATGACCGGGCCGGAGATCGCCGAGCGCACCGGCCTCACCCCGGGCAGCGTGCGCGTCAACCTTCACCGCGGCATGGCGCAGCTGCGCGAGAAGCTCGGCCTGCCGCCGACCGGGGAGGCGCTCTCCGATGAGTGAATACCTCTGGGACAAGTCCGGCTCCGACCCCGACGTCGAGGCGCTGGAGCAGTCGCTCGCCGCCCTCGCCTACGACGGCGACCCGCCGGTGCTGCCGCTGCCGCGCGCGCTCCCTTCGCCGCCTCGCGTCCGCGTGCCTGCCTGGCGGCCGGGCGCCCCGTGGACGCACGCGAGGGTGATGCCGCTCGCGCTCGCGGCCGGGCTCGCGCTCCTCGGCTTTGGCATCACCTTCAGCGCGCTCGCGAAGGCGGAGGCCGACGTGCGGCGCGGCTGGAACCTCGTGCCCGTGGTGGTCGCGAGCACCGAGCTCTCCGAGGGCACCGTGGTGACGATGGAGCACCTCTCGCAGCGCTCGGTGCCCGAGCAGTTCGTCACCTCTTCGGTCATCAAGCCCGACTCCGCGAGCTTCGTCGTCGGGCAGCGGGTGATGGTGGCGGTGGCCGCGGGCGACCCGCTGCTGTGGAGTCAGTTCGAGACCTCCCGCGCGATGGAGCACCTCGCGGCGCGCGTGCTCAAGCGCGCGCGGGCGCTCGCCCTCGAGGTGCGCGGGACCACCGGCGTCGGCGGGTGGCTGCGCCCCAACGATCACGTCGACATCGTCGGCAGCTTCAAGGATCCGCAGACCAACGAGCAGGTCGCGGTGACGCTCATGCAGAACGTGCCGGTGCTGGCGACGGGGAAGATCAGCGGCACCACCAACGTGAACCTGCTCCCTGAGCACGAGCGCGGGTACGGGCACGTCTCGCTGCTGGTGCTCCCCGAGGAGGCCGAGCTGCTCACGCTCGCGCAGCAGGTGGGCGGGCTGACCTTCACCCTGCGCAACGAAGACGACCTCGACGTACTCGAGGAGCGCGGCCGCGCGACCATCGGCACGCTCCTCTCGGGGGAGCGCACGAAGGCGCTGCAGCAGAAGCGGTTCGACACCATCCAGGTGATCCGAGGCGCGGCGCCGACAAAGAGCCCGTGAATCGGCGCGGTCCTGCGTTAGCGTTTCCCTCGTGAGACTGCACGTCGCGCTGTGCCTCCTGGTCCCACTGGCGCTCTCCTGCCGTGACCTTTCGCTTCCCTCTCAGCCGGGCGTCGGTGACCCGGGCGCCATCACCGGCCGCGTGGTGTGGCAGCGCCCCGGCCGGCTGGTGCCTGAAGGCGCGAAGGGCGCGTCGATCTTCCTCCTCGGCACCAACGCCGGCGTCACCGCGAACGACGACGGCCGCTTCGTGCTCGAGGGCGTTACGAGCAGCGGGGGCACGCTCCTCATCCGCTTCGACGCGGATCGCGACGGCGTCGCAGAGCGGCAGCGCACCTTCGCCCTCTCGGAGCTCGGCGCCGCGCGCGGGCGAACCGTCTCGCTCGGCGAGGTCTCGCTCAGCCAGCCTGGCGCCGTGACGGGGCGGGTGCTGCGCGGCGACGTCTCGAGCGGGCACGAAGGCACTCCGGTGTTCGCGCCTGGACTGCCGCTCGCGGCGCTGACGGCCTCCGACGGCACCTTCACGCTCGAGGGCGTGGTCGAGGGACCGATGCAGCTCGCCGCGGTGCGCGCGGGCTACGAGGCGTGGCTCTCAGCTCCGGTGACGGTGCGCGGCGGCGAGGAGCTGCGCCTGTCGTCGATCAACCTCGTGCCCACCACCGCGGCGGCCCTCGGCGTGCTGCGCGGGCGCGTGGTCTCGAGCGACGGCAGTGGGCTGGGCGGGGTGACGGTCAAGGCGGGGAGCGCGACCGCGACCAGCGACGGCGAAGGCGGCTGGCTGTTCCAGGGGCTCTCCGTGGGCCGGTACGATCTCACCTTCCAGCTCCCGGGGCGGCTGCCGGTCATCCTCTTCAACGTGCTCGTCGCGGGCACCGAGCCCATCGTCGTGCCCGACGTGGTGATGCTCGAGGGCGCCGCACAGCAGGGCACACCGCCTTCGCTGCTCGCCGAGGTGCAGTCCGAGCTCGATGCGGGCGTGGCTGACGCAGGCCTCCCACCGCTGGCGGTGTCGATCACCGGCGCGGCGCAGCTCTCGGTCGGCTCGTCGCTGCAGCTCACGGCCGTCGTCCGCGGAGGCACCACGGGGAACACCACCTACTCGTGGAGCGCGAGCCCCCAGGGCCTGGTCAACCTGCAGTTCGCCACGCTCCAGTCGACGACGCTCACGGGCGTCGCTCCGGGAACGGTCTCGGTGAAGGTCGACGTCGAGCGCGACGGTCAGACCGCGACGGACACCGTGATGCTGCAGGTGCGCGCCGTCGACGGCGGCACCGTGTACATGCTCTCGACCGACGCGCCCGCGCCCTTCACGCTCCCGCTCGGGGCGCGGAAGACCGTGACCGCCTTCATCTCGCCGCCCGCCTCCCAGGTGCTCTACGAGTGGCGGAACATGAACCCGGCGGTCGTCACGCTGGTGAACGGCACGAGCGACTCGTTCGCGACCGTCGAGGCGGCCGACGCCGGCAACTTCTCCATCACCCTCCACGCGGAGATCGCTGGCGTGCCCTATGAGACGACCTTCGTCGGCTTCGTGCCGCCCGGTGACGCGGGGGTCGTCGACGCCGGGCTCGGCCTCGACTCCGGCGTCATGGGGCCGCTGCCCTTCGTCGCGTCGGACGCAGGCATCACCCCGCTCGCGATGTGGGTCGACACGCCCGAAGACATCGCCACCGTCGTCACGTCGAACCTGAGCGAGATGGGGCAGGTGGTGGTCAACCAGGCGACGAAGCGCCTCGTCGCGGTCTTCTGGAGTCCACCCGCCAACGGCGCCTCGGTCTCGCTCAGCGCGACGGTCGCGTTGACCGACGGGGGGCTGCGCGCGCTCCCCCAGCGCACGCTGCAGGTCCCCGTCTTCCAGTTCGCTGACGTGCAGCTGGCGAACGGCGCCTCGGTCGACTTCAACACCGGGGTGGCCTTCGCGCCCGAGGGGCCGGTCGTCACCGGTCGCTACTTCGCCGCCTCGGGGTGTGACGCGGGCTGCTTCTACGCGGCGAGCCCGCTCAGCCCGCAGGAGGCGCTGCTGCCAGACCCGCCCGGGCCGGCCACGCCGTGGAGCCCGGCGACCGCCGCGGGCGCGCAGGTGTACGCATGGCACTCGTCGACGAAGACCTACCAGCGGAGCCCGGGCGGCGTGTGGAGCGTGGCCCCCCTCGCCCCCGGCGCCACCTTCGCCGACGGGCCGTTGCTGCGCGCGCTCAGGCTTAGCGGCTCGGCGGTGGAGCTCCACCGTGACGACGTGACGACCTGGTCCTTCGCCGAGAGCGTGGCGACCGCGGTGAACGGCAACGCGCTCTGGGCGCACGGCACGTCGCGCGCGGGGCGGCGGCTCGTGGTGCTGGTCGACTCCGGCCAGACCGTGCGCGGCGTCGAGAGCACGATGAGCGGGCCCTGGCTCGAGCCGATGGGCCTCAACGTGGTGACGATGGCGACGAAGGCCTGGGTCTCCGCGACCAGCGGAGGCGACGTGCTCGCCATCGACGTCGTCGGCGCGCTGCTGCCGTCGTTCTTCAGCCGGAGCATCGGCGGCAACTGGCAGGTGCTCTCGCCGAGCTTCCCCTTCTCGAGCGGGAAGGTGGTCGGGCTCGCGAGCTCGGGCGGGCGCGCGTTCGTGCTGCTGCTCGATGGGGCGAACCAGCTGCGGCTCTTCATGCTGACGCCGGGGAACAGCTCGGTGGTCGACCTGTCCCTGCCCACCGCCGCCTGTCCCGTGAGCTCCGCGGCGCTCGCGGTGAGCGACTTCGGCGACCTCTCGGTGTCGCGCGCGCTCGACTGCGGCGGCGTCTTCGAGCTCCACCGGCTCGATCTGCGGCCCTGAGGCTCAGGCCTCGAAGAGCTCGAGCTGGTTGCCGGCGACGCGGTCGAACGACGTGCCGAGCTGGTTGAGCACCACGTCCATCGCCGGGGCGAGCTGGCGCTCGAGGTAGTGGTCGTAGTCGAGCGGCGAGGCGCGGTGGCCGCGGGGCTCGGGGCCGCGCACGGTCATGAAGTACTCGACGTCGGTGGCGTGGGAGTCGTCACCTTCCTCGGTCTCCTGCTGCAGCAGCTTCGCGGCGCGCACGTGCGGTGGCACCGAGGCGTAGTCGTCGACGCCGCGGCGCAGGCGCTTGCGGTACACGAGCTGCTCGTCGAGCTCGCCCGCCAGCAGCCGCCGCCGGAGCTCGAGCAGCCACGGCTCCCACGGCTGCCCTGAGAAGACGCGCTCGAGCAGCTCGCGCTGGGCGTCCCGCGCGAAGGGGGTCCAGTCGGTGCGCACCGCCTCGAGCCCGCGCACCACGAGCTTCAGCGGCCCGCCCTCGCCGCGCACCATGCCGGCGTAGCGCTTCTTCGAGCCCTTCTCGGAGCCGCGGATGGTGGGCATCAGGAAGCGGAGGAACAGGGCGTCGAAGCGCATCTCGAGGAAGCTCTCGAGCCGGTGCTCGGCGGCGATCGTCTCGCGCCAGAAGGCGTTGATGGCCGTCGCCAGGCGCTGCGCCTCCCCACGCGCGGCCGCTTCGTCGAGCGCCGCGTCGAGCCGCACGAAGAGCGAGTCGGTGTCGCCGTAGAGCACCTGCAGCCCCTGCTCCTCGAAGAAGCGCTTCGAGCGCTCGATGATCTCGTGCCCGCGCCGCGTGATGGAGGACGCGAGCCGCGGGTCGAAGAAGCGGCAGCCCGGCGTGCCCAGCACTCCGTAGAACGAGTTCATGAGGATCTTGATCGCCTGCGACAGCGTCTCGTTCTTCGTCTCGCGCGCCCGCGTCCGCTCCTCGTGCAGGTGGCTGATGATCTCCGGGAGGATCGCCCCGGTGCGCGCGAAGCGGGCGCCCTCGAAGCCCGCGACGGGGTCGTCGCCGGGCTGCCACAGCCCGAGCGGGTCGACCTGAAAGGTGCGGATGATGCTCGGGTACAGCGAGCGGAAGTCGAACGACGCCACGTTGGTGAAGAGGCCCGGCACGCTCTCGAGCACGTGGCCGCCGGGGGACGTCACGGGCGTGGTGGTGCCCACGTCGGGCGCGACGAAGCCGCGCCGGTGGAGCCGCGGCAGGTAGAGGTGATCGAACGCCGCCACCGAGCCGCCCTGACGATCGAGCAGCAGGCCGGTGAGCTTCGTGCGCGCCACGAGGAACTCGACCAGCTTCGCGTGCCGGAAGATGTCGAGGGTCAGCCGCGCGTCCTCGAGGTTGTAGGCGGCGAGCGCCGCGGGGTCCTCCCGGTGCATGTGGCGGATCTCCGCCAGCGCGTCGAGCGCGAGGTCACGCTTCTTCCCTCGCCCGAGGAGCTTCTGCGCGACGTGCTCCAGCGTGTAGCGCTCGAAGGCCCAGGAGGCGTTCTTGAGCGTCGCCACGCCGTCGAGCACCACCCGGCCGGGCACGCGGGCGATCGCCGTGTCGCCGAGCAGCACGCGCGCGCGCTCGCCGGCGCGGCCGAGGGTGAAGGGCACCTGGAGCGCGTCGCAGCGCGCCTCGAGCACCCGCAGGTCGAAGTCGACGACGTTCCACCCCAGCAGCGCGTCGGGGTCGAAGCGGCGGAGCTCGGCGAAGGCCGCCTGCAGCGCCTGGGCCTCGGTGGCGTGGAAGGACAGGCCGGGCGCGTCGACGCCGTCGCGCACCACGAAGACGTGCTCCAGGCCGTCTCCCGCGAGCGCGATCGACAGCACCGGGCCGTCCCACCCGTCGGTCTCGATGTCGAGCGAGAGCACGCGCAGCGTCGGCGTCACCTCGGCGGCGCGCACCTGCGGCGCGCGGAAGGTGAGCACCCCGTCACGCCGGGTCGCGGCGCCGCTCAGCGAGAAGCCGCCGTTGATGAAGCGCTCCATGAGGAAGCGGTTCGACGGCTTGAGATCCGACTCGAGCACCGCGACGCCCTCGCCGCGCAGTCGATCGCGCTCGTCGAGCAGCGCCCGCTGCGTCTTGAAGTACGCCGCGTCGACCGGCCGCCCGTCCTTCGCGTGGAGCGGGCGCGCGAGCTGCCTCGCGGCGCGGGTGGCGGTGCCGCGCGGCACGAACAGCACCGCCTCCTGGGCGGGCACCAGCGCGCGCACCGGGCCGGCGGCTGGCGAGGTGCCCCACAGGGTGAGCTCCAGGCCGCGCGCCGTGTCGCGCCACTCGACCGAGAGGAGGAAGGCCTCGAGCTCCACGCCGTGCTCCTTACTCGCGGGCGGCGGTTAACGCTTTCCCGTCCGGCGAATCCTGAAGGGCATGCTCAAGGGAAAGACGCCGCTCCTCGTCGCGGTGGTGCTCGCCATCGCCGCGTTCTTCATCGGGTGGTCGAGCCTCCAGAAGGCCCACGCTGACGCGCGCCGCGGCTTCAACCCGGTGCCGGTGGTGGTGGCCACCACCGACATCTCCGAGGGCACGGTGATCACCCTCGAGATGATCAGCCAGCGCTCCATCCCCGAGCAGTTCGTCACCGCGTCGGTCATCAAGCCCGACTCCGCCAGCTACGTCGTCGGGCAGAAGGTGACCGTGCCGCTCCAGGCCGGAGATCCGCTCCTGTGGAGCCAGTTCGAGAGCGCGCGCACCGCGGAGCGGCTCACCAACAAGGTGCTCAAGCGCATGCGCGCCATCACCATCGAGGCGAAGACCAACGCCGCCGTGGGCGGCTGGGTGCGGCCCAACGATCGCATCGACGTCATCGGCACCTTCAAGGACCCCGACACCAACCAGCAGGTCGCGCTCACGCTCCTGCAGAACGTGGTGGTGCTCGCCACGGGGAAGCTCACCGGCACCACCAACGTGAACCTGCTCCCCGAGAGCGAGCGCGCGTACGGCAACGTCACGCTGATGGTGGTGCCCGAGGAGAGCGAGATCCTCACCCTCGCGCAGGAGCTGGGGAACCTCACGCTCGCGCTCCGCAACGACGAAGACCTCGACACCATCGACGGGCGCTACCCCACCACCGTGCGCACGCTCTTCGACGGCGAGCGCCGCGCCATCCACCAGAAGGTGCGCAAGGAGCTCATCGACGTCATCCGCGGCAACAGCACGAAGGGGGAACCGCGGTGATGCTCGTGCTCGGCCTTGCCTGCGCGAGCGCGTCGCTCGGCTGCCTGGTGTTCTCGCTGTGGCCACGCGACGTGCCGGCCTTCGCCGACCCGCCCTCGCGCACCCGGCATTGAGCGCTCAGGGCTCCGGCGAGGCAGACGGCTGCATGTGACCCGTCACCAGCGCCAGCGTCTCGTCGTTGATCGCGATGCTCGCCTTCGCCTTGAGCCCCGCGACGAAGGTGCGCTGCGCCTCGGCCCGCAGGCTCGAGAGCAGCTTCTCTTCGATGATCCCGCGCACCTCCGCGAGCTCGCGCTTGCGCGCCGGCTTCTTCTCCACCACCCGGAAGAGGTGGAAGCCGTACTCGGTGCTCACCACCTCGCTGGTGCCGCCGACGCTCAGCTTGAACACCACCTCGTCGAAGGCAGGCGGCATCGTGCCGCGCGCGAAGAAGCCGAGATCGCCGCCCACGCGCGCGTCGGGCGACAGCGAGTAGCGCCGCGCGAGCTCGGGGAACTTCTTCCCCTGCCACAGCTGCTGCTGAATGCGCTTGGCCTCGTCGAGGCCCTTCACCACGATCTGCTGCGCGTGCACCTGCTCCGGCTCGTTGAAGTCGGCGGAGTGCTCCTCGTAGTACTGGCGGATCTGCTCCTCGCTCACGGCGACGCGCGCGTGCACCTCCTGCGCGAGGAGCTTCTCGATGGTGAGCTGCTCGCGGGTGCTGCGGGTCAGCGCCGCGCGCGAGGTCTGGCTCTTGGCCAGCGCTTCGTCGAAGGTGCCCGCCGGGTACTCCGAAGAGAGGGCCAGCACGCGCCGGTCGACCTCCTCGGTGGTGACGGTGATGTTCGCCGCGCGGGCCGCCTGCAGCAGCAGCGCGCGCTCGATCAGCGTCTCGAGGAGCGTCTGCTTGTAGGGCTCGACCTGCTCCGGCGTGCGCGGCCCGTTGCCCTCCATCGCCTGCGCCTCACGACCGAGCAGCCGCTCGAACTCCACCCGCGAGAGCACCTCGCCGTTGACCGTCGCCACCACCGAGGGGTCCTGCTTCTGCTTCTGCTGCTGCGGGCAGCCGACGAGGGCCACGCACGCGAGAGCGGTCATCAGCAGGGCAGGGCGGACCATCACGGGCGTCGTGGTTAGCACTACTTGGTCGGCGGGGGCGCGGGAATGAAGCCCGGAGAGGGCGTCGTCGAGGGCAGCGCCGGCGCCTTCGGGTCGATCACCATCGCGGCGATCGCCGCGTCGTTGAGCTCGTACTTCGCGTCCTTCTTGAGCTTCTCGACCAGCGCGCGGAACCGCTCCTGCTTCGTCTCGTTCGCCAGCAGCTGCTGAATCGACGGCTTCGCCTGCTCGAGCGAGAGGTTGAGCGCGAGCTGCCGGCCCTGGAGCTTGAGCACGTGCAGCGCCTTCTCGGTCTCGACCAGCGTCTCGCTCAGATCGCCCACCTTCACCAGCTTTGCGGCCGCCGCGGCCACCTCCGGGCCGTACTGGGCGCTGAGCTCCTCGTCGCTGAGGAAGCGCATGTCGCCGTCGAGCTCCTTCGTGCGCTCGTCTTCGCTCAGCTCGCGCGCCAGCTTGCCGAAGCCCGCCGCGTCGAGCGGCTGCAGCGCCTTCGCCTTCGCCAGCGCCTCTTCGGCCGCGGCGCGGTGCTCCTTCTTGAACGAGAGGTGCGCGAGGCGCACCATCGCCGGCTTCACGTAGTCGGACTTGTGCGACTCGTACCAGGCGGAGATCTGCGCGTCGGTGACGCCGCCCGCACCCTCGTCGAGCTCCTTCTTGAGCAGCTGCTGCACCATCACCCGGCGCGCCGCTTCGACCACCTCGGGGTCGTTCTGCAGCCCGCGTCGCACCGCCTCCTGCGCGAGGAGATCGAACCGCGCGATGCCCTCCACGTAGTCGCGCCGCTGCTCCACGGTCTGGAAGCGCGCGCGGGCGTAGGGGTTCATCTCCGAGAAGCGCTGCGCGAGCTCCTTGTCGGTGACCGTCTGGCCGCCGTACTTCGCGACCCAGGTCCCGCCTGCGACGCCGGCCGGCGGCACGCGGCGGAAGTCGACCTTCGCCACGCCGGGCTCGTCGGCGCAGGCAACCAGCAGCAGCAGGGAACTGACGCAGAGGGCGCGGAACATGGCCACGCTGCTAGCGCACCGTCTTCACACTCCTCAACAGAATCTCCGCCACCGGGCCCAGTCGATCTCCACGCGAGGCACGCAGCACCAACCCGCCTCGAATGGAGAAGCCCCATGTTGAAGCACCTGCTCGTCGGCGCGTTCACCCTGTCGTCACTCGCCTTCGCCGGCCCTCACGGCGCGGCGCCGGTCGCCCCCGCGGCGGGCGCGCCGTCGTTCTTCGAGGGCCGCAGCGACCGTGAGCAGCGCGACGACCGGCGCGACCTGCGGAAGGCCGAGCGCCTCCTCGCCGCCTTCGACGACGCGCTCGCGCGGCGCGACGGGCGCGCGCTCTCGGAGGTCGAGCGCCGCTTCGAGCGGTACCTCGCTGACGAGCGAGCCGAGGCGCGCTTCGATCGCCGGCTCTCGCGTCGACTCGACGAGCTCGACTTCCGCCTGCAGCGGCTCTCCGGGCGCATGCACCCGCGGGCGCTGGTCGAGCGGCGGGAGGTGTACGTGAAGCTGGTGCGCCTCGCGGAGCGGGACGCCCGGCGGGGCTGAGCTCAGGTCAGCTCGCGCGAGAGCAGCTCGAAGAGGGGCTGGGCGAGCTGGAAGCGGGTGCGGAAGCTGTTGAGCGCCCCGCCGAGGCGGCTCCCCTTCGGGCGCGGCTCGCCGACGTGCGCGGCGAACGCGAAGGCGAGCACCACCGCGCGCACCGCGGGCCGCTCGGGCATCCGCGCCGGCCACGCATGGAGCGCCTCGATGAAGGGGTCGGCCTCGGTGCCGAACCCGATGCGCTCCTGCATCTCGGCCAGCTTCGGCACGTCGTGCGGCAGGCGGTTGGCGGCGAGCGCGCCGGTCACCATCGCCAGCGCCGCGAGGCGGGCGAGGGCGATCTCCTGCGGCGGGAGACCCATGCGCTCGGCGAGGCCCGCCGCGAGCGAGACGAGCTGCTGGGCCGTCATGCCGCGCGCGCCCTGCAGCCCGAGCAGCGCCTCGATGACGCGCTCCTGCAGCTGTGAGGTCGCGCCCTCCTGCACCGCCGCGGCGATGCCCGCGCCGCCGAAGGTCTCAGCGGTGCCCCGGATGACCTCCAGCCCGCCGCCGAAGTCCGCGCCGGGGTAGAGGCGCGCCCGCAGCTCCCCGAGGCCGCGTTCGCCCGCGCGGAACGCGATGAGGCTCCGGCCGGGGAGCGCCGCCTTGAGCTGCGCGAGGGCGCCGGTGTCCATCGGGTCGACCATCGCCACCATCAGCTGCGAGCCTCCCTTGAGCCCCAGCGGCACTGCGCGGGCCGCGAGGGACAGCTCCAGCGGCACGAGCGCGAGCGCCTCCGGGCCGGGGACCGCCTCGAGCAGCTTCCTGGTCGAGACCGACGGGGTGTGCGTCAGCTCCCCGAGCGCCGCGACGAGCGCGTCTTCGTCGGCGCCGCCCAGCGCGAGGCAAAGGAAGAGCGAGTCGCCGGTCGCCGTCGACTGCTCGCGCGCGGCCTGCACCTGCTGCCGGGTGAGCTGCCCGCGCTCGACGAGGAGCGCCGCCGCGCGGAGATCCGCCGGCAGCACCTCGGTCTGCGTCGGCGTCTCGCGCCCCGCGCGCAGCTCTTCTCTCGTCATCTTCTTCGTCGCGATGCGCGCCACCACCGCGCCCGTGGGCGTCACTGCGGCGCGGCCGGCGCTCGGCGTCGAAGGGAGCGGGACCGGCGTGAGCACCAGCTCCTGTGCGCTCGTGGCCGACTCGAAGAGGGGCGTCCGCTCCTGCGCCGCGCGCCCGAAGAGCCGCGCGATGTCGGCCTGGGTCGCCGACCAGCCGTTCTGGCGCACCGCGCGCTCGAGCACCGCGCCGACCTCCTCCATCGACGGTCGCCCCGACGGCTCGACGCTCAGCATCGTCACCAGCAGCGACTGCCACGGCTCCGGCACCTGCTTCACCTTCTCGCGCGTGAGGCCGGCGAAGCTCGTCGCCGCGAAGCAGAGGTGCGCGGGGGAAGGGCCGGACCACAGCGGTCGCCCGATGGCCAGCTCGTACAGCAGCAGCCCCAGCCGGAACACGTCGGAGGCCGGCGTCGCCGTGCCCGTCACCTGCTCAGGCGCGAGCGAGCCCATCTCACTGCGGTACGGACCGAGGTCGCCCTGGTTGCCGAGCATCGTCGCCAGACCCGGGTCGTGGAGCTGCACCTCACCCGCCGCGGTCACGAAGATGGTCGACGGGCACACGTCGCCGTGCACCAGCCCCTCGCCGTGGAGCTGCGCGAGCTGCGCCGCGACGCGCGACACCACCGCCAGCCCTTCGTTCGGCGCGATGAAACCCGAGGCCCGCGCCAGCGTGCTCATCACCCAACGCAGCGACTCCCCCTCGGCGCCGTCGAAGGCAAGCCACAGGCTGTCTCCGGCGTACCCCAGCTCCAGCAGCAGCGGCGGCGGGCGGAACAGCCGCACGTTCTCGACGATGCGCTCTGCCAGCCCCGGTTTCGCCTCGAGGATCCGCTTGAGCAAGACCGGCCGCTCACCCTGGCGCGCAGCCCATGTCTCGACGAACGCGCCAGTCGCACCCATGCGTCGAAGCAGTTGGAACGCTCCCACCGGGGGCTCCTGAGTTGCGACCGGGACGGAAAATGTTGCCGGAGGAGTGTACCGAATCCGAGGCGGCGTCACCTTCTTTTTTGAGTTGTTTCCAGCGGGTGCGCGAAGACCCGCGTGCTCGTGTGGAATGCTCGCGGGTCTTGCTGGCACTCAACCCCGCAAGACCGGCCGGACCTTTCTGGTTTTCTGGACAACAAAGGAAACGACTCATGAAGCGAGTGTTGGCGATGTGCGCGATGGCCCTGGCGGCGTGCGGCCCGGTCGAGGTGCGGATCGACGAGACGAAGGGCGTGCCGTCTGTGAAGGGGCAGACCGAGGTCTCCCTGTCGTCCTTCACCTGCGGGCAGCCGATCGCGGCCGGTGACAAGACGGTCACGACGAAGATGGTGACGGGCGGCTGCGAGTTCACCTTCGACGACACGCTCGAGGTGCTCAAGGCGTCCGACTACGAGCAGATCGGCGAGCTGAAGACGGCGTCGAACCTCGTGCAGCGCGTGGAGCTGAGCGTGAAGAAGCTCGACTTCATCGACGGCACCTCAGGCGCGAAGCTCGACCTCTCGACCCGCGTGACCTCGGCGACGCTCTCGGTCAACGGGCAGCAGGTGGCCGACAAGGCGCAGCTCGCCTCGCTCCCGGTGGTGGTGACGCTCTCGGGCGCCGCGCTCGCGGCCATCAAGTCGAAGGTCGACGCTCGCCAGCCGGTCTCGGTGGCGGTGAAGGCCGTCGCGGTGCTGCCCGACACGCCGAAGCCGCCCGATAAGCTGAAGATCGACTACGAGGCGCAGCCGGCGATCATCATCGGCCCCGGCGAGGTGAAGGTCTTCTGACCGCTGCGGTCGGCGTTTGAGGCTCGGCCTGCGGATCCGAGGCGCGAGTCCGCAACTGCCCCGACGGACCTCGCGAGAACGCTGCATGCTCTCCATCGGCTCCTCTGGCTCTTCGGTTCGGCAGCTCCAGCAGCGGCTCAAGGCGGCCGGCTTCAATCCGGGTGGCGTCGATGGCCAGTTCGGCGCGCGCACGCAGGCGGCGGTTCGCGCCTACCAGCGTGCGCGGCGCCTCGAGGTCGACGGCAAGGTCGGCACGCAGACGATGCGGGCGCTGCAGCGCGACGGCTTCGAGCCCTCGCGCCATGCCGGTCGCACCTCGACGCCGAGCTCCACCCGCACCACCGAGACCCGCGCCAGCGCGGGCCCCACGCGCTCGGGCGCCAACCGCACGGCGACCTTCGACGCGGTGAGCCGCACCGGGCAGCGCAACCAGATGGTCACGGGCCGCATCACCGTCAACGGTCGTACGTACACCTTCCGCAGCGGCGGTCACGGGCGCGGCAATCTCCCGGCCGGCGCGTACGAGGTCCGCCCGCACCTCTGGAGTCGCAACAACCGCAGCATGAACGTCGGCGGCGTCGGCTACAGCTTCGCGCTCAGCGACAAGTACGACTCGCGGGTCGGCGGCACGCGCAAGCTCCTCCGCATTCACCCTGACGGCGGCACCGCGGGCACCGAGGGCTGCATCGGCATCGTCGGCAACGCGGCCGTGCAGCGGCAGTTCCGCGAAGACATGCGCGCGGAGCTGGCACGCAACGGCGGTCGTTTCACGCTGCAGGTCGGCTGAACGATCCACACGCTTGACGAGGTACGCCTTGCACGCGGGACACGTCCTGCTCTCCGCTGCCTGTGCTTGTTCGTCGCCTTGAGCTCCTTCGCCGTGTCGGCCTGGCGGCTTCGCCATCATCCTCGTCGTGCCGCACCGCGGAAGCGTCCGGCTCATGCGCGAGCTCTCGCCTCAACGGCGCTCGGTGACGCAATCGCTCGCACTTCGCATCGCGTCGCAGAGACCCATCGCCGCGAACTCGAGTCACGACGTTTCGGCTGCGTGGCGCTCGCGTCTCGTTCGGCCTATCGCACACACCGTTGATTCCGGAACGCGACGCATGCTGAGCGCCCGGCTCGCGTTTGGAGCCGCGCTGCGATCGGCTCGTCCAGCCCGCGCTGCCGTAGCGTCGCCGCGTCTTGCGTGCGCGCGAGGCGGTTGAGGCAGCGCACGTGCGCGTTCGGCTCCGTCAGGCTCGGGTCTCGGACCGCGACGCAGACACGCATGCTGAGCGCGTCCGGATCGCGTTGGGTCCGCGCTGCGATCGCCTCGTCCAGCCCGCCGTCCGAGACTCAGTGCGCGGTCTCGAGCATTCGCTGCAGGGTCGCCGCGTCTTGCGTGCGCCCGAGGCGGTTGAGGCAGCGCACCTGCTGGAGCTGCACGCTGCGCCGCAGCAGCGGCTCGTTGGGCGCGTTGGTCACCGGCTCCGAGAGCCAGGCGTCGGCGAGCTTGAGCGCGTGGGCGCAGTCGCCCGCGTCGGCGGCGAGCAGCACGTTGCGCGCCCTCGCTTCGCGGCCCGATGGCGAGGTGATGACGGTGCCGATCTCCCGCAGCTTGCGCTCGATGATGCGCAGCGAGAAGCCGCGCTCGGTCGAGGTGACGACCTTCTTCGGCGGCGTGAAGGCCGAGACGGGCGGCAGCTGCTTGCCGTCCTTCGGCTGCTCCGGCAGGCCTGCCCACTGCTCGTCGACCGTCGCGGGCGTCTGATCAGGCGCGGGCTGCGTCTGCGGCGCAGACTCGTCGGCGCCGTCTTCGACCGGCGGCAGCGGCGCCTCGTCTTCTTCCTCGAGGCGGGCGATCGAGTCGGCGTCGCGCTGCTCGGGGATGGGCGGCGTCTCGGGCTTCGCGACCACCGGCTTCTCCACCGCGGCGGGCGGCGCGACCGGCGCCCAGTCGAGCTCGCTCAGCTTCCCTCCGCGCCAGGTGACGGCGTGGCCCGCGCGCACCTCGCGCGTCCCCGCGGGCGTCTTCACCTCGACGAGGCCCTCCTCGACGGCGACGAAGGTGTGCGTCGGCTCGCGCGAGACGAGGAAGCGCGTGCCGAGATCCTTCACCTCGACCTCGCCGGCACGAACGGTGAGCACCCGGTCTTCGCGGTGCGGCACCACCAGCGCGAGGCTGCCCTTCGCCACGTCGAGCGTCAGCTGCTTCTCCTCGAGCGTCGCGAGGGTGACCTCCGAGGCGCCGGTGAGGCCGGCGCGCGAGCCGTCGGGGAGCTGCATCCACAGGTTGCCGCCGCTCTGCGTCGCCACCGTCGCGCCCTCGCTGAGCACCTGCTTCTTCGCCGCGCTGGCCTTCTTCGCGCTGGCGACGGTGACCGCGAGCTTCTTCTTCGTCGGCGCGGGCGTCTCGGAGGGCGTCGGAGTGGGCGGCGTGACGGCGAGCGGTGCTGACGTGGGCGTCGGCTCCCCGCGTGGCGCGAGCAGCCACGCACCGCCGATGACGAGCACCACGCCCAGCGCCGACGCGAGCATGAAGCGTGGCGTGAAGAGCGACTGCCACCACGAGGTGAAGCGCCGCGCCACCTGCGCATCGGCGGCCTCGGCCAGCGACTGGCCCACGCGGCGCGCCATCGCCTCCGGCATCGCCGGCACGGGCGGCAGATCCATCAGCACGCCCTGCGCGAGCTTCACGTCTTCGAGCGAGACCCGGCAATCGGCGCAGTCGGCGAGGTGCCGCTCGGCCTGCGCGCGGGCGCCCGCGTCGAGCTCGTTGCGCGCGAGCCCCCAGAGCACGTCATGTTCGAGGTGGCTCATGGCTCACCCCGCTTCAGCTTCACGACGACCTCGGTGAAGTCCTGGCGCGCGCGGTTGAGGCGCGAGCGCACGGTGTTCACCGGACAGTCGACGAGCTCGGAGATCTCTTCCGGCTTCATGCCCAGGAGCTCGTGGTACACGAACACGGCGGCTTTCTCCTCACTGAGCGTCGCGAGCGCCTTCTGCACCAGCGACGCGGCCTGCTTCACCTGCGCCGCCCGCTCCGGGTCGTGGCGCTCGTCGGTCGGGTCCTCCGGCACCTCGTCGGTCGCCTCTTCCTTGCGACGGCGCCGCCCGCGGAGGTGCATCAGCCCGACGTTGACGCACACCCGGTGGAGGAACGTGCTCACCCGCGAGTCGCCCCGGTAGGTCTTCAGGGCGCGCATGAGCTGGATGTACGACTCCTGCACGAGGTCTTCGAGGTCGGGGCTCTGACCCACCACGCGGTAGAGCACCCGCCACGCCTGTTCCCTCGTGCGCTCGTAAAGCTGCGTAAAGGCGACACTTTCCCCGTCACGCGCGGCGAGCGCGAGCGAACGGAGGGGATCGGCCGCCGCAGCGAGGTCGTTCGGCATGTGCGCGAGGGGGAAGGCGAGGGCCGTCATGTCAAACGTTGGTTGCCGCGCGCAAGCGGGTTGATCCCCGTTTTCGGAACGGGTTCTGTGCCCGCCATGCCCGTGTTCCTGATGGTTTCCGTGCTCGCGGCGGCGCCCGGTGAGTTCGACGCCGCGTCGGCGGACCGCTTCGCGAAGCTGGCGCTGGCGTGCGTGCACCGCGAGTACCCGAACAAGCTCGCGCACGTGCTCAACGACGCGCGCGACGTGCAGCCTCCGCACGCGCTGACGCCGGCCTTCTACGGCTGCTACGACTGGCACTCGTCGGTGCACGGGCACTGGCTGCTCGCGCGGCTGGCCCGCACCTGGCCCGACGCGCCGTTCGCGGCGGCGGCCCGGCGGGCGCTGGCGAGGAGCCTCACCGCGAAGAACCTCGCTGCCGAGCTGCGCTACCTCGAGGCGCCGGGGCGGGTGAGCTTCGAGCGGCCCTACGGCCTCGCGTGGCTGCTCCAGCTCGCGGCGGAGCTGCGCGAGTGGGATTCGCCCGAGGCGCGCGCGTGGTCGAAGGCGCTCGAGCCGCTCGAGGCCGCGGCCGCGCGGCGGTTGATGGCGTGGCTGCCGAAGCTGACCAGGCCGATCCGCATCGGGGAGCACGACCAGACCGCGTTCGCCTTCGGGCTGGCGCTCGACTGGGCGCGGCGGGCTCGGCACGCGGAGCTCGAGGCACTGCTCGTCGAGCGCATCGGCACCTTCTACGGCAACGATCGCGGCTGCCCGCTGACGTGGGAGCCCAACGGCCAGGACTTCCTCTCACCCTGCCTCGCGGAGGCGGATCTCCTGCGGCGCGTGCAGCCGCCCGAGGTCTTCGCGAAGTGGCTTGGCGACTTCCTCCCTCAGGTCCCGGTCTCGGCCGACGCGCCGTGGCTCAGCCCCGCGGAAGTGACCGACCGCGCCGACCCGAAACTGGCGCACCTCGACGGGCTCAACCTCTCGCGGGCGTGGATGCTCGAGGGCATCGCCGCGGGGTTGCCGGCCGCCGACCCTCGGCGCCCCGCGCTCGAGCGTGCGGCGCGGGCGCATCGCGAGGCCGGCCTCGCAGCGGTCACCGGCGAGCACTACGAGGGCGGACACTGGCTGGGCAGCTTCGCGGTGTACCTCGTGACCGCGCGCGGGCTGCGCTGATGCGCTGATCCGACGCTGCGGCGGTGCGCGGCGGGACCTATAGTCGCGCGGGGGCCTCATTTGTCCGATGCGGAGCTGAAACTCTCGCAATTCAGTCTCGATCGCGCGGCGATCGGCATCCTCCGGATCTCCCTCGACGGCAGGCTCCTGAGCGCCAACGAGTTCATCTGCCAGAAGCTCGGCTACTCCCGCGAGGAGCTGCTGGAGATGACCATCTTCGACATCAACCCCACCTTCACGCCGGAAGACTGGGCGCGGCACATCAAGCTCTTCATCGGGCTGTCGACGCCGCGCGTGTTCGAGACGGTCCACCGGCGCAAGAGCGGCGTCACCTTCCCGGTGGAAGTGACGGTGACCTACCTGCAGTTCGAGGGGCAGGAGTTCTTCGTCGCCTGCTCGCGCGACCTCACCGACCAGAAGCTCGCCGAAGCGGAGCGCGCGCGGCTCCAGGCGCAGCTCAGCAGCACCCAGCGCCTCGACTCGGTCGGGCGGCTGGCGGGGGGCGTCGCGCACGACTTCAACAACATGCTGACCGTCATCCTCGGGCGCACCGATGAGCTGCTCGAGGAGCTACCGCCCGAGTCTCCGTGGCGGGAGGCGCTGGAGGAGATCCTCCAGGCCGCGCAGCGCTCGGCGGAGCTGACGCGGCAGTTGCTCACCTTCGCGCGGCGCGGCTCGTCGACGCCCCGGGTGCTCGACCTCGACACGTCGATCGCGGCGACGGTGAAGATGCTCCGGCGGCTCATCGGCGAGGAGATCGAGCTCACCTTCGACGCGGGGAGCGGCGGCTGGCCGGTGAAGCTCGACCCCGCGCAGCTCGACCAGGTGCTGGTCAACCTGGTGGTGAACGCGCGCGATGCCATCGCGGCGACGGGGCGTATCTCGCTGGGCACCTCGCAGCTTCGGGTCGCCGAGCGCAGCGGCGCGCTTCCTCCGGGGGAGTACGTTCGCCTGCTCGTCCGCGACGACGGCGCGGGGATGGACGCGGAGACGCGCGAGCGCATCTTCGAGCCCTTCTTCAGCACCAAGGCCGTGGGGCGCGGCACCGGCCTCGGTCTGGCCACCGTCTTCGGCATCGTGAGCCAGAGCGCGGGGCACATCACCGTCGAGAGCGAGCCGGGCCGGGGCACGACCTTCTCGCTCTTCTTCCCGCGCGCCGCCGACGCACACGAGCCGGGCGAACGCGAGACCTTCGTCGCGCGCGGCGGCAACGAGCGGGTGCTGCTCGTCGAAGACGACCCGATGGTCTTGCGCCTCACGCACGCGCTGCTCGAGACGCTCGGCTATGCCGTCACCTCGGTCGCGTGCCCCACCGACGCGCTCGCCGCCCTGCGGGCGGTGACCTTCGACGCGCTGGTGACCGACCTGCTCCTGCCGGAGCTCTCGGGGCGCGAGCTGGCGCGAACCGCGCGGACGCTCCAGCCCTCGCTGGGCGTGCTGCTGATGTCGGGCCACCTCGAGGAGGCGGGCGCCAACCTCCCGGTGGGCACCCAGCACATCCGCAAGCCCTTCACCCGGCTCCAGCTCGATCAACGGCTCCGCGCGGCGCTCGAGGCGCGACCGATCGACACGCTGGCGCGATGAGCTTGCGCGGCGGGCGGTCGGTCGTGAGAGACACCCCATGGCCTCCCTCACGCCAGCGTCGGTCCTCCAGCGGGTCGAGCAGCTCACCGAAGACGAGCTCCACGCGCTCCCCTTCGGGATGATCCAGCTCGACGAGCAGGGGAACATCCTCAAGTTCAACCAGACCGAGGCCGACCTCGCGCGCGTGCGCCGCGAGCGGCAGATCGGCCGGAACTTCTTCGACGAGCTCGCGCCGTGCACCAAGGTGAAGGAGTTCTACGGGCGCTTCCTCGAGGGCGTGGAGCGCCAGCAGCTCTACGAGACGTTCGGCTTCGTCTTCAAGTTCGAGCACGGGTGGCGCAACGTGGCCATCACCCTCATGTACAGCCAGCCCACGCGCTCGGTGTGGGTGCTGGTCTCGCAGCAGTCGGTCACCGCGCCGCCGCAGTGAGCCCGTCGAGCTGCGCGCGGAGCGTGTCGAGGTAGCCGGCGTACAGCTGGTACTTGAGGTCCACCGGCGGCGCGCTGAAGAAGCGCGCGAGGAACGTCGAGGCGAGGCGATCCTGCGCGGCGACGATGTCGCGCTCACGCGATGCGGGGTCCAGGTTGGCCGCGGCCTCGACCGCGCGGAGCTCGCGATCGAAGCGCTTCCAGTACAGCCGCAGGGCGAGGGTGGCCCCGACGCCGCGCGACCACCGCTCGGCGCGACGAGAGCGGGTGATGTCCTTCGCTGCCTCGGGGAGCCGGCCGTCGAGCTCGCCCGGGACCCAGGCCCCGAAGAGGCGGAGCGCGAGCTGGGTGCGCTCGAGGCGCATCAGCTCGGCGTAGTCGGGCGCGAGGTCGCGGACGTCTTCGAGGCGGCGGGTGAAGGCCGCGCGCTGCGCCGGCGTGGCGGCCGAGAGCGCCTCGCGGCAGGCGGGAAGCACGCCGCGGGTCGGCGCGAAGGTGGCGAGCATCGACTCCAGGCCCTCGAGCCGCAGCCACGCCGTGGTGAGCACCAGCGTCGAGGCGCAGACGTCGAGCGCGGCCTCGACGTCGCCCCGCTCGAGCGAGGCGCGCATCTGCAGCGGCCCCAGCGAGGCGAGGGCGTCCATGGTGCGCGGCATCGTCTGTCGGCGCCCGTGGCTCACCGCGGCGAAGGGCCCGATGCCAGCCACCGGCGCGACGAGACGGCGACGCCCACAGGCGAGCAGCTCCGCGAGCCAGGTGAACTCGCGCTCGGCGAGCGCCCGCTGCTCGAGCGGGAGCTCCGACCAGGCGCGCGTGCCCTCGGTCACCTCGCGGACCTCCGGCTGGAGCCAGGGCAACGTGCGGCTCAGGTCGGGCGAGACGTCGGCGCGGGGCCCCACGCACTCGAACACCGAGCCCTCGTCGCTGGCCGCGCGCAGCTCGAAGCGGCGGGCCTCGAGGCCGATCGCGTCGTCGACGAGCGGCCCCGCGAGCGCGCGCGCCTGCGCGCCGAGCAACAGCCACCCTCCGGCGAGGACCAGCGCCACCACCGCCGCGACGGAGCCGAGCACCCTGCGCATCGCACCTTCATGCCCTCGGCCCTGGAGTCGTTCAACGCCGGAGGTGGTATGTGAGGCCCGGTGCGGAACGGACTCCTGGCGCTGATGGTGCTCGCGGCGTGCTCCCGCCCCGCGCCGCCTCCGCGCGATCCCTCCCAGGCCGATCTCCAGCTGCGGCGGGTGAGCGTGCGCTCGTACTCCGGCGGGGAGCTGCGCGTCGTCACCACCGCCGACGTGCTCGACGTGTTCCGTGAGGCCGGCACGCCGGGCGATCTCGTCGCGCACGACGCCGGCGTGCTCGTGGTGCGCGACGGCACGCGCATCACCGCGCCGCTGGTGACGGGCAACTTCGTCGCCGGGCGGCTGGAGGCGGAGGGGGGCGTGCGGCTGACGGGGCGCGATGGTGTGGTGGCGCGCTCGCCGCGGGTGACGTTCGATCGCTCCGAGGGCGCCGGGGGCGTCGCCTCTTCCGACGCCGGGGTGTGGGTCGAGCGGCCTGGCGCTTCGCTCGAGGCGCGCGCCTTCGTGATGGACCTCGCCGCCGAGCGCGCCGCCTTCGAGGACGTGTCGTCGGACTTCTCGCCGCGCTGAGCGGTGCGGGTTTTCTGCACGCCGGCGCTTCGCCCGGGGTCAGGCCGCCGTCGTTCCACTTCCCTCCACAGGAGCTCCCAGATGATCCGTTCGATGCTGAAGGCCGTCGCCGTGGTGTCCGTGTTCTCGGTGTCCGCGCTGGCCGCCGACTTCAAGTGCAGCAGCGGCCGCGTCGAGAAGAGCGGCAGCACCCAGTACACGTACCGCGAGTCTTCGGGCGAGATCACCATCGAGAAGGGCGGCTCGACGAAGGGCAAGGCCGTCAAGCGCGGCTCGAAGTGGTACGTGGAGATCGGCGGCAGCACCCAGGCCACCTTCGAGAACGGGAAGATCGAGAAGGGCGGGTCGAGCTGGGCCTCGGTGTCCGACGCGCAGCGCACCTACGACTGCAACGCCGACGTCGCCGCGACGCTCTGGGTGCTCGAGCAGAAGGGCGCACTCTGAGTCTTCGTTTGAGCCTGTAGGGAGGGCGGTGTAGGAGCATCGCCCTCCCGTGAAGTCCTTCACCCCGGTCTCCATCGCCGTCGCGGTGCTCGCGCTGCTCCAGGTCGCCACCTCGGGCAGCGAGTACTTCGTGTACCTCTCGCTGCTGGTCGGCGTGAACGTGGTGCTCGCGGTGAGCCTCAACATCATCAACGGCATGACCGGCCAGTTCAGCATCGGGCACGCCGGCTTCATGGCGGTCGGCGCGTTCTCGTCGGCGGTGCTCTCGGCGGCGCTCCACGAGTACCGCATCGGCTTCCTGCCCGAGGCCGTGGGGCAGCAGCTCTTCTTCGTGCTCTCGCTGCTGGTCGGCGGCGTGGTGGCGGGCGCGTGCGGCTTCCTGGTCGGGCTGCCCAGCCTGCGGCTGCGCGGCGACTACCTGGCGATCGTCACGCTCGGCTTCGGGGAGATCATCCTCGTCATCGTGCGCAACACGCCGGCCCTGGGCGGCGCGCTCGGGCTGTCGGGCACGCCCCAGCACACCACCTTCTTCGCGGTGTGGTTCACGGTGTTCCTGGTGATCCTCTTCGCGCGCCGGCTGCTCGCCTCGCCGCACGGGCGCAACCTGGTGGCCATTCGCGAAGACGAGGTGGCCGCCGAGGCGATGGGCGTCGACACCACGGCCTACAAGGTGCGCGCCTTCGTGGTCTCGAGCTTCTTCGCCGGCGTGGCCGGCGGCCTCTTCGCCCACTTCCAGAGCATCATCACGCCGGGCGACAGCTTCAGCTTCGTCAAGTCGATGGAGATCGTGGTGATGATCGTCGCCGGCGGCCTGGGGAGCACCACGGGCGCGGTGGTGGCGGCGGTGGTGCTGACGCTGCTCCCGGAGGGCATGCGCGCGGCCTTCATCACCATCGGCGGCGACAACGCGTCGCTCGCGCAGAGCATCGATCAGCTCCGCAAGCCGATCTTCGGGCTCCTGCTGGTGGTGATGATGCTCACGCGCCCGCAGGGGCTCTTCGGCACGCAGGAGCTGTGGGATCTGCTCAAGCGGCGCAAGGGAGCGCCGGCGCCATGAGCGAGCCGTTGCTCCACGCGAAGAAGGTCTCGATTCGCTTCGGCGGCCTCAAGGCGCTGTCGGACTTCGACCTGGAGATCCGCAAGGGCGATCTCAAGGGGCTCATCGGGCCGAACGGGGCGGGCAAGACCACGGCCTTCAACGTGCTGACCGGCGTGTACCTCCCGACCGAGGGCGAGGTGTTCGTCGACGGCGTGAAGGTGAACGGGCGGCGGCCGCACCAGATCAACCGGCTCGGGCTGGCGCGCACGTTCCAGAACATTCGCCTCTTCAAGCAGCTGTCGGCGCTCGACAACGTGCGCATCGCGGTGCTCGCCGAGCGCGCGCCGCTGTTCGATCGCGCGAAGGTCGAGGCGCTCCGGCGCGGCGCGCGACCCCAGCGGCTGCTGGGCTCGATGCTCGACGCGCTCGACAACTACCGCGAGTGGTGGCGCGCGCTGATTCGCACCAACACCTTCCTCGCCGAGGAGGCGGGCATCGAGAGGCGCGCGCGCGAGCTGCTCGAGGTGATGGGGCTGAGCCACCGCGCCGACGAGCTGGCGCTCAACCTCCCGTACGGCGAGCAGCGTCGCCTGGAGATCGCCCGCGCGCTGGGCACCACGCCCAAGGTGCTGCTGCTCGACGAGCCGGCGGCGGGCATGAACACGCGCGAGAAGGCCGACCTCATGGTGCTGATCCGCGAGCTGCGGCAGCGCTTCGAGCTGGGCATCCTCGTCATCGAGCACGACATGAAGCTGGTGATGGGCATCTGCGAGCACCTCACCGTGCTCGATCACGGCGAGACCATCGCGCGCGGCGAGCCGGCGGCGGTGCGCGCCGACGCGAAGGTGATCGAGGCCTACCTCGGGGAGGCGCCGGCCCATGGCTGACGCGAAGGCGCCCACGTCGCTCGGCACGCGCGCGGCGCACGAGCCGCTGCTCGAGGTGAAGGCGCTCGAGGTCAGCTACGGCGCGATCAAGGCGCTCAAGGGCATCTCGCTGGCGGTGGGGAAGGGCGAGGCGGTGGCGCTGATCGGCGCGAACGGCGCGGGCAAGACGAGCACGCTGCGCGCCGTCTCGGGGATGCTCAAGCCCGCGGGGGGCGTCATCACGCTCCGCGGCGAGCGCGTCGACGGGCTCAAGTCGAACGAGCTCGTGCCGAAGGGGCTCGCCCACGCGCCCGAGGGCCGCGGCATCTTCCCGAACCTCACGGTGCAGGAGAACCTCGACCTCGGCGCGTACCTCCGCCGCGATCGCGAAGGCATCGCCGCCGATCTCGAGAAGATGTTCGGCCTCTTCCCCCGCCTCAAGGAACGCCGCGAGCAGCTCGCCGGCACGCTCTCGGGCGGTGAGCAGCAGATGCTCGCCATCTCTCGCGCGCTGATGTCGCGCCCGACGCTGCTGCTCCTCGACGAGCCGTCGCTCGGCCTCGCGCCGCAGGTGACGCAGATCATCTTCCGCATCCTCAAGGACGTGAACGCGCAGGGCACGTCGATCCTCCTCGTCGAGCAGAACGCGCACCTCGCCCTCGGCCTCGCGCAGTGGGCCTACGTGCTCGAGACCGGCGAGGTGGTGATGGAGGGCACCGGGCAGGCGCTCCTCGCCAGCGAGGAGATCCGCAAGGCGTACCTCGGCGAGTGAGCCGGGCGCTCAGCGGGGCAGCGGCAGGCGCACCCACTGCGCCGCCTCAGGCCCTCGATCGAAGACCACCACCACCTGCCTGCCGTCGGGGCTCAGCGTCAGCCCCTCGGGCTTGAGGCCCGGGAACCGCTGCACGAGCACCGGCGCCGCGTCGGGGCCAGCGAGCCTCCACACCGCGCCGCCGCCGTCGGGGGCACCCGACTTCGGCGCGTTCGCGGCGACGAGCAGCGTGCCATCGGGGAGGAAGAGCAGATCGGTCACGCCCTCGGGCACGGGCTTGCCCTCGGCGTCGGGCACCTCGAGCTTCGGGCGAGCCCACACGCGCGGCTGCGGCAGGGCGCGCTTCTTCCCCCCGGTGAAGAGCGCGGTCGCGTCGTCGATGCGGACGATCGCCGCGCGCCCGGCGTCGTCGAGCGGTGCCTTGAGGCCCACGAAGAGCGCGCCGTCGCGGAAGGCGAGGGCCTCGATGTCCAGCTCCGCTTCGTGGCCGGTGACGAGCTCGGGGAGCGCGAAGGTCGTGAGATCGAACCGGCCCTTCGCGCGCAGGCGCTCGCCTTCGAGGGCGAGCCACAGGAGCTGCCGGCGCGGCGGCTTCGACTTGCCCTTCTTCGACAGCGCGTGCGACGTGGTGAGGAAGTACGTGCCCTCGGGCCCGGGCGTGATGCTCTCGGCGTCGTCGAGCTCGTCGAGGCCTTCCAGCACGCGGGGCGCGGGGTCGAAGCGCCCTTCGACGTCGAGCGAGAAGAGCCACGGCGAGTGCCAGCTCGGGGTGTCGAGCAGCCCGGTGTCGTCGCTGAGCACGAGGTAGCGGCGGAGCTGCGGGACCCAGGTGATGCCGCTCAGCTCCGGCTGGCAGGTCTTCGCGCGGAGCGCCTCCGGCACCGGGAGATCGACCGGGCCGGGCGCGGCGGCGAGGAGCAGGAGCGGGAGGAGCATCAGGTCACCGGACGGGCGCGGAGCGGGCGTTGTTCACGCGCGCTCGGTGGGGTCGCGCCCGGCGAAGGTCTCGACGCTGAGCCCGGCGGCGAGCGCGGCGTGCGCGGGCGTCCCGAGGGTCGAGAGGAGCTCCTCCGGGCCGTGCACGAAGCGCCGCATGAGCGCGGCGACGCGGCTGCGTGCCTCCTCGAGCCGCGCGCGGGGAACGGTCCCCTGCTCGACGGCCTTCACCAGCGCGTCGATCGCGCGGCGCTGCACGTCGGCGTGATGGCAGACGAGGAAGGCGTCGACGCCGGCGAGCAGCCCGTCGACCACCGCGCGCTCGATCGAGAAGTGCTCGCTGATGGCCTTCATCTCGAGGTCGTCGCTCACCACCACGCCCTGGTAGCCGAGCTCTCGGCGCAGGAGGCCGTCGAGCACCTTGCGGCTCATCGTGGCGGGGACGCCCGGGTCGAGCGCGTCGAAGATGACGTGCGCGGTCATCACCGAGGCGAGGCCGGCCTTCGCCCACTGCGCGAAGGGCACCAGCTCGGTGCTGCGCAGCCGCGCCAGGTCGTGCGGGAGCGACGGGAGATCGAGGTGCGAGTCCTTCGCGGTGTCGCCGTGCCCCGGGAAGTGCTTGCCGCACGAGGCGACGCCGCCGGCCTCGAGCCCGCGGCCGAGCGCGACGCCGAGCCGCGCCACCTCCGCGGCGTCACGGTGGAACGAGCGGTCGCCGATGACGGGGTTGGCGGGGTTGGTGTCGACGTCGAGCACCGGCGCGAAGTCGACGTCGAAGCCGAGCGCGCGCACCTCGAGCGCGAGGAGCCGCCCGGCCCGCTCGACGAGCGCCGCGTCACCCGCCAGGCCCAGCTGACGCATCGGCGGGAGCGAGGTGAAGGGGGCGCCCCGCAACCGCGCGACGCGCCCGCCCTCCTGATCGACGGAGGCGAGGAGTGGGCGGCCCGCGTGCGTCTTGAGCGCGCGCACCAGCTCAGCGACCTGGCGGGGGCTCTCGACGTTGCGCTTGAAGAGGATGACGCCGCCCACGCCGTCGTCGATGAGGCGTTTGACCTCCGCGTCGGGGCTGGTGCCGGGGAAGCCGACGATGAAGAGGCTGGCGCACTCCGAGAAGAGACTCATGCCGGACACCCTCGCACTGCGTTACATGCCCCTCAACATGCTTCGCCGCTTCTTCCTTTCCGTGATCTCCCTCTCGGCGCTCCTCTCGTTCTTCGGCTGCAGGACGCCGGAGCACTCGCACCACACCGGCAACCACCGCTTCGACGACGCAGACGCCTGGGCGGCGCGCTTCGAAGACCCGTCGCGCGACGCGTGGCAGAAGCCCGACGCGGTGCTCGCGACGCTCGCGCTGCCGCCCGACGCGAAGGTGGCCGACATCGGCTCCGCGACCGGCTACTTCCCGGTGCGCTTCGCGAAGGCGCTCCCGCAGGGCCGCGTGTTCGGGATGGACGTCGAGCAGACGATGGTCGACTTCCTCAACAAGCGCGCGGCGACCGAGGGGCTGAGCAACCTGAGCTCGGCGCTGGCGGCGTTCGATGACGCGAAGATCCCCGAGCCGGTGGACCTCATCATCATGGTGAACACCTACCACCACATCGAGCACCGCCCGGCGTACTTCGCGAAGCTCGCGGGCTCGCTGAAGCCGGGCGGGCGCCTGGTGATCATCGACTTCACCATCGCCTCGAAGATGGGGCCGCCCGCCGAGGCGAAGGTGCCTCCGGAGCAGGTGACCGCCGAGCTCACCGAGGCTGGCTACAAGCTGGCGCAGGCTCCGGCGATCCTCCCGGAGCAGTTCTTCCACATCTACACGCGCTGACGCGCGCGCAGCGAAGTCTCCCTCTGCGGACTCGTCTCGTCTCTTCAGAGGGAGCCCTCGGTCCTGGAAGACAGCGAACTCAGGCCAGATCGGGCTGGCGAGTCCTTTGCCTTGACGGAGGACCATGCACTCCGACCACATCCTGAAGTGGACTTCTGTTGTTGCCCGGATTCCTGCGAGGCTCACCACGTTCTTGATTCTGGCCATTGGGCTCGTCGGGTGTGGTGGTCCCCAGCCGGCCTGTCGAGTGGACAACTGCACCGGCTGCTGCCGAAATGACGTCTGCGAACTCGGCAGCAGCATTGATGCCTGTGGCATCGGCGCGAACAGCTGCGACGTCTGCGTCGGCGGCCAGCTCTGTCAGTCGGGTCGGTGTCAGGCGGCCAGCGCTGCTGGGGGCGGGGGAGGCGGAACAGCCGCCGGCGGTGGTGGCGCGGTTGGCGGTGGTGGCGCGGTTGGCGGTGGTGGCGCGGTTGGCGGCGGTGGCGCGGCTGGCGGCGGCGACCCGGCGCCATCGACGAACTTGGCGGAGGCGGTGTGGTCGGCGCAGGAGGATGTCTGGCGGACGAGCGCGACCTTGCGCGTCAGCTACGGAGAGAACGCGCTGAGCTGGCTTCGCGCGGCGCATCGCGCCGCCGGTGCTCAGGTGACGACGGGCACCCTGGTTGAGCACGCCGATGGCAGTTCGACGTACACACCAGGGGGGACGACTCTTCGAGTGACGAGTGAGGGCGGCCGGAGTTTCGAGTTCCGCGTGAATTCCATTGTGGGCGACGTCCTGACGACAGGATTCCCCGTTGAGGGGACGAGCGTCGACGTCACCTGGCTGTGGGCCGACGGTGAGTCGCGCTGCATTCTTGGCTATCGGCGCTCGCGATTCGTGGGGACCTTCACCACGAGCGAACCGATGACAGTTGACGTGTCAGATGAGTCGTCGTCGACGGTGTGGAGTGGGCCGTCGGGCTCGGGCTACTCGACCGAGGTCTTTGGTGAGGGGACCTACGCTGGCTTCGTGCAGTTCGCCGACCGCCGTGTTCAGTACAACGTCGGGCTTGTCTACTCCACCTGTGCTGGGAGCTGCGGGTCGACTCCCGCGTCGGACTACGTGTACTCCCACACGACGACGGTCACTCTGGACGGGAAGCTCTGGAACCTGGAGGGCATCAGGACCGGCTGGAAGAAGCAGAGCCCCTCGAGTCTGCCGAGCTACTACTGGCAAGGCTCGATTTCGGGGCCAGTCGCCGGTCGTCTGGAGAAGAGGCCGATCGCAAACGCAGCCGACGCTCTCGATGTCGTGATTGGCTCCGACCGCTACACGACTCGAGGTGTTGCGCGGCCCTGAGCAGCCTGGCGGAGCATCGGTCAGTACGGCTGGCCGAAGCCGAGGATGACGCCCATCGTCCGCGTCCGGCGCCACACGCCCTCCTGGCCGGTCTGCGGGTTCTCGGTGTTGCCCTCGATGGTGCCGATGGTCCCGTCGGAGTTGATCTTCTCGACGATGCCGATGTGGTCGGCGACGCGATCGCCGTCCCAGTCGAAGAGCACGAGGTCGCCCGGCTGCGGGTTCGACTTCCCCTTCCAGTTCCCGTCGGCCTTGAGCTGGTTCACCACGCTCGGGCAGTAGGGGTCGTTCATCGAGCCGCCCGCTTGCTGCATCACCCAGCTCGCGAAGTCGGCGCACCACGCCTCCGCGCCGCGGCCGAAGCTGTTGGGGTACTTGAGGATCTCCCCGCGGTTGTTGCCGCTCTCGAGGTTGCCCAGCTCGCCGCGCGCGGCGTCGAGGATGCGGGTGCGGAAGTCGCCGTTGCTCGGCGGAGGCGTCGGCGCGACCACCTGTCCTTCGAGCGCGCGCCAGGTGTTGGGCCCGACCACGCCATCGGCCTCGAGCCCCTTCGCGCGCTGGAAGCGCACCACCGCCGAGCGCGTCATCGGGCCGAAGCTCCCGTCAACGCCGCCCGCATCGAAGCCATGCCGCTTCAGCAGCTCCTGCAGCCGCTGCACATCGGCGCCGAGGTCTCCGCTGCGCAGCACCGGCGCGCTCGCGCCCGAAGGCGTCGGAGCCGTCGGCGCGCTCGCCCTCAGCGCCGCCCACGTCGCCGGCCCCACCACGCCATCGACCGCGAGCCCGCGCGCAGACTGGAAGCGCTTCACTGCCGCCGCCGTCATCGGCCCGAAGTCACCGTCGATGGGGCCCGTCGGAAACCCGGCGCGCTTGAGCAGGTTCTGCAGCTCCGTCACCGAGGCGCCGAAGTCACCGACACCGAGCTGCGGGGAAGACGTGGAGCCAACGAGGCCGGTCGAAGCGAGCGAGCGAGCGGCAGAAACAGGCATGGGCAACCTCCAGAAGCGAACGTCTGGATGGATTCTCGAATCGTGAATTCCTGAGTTTCTTCAATAGGTTGTCGTGCAGGAGTTTTGACATTGCCCACAGTGTGGGTCTGGAGCGCGGCCGCTCCGGTTTGTGGTGCACGGCGGCGCCGAAATGCCCCGGGATGCGAAGAAGTGTGGCGATTCCGGCAGGCGGGCGCGGCGACCATTAGGTTGCGCGAGTTCATGAGCGACGAGCAGACGGCGACTTCAGAGGCAGGCTTTCGCGACATTCCGGTGCTGCTCTTCGTGCGCGGCCTGCTGTTGCTGTCGGTGATGTCGAGCCTGGTGGTGGGGCTCCACTGGTACCTGGGCGCGCGGCTGATCCGCGACGCGCACATGGCCGAGCCCTTCGCGACCGTGGCGTGGGCGCTCTTGTGGACCTTCTTCGCGTCGATCTTCGGCGGCTTCCTCGGAGGCCGGCTCCTGCCGCGCCCGGTGGCGAAGGTCTTTCAGTGGCTCGGCTTCGTGTGGATGGGGGCGTTCGGCCTGCTGCTGGTGGCGACGGCGGTGAGCGACCTCGGGCTGTACCTCGTCGGCCAGGTGACGACCGTGCCGCCGGAGTGGGCCGCGTGGCGCGCGTTCGGCGTCGCGGCGCTCGTCGTGCCGGCGCTCGTGTTCGGCTTCTTCGTCTCGCGCCGTCCGCTCACCAGGCGCATCACCATCGACGTGCCCGGGCTCGATCGCTCGCTCGACGGCTTCCGCATCGTGCAGCTCTCCGACGTGCACATCGGAGAGACGCTCGGGCGCGACTTCGCGCAGCAGGTGACCGAGCAGGTGAACGCGCTCTCGCCGGACGCGGTGGTCATCACCGGAGATCTGATCGACGGCTCGGTGGCGCGGCTGCACGACGAGGTGGCGCCGCTCGGCGGCCTGCGCGGCAAGCACGGCGTCTTCTACGTCACGGGGAACCACGAGTACTACCACGGCGCCTCGGCATGGATGGCGGAGGGGCGGCGGCTCGGCTGGCACGTGCTCCACAACGAGCACCGGGCGCTCGCTGACGGGAAGCTGGTCATCGGCGGCGTCACCGACGTCGAGGGCGCGCGCTTCTCGGAGGCCCACGCGCCGCGCGTCGATCTCGCCTTCGCCAACGCGCCCGCGGGGGCTCCGCGGATCCTCCTCTCGCACCAGCCCCGCTTCGCCGCGCGCGCGAAGGACGCGAACGTGGCGCTGATGCTCTCGGGCCACACGCACGGCGGGCAGATCTTTCCCTTCATGTTCTTCGTGAAGCTCCAGCAGCCCGTCATCGGCGGCCTCGAGCGCATCCACGGCGTGCTGACCTACACCAGCAACGGCACCGGCTACTGGGGTCCTCCGTTCCGCATCGGGCCCCGCGGCGAGGTGACCGAGGTGACGCTGCGCGCGGTCTGATGAACGAGGCGCCTTGACGCTGCGCGGGCGGCCCGGTCACGCTCCGGGCGCCCATGAGCACGCCGGAGACCTCGCTCCCCGCAGAACCCGTGGTGGTCGCTGCGTGGCCGGCGGCGCGACGTGAGCTGTGGAGGCAGCTCCCGGCGTGGATGTTCTTCATCTACGGCGTGCTGCTGCTCAACACCGAGCTGACCAACTTCAACCCGCCGCGCGCCGACCTCGCGCACACCGTCATCTTCCCGCTCTCGGTCTTCGTGCTGTACCAGGTGGTGCGCTTCACCCACGGCGGCGCGTCGAAGCGGCTGCTGGTCACCTCGCTCGCGCTCGCCTTCGGGCTGCCGACGTTGATCTGGCTGTGGCACACGCCGTCGCCGCTCGAGCACGACACGGTGCTGCGGCTCTACGAGTGGTCGAACTTCCTCTGGGCGGGCCTGCTGGTGTGGCACCTCTGGGCGCACGACCGCTCGCACGTCGCGCTCTTCTTCGGCGTGGGCTTCGTCTACGGCGTGGTGCTCGAGAACGGCGGCATCGTGCTGGGCTTCTTCCACGAGACGAACCTCACCGACACCATGGTGCGGCCCTTCGTCGCGCCGGTGGCCACCATGGTCGGCTGGAGCGTCGTGCTGAGCATGGCGGTCTTCGTCACCTGGGCGCTGCGGCGGCGCTTCGCGTGGCTGCGCAGCTCGGCGCTGCTCTCGGCGCTCGCGGTGGGCGCCTTCGCCACGCTGCTCGATCTGCAGATCGACCCCATCGCCACGGCGGTCGGCTGCTGGGTGTGGCACGAGACGCTGCCCGCGTGGTTCCACGGCGTGCCGCTGGTGAACTTCCTGGCGTGGATGTGCGCCCTGGTGCCCTTCGGCTACGTGCTGTTCCGGGTGCAGGCGCTCCGTGGGCTCGACGACGGCGTGAAGTGGAGCCGCGCCGACCTGCTCTCGCTGCTCGCCTGGTCGCCCGGGGCGTTGCTGGTCGCCGCGCTGGGCTTCATCGGGCTCACCCTGGTGCTCGAGGGCGTCCACGGCCCGAGCTGGACCATCCTCAACCACTTCACCGCGCGGGTGCTCTCGGCGCTGTGATGTGCAGGCCGCTGCACAGGCCCGTGTGAAGCGCTTCACTGCGCGACGGTGCCGAGCCCACTGGTGACGGGGAGTTGGGTCGGGGCCCGCGCGCTGCACTGGGGGTGTGCATGCTCACGACCCGCCCCGACGGAACCCTGGTGAAGGACCTCTCGGCCACCCGCGCCATCATGCCGCTGCTGATGAAGGGGCGGACCGAGTCGACCGTGTACTTCGAGCAGGAGCTCGACGTGACCGAGACGCTCCGCTTCCTCGAGCACGTCAACGCGGGGCGCGCGCCGGCCGAGCGCCTCACCCTGTTCCACGTCTTCATGTGGGCGGTGGCGGCGGCGCTGCACGAGCGGCCGCGCCTCAACCGCTTCATCTCCGGCGGGCGCATCTGGCAGCGCAAGGGCGTGTGGCTGTCGTTCGCGGCGAAGAAGCGCAAGCTCGACGATGAGGCGGCGCTGGTGACCATCAAGCGTGAGGTGCCGAAGGGCGCCTCGCTCGAGGACGTGGCGGCGCTGCTCAACGCCGACATCAAGACCGGCCGCAGCGACGTGGAGCGCCCCGAGGACCGCGAGCTGGCGCTGACCCAGAAGCTGCCGCTGTGGATGGTGAAGGTCGCCCTCGGCGCGATGCGGCTGGCGGATCGCTGGAACCTGCTGCCCGCGTCGACCATCGCGCACGACCCGCTCTACACGAGCATGTTCGTCGCGAACCTCGGCAGCCTCGGGCTCGAGGCCGCGTACCACCACCTCTACGAGTGGGGGAACTGCCCCTTCTTCGCCGCGCTCGGCCGCACCCGGGAGCTCGAGACGAAGCACGGCACTCGCACCGTCTGCCTCGTGCGCTACTCGTTCGACGAGCGCATCGACGATGGTCTCTCGTGCGCCCGCTCGCTCGAGCTGATGAAGCAGCGCCTCGAGAACCCGGCGCACGCCCACCCGCATCTCCGCCGCGTGGCCTGAGGTGCGTGGCTGTAGGTGTCGATCGCCGATGTCGGCCTGCGGCCGGCGTGCACCAGCGTCTGCGTGTCGCACAGCGGGTCTGTCAGCGGGCTTGCCGTGCGCGCGGGGGAAGGGCGGCTGGCCAGCAGATTGCTCGGGCGCGGCGCCATGCGACGACATCTCCTGCTGTGGAGCGCGGTGCTGTGGTTCTCGTGTGGCGAGGGTGTGGGCGAGATCTCGGAGGACGGGCGTGGCGTCGTCGAAGGCGCGCTCACCACGCGGCTGCGCATCGTCGCCGGCAACCTCACCTCGGGGACCGGCCAGAACTACGACCCCGGCCACGGCGCGCGCATCTTCGACGGCCTCGAGCCTGACGTGGTGCTGATCCAGGAGTTCAACGCGAGCGACGTCGGCACGTTCGTCTCGAGCACGTTCGGCTCGGGCTTCACCTGGGTGCGCGGCGCGGCGACCGAGCAGATCCCCAACGGCGTCATCTCGCGCTGGCCGATCAGACAGAGCGGCACCTGGGCAGACTCGCGCGTCAACGGCACGCGCGGCTTCACCTGGGCGTTGATCGACATCCCCGGCGCGACGGATCTGTTCGCGGTGAGCGTGCACCTGTCGACCTCGAGCGCGTCGACGCGCCAGGCGGAGGCAGCGGCGCTCGTCTCGCAGATCAAGTCGGCGGCGCCGGCGGGGAGCTGGCTCGTCATCGGCGGCGACCTCAACACCAACAGCCGCACCGAGAGCGCGCTGTCGACCTTGAGCCAGGTGGTCACGACGAGCGGGCCCTGGCCGGTCGACCGCAACGGCAACGCCAACACGAACTCGACGCGCTCGAAGCCGTACGACTGGGTGCTGGTCGGGGCGGGGCTCCAGGCGAAGCAGGTGGCGACGGTGATCGGCAGCCAGAGCTTCACCAGCGGCCTGGTGGCCGACACCCGGGTCTTCACGCCGATCTCCGCGCTGTCACCGGCGCTGACCGGCGACTCGGGCGCGAGCGGCATGCAGCACATGGCCGTCGTCCGTGACTTCGCCATCGATGGAGACGTCACGCCGCCTCCTCCGACGGGGACCGCGCGGGTGATCCTCAACGAGGTGCTGGCGAACGAGCCCGGCTCCGACGTGAGCGCGGAGTTCGTCGAGCTGGTGAACGTCGGCGATGGCACCGCCGATCTGAGCGGCTGGACGCTGTCCGACAGCGTGGCGACGCGTCACGTCTTCCCGGCGGGCACCACGCTCGCGGCGGGGAAGGCGCTCGTCGTCTCCGGCGCGACGGCGAGCACCGGCACGCTCGCGCTGTCGAACTCGTCGGACACGGTGAGCCTCACCGGTGGCGGCGTGACCGTCGACTCGGTGAGCTGGACCAGCACGCTCGGCGGCGTCGATGGCGTGTCGATGAACCGCGGCGTGGACGGCTCCGCGACGGCGAGCTGGGTGCTGCACACGACGCTGTCGAGCGCGAGCTCTTCGCCAGGGACGCGAGTCGACGGCAGCGCGTTCTGAGCTGGGCGCCCAGGTTCTTCGACGCGCAACGACTGGACGCAGCGCGCGCGCCCGGGAGCATCGCTGCTCTTCGGCGCGGCGCGTCGCCGGCCACGCAGCGACGGACTGAACGCAGTACGCCGCTCTGCGCAATCGACGGATGTCGCGGCGCGCGGGCTCACGGCGGCATGGATGCGCGAGGTGCCTTCGCTCTGCTCGTCGCGGACGTGCCCCTCGAACTCGTGGCCAGGAGACTCACGTGTACTCGTTGATGACAGCCGCGCGGGGCGCGTGGGGCCCAAACGTCGCGCCTCGAAGTTGACGCGCGGCAGGTTCGACGCTCCGCGGAGCCAGTTTTTGCCACGGTTTCCTCGAGCGCCCGTGCCAGCGAAATGGGAGGTCGGCAGGGGCGGCGGGCACGACCAGGAGTCGCGAGCCGAGCGGCCCGCGCGCCCGCTGCACGAGGCCACGCCCGGCGTCCCCACTCACGTCTCGGTCTCGCCCGGAGGCGCTGGCATGTCTCGCGCGTGCGTTGGGTGCGGCAAGTTCGGCTCTGCGCGCACGACCCGCCGCCGATCCGTCTACGAGCCTGACGGGTTCGTGTCGCACCGCTATCAACGCGGCGCACGTCGCTCGCGGAGGGATCGAGTGATGACGCGAGTTTCAGTCGCTCGCGGCACGCCTCGGTAGTTCGACCAGGTGAGCGCCGTGGCGCTGGGAAGCGGTGATGGAGCTGTGGCTCGATCGCGCGGTCACCTTCGCCGACGGTGCCGGCGCGACAGAGCCCCCGCTTCGCGTGCTCTCGTCGCGGGTGTCGAGGATGCTTCCGACCTCAGCGCCGCGTGGCGCGCCGGCGCAGCACCAGCGAGACGAGCGCGAAGAGCGGCAGCGCCCCGACGTCGAACGCCGAGCAGTTACAGCCCGCCGCCGCAGCTCCGATGCGTCCGGAGTTGTTGCCGCCGATGGTCTCGCTGCTCGAGCCACCGCTCGACGAGGAGCCGCCACCGCCGCCGGTCGCGTCGCCACCACCCGTGCCGCCGCCCGTCGAACCGCCGCCGCCGCCCACGCCGCCGTCGGTCTCGTCAGGGAAGCAGAACCGGCCCTCGGTGACGCCGGTGCAGACCTCGCCAGCGGGGCACTGCTCGAGCTCGCCGCCCATGCACAGCGTGCGGCACTTGCCTGAGACGCACTGCTGGTCGCTCCCGCAGGTCGTCTCGTCGCGCCACACGGAGCAGCCCGACGGGCCCATCTGGCAGGACTGCGGCTGGCCGTTGCTGCACTGGCTCGCGCCGACCGTGCACGCGTCGCGGCACGGCGGGATGCACACGCCCTGGTCGCAGCGCTCGCCGCCACCCAGGTCGCACTGGCCGCTCGTCACCCACGTGGTGCAGCCCATGGTGTCGAGCTGGCAGGTCTCGGTCGCGCCGTTCGCGCCGCAGCGCTTCGCGCCCTGCGTGCAGCTCGTGGTGCACTGCGCGCAGGCGCCGTTCGCGCAGTACGAGTTGGCGGGGCACTGCTGCGCCGGGCCCCACACCGGGCAGCGGTTGGCGTCGATGAGGCAGGTCTCGACGCCGGCGCCGTTGCAGCGCGTCTGGCCGGCGGTGCAGCTCGTGCCGCAGGTGCCACACGCGCCGCCGCTGCAGAAGTCGGTGCAGGTCTGGCCCGCCTGCCACGCGGTGCAGCCGCGGGCGTCCGCCACGCAGGTCTCGACGGTCTTGTTCGCGCAGCGCTTCGCGCCGGCGGTGCAGGTGCCGTTGCAGCTCGCGCAGCTCCCGTTCTGGCAGGTGCTGCCCGACGGGCAGGTCGACGCGGTCCAGCGGGTGCAACCCGAGAGCACGTCCCAGTCGCAGGTCTCGACGCCCGTCGCGGTGCAGCGCGACGCGCCGATGGAGCACGCCTGACACGTGCCGCACGCACCGCCCGAGCAGAGCTCGCCGTAGCCGCACGTCTCGGCCACCTGCCACGAGGTGCAGCCCTGCGCGTTGGCGACGCACTGCTCGGCGTTTCCATTCGCGCAGCGCGTGGCGCCCGCGGTGCAGGCGTTGGTGCAGGCCTGGCAAGCGCCGCCGCTGCAGGTGGTGCCCTGCGCGCAGGCCTGCGTCACCCAGTTGGTGCAGCCGATGCTGCTGTCCATCTGACAGACCTGCCGCGCGCCGGTGCCGCTGCACTGGCTCGCGCCCGCGGTGCACACGTCACGGCAGCACGTGGTGGTGTTGAGCGCGATGGTGTTCAGCGTCGCCGTGAGCTGCGCCTGGTTCGACGCGACGGAGGCGCTGCCCGTGCCGCCCGCCGCCGCGATGGCGTCGAGCACCGCCTTGTTGTTACCCGCGGTGAGCGTGGTGTCGAAGCCGACGACGAACACCTTGATGCCCGCCGCGAAGAGCTGCTGCGCCGCCGTCACCGTGGCCGCCGAGTCGAGGCAGTCCTTCGAGCCCAGCGCGCAGGTGCTCGCCGCCGGGGTGGGGCCGCAGCCGGGCGTGGTGGGCGTGCAGGAGTTGGCGTCGAGCGCGGTGTTGCAGTTGGGCAGGCCGTCGGTGATCAGCAGCACGTACGCCGGCGTGGTGAGGCCCTGCGAGAGGAGGTGGCTCTTCACCGCCTGCAGCGACGCGGCGGTGGGGGTGCCTCCGCCCGGCACCGCGGCGGTGTACGCCGACGAGATGCCGCTCGGCGAGTACGAGATGGGCGTCACCACGGTGCCCGTGCTGCAGTTGAAGGTGGTGGTGTCGCGCGGGTACATCGCGGCGCCAAAACGGAAGCGGTTGCTGAACGAGCTCGCCAGCGACGGCACCACCTGCTGCGCGATGCTCCACTTCGAGGGGTTGGTCGCGTCAGCCGTCGAGCCGTCCGGCGCCTTCGCCATGGAGCCCGACTTGTCCTGCACGATGAAGAGCACCGGCAGCTCGTTGCACGGCGCGGCGGCGGCGAGGGTCGAAGCGAGGGCGAGGACGGCGATCAGGAGACGACGCATGCCCTGTTATCGCGTGTGCACAGGGGTGGTTTCGTAAACCACCGTTTTTCGAGTATTTTTCTCACGCCCTGAGAGCCCGGGCACCTCAATCAGGAGCGTCGATGTCCACTTCGAAAGCGCTTTTACACGGAGACGCCCTCCTGCGGGGGGTCACGGAGACGGCGCTGGAGGTTCAGCGGGCGCGCCTCGTGGAGGACGTGCTCACCGCGGCAGGCCACGGGCTCGAGCGCCTCGGCTTCGAGGTGGCGGTCGTCTCGCTCTCAGAGGGCGGCTACGAGCTCCGGTACCTGAGCGCGGCCCCTCACCTCGAGGCGCTGCGCGCGATCGTCGTCCCCCAGAATCGGCACCAGCTCGGGCTGTCGGTCGAGTTCCGCGAGATGGTGCAGACGGCCGACGCGGTGCTGGTGCCCGGGCTGCGCGCCGCGCTGCGCCTGTTCCACGCGAAGGAAGCCGAGGACGTGCCCGAGGCGCTCCTCGCGCAGCTGGCCGACGTGGCGGTGGTGGCGCCGCTCCACGTGCGCCGCTCGCAGTGGGGGGCGCTGGTGCTCATGCACGACGGGCTGGTGGAGGACGATCGCTCCATCCTCCGCCTGTTCGGGCTGCAGCTCGGGTCGGCGATCGAGGTCGCGGAGGCCTTCGAGCGGCTCGATCAGCGCACCTCGGAGCTCGACCTGGTGCACGAGCTGGCGACCGCCGGGCCGCTCGCCGATGCGCGCGCGCTCTGTCGCCGCGCCCTCGAGACCGTCTCGCGGACCACGCACAGCGACTTCGGCACGCTGCACCGCTTCGACGCCGAGAGCGGCGATTACGTGCTGGTCGGCGACGCGTGGGGCTACTCCGGAGCGCTGGTCGACAAGTTCCGTCGCTTCAAGCTCCAGCCCGATCATCCGCTCGCCCGGGCGCCGCTCGTGCGGCCGGCGACGGAGGTGCTGTCCTCGCGAGACCTCCTCGAGTCGGCGGGCGTGCAGCACCTCGCGCTCGTGCCGCTGTCCATCGAGGGCAAGGCCGTCGGGCTGCTCACGCTCGCGCGCCGCGCGCAGCGCTCCTACGCGCCCCACGAGATCCGCTCGGCGGAGATCCTCGGCGTGCAGATGGCCTCGCTGCTCGAGCGCGCTCGGCTGTACGACGAGGCGAACCGGCTCTACGGCGATCTCAAGCAGTCGTACGACGAGCTGGCGCGCACGCAGCAGGAGCTCGTGCGTCACGAGCGGCTCGCGGCGCTCGGTGAGCTGGCGGCGGTGATGGCGCACGAGGTGCGCAACCCGCTGGGGGTGATCTTCAACTCGCTCACCACGCTCAAGCGGCTGCTGCGGCCCACGGGCGACTCCGAGATGCTGCTCAACATGGTGGGCGAGGAGGCCGACCGGCTCAACCGCATCGTGGGCGACCTGCTCGACTTCGTGCGGCCGTACGAGCTGGTGAAGAAGCAGGTCGCGGTCGAGCCGATCATCGCCAGCGCCGTCGACGCCGCCGCGCAGAGCACGCTCAACGCGAACGTGCGGGTGGTGACCGAGTTCCCGAAGGAGCTGCCTTCGTTCCCCGTCGACGCGCACCTGCTCAAGCAGGCGCTGGTGAACCTCATCGTCAACGCGGCGCAGGCGATGCCGCGCGGGGGCACGGTGACGGTGCGCGCGACGGTGGAGTCGATGGGCGGGGTGCCCTGGCTCACCGTCAAGGTGCGCGACGAGGGCGTGGGCCTCTCGCAGCGCGCGTCGGCGAAGATGTTCCAGCCCTTCTTCACCACCAAGGCCACCGGCACCGGCCTCGGGCTCGCGGTGGTCAAGCGCATCGTCGACGCCCACCTCGGCGAGGTGTCGGCGAAGGCGAACGAAGACGGCGAGGGCACCACCTTCACCGTGCGCTTCCCGCCCACCAGCGAGACGCGCACCGGCGCGCTGACGCCCCCGCGGCCCTCGCCCGCGGTTCGCCGCTGACATGGGCTGGCTCGTGGCGGCGCTGCTCTCGGCGGCGCTCTACGCGTGGTTCGAGGTGCTGCTCTTCCTCGCGCTGCGCGGCGCTCCCGTGGCCGCGGGCGGCGGTGTGCTCGCGCTGGTGAGCGGGCTGTGCCTCTGGCGTGGCTGGAGCCGTGTCGGTGGCTGGCGCTGGGTGCTCGGAGTGCCCACGGTCATCGCGCTGCTGCTGGGGACCATCGCGATGGTCGCGAAGATCGCGCTCGAGCGCTGAGCCGTCACTTCTCCGACAGCCGGACGAACGCGTCCTGTGCGTCGATCGCCGAGAGGCGGAGCCGGTAGCCCGGCTCGCGCGAGGTTCCACGCGCGGTGACGAGGGCCTGCTCGAGCGCGGTCCGGGCGCCGATGAAGTCACCGGCCTCAGCGCGCGTCGCGGCCTCCGAGGACAGCGAGAGCTCGGCCTGCTCGTCGCCGGTCAGCACCGAGTCGCGGAGCTCTCCCATCACGTCGAAGCACTCCAGCGGACGCGCCGCGCCCTTCGGCGCGTACTTCCCCCGCGGCCGGAGGATGAAGTCTTCGAGCGCGAGGTGCTCGACGACCTCGCTGCTCACGAGCACCGACGCGCCGAGCTGCCGGGTCATGCCTTCCATGCGGGAGGCCATGTTCACCGTGTCGCCGAGCGCGGTGTAGCTGCGGTGCTGCGCGCTGCCGATGAGCCCGAGGACCGAGGGCCCGAAGTGGATGCCCACGCCCATCTGCAGCGCGCCGAGCTTGCCCGCGTGGCGGTTGAGGCGCTCGAGCTCGGCCTGCATCAGGAGGGCGGCGCGCACGGCGTCGCGCGCGGCGCGGGCCGGCTCGCCGGTGAAGAGCGCCATCACCGCGTCGCCGACGAACTTGTCGACGGTGCCGCCCATGGTCTCCACACAGGCGGCCATGCGCGAGAGGATCTGGTTGAGCGCGTCGACGAGCTCCGTCGGGCTGAGCCCTTCGGCGGCGGAGGTGAAGCCGCGGAGGTCGGCGAAGAGCACCGCGAGCTCCACGCGCTGGCCGCGGAAGCCGGCCTCGCCCGCCTCGCGCATCGCGAGCTCCACCGCGCTGCGCCCGAGGAAGCGGCTGACGACGTGCAATGTCCACGCGTCGTTGCTCGCGCGCCGGAGCTCGGCCTCGACCTCCGCGCGCAAGGCAGTGGCCGAGGTTCCGTCGAGCAGCCGGAGCGCGCGCTGGAGGTACTCGACGTTGCGGCCGCCCGCGAAGGCCTCCGACTGGAAGCGCGCCGCCGACCGGGCGATGAGCGCGTGCTCGATGGGGCTCACCGTGGTCGACCGCTCAACCGCGGCGAGCGCGCGGGCGAAGGCGGCCTCGGCGTCGAGGGTGCGCTGCTCGGTCACGGCGTGCTCGGCGCGCGCGACCTCGAGCAGCGCGAGGAGCGTGGGCTGCTGCGCGGCGGGCACCTGCGCGAGCGCCTCCTCGACGAGCGCGAGCGTCGGGCCCACGGCGGGCGGGCGGAGATGGACGAGTTCCCGCGCCTGCTCCACCGTCGCGACCGCGTGGCCGAAGACGTCGCCGGCCTGCTGCGCGGTGTGGCGCGCGCGCTCGAAGTACGAGAGCGCGCCCTTGTGGTTGCCCAGGCCGCGCTCGCACTCGCCGAGGTGCGTCAGGAGCTGACCGCGCAGCCGCAGCTCGCCCGGACTCCGTCGCAGCACGATGTCGTGGTCCTTCTGGAACGCGTCGCGCGCGGCGAGCCAGTTGCCGTTCTCGAGCTCGAGCCGCGCGAGGTTGCCCCAGGTGAAGGCCGCGCCCTCTTCGTCACCGACCGCTTCGCGCGCGGTGAGGGCGGTGCGGTACTCGATGCGCGCCTCTTCGACGAGGCCCTGCGACTGCAGGAGCCGCCCGAGCGAGTCGTGCACGCGCGGCCGGTACGCGGCCGACGCCAGCGCCAGCGCGCGGTTCATCGCCACCGTCGCGCGGAGCAGATCGCGCTCGCGCGCGGCAGCGACGCCACGGAGATGCCAGAAGCGGCCGCGGTCCTCGGGGGCGAGCGACTCGAGGCGCCGCGAGAGCCACTCGAGCGTGCGCGTGAGCACCTCGCTCAGCGCGGGCGTCGCGGCGCTCATCACCGCGAGCGCCGTCACCTGGCGCCCCTCCGACGCCTGCAGCTCGGCCGCGTCGATGAGCGCGGTGGGCGGCGCGGCGAGCAGCGGCTCGACGATCGCCCGCAGGTGCGCGGGGACGAGCGACTCGAACAGGGCGTTCATGGCTCGACGCAGACCCCGCCGCTGCACGTCATCGGCGACGGACAGGTTCCGCTCACGCACGCCGGGCGCTGACAGGTCGAGCCGCCGCACACGTACGGGGCGGGGCAGGGCGTCGAGCCGTCACACGTGCGGATGCGACACGAGCCGCTCGCGCAGCGCAAACCCCCGCCGCAGTCGGCGTCACCCGTGCAGTCGCGCGCGCACGCGCCGAACTGGTTGCAGTCGGTGCCGGAGGGGCAGTCGGCGATCGAGCCACAGCCGGTGCACACGCCGCCCGGCGCGGAGGTGTTGCAGCTCGAGATGCCGGGGCAGTCGCTCTGCACGCGGCACTGCACGGCGGAGAGACTCGCGCCGCCACCGCCGCCCGTCGCGGAGCCGCCACCCGTCGCGGAGCCGCCACCCGTCGCGGAGCCGCCACCCGTCGCGGAGCCACCGCCCGTCGCGGAGCCGCCACCCGTCGCGGAGCCGCCGCCTGTCGCGGAGCCACCGCCTGTCGCGGAGCCACCGCCTGTCGCGGAGCCACCGCCCGTCGCGGAGCCACCGCCTGTCGCGGAGCCACCGCCTGTCGCAGAACCACCGCCCGTTGCAGAGCCGCCTCCCGTTGCAGAGCCGCCTCCCGTTGCAGAGCCGCCGCCCGTTGCAGAGCCGCCGCCCGTTGCAGAGCCGCCGCCCGTTGCAGAGCCGCCGCCCGTTGCAGAGCCGCCGCC
>JBMORD010000186.1:0-13349 GCA_049322495.1 Myxococcota bacterium | reverse complement strand
GTCGGCGGCCGACTCGAGGAGCTCGCCGGCCTGGAACAGGAGGAAGAACATCACGTCGCTGAGCGCCTGCTTGAAGGACGCCAGCGGCTCGGCGCCGAGGTGGCCCTCGCGGCTGAGCTGCTCGAAGCGCGCGAGGAGCTCCGCCTCGGGGAGCATGCCGTCGTCGCCGAACATCAGCTCCTTGAGCACTGGCGAGGTCGACACGCCGTTGCCGCGGAGCGCCGCGTTCGCGGAGATGAGGAATGGCTCGAGCGTGCCGCGGGCGGCGACCTCGTCGCGCACCTCGCGGAAGATGGTGTTGAAGACCGAGATGAGGCGCTCGGCGGTGAGCGTCGTCGAGGGCTTCTGGGCGGCGGGTGCCGGCTTGCGCGCGGGCGTGGGCGTGGGCGTGATCACCGAGCTGGTCGTCGGCGGGGCGATCGAGCCGGGCTCTTCCGACACGCGCGCCAGCCCCAGCTCCATGAGGCGGTGGACGATGCGTGTCGCGTCGAACTCCGAGAGCCGCGCGGCCTGGCCGACCTCGATCACGGTGCGCTGCCCGTCGATCTGCGCCAGCACGCTGTCTTCTTCGGGCTCGAGCTTGCCTTCGGCCGGCTTGCGCAGCAGCACGAACATGCGCCCGTGGGGGATGCGTTTGCGGAACTGCGCGAGCTCGTCGATCTTGCGGATGCTGTCCATGAGCAGGCCGTTCATGGACAGCGAGAGGTTGTGGGTGAGCGCCTTCTCGTCGATCTCCTGGTCGATCAGCGCGAAGGCGCCTTCCTTCGAGAGCATGATGCCGTGGAAGATCTCGGCGATCTGCTCGTTGAGGCACTTGTAGAGATCGTGCGCCTTGAGGAGCCCGCGCTCGACGAGCGCCTTGCCGATGCGGGAGGGCGGGGCCTCGGCGAGCACCTTCTCGAGCGCGCCGCGCGTCACGTAGCCCATGCGCACCATCACCTCGCCGATGCGATCGCCCGACGAGTCGCTGGCGGCGGAGCGCACGTCGCCGTCCTTCAGCAGGAGGCTGCGCTCGCCCGACGGCGCGGTGACGCGGAGCACGCCGGTCCACCGCGACTGACCGAGGAAGGCGATGAGATCGGCGAGGTGGAAGGCGCCGCAGTCGCCAGCGAGCACCACGCGCGGGCGGCCCTGCTGCACGCCCCCCTGCGCCGGGCTTCGCAGCATGAGGATCCAGTCAGGCGACGTCGACTGGAGGCGGTAGTAGCCCGTTCGGCCCGCGAGCTGCGGCGCCTGCCCCTCGGCGGGGGTCAACACTCCGCGGGCGTCAACGAGGAATCGGGCGTCCAAGGGAGCTCAGTTCGCCGGCCACGCGCCGTTGCCCGCCAGCCAGTCGAGCTCGTCGTCGACAGCCAGCGAGAGGGACTCGGTGTTGAGGCCCAGGGTGTACTTGCGCCCGTTGATGAAGATCGACGGCGTGGAGTCGACGCCCGCCTTGCGGCCCGCTTCCTTCGAGGCCTCGAGCTCGTCGACGTACTTCTTCGCCGCGACCGCCTTCTCGAACGCCTTCACGTCGAGGCCCGTCTTCCCCACCAGCTGCTTGATGAAGTCCTCGGAGATCGACAGCTGGTTGTCGAAGAGCGCGTCGTGCACCGCCCAGAACTTGCCGCCGTCGCGGGCGAAGAGCGCGGCCTGACCGGCGATCGTCGAGTTGGGGTGCTGCTGGAGCGGGAAGGGCATCCAGCACAGGCGCACGTTGAGGCGCTTGCTGGCGAACTCCTCGAGGATGGGGCGCGCCGCCGCGCAGAACGGACACTCGAAGTCGCTGAACTCGGCGATGGTGACCTTCGCGTCCTTCGGGCCCATGCACTGGCGCTCGTCGACCTTGAAGCTGGCGCGCCCGCGGTTGAAGCCCTGGTTGTACTTGCTGAGCGCGACGATGATCTCCGTCGACGGCGTGCCCTCGGCGGCCATCGTCGCCGCGTAGCCGACCATGCGCCGGGTGTGCTTGCAGGCGTCGCCCTTCTTGAGCGAGGCGAGCAGGGTGAGCGGGCGGCCGCACGAGTCGAACTCGTCGGTCAGCACCGCGGCCAGCTCCTTGCGCGCGGGCGGCGGGAGGCGGGTGAAGTCGAACCCGGGAACGTCGTTGAGGACCCGGGAGGGATCGGTCTGCGCGAGCGCCACGGTCGAGGTGAGCACCAGCGCCACCGTCACGAGCCACGATTCGAATCTCGCGAGGGGGTGCGCCACGATGCGAGTCGTTGTAGCCACCGGGTACTGGCTTGTAAAGGAACGCGGTCGCTCGGTCTTCGACATGAAAAACATCCTCCTGGTTCATACCGGCGGCACGCTCGGCATGTCGGGTCGCCGGCCCGACGCGCTCAAGCCGGGGGCCTTCTTCCGCACGGTGCGGGAGCGCGTGCCCGAGCTGACGAAGCTGGCGCGCATCGAATTCGAGCTCTTCAGCAACATCGACTCGTGCGAGATGCAGCCCGAGCTCTGGTCGCGGCTCGCGGCGCGGCTCCACGAGCGGCTGCCCGACTTCGACGGCGCGGTCATCACCCACGGCACCGACACGCTCGCCGAGACTGCGTGCGCGCTGTCCTTCATGCTGCCGGGCCTCGACAAGCCGGTGGTGCTCACCGGCGCGCAGCGGCCGCTGGGCGAGATCCGCACCGACGCGCGGCTCAACCTCATCGACGCGGTGACCTCGGCGCTCCACGGCCCGCGCGAGGTGACGGTGTGCTTCGACTCGCGGCTGTTCCGCGGCAACCGCGTGCGCAAGGTCTCGATCGCCGAGTACGACGCCTTCGACAGCCCCAACTACCCCGTGCTCGGGGTGCTGGGCGTCGACGCGAAGTTCTCTCCGGGCCTCGAGCCGAAGGGCCGCCCGCAGCTGCTCGAGGCGGTGGAGCCCCGGGTGTTCCTCCTGCGCGTGTTCCCGGGCCTCGACCCGTCGATCCCCCTCGCGCTGCTCCCGCGCGTGAAGGGGCTGGTCGTCGAGGCGTACGGCGCGGGCAACTTCCCCTCGGCCGAGGGCCTCGGCCGTTCCCTCCTGCCGCTGTTCGCCGAGGCGCGCCGGCTCGGGGTCCCCTCGCTCGTGGTCAGCCAGGCCCCCAGAAACGGGGTCGACCTCTCGCTCTACGAGTCGGGCAACCAGGCCCGCGAGCTGGGCGCGCTCAGCGCGGGCGACATGACCGTCTCGGCGGCCGTCGTGAAGCTGATGCACGGCCTCGCGAATTACCGTGGTAACGCACTGCGCAAGTACCTCGAGCGATCTGTAGCGGGTGAAAGAAGCTGAGTGGTAACCTGACTCGAGAGCGCTACTTCAACCAGGCGAGCGATGGCTGAGGACAAGACGGCAGTACACAAGATCAGCGACCTGCTCGGCGAAGCCCGCCAGACGAACAACGCGTATCTGATCATCATCAGCGCGAAGACGGCGGCGACGATCGGGAAGATGCTCAAGCTCGACAAGGGCGAGTTCGTGATGGGCCGCGCGCCCGACACGCAGCTTCAGGTCGAAGACGACGGCATCAGCCGCAAGCACTGCAAGATCTCGATGGCGCCGAACGGGCACTTCCAGCTCGTCGACCTCGGCTCGACGAACGGCACGTTCCTCAACGGCATCCGCGTCAACGTCGCCACGCTGCAGGACGGCGACAAGATCCAGATCGGCGCGAACACCGTGGTGAAGTTCTCGATCCAGGATCAGCTGGAAGAGCAGTACCAGCGGTCGATCTACGAGAGCGCCACGCGCGACGGGCTCACCCGCATCTTCAACAAGAAGTACTTCCTCGACACGCTCCGCAAGGAGTTCGCGTACTGCCTGCGTCACCGCGTGCCGCTCTCGCTGGTGATGTTCGACATCGATCACTTCAAGAAGATCAACGACACCTACGGGCACCCCGCGGGCGACTACGTGCTCCAGCGGGTCGCGGCGAAGGTGGCCGAGACGGTGCGGCAGGAGGATCTCTTCGCGCGCTATGGCGGCGAGGAGTTCGCGCTCATGCTGCGCGAGTCAGCCTCGGACAAGGCGATCCGCTGCGCGGAGCGCTGCCGCCGGGCCATCGACGGCTCGGAGTTCGTCTTCAACGGCACGCCCATCCGCGTGACGATCAGCCTCGGCGTGGCCACGGTGCTCGACTCCGACTTCGCGCAGCCCGAGGATCTCATCGGCGCCGCCGACAAGTACCTCTACCGGGCGAAGAAGGGCGGTCGGAACCGCGTCGACGCCCTCGAGATCAGCGGGCCCTGACCCTCAGCTCTGCGGCGGCGGGAGCACCGGGGGGATCGTCGGCGGCGCGTCGATCGGCGCCTCGGCGCCGGCCACCGTGTCCGTCGCGGTGACGAACTCGACGCGGTTTCCGCCGCGCGCCATCGCCGCCGTCAACCCTTCCTGCGCCTGGCGCACGAGATCCGAGAAGCCGTACTCACGCCCCGGCTCGCCCGCCGCGACGCCGACCGAGATCGTCGGGTGCAGCACGCGCTCTCCTGCCTGGAGCGTCGCCCGCGCCACCCGCTCGCAGATGCGCCGCGCGACGATCAGCGAGCCGGCGAGATCGGTGTGCGGCATGAGCAGCAGCACGCGCTCCGGCGAGTGCTGCACCGGGTAGTCGGTGTCGCGCAGCGAGCGACGGATGGAGAAGGACAGGCCGCTCATGAGCTGCCCCTGCAGCTCCGGCGTCACGCCGCCTTCGATCGGATCGAACGCGACGATCGCCAGCGCGAGCGGGAAGCCGTAGCGGCGGGCGCGCTTCACCTCGACGAAGAGGACCTCCTTGAAGTGGCCGAAGGTATAGAAGCTGGTCGTCGGGTCGAGGATCCCCTCGCCGGGCCGCGGCGCGAGGCTGGTCGGAATGAGCGTGCTCTTTTCGCGCTCGGCCAGCCGCACCTTGAGATCGTTCGGCGACACCGGCAGCGGGAGCACCGCGTCGGCCCACGCCGCCTTGAAGCCCTTCGACTGACCGGCGAAGAGCACGGCGTCGGGCGCGTGTCGGCGCACCTCGCGCGCGACGCGGGTCGGGCTCTTGAGCGACGCGCCCAGCACCACGAGCTGCTCGCGGCCGAGCTGCTCCGGCTCGCGCGCGGCGGACACCTTGAGGCCCGCCTTCTTGAGGGCCTCGGCGATGGCCTTGTAGCGCGCGGCGTTGGGTTCGATGACGGCGGCCAGCTTGATGGTCATGGCGAAAGACTCCCGGCGCCGAGTTTACGCAAGGATTGTCCGACGACGAGTTTCACGCCCGGGTCCGGCTCGCGTTTCGCCGCGTCCCGCAACGCCCCGAGGGCGCGCGGGCTGCCGAGCCGCCCCAGCAGCTCGGCCGCGACCTTCCGCACCTCGGGCGAAGGATCGGCGGCGAGGCGCGACACCAGCCGCCCCTCGATGCCCTCCGCGTCGAGGGTGAGCAGCGCCCGCAGCGCGGCGACGCGCACCGCGCCCTGCTCGTCGAGCACCAGCCGGTTGAGTGACGTGATGCCGCCGCGCCAGCGGCGCGCGGCCATGGCCTCACAGGCCGCCACGCGGAGCTCCGGCTCGGCGGCGCTGCTCGCGGCGCGGAGCTGCTCGAAGACCTGCTCCGAGTGCGGCGCCCAGGCGAGCGCCGCCACGCCCGCCATCCGCTCGCCGGGGTCGACGCTCCGCAGCACGCGCGCGACCTCGGGCGCCGCCGCGTCCCAGCGGCACGAGGCCGCGGTGCTGAGCGCGAGCTTGCGCACGTCGGGGCGCAGCTCCGGGGTGCCCCAGGCCGACATCGCCACCGCCGCGCACGACGGCTCGTGGGTCGCCTCGAGCAGCTCGAGCATCGCCCGCTGCTGCTCGGGCGTCGACGGCTTCTGTCCCGAGAGCCTCCGGCCGGCCGCGTCGGCGAGCGAGCTGCCTTCCCCGCGCGCGAGCCCGCGCAGGGCGATGAGCCGCAGCTGCTGCTCGGCGTCGGTGAGCGCCGCGAGCAGCGGCTCGTCGGACAGCGGCGCGAGGGCGGCGAGCTCGAGCATCGCGGCCTTCCGGCTGAGCGGCTCGCTCGCCTCCGCGAGCCGGCCGCGCGCCCCGTCGTGCTGCTGGGCGAAGACGGCGAGGAGCCGGTTCATCGCCTTCTCGTCGCCTCGCCCCGCGCTGGCGAGGAGCGCGGCGGGCGCCGTCTGGCCGCGCGCGGCCTGCACCTCGACGAGCGTCTCGACCATCAGCGCGTCGAAGGCCGCGGGCCGCGTGGGCAGCACGTCGAGGACGACGCGGGCGGGGCTCTTCTCGAGCGCGACCGCCAGGTGCTCGAGCGCTTCCTGTCGAATGGCCAGCTGCTCGTCGTACAGCTCGAGCGCGAGCACGCCCGGCAGCCGCGCGCAGCCCTCGAGGCCCTCGCCGTCGAAGAGCTTCGTGAAGGGCACGCCGAGCGCGCCGGCCGCGTGGAGCGCCGTGGCGCAGGCCACCTCGCGGTCGCGCGGGGCGGCGGTACGATGCCAGGCGAGCAGCTCGCGCGCGGCCGTGCGGTGGGCTTGCTTCGCGGAGCGCGCGAGCGCCGACCAGCGCACCTCCCAGTCGGGGTCACCGAGGAGCTTCTCGAGGGGCACGTCGGCGGTCTCGAGCCACGCGGCGACGTCGTCGGGGCGGGTGAGGCACTTCGCGCACGCGCTCGCCCGCCCGCGCGGGTCGGTGAAGCTGCGCTCGCAGGCAGCCCAGCAGCGCGACACGCGGGGCTGCGCGTTCGCGAGCGTGGCGACGACGACCAGGGTCAGGCAGACGAGCCGCACCGGCGGCGATGCTACACTGCCGCCAATGATTCGCCGGAGCCTCTCGTTCGCGCTGCTGCTCGTGTCGCTGGTGTCCTTCGGCAAGCCGAACCAGGGGCTCGAGGCGCAGAAGGTGCTCAGCGGCTTCCTCGAGGGCTCGATCGGCCTGAACCAGGCGATCAACCGCATTCAGTTCCTCGGCTACGAGCGGCCGGTGTGTCACGAGCTGTTGATGGTGCTCAAGCGCACCGGCGACAAGCGGAAGCGCGAGCAGATCCTCGAGTTCGTCGCGTCGATCGCCGTGCGCGACAAGGACGTCGAGGAGTCGCTGGTCGGCATGCTGTCGGGCGACGAGGCCGGGGAGCTGATGCTGGCCGCGCGTGGGCTGGCCCGGCTCGAGAGCGCCGCCGCGGTCAAGCCGCTCATCGGGCTGCTGGGCCACCAGGTGTTCGGCGTGCGCCGCGAGGCCACCCGCGCGCTCGGGGAGATCGGCAAGCCGGCCGCGACCGCCCCGCTGCTGCAGGCCGCGAAGACGGAGCAGGACCTCGAGCTCAAGCTGCTGATGATCACCTCGGCGGGGAAGGCGGGCGATCGCAAGCAGGTGCCCGCCTTCGAGGCGCTGCTGAAGGATGGCTCGGAGTCGACCCGGCAGGCGGCGGCGCAGGCGCTGTGCCTGCTCGGCGCGGCGAAGGGCGTGCAGTTCGCGAGCAGGCTCCTCGCGTCGGCCGATCGGCACGAGCGGATGCAGGGGGTGATGCTGTTCGAGGGCGCGAGCGCGAAGGTGGCCTCCCCGGTCCTCGCTCCGGTGCTCGCCGACAAGGACGACCGCGTGCGTGCGCGCGCCGCGCGGATCCTCGTGCAGGGGGGAGACGCCGCGCGGCTCGAGTGGCTGGTGCTCGAGAGCGCCCGCGCGCAGGGCGAGGTGCGCCTGATCTACGAGGACGAGCTCGAGCGGCTGCGGCTGTCCGACGAGCAGCGCCAGGCGATCCTCAAGAAGGCGGGCGCGCAGTGATCTCCTTCGTCGCGCTCGCGCTCGCCGCGGCCCCGGCGTGGTCTTCGATGGGCGACGCGCAGCGCGCCGACGCGATGCTCGAGCTGCAGAAGCTGCCGACGTTGCGCGAGCGGCTCCTCGCGGCGACGGAGGGCTTCCTCGGCACGCCGTACGTCCTCTCGCCGCTCGGAGAAGGTGCGGGGCGCGACCCCGACCCGCTCGTCCGCTGGGACGCGGTCGACTGCGTGACCCTCGTCGAGCAGTCGCTGGCCCTGTCCACCGCCGCGCCGGGCTCGCTGGTCGAGACGCTGACGGCCCTGCGCTACGACGGCCCGCCCTCCTGGGAGAACCGGCTCCACGTGATGGAGTCGCAGTGGCTCCCCGAGTTCGTCGCCCGGGGGTACCTCACCGACGTCACAGCGCGCTACGGCGGCAAGAAGACGCGGCGGGTGAAGAAGACGATCACCGCCGCGACGTGGCAGGAGAAGTCGGGCGCTTCTCTCGCGCTGCCGCCCGAGCGGCGGACCATCGGCACGTGGGAGTTCGACATCGTGCCGTCGGACGTGGCGGCGAAGGCGCTCCAGGGCGCGCCGGCCGGGTTGGTGGTGGTGGTGGTGCGCGCCGATCGGCCGTGGCTCGTCACGCGGGTCTCGCACGTCGCCGTGCTGGTGCAGGGGCCGAAGGGCCCGATGCTCCGCCACGCGTCGCGCAGCTTCAAGCGCGTGGTCGACGAGCCGCTCGCGCGCTACCTCACGCGCAACCTCGACTTCGGCCAGTGGACCATCGAGGGCCTCGCGCTCTTCGAGCCGACGCTGCCCCCGAAGTAGGTCAGCCGCCCGTCGGGTTCTCGCCCGACAGGGCCTCCTCTTCGGCCGCCTGCGCGTTGGCGGCCGCGTCGCGCTCCACCTGCTCGAGCTCCGCCCGGGCGAGCGCCTCGGCCTTCGCCAGCGACTCCGAGGGCACGAAGATCTCCCAGAAGGGCGGAGCTGCCGCGCCAAAGGGGGAGGTCGACGCCGCGCCGCCCGCACGGCTGAAGGCATCGAGCCCTTCTTCGCGGAGCACCTCGACCAGCCGCTCCGACGACAGCGGGTCCTGCACCGACGTCACCACCGTGTATGTGCGAGGGGCCATGGCCTGAGCCTACTCCCGAGCGCCGCGAAGGGCTCGCGGACATCGGGGAGAAATTGACGCTCCGGAGTGCCCCGCGTGCTAAGCCGTCGCCTCGATGGCACGCCTCAAGTTTCTCGTGTTCGCCCTCGTCGTGCTCGGCTTGTGGGGCTACCACCTCACGATGATCGCGCCGCTCGCGGTCACCAGCTCGCAGGAGGCTGCCCAGTCGGCGGTCGTCGGCGCCGCTGCACCGGTCGCCGTCGCCCTCGAGTCGCAGCGCTCGCTCACCCAGGCGGTGGCCCTCAAGGTCGCCACCAGCGGCGCCGCCCTGTGGAACGCCGGCCCGAAGGCCGGGGCCAAGCCCGAGGCGCCGACCGTCGATCGGTTCGCCAGCGTGCGCTCGGTCGCGACGGAGGCCGTCCCTGCGGAGCTCAAGGAGCAGCTCTTCGTCGCGGTGTCGAACGAGGTCGGGCTGCTCGCGGCGAAGGGCTCGGGTGAGCCGGCCTCGGCCGCTCCCGAAGGCCTCGACCTCGCCGAGGTCGCCCAGGCCGGTGGCGCGGGCTCGGTGAAGGCGATCGACGGCACGAGCTATCTGCTCTTCGCGGCGCCGCTGGCGATCAGCGACAAGAACGAGGTCCGCCAGGCGGGCTCGGTCGTCGTCGGCCTCCCGGTCCTCCCGACCGGCAAGTTCCTCGAGCAGACCCAGAAGGGCCTCGCGCTCAGCGGGCTCGCGCTGGTCGCAGACGGCAAGCCGGTGCAGCTGGCTGGCGACAAGGCCGCCATCGACGGCGCGCTGGCGAAGGTCAAGGCGGGCGCGTCGTCGGCGATCGCCTCCGGCCCGGTGCGGGAGCTGGGGCCGCTCGCGCTGCCGCTGATGGTCGACAACCCCGTGCACGCGATCGGCGCGCGGCAGGCGATCGCCGGAACGCCGTTCGAGGTCGTGGCGGTCGCTGCTTCGCGCGCGGCCCTCGACGCGCTGGCCGGCTACCAGGTCTTCGCGCTCGGCGGGCTCGTCGGCCTGCTGCTCCTCACCATCGTCTTCACCCTCCTCATGGGCAGCCAGCACGAGGAGGGTCCGGCGATGGTGCTGCCTCCGCCGATGCCGATTCCCCCGCGCAAGGACGAGGCGGGCACGACGGGGGTCAAGCCCGCGTTCACCCCGGCGCCCGAGCCCGAGCCGCTCGCGCCGCCCGAAGCGAGCCCCGACGACTTCCACTTCCCGGCGAGCCCGAGCGCACCGCCCGCGGCTCCTCCCGCTTCGTCACCTTCTGCGTTCTCCGTCTCCTCGCCCTCGAGCATCACCGGCGCCGCGCCTGCCTTCGAGCCGGAGTCTGATCCGTTCGCCAGCTCCGCCCCGCCGCCGGCGCCGCCCCCGCCTGCGCCGCCCGCGCCTCCGCCGCCCGCCCCGCCTCCGCCTCTCGCTGCGCGTCCTCCCCCGCCGATCGCCACGTCCGAGGCGCCCGCGTTCCAGCCGGCGCGCGGGCTGATGGACGATGACGAAGGCCAGCGGACGGTCGCGTACCCGGCGTTCAAGCCGCCTCCGGCTGCGGCGCCGCCGCCGCCGCCCGTCTCTGATCCGTTCGCGCTCGCCGCCGCGCAGCAGGAAGACGCGCCGCCGATGGGCGAGGACAACCCCGACGCCACGCGCGTCGCCGCGGTGCCCGCCGAGCTGATCAAGGCCGCGCGCGCGGGTGCTTCGGGCAACACGGGTGAGCGGCCCGCGCTCAAGCCCGCGTCGATGCCGAGGGTGGCGGCGGTCGCTCCCGCTGGTGGCGGCGCGGCCGAGGAGGAGCGTCACTTCCAGGACGTGTTCCGCGACTTCGTCGCCACGCGCGAGAAGTGCCGCGAGCCGTCTGATGGCCTCACCTACGACAAGTTCAAGGCCAAGCTGCTCAAGAACAAGGAGCAGCTCGTCGCCAAGTACCAGTGCCGCACCGTGCGCTTCCAGGTGTACGTGAAGGACGGCAAGGCGGCCCTCAAGGCCACGCCGGTCAAAGACTGAAGGGGCGCTCGCACGTCGCGCTCTGAGGAGGGGTGACCTGGTTTCGGTCACCCCTCTTTTCGTTCCGCGCCACGGGTGTCGGAGAGCGGCTCTCTCGAAAGGTGAGAGCGGCAATTCCCGAGTGATCCCCGTTTGTTGCGACCGCGCAGGGGCGTCAGAAAAGTGGCATGTGCGTTGCTCACTGGTCCGCGCCCAGTTGGCGTGGCGGCGGGGGCCGGGGTTCTTTGCGAAGCAGGAGTCGGCGAAGGTCGGCTGCTGCAAGGAGCCGGATGATGAGCAACGACGTGCTGAGGTACCTGCGAGCGACGACGACGCCCGAGACGACGGGGCGTGAGGCGGAGCTCGCGGTGTTGCTGCGAGAGCACCACGAGGCGAAGGCGACGGGCACCGCGCGCTTCGTCTTCGTGCGCGGCCCGCGCGGGGTGGGCAAGTCGCACCTCGTGAACCTGCTCGCGCAGAACCTCGGCGGTCAGGGCGTGCCGGTGTTCGAGGGCGGCAGCGGCCGCGACGTGCGGCAGACGTGGGGCCTCTTCGCGCCGATGCTGGGCGAGCTGCTCACGCTGGTGAAGCGCTCCGGCGTTCCCGAGACGACGGTGGCGCGGCTGGCGCGGGCCATCGAGCCGATGCGCAGCGGCGGCCCGTCGACGCCGACAGAGGAGCGCCGGCTCGCGCTCTACGACGGCGTGGGCGAGCTGCTCTCTCTCGCCGGCCGCGCGGCGCCGGTCGTCATCTGGCCCGACCTCGACGTCGCCGATCGCGCCTCGCTCGAGCTGGTGCGCTACCTCGCGGCGATGGCCTCCACGCCCGAGGCGAAGGTGGGCGGCCTCTTCGTGCTGACCTTCCGCGAAGACGAGGCGCTGCCCGAGCCGCTCGCGGAGGTGGTGACCCACGTCTCGGGGCGCACCCTGTCGCTGGCGGGCCTGGATCTCGAGGGCATCCGCTCGTTCCTCTCGCGCGCCGACGTCGCGCAGCGGCTGCTCGACGTGACGGGGGGCAACCCCGAGGTGCTCAGCGAGCTGATCGAGCGGCCGGTGTCCGCGGTCGACTTCTTCGTGCGGCGCGCGGAGCGGCTCCCCGAGCCGCAGCGGGCGGTGCTGACGGTGCTGGCGCTCGCCCCCGAGGCGCTCCCGGCCGACTGGGTCGGCGCGGCGCTGGGCGACGACGGGACGCAGACCGCGGTCACGCTCGACGCGCTGCTGCGCGAGCGCCTGGTGACGGTGAAGGTGGTGGACGGGCGGCCGGCCTGGCGCTTCGCGCGTGAGGCCGAGAAGCAGGCCTACGGCGCGCTCCTCGGCGACGAGCAGCGCCGGGTGACGACCCTGGCCCTCGGGCGCGTGCTCGCGGGCGGCGGTCAGCTCATGTCGGCGGCCGAGCTCCTGCTCCCGATCGCTCCGGCCGAGGGCGCGGTGCTCGCCATTCGCGCGGCGAACGCGCTCGTCGAGCGTGGCGCCCTCGAAGACGCCGACGTGCTCTTCGCGCGCGCGGTGCCGCTGCTCCCGGTCGCGGAGCGCGGGGAGGTGCTCGCCGCCTGGGCGCGGGTGCTCGCGCTGCTGGGCGACTACCGCGGCGCGGTGCGCAGGCTGCTCGAGTCGTCGCGGCGGACCGCCGGGGCCGCGCGGGGCGCGCTGGCGCTCGAGGCGGCGCGGCTGCTGATCAAGACCGGCCGGCGCCGGGCGACGAAGCTCCTGCTCGACGTGGCGCGGGCCACGCCCGAGACGGCGGCCGGTGCCGAGGCGACGCTCGCCGAGTTCTTCGTGTCGACCGGGCGCGCCGCCGAGGCGCTGGAGCTCGGGCGCGCGGCGCTGGCGCAGGTGACGAGCGACGACGGCACCTCGCTGTCGCTCCGCCAGTCGGTCGGCAAGGCGCTCCTCGTCACCGGCCAGGTGGCCGAGGCGCAGGCGCTCTTCGCCGACAACGCGGACCGCGCGACGCGGCTGGGGGACGCGCGCTGGACCGCGCTCGCGCGCCTGAACGAAGGCGTGGCGGCCTACAAGCGCGGCGATCGCGCGCGCGCCATCGCCTGCTGGGAGAACACCCCGGCGGAGAGCCGCCCGCTCCGCGCCCACGCCGAGGCGAACCTCGGCTCGCTCTACGCCGACTCGGGCGACTTCGAGCTCGCGCTCGGGCACCTCGGGCGCGCGCTCTCGGCCTTCTCGCGCTTCGGCAGCCTCCGCGAGGTGGCGATGGCCTCGAGCAACCTCGCGCGCCTCAACCACTTCCTCGGCGATCTCGAGCGCGCCGCGGAGCTCTCGGAGCACGCGCTGCGCCTCGCGCGGCGGCTGGGCGACGGGTACCTCGAGTCGTCGGCTCAGCTCAACCTCGGGGCCCTGGCGGTCGACCAGCGGGAGTTCCCCGCAGCGAAGCGGCACCTCGAGGCCGCGCGCGGCGGCTTCGAGGCACTGGGGAACGACGGGTGGGCCGCGCTCGCCGCCGCGTGGAAGGCGCGCGCGCACCTCCAGGCGGGGGAGCGCGCGCAGGCCGAGCTCGAGCTCGCGCGCCGCAGCGTCGAGAAGGGCAGCGCCGCGCTGCCGTCGGCGTCGCTCGAGGTCGAGCTCACCCGCGTCGAGCTGTGCCTCGCGCTCGGCG
>JBMORD010000185.1:0-13503 GCA_049322495.1 Myxococcota bacterium | reverse complement strand
ACGCCACGAAGGCGACCGGCGTCTTCGCCAGCGCGTTCTTCCCCGGCGACTCGCGGTTGAGGCGCGCCTGGAGCGCCTGGAACGGCCGGGCGCCGCCATCGGGGCGCACGGCGATGAGCTCCCCGTCGAGCACCACCGGGCGCGGCATGCGCGCGAGCATCGTCGCCACGTCGGGGAACTGGTGCGTGACGTCGTCCTGGCCGCGCGCGAAGAGCCGCACCTGCCCGCCCCACACGTGCGCCTGCGCGCGGATGCCATCGAGCTTGTCTTCGAAGACGGTGTGCGCCGGGTCGATCGGCTCCTTCACCGCCTCGGTCGGCGTGGCGAGCATGAACGCGACCACCGCGCCCGGCGTGACCGCCGCGTGCCCGAGCTTCTTGTCGAAGGCCAGCAGCGCCAGCGCGCCCGGGTCGGGGGTGAGCGCCGAGGCGCGGCGCAGCTCGTCGAGGGTGACGTCGAAGGCCGCGGCGAGCGCCTCCTCGAAGATGCCGAGCTGCACGCCGATGCGCAGCTCGCCGAGGAAGGCCTTCACGAGGTACCGCGCCTCCCAGGGCGCCGCGCGGCGCAGCAGCGAGACGAGCAGCTCGTGCTTCACCTGGCGGTCCGGCGTCGAGGCGAGCCGCTCGACGATCGGCGGCACCTCGAGCAGCGGCAGGTGCTTCGCGCCGGCCGGGAGCAGCACCTCGAGCGCGTCGCCGAAGTCACCGAGCTCGCGGCTCTTGAGCCCGATGACGCCGACGCTGTGGCCCGACACCTCCGCCGCCGCCGCGCTGAGGAGCGCCCAGCCGACGCCGAGCGGGCGCGCGTCGCCCGCGGGGAGCACCTGCCCGAGGATGAGGCGCGCGGCGAACGGCAGCTCCTCGCGCGAGAGCGTGCGCAGCAGCTTCGCGAGGTGCGTCACCTTCGCCTTCCGCGAGCGCGTGGCCTTCACCGCGTCGAGGGCGTGCACCAGTCGCTGCATGGGGTGGATCTACCGGACGGTCGTGCCTGGCGCCTCCCCCGCGCGCAGGGGCGGGGCTGTGGTTCCGCTCCCGTTCGACGCGAGCGCGTTCTAGAAACGCCTCGCCATGGATCACCTGCGCTTCAACCTCAACGGCGTGTGGCTCGAGGAGCGGAACGTCAGCCCGACGACGACGCTCCTCCGCTACCTGCGCGACTCGAAGCACCTCACCGGGACGAAGGAGGGCTGCGCCGAGGGCGACTGCGGAGCGTGCACCGTGGCCATCGCCGAGACCGGGCCGGACGGCAAGCCGGTGTGGCGGGCGATCAACTCCTGTCTCGTGATGCTGCCGATGATCCAGGGCAAGCACGTGCTCACCGTCGAGGCGCTCAAGCGCGGCGAGCAGCACCACCCGGCGCAGCGCGAGCTCGCCGACGCCCTCGGCAGCCAGTGTGGCTACTGCACGCCGGGCATCGTGATGTCGATGTTCGAGGCCACCTACCGCAAGGATCTCGACGCGCCGTGGAAGCTCGACGATCAGCTCGCGGGCAACCTCTGCCGCTGCACCGGCTATCGACCCATCCGCGAGGCGGCGCTGGCGGTGGCCGGCACCAGCCCCGCTGACGACTTCTCGTCGCCCCCCGCGCCGGCCTCGATGGAGCTCACCTACGAGCGCGACGGCCAGCGCTTCGTGACGCCGACCGGCTTCGACGCGCTGTGGGACGAGCTCGACCGCCACCCCGACGCGAAGCTCATCAACGGCGGCACCGATCTCGCGCTCGAGGTGACCAAGCGCTTCGCGGTGCTGCCCAGGCTGATCTCCCTCGAGGGGCTCGCCGAGCTCGGGCGCCTCGAGGAGCGCGCCGACGCCTTCGTGATCGGCAGCGGGGTGAGCATCTCGGAGCTCGAGGCCTTCACCGCGACGCGGCTGCCATCGGTGCACCGCATGGTGCGCTACTTCGCCGCGCGGCAGATCAAGCACCGCGGCACGGTCGGCGGGAACCTCTGCACCGCCTCGCCGATCGGCGATCTCGCGCCGGTGCTGCTGAGCCTCGGGGCGATCGCCATCCTCCGCTCGCGCAACGCCGAGCGGCGCGTGGCGCTCGACGAGTTCTTCCCGGCCTACCGGAAGACGGCGCTCTGGCCGAAGGAGATCCTCGCCGCGGTGGAGGTGCCGCGCGTGCCCGCCACGGCGCGGGCGATCGCCTACAAGGTGTCGAAGCGGCGCGAGCTCGACATCAGCGCGGTGGCGGCCGGCTTCTTCGTCGACACCGACGCCGCGGGCGTCGTGACCGTGGCGCGCCTGGCGTACGGCGGCATGGCGGCGACCCCGAAGCGCGCCGCGGCAGCCGAGGCCGCGCTGGTGGGCAAGCCGTGGTCGGCCGAGGCGGTGGCCGCGGCGGCGAAGGCGCTCGCGAAGGACTTCAGCCCGATGAGCGATCACCGCGGGAGCGCCGCCTACCGCTCGCTCGTCGCCGCCAACCTGCTGCGCGGCTTCTTCGACGAGACGCGCGAGGTGAGACAACCCCCGCTCCACCCCGGCCACGCGGCCGCCGTCCAGTCCCCCGAGGAGGTGCACCATGGCTGAGGGCTCCACCGTCGTCACGCCGCTGCACCGCCCCGCGCCGCACGAGAGCGGCCTCCGCCACGCGACCGGCGAGGCGAAGTACGTCGACGATCTCCCCGCCCCCGCCGGCATGCTGGTCGCGCAGCTCGTGCCCTCGACGATCGCCCACGGGCGCATCCGCTCGCTCGACGTGTCGAAGGCGCGCGCCGTTCCCGGCGTGGTCGCGGTGCTCACCGCGCGCGACGTCCCCGGCGAGAACAACGTCGGCCCCGTCATCCACGACGAGGAGTTCCTCGCGCGCGACGAGGTGCAGTTCCTCGGGCACGCGGTGGCCCTGGTGGTGGGCGAGAGCTACGAGGCCTGCCGCGCCGGCGCCGCCGCGGTGAAGGTCGAGCTCGAGCCGCTCCCGGCGATCCTCACCCTCGAGGACGCGATCGAGAAGGGGAGCTGGCTGTCGGACGAGCACTGGCTCTCACGCGGTGACGTCGCGGCCGCGCTGCCGACCGCCGAGGTGCGCCTCACGGGCGAGGTGCGCACCGGCGGGCAGGATCATTTCTATCTCGAGACGCAGGCCACGCTGGCGGTCCCCGACGAGCACGGGTGCCTCAAGCTCTTCAGCTCGACGCAGCACCCGAGCGAGGTGCAGGCGCTCGTCGCGCACGCGCTCCACCTTGGCCGGCACCAGGTGGTGGTCGAGGTGCCGCGCATGGGCGGCGGCTTCGGCGGCAAGGAGACCCAGGCCGCCAACTTCGCGTGCCTCGCCGCGCTCGCCGCGTACCAGACGGGCCGCCCGGTGAAGGTGTGGCTCAACCGCGACCAGGACATGCTCTGGACCGGCAAGCGCCACCCGTTCCTCACCAGGTTCGACGCCGGCTTCACGAAGGACGGCGTGCTGGTCGGCCTCGACGCGCAGCTCTTCTCGAACGGCGGCTTCAGCAACGATCTGAGCCGCGCGATCCTCGACCGCGCGCTGTTCCACGCCGACAACGGCTACTTCCTCCCCAACGTGCGCCTCCGCGGGCGCGTGGCGAAGACGAACCTGCCCTCGAACACCGCCTTCCGCGGCTTCGGCGGCCCGCAGGGCATGGCGGTGATCGAGCACGTGATGAACCTGTTCTGCGAGCGCACCGGCATGGACCCGGTCGAGGTGCGCCGGAAGAACTTCTACGGCCCCGCACCGCGCAACCTCACGCCGTACCACCAGGAGGTGAAGGACAACCGGCTCCCGCGGCTGTTCGACGAGCTGCTGGTGAGCTCCGACTACCGGCAGCGCCGCGCCGAGGTGGAGGCCTTCAACGCGAAGCACCCCCACGCGAAGCGCGGCCTCGCGCTGACGCCGGTGAAGTTCGGCATCAGCTTCACCACCTCGTTCCTCAACCAGGCGGGCGCGCTGGTGGTGCTCTACGCCGACGCCACCGCGCAGCTGAACCATGGCGGCACCGAGATGGGGCAGGGGCTGCACACCAAGATGCTGATGGTGTGCGCGCACGAGCTCGGGCTGCGGCCGGAGCGGATTCGCGTGATGAACACCGCGACCGACAAGGTGCCCAACACCTCGGCGACGGCGGCCTCGAGCGGCTCGGATCTCAACGGCCAGGCAGTGAAGCAGGCGTGCGAGACGATTCGGGAGCGCCTGCGCCCCGTCGCCGCCAGGCTGCTCGGCGCGGCCCCCGCGGACGTGGTGTTCGCCGACGGCGAAGCGTCAGCCGGTGGCAGGCGCGTGCCGATGGAGAAGGTGACCCAGGAGGCGTACCTCGCGCAGATCTCGCTGTCGGCGACGGGCTACTACCGCACCCCCGACATCTCGTTCGATCGCGCGACGGGCCGGGGCAAGCCGTTCCACTACTTCGCCTACGGCGCGGCGGTGACCGAGGTCGAGCTGAGCGGCCTCACGGGCGAGCACCGCGTGCGGCGCGCCGATCTGCTGCAGGACGTGGGGCGATCGCTGGTGCCCACCATCGATCGCGGGCAGGTCGAGGGGGCCTTCATCCAGGGGCTCGGGTGGCTCACCAACGAGGAGCTCCGCTTCGACGACAAGGGCTGGCTGCGTACCCACAGCCCCGACACCTACAAGATCCCCTCGTTTGGCGACGCGCCGGCGGAGTTCCGTGTGGCGCTCCTCGAGAACGCCGCGCAGAGCGACGTGATCCACGGCAGCAAGGCCGTGGGCGAGCCGCCCCTGATGCTCGCGCTCTCGGTCGTCGCCGCGCTGCGGGAGGCAGTGGCCGCGTTCGGCCCGAAGGGGCGCGAGGTTCAGCTCGACATGCCCTGCACGCCCGAGGCGCTGCTCTTCGCGATCGAGGCCGCGAGGCGCTGACGCCTCACGCGCCCAGCAGCGCGAGCAGCTTCATCGTCAGCCACGCGAGCGCGGCCGAGAAGGGCAGGGTGACGATCCACGCCACGAGGATGTTGGTCGCCACGCCCCACCGTACGGCCGACACGCGCTTCGAGGCGCCGACGCCCATGATCGCCGCGTTGATGACGTGGGTCGTCGAGACGGGGATGCCGAGGTGGCTCGCGCCGAGGATGGTGAGGGCGCCCGCGGTCTCGGCCGCGAAGCCCTGCAGCGGCGTGATGCGGATGATCTTCGTGCCCATCGTCTTGATGATGCGCGTGCCGCCCGCGGCGGTGCCGGCGCCGATCGCCAGCGCGCAGACGAAGATCACCCACGTCGGCACGTGATCGGTGTCGACGGGCATCACCCACGGCGGCGCCCAGTCGGGCAGGGCGTGGCCGGTGGTGGCGAAGGCGAGCAGCGCGAGGGTGATGATGCCCATCGACTTCTGGGCGTCGTTGCTGCCGTGCGAGAACGCCATCATGCCGGCCGACAGGAGCTGCAGCCGCCGCGAGTGCGCCTGCACCACGTTGGGCCGCGCCCCGTACAGCACGGGCACGGCGATCAGGAACGCGACGCCCAGCGCCAGCACGATGCGCGTCTCGAGCGTGCTCGAGGTGAGCGCCTTGCCGAGCTCGTCGCCGTGGAAGATCGCGAAGGCCAGCGTCGAGAAGATCGCCAGCACCAGCATCGTGAGCACGCCGCGGCTCCAGCGGCCCCGGGCGATCCACACCAGGCTCACCATCACCACGAAGGCGACGATGAAGCCGATGGTGGGCGAGGCGACGAGCGGCACCAGCACCTTCTTGCCGAGCGCGCTCCACTTGAAGGCGTCCATGCCCGCGTGCGCGGTGACGGCGCCGGCCAGCCCGCCGACGAGCGCGTGCGAGCTGCTCGAGGGAATGCCGTACCACCAGGTGATGATGTTCCACACCGACGCGCCGATGAGCGCGGCGAGCACCACGCCCTGGGTGACGATCGCCGGGTCGGCGAAGCCCGAGGCGATGGTCTTGGCCACCGCGGTGCCGGTGACGGCGCCCACGAAGTTGAGGATGCCGGCGAGGAAGACCGCCGTGCGAATGGGCAGCACGCCCGTCGAGACCACGGTCGCGATCGCGTTGGCCGCGTCGTGGAAGCCGTTGATGTAGTCGAAGACGATGGCCATCACGACCACCGCGATGAGCAGGCTAACCATTCTTCACGGCCACGTTGGCGAGGAGGTCAGCGACGTTGTCGCAGTAGTCGACGGCGGCCTCGAGATCGTCGAGCGCTTCCTTCTGCTTGAGCAGCTCGCGGAAGTCGGGGTGTGACTCCGAGAAGAGCGTGGAGATCGCCTGGCGGTAGATCGAGTCGGCTTCCTTCTCGAGCGCGCGCACCTTGCGGCCGCCGTCGAGCAGCGCGGTGTACTGGTGCTTGCGCAGCGCAGGCACGGTCTCGGAGATCAGCTTGGTGCACGCCTCGAGCTTCTCCATGATCTGCACCATCGGCGCCGTCGGGCGCTCGAGGTGGTACAGGTTGAAGGCGCGCGCCGAGAGGTTGCAGAGGTCGATGATGTCGTCGAGTTCGCTCGTCAGCCGGTGGAGATCCTCACGGTCGAGCGGCGTGACGAAGGTGCGGGCGAGCGCGTCTTCCATCTTCCGCACCACGTCGTCGGCCTTGTGCTCGATGGCCTGCACCGACTCGCGCACCTTGGAGGCCGGCGTGTCCTTGAAGGTGTGGAGCGCCTTCGACGCCTCGTAGCCGAGGCTCGCGAGCTCCTCGAGCATGTCGTACCAGTGATCTTCACGCGGCAGGATGAAGCGGATCAGGTCCTGAAAGGCCATGCGGCCATTGAGCAGATGGCCCACGCAGACCCGGTAACAACTCTGTGACGGTTGTGTGACTGCGCGCGTGACGGGCGCTCAAGCCAGCATCTTTGCGAGGTTTTCCAGCTCGTCTGGCAGGCGCGCGCGCGACAGCTCGGCGGCGGGCCCGCGCACCAGGCGCTTGGTGATCGAGTAGCCGGTGCCGGTGAGCCGCGCGAGATCCCGGGCGCGCATCATGGCCGCCGAGCGGAGCGCGTCGGGGGCGTGCACGGCCTCGGCGATGTGCATGCTGAGGGCCTCCATCGGCGACAGCACGCGGCCGTGCATGACGAGATCCGTGAGGCGCGACGACGACACCGCCGCGCGCGCGAGCTCGATGGCGTAGGTGGGCACGAAGAGACCGACCTGCACCTCGTTGAGGCCGAAGCGGAAGGCGCCGTCGGCGCAGATGCGCGAGTCGGCCGCGAGGGCGAGCATCGCGCCGCCGCCCAGCGCGTGGCCCGAGACCGCGGCGACCACGGGGCGCGGGAAGAGGAAGAGCTTGAGCACCGCGCTCCCCATCGCCGTCACCAGGTCCTTCTTCTGCTCGAGGTTCAGGCCCGCGAGCGCCTTGAGGTTCAGCCCGGCGCTGAAGAAGCCCGGCCGGCCGGTGAGCACCACCGACAGCGCGTTCGATCGCTCGACCTCGTCGAGGGTCGCCTCGAGCCCCTGGAACTCGGGCACGAGCAGCGCGTTCGCCTTGCCGTCGTCGAGGGAGACGATGGCGACGTCTCCGTCGCGTTCGATCTGCCACTGCGCCATGGGGAGCCTCGGTGGTGTGGGGAGGCCCCAGAGGTACCGCCTCGCCGGAGCGATGTCACTTCCGGCGTGCGCGGAGGATCAGCAGCCCGAGCGCGGCGAGCAGGTGCATCGAGGTGCCACCGCTGCTGGTGCAGCCTCCGCAGCCGCCGACCACGCGCTCCGGCTCGAGCGGCGTGGGCGGCGGCTCGGCCAGACCGTCGCTCGCCACGAAGGACACCGGCGCCGAGCGGGCCGACCTGCCGCTGGCGTCCTGCGCGATGGCGACCAGCGTGTGCGGGCCAGCCGACGTCGAGAGGGTCGCGCTCCACGGGGCCGCGCCGGAGGTGGCGACGACGGCGCCGTCGAGCTCGTACGCGACGCTGATCACCCCGAGGTCGTCGCTCGCCTCGACGGTGGCGAGGAAGGAGAGGGCGGTGGCGCTCGCGTCGGCGGGAGCGGTGAGGCGCACCGACGGAGGCTCGCGATCGACCGGGCCATTGCCGATGGTGACCGTGACCGCGTCGCTCGTCGCGACGTTGCCCGCCGCGTCGACCGCGCGCGCGGTGAGCACGTGCGTGCCCTCGGTGAGGCTCGCGGTGTCGAAGCTCAGCTCCCAGGGCGCGGCCGCGAGCGTGCCGAGCGAGGTGAGCCCGTCGGCGATGAACTCGACCCGCACCACGCCGACGTTGTCCGTCGCGGTCGCGACGAGCTGGGTGAGCCCGGTGAGCTGCGCGCCGCCCACCGGCTGCGTCAGGCTCACCATCGGCGGCTCGAGATCGGGCGCCGCGGTGACGGTGAGCTGCGCGGTCGCGCTGACGGCGCCGCTCGCGGCGGTGACGGTGAACGGGCCGCCGGGCGCGGTGCTGGCGGTGAACAGCCCGTTGGGGTCGAACGTGCCGCCGCCGGTCGTCGTCCAGGTGAAGGCGGGGGCGGGGCTCATCGCCGCGCCGAACTGATCGCTCGCCGTCGCGGTGAAGGCCAGCGACTGGCCGACCTGCACGCTCGCGGTGAGCGGCTGCAGCGCGACGCTGCTCGCGGTGGCCACCACCTCGACCTCGACCTGCCTCGAGGCCGCGTTACCGAGCTGATCGACCACCGTGACGAGGAAGGTGTAGTGGCCCGCGCTCGTGAAGGTGACGGTGGTGTCCTTCGCGGTGTTGTCGTCGTTGACCGAGAACGTGACGGGGGCGGCGGCGACGGGGACGGTCCAGCGGTAGACGAGGCCGCGTTCCCCGCCGTCATCGGTGGCGCGCACCGAGAGCTGGGTGGTGGTGCCCGTCACCGGGCTCGGCGCCGCGCTGGCGGGCGTGGTGATGGTGGGCGCGCCGGTGCCCGCGACGGTGACCTGCGCGCTGGCCATGAAGCCGCTCGCGGCCGCGGTGATGGTGTACGGCCCGCCGGCGAGCGCGGGCGCGGTGTACGTCGCCAGCGTGCCGGAGGGCGCGAGGGTGCCCGCGCCGGTGAGCGTCCAGGTCGGCGCGCCGGCAAAGAGGTAGTTGTTGAACTGGTCGCGCAGGTTGGCCTGGAAGGTGCGCATCGTGCTCGGTGACACGGTGGCCGTGGTCGGCGTGACCTCGAGCCTCGTCGCGACCTGGCGCACCTGCACCACCACGCTGGTGCGCACCGCGAGCCCGCCCGCGTCGGTGATGACGCACTCGATGGTGAAGGTGCCCGCGCCGCTGAAGGTGGCGGTGACGTTCTTCGCCGCGTTGGTGCCGTTGGCCGAGAAGGTGACCGGGTAGCCGTTGCTGCTGCTCCAGCCGTAGGTGAGGGCACTCTCGCCGCCGTCATCGGCGCCGAGCACCGAGAGCGTGGTGGTGGTGCCGGTCAGCACGGGCGAGGGGCTGGCGCTGGCCGCGGTGGCGACGGTCGGAGGCAGGTTGACGGTCGTGGTGCTGAAGTCGCGCCCGGTGACGTTGGCCGTCGTCACGGTGACGCTGAGCGACGCGGGGACGAAGGTGTAGCTCGGGTGCGTCGGCGTCAGGGGGTACGTGCCGGGCGGCACCGCCAGCGTGTACCTGCCCAGCGAGTCGGTGGTGGCGGTGCGCGTGCCGTCGCTGATCACCACTCCGGGAATGGGCGTGGTTCCGGTCTTCACCGTGCCCTGCACGAGGTAGCTGGTGCCGGCGACGACGTCGAAGTTGAGGTTCCCCCGGCTCTGGCCGGCGATCAGCACCGGGTTGGTGAAGGTCGACGGCGTCAGCGTGACGCCGGGGCTCGTCGCGAGGACGTTCCACGAGCCGTTGGGGACGCCCGAGAGGGACCAGTACCAGCTGCTCCCGCTCTGGGTGGCGGTGGCCGTGCGCACGCCGTCGGTCACCACCGGCGCGGTGGCGACGCCCGCCAGGGGGATGGTGCCGTACAGCGACTGGCCGGTGCCGGTGAAGTTGAGGCTCGAGACGTCGCCGCCGTACACCTCCACCGGGTTGGTGAAGCCCGAGGGCACGAGCACCCAGCCCGGCTTCGAGGCGGTGAGCGTGACGCGGCCGGTGGGCACGCCCGCGAGCGCATAGTCGCCGGAGCCGTTGGTGGTCGCGGTGCGCGTGCCGTCGGTGACGATCGCCCCGGCGATGTTCGTGGTGCCGAAGGCGACCTTGCCGCGGAGCGTGTAGCCGGCGACCGGGGTGGCGGCGAAGTCGAGGCCCGACTGGCTCGCCGAGACGGTGAGCGGCGCGGCGAAGCTGCGGGTGAAGGTGAAGTCGACCTTGCTCGCGGTGAGGGTGAAGCTCCCCGCGGGGACGTTGGTGAGCGCCCAGGCGCCGTCGGCCGAGGTGAAGGTGGCGCGGGTGCCGTCGCTGATGCGCACGCCTTCCACCGGCGTCGCGCCGGCGAGCACCGTGCCGCGCAGGGTGAAGGTGGTGGGCGTGCCCACGGTGATGAGCACCGTCTGGCTGGTGGTGCCGCCCTTCATGTCGCTCACCACCAGGCGCACCGCGTGCTCGCGCGCCGCGGAGAAGGTCTTGGTGACGGTCGCGCTGTTCGGGCCCCAGGTGCCGTCGTCGAAGTCCCACGCCCAGGCGAGCGGGTCGCCGTCGGGGTCGCTCGCGGTGGCGGTGAAGGTGACGGTCTGCCCGGTGGCCGGCGTCTGGGTGCTCGCCGCCAGCGTGAGCGTGGGCGGGCGGTTGCCGGGGAAGGTGCCGAGGTTGACCACCACGTCGATCGCCTCGGGCGTGGTGCCGGCCTTCGCCACCGGCGTGAGGTGGATGCCCGCGAGCACGTCGGAGAAGGTGCGGCCGATGACGAGGGTGGAGTTGGTGCGCGAGCCGTCGCCCGGCGTCATGTCGAGCAGGTGGCTGCCGGTGTTGTACGGGTAGCCCCAGTTGATCGAGATGCCGTCACGCGTGTGCGCGGTGTTGTGCGCCGGGCGGTACTCGAGCCAGTAGTCCTTCTGCGTGTCGCGGTTGATCTTCGCGGCGTGGAAGCCGGCGACGAGCGGCTTCTCGAGCTCGGCGAGGCGCACCGTGGTGCTCGCGGTGACGGTGGCGATCTCCGCGTCGGGCATCCACTGGAGCAGGCGCTTGAACCAGGCGTTGAAGTGGTGAGCCTGGCTGCCGTTGCTGCCCATGATGTCGAGAGGGTTGCCGTACTCGGTGTTGCTGCCCGGGCCGATGATCGTCACGCCCGTCGAGTTCCAGAAGTTGGCGTGGTTGAGGCCGTAGTTGTGCCCGAGCTCGTGGCCGGTGACGCGCAGGTCGAAGTAGCCGTTGAGCCAGGTGCCGCGCCCGCCGACGTACCCGCGGCCCGCCCAGCCGGAGTACGTCGAGGCGAAGGCGACGATGTCGAGGTTGTAGTCGTTGGGCTCGAACCCGGCGTCGCGCGCAGCGGCGAGCGCGTCACTGCGCAGCAGCAGGTACTGATCGTTCGTCTGGTAGTCGGCGCGCGTCTTCGGCAACCGCAGCGTGGGCGTCACCGTCGCGCTGAGCGTCGTCTTGTTGAAGGAGTTGGCGACGTAGAACTGGTTGACGCTGGAGTCGATCATCGACTGGGCGCTCGAGGCCGAGAGCGGATCGCCGGTGCGATCGGAGAAGTCGACGCGCACGTAGAGCACCGTCTTCGCGCCGTCGGTCCACGCGCTCGACGGCGGCAGCCCGGCCGCCGCCGCCGCCTCGGTCTCGCCGAGGGCGAGCGTGGTGTCGAACTGGTTGGCGTGCATCGGCACGCAGAAGCCGTAGAGCGCGTCACCCCCGTGGTAGACCTCCGCGGAGTCGATGTCCTTCTTCGACACCGGGCAGGCGCGCGGCCACTCCGCGCGGAGCGGTGGGCGAGGCTCGCCGGGGAAGAGGTGGCGGAGCCGGCTGTCGGTGATCGCGATGGCTCCGTCGAGCTCCACGCCGTGGAGGCGCACCCGCTCTCGCGTCGCCTCCCCGAGCCGTCGGCCGAACACCGCCGCGCGCAGCACCGTGTCTTCGCCCTCGAAGGTGACGAACCGCTCGAGCAGCGGGGCCGGCGCGTCGGGATCGGCGGCGATCCCCGCGATGACGTGGAGCGTGCCGAGGCCGTCGCGCCAGCGCTCGACGAAGCGGCTCACCGACGCGGGCAGCGCGAGGCGCTCGGTCGGTGTGGTGGCGGCCGCGATCGCCGCCTCGGGCTGCTCGAGGATCAGCCGTCGGAAGTCCTCGCTGCGGGCGGCCGCGAGCGCCGCGCCTTCCTCCTCGAGGGCGGGGCGCTCGTCTGCGGGCGTCGCGAAGTACTTCGCCTTCCACACCGCGAAGGCCTCGGCGGGGCTGGTGACGGCTTCCGCGCGCCGCTGAGGGGAGGACGACTCACGCTCGGAGCGCGCTGGAGCACAGCCGAGCAGCGCGCAGGCGACGGCGACGACGAGGACCCGGAACATGGGGCGGGCCACCGAGCAAGGCGTGTGCCCCTCTCACCCACCTCGTTTCACGCTCTTTGCGGGCGTCGGCGCGATGACGACTCTGCACGCGCTGCGAACCTCGCAAAGTGTTGCTGTGGAGGACTGTCGACACCACGCGCTCAGAGGAGCGTGTCGGCGATGATCCGCTGGAGCCTCCGGCGCTCGAAGACGTAGGCGCCGAGGTGGCCGGTGGCGAGGTGGATCGGCTCGACGCCCCAGTGGGCGGCGATGCGCTCGGTCGCGGCGGGCGAGACGATGCCGTCGCGCGCCGTGACCACCACCGCGCGGCGCTCGGAGCGCGGCGGCGGCGCCGCGAGCACCGAGACGTGCCGCATCGCGTCTGCGAGGCGCGCCTTCGCGTCTTCGCCCAGCGCGGCCCACTGCACCTGGCGCGAGAGCGGGCCGTCGCAGAAGACGACGTCAGCCGACGGGCTCGCCGCCATCACCACCACCGGCACCTCGAAGGGCAGCGACTGCACCGCCTGGGCGCCGAGCTGGCCGGCCATGCTGTACCCCGCGAGCGCGGTCGGCACGCCCTCGTCGTGGTGCGTCTGGAGGAGCGCGCGGATCTCCTCGATGTGGGAGAGGCCCATGCGGAAGAAGTCCTCGACGCGCGTCATGGGCGCCTTGCGCGCGCCGAGCCACGCGCCCTCGAGGAGCCACGGCTCGAGCCCGCGCGCGACGAGCGCCCCGACGAGCCACTGGCGCGGGCCGTAGCCGCCGTCACCCCACGAAGGCGGCACGACCACGCGCCGGCGCGCTGGCCGAGGCGTGAGCACCCGTCGCACGTGGAGCGTTCGCGCCTCGGCCGGCAGCCCCTCGCAGGGGCTCGGCGCGGTGCCGTCGACGACGGTGAGGCCCGACACGCGGTGCGGAGCGCCCCAGGTCAGCGCGAGGGTCGGCGCGCCGTGTGGGCGGTGGAGCTCGTCTGCGCGCGGCGCGAACGGCTCGATGACGCCCCAGCCCTGCTCGAAGATGCGCTCGCGCTCGAGCCAGCGCAGCGAGAGGCGATCGAGCCAGTGCATCAGAGCTCGACGAGGCGGCCGCCGATGAGCGCCATGCCGCCGTCGACCTGGTGCACGCTGCCGGTGACGTACTTCGCGGCGGGCGAGGCGAGGAACAGCGCGAGCTGGGCCACGTCGTCCTTCGTGCCGAACTTCTGGAGCGGCATCGACGCCTCGACCTTCTTCTTGAGATCGGGATCTCCCGCGAGGCGCTGCA
>JBMORD010000184.1:0-13525 GCA_049322495.1 Myxococcota bacterium | reverse complement strand
AGGCGGCGCTCGACGCGGTCAACTCCAGCCCGGCGATCGCCCAGGCGGCCGTGGCCGAGGCCGCCGCTGCCGAGAGGGCGCGCGTCGACGCCGAGAAGCGCCTGGCCGAGGCCCACCAGAAGGCCGACGCGATCGTCATCGACGACTCCTTCGAGCGCAGCACCGGCAGCGTGGGCCTGGCGGGTGGTGGCGCCGCGGCGGACGCGGGCTTCGGGCTCGGCGTGCTGGGCTTCGCGCACTTCGGCTTCTGGGGCACCGCGCCCGCAGAGGGCATGGCCTCGGGGCTCGAGCTCCGGCTGTGGGGGCGCTACTTCGGTACCGTCGCCACCATGACCCCCGCGGCGTCGATCGACGCGCTGGTCAGCGTTCGCTACTTCATCGGGCGGCTCGGGCTCGGCGCCGCCGGCGAGCTCGGGTTGTCGGGCGCCAACTTCGCCGCGCTCCGCGGGGGAGCCGGCCCCGCGCTGGGCGTCGCCCTCGTCGACAACCACGAGACGCGCGTGCTGCTCAACGCGAGCTACCTGCCGCTGGGCAACGTGATCGACCCGCTGCGCATCGTGGGCGACTTCGAGGTGAGCTGGCGCTTCCTCACGTTGCAGGTGCACGGCTCGACCATTACGAGGGCCGTCAATGGCTCGAACTCCGTCGGCTGGCAGGTGGGCGGCTTCGCGGGCGTTCGCGCCTCCTGGTGACTCGTGAAGAAGTACCCGCATCCCTTTCTGCCCGTCACCCGCGCCGACCTCCGTGAGCGCGGGTGGGAACAGTGCGACATCGTCATCGTCAGCGGTGACGCGTACGTCGATCACCCCGCCTTCGGCCCGCCGCTGATCGCCCGCTTCCTCGAGGGGCGCGGCTTCAAGGTGGGGCTGTTGCCGCAGCCCGACTGGCACTCCGCCGAGCCCTTCAAGGAGCTCGGCAAGCCGCGCCTCTTCTTCGGCGTCGCGGCCGGCAACATGGACTCGATGCTGAACCGGCTCACGGCGCAGAAGAAGAACCGGAGCGAGGATCAGTACTCCCCCGGCGGCCGCACCGGCTGCCGGCCCGATCGCGCCACCATCGTCTACGCCCAGCGCTGCCGCGAGGCCTTCCCCGACGTGCCGATCGTCCTCGGCGGCATCGAGGCGTCGCTGCGCCGCATCGCGCACTACGACTACTGGAGCGACAAGGTCCGCCGCTCGATCCTCCTCGACGCCAAGGCCGACCTGCTGGTGTTCGGCATGGGCGAGCGCCCCATCTGGGAGATCGCCCACCGCCTCGATCGCGGCGAGACCGTCGAGCAGCTCCGCGACATCCGCGGGACCGCGTTCCTGGTCAACAACGAGGAGGCGCGGCGCCTCGAGGCCGACCCGGCGCAGAAGGCGTCGGATCGGAAGATCGTCGTGCTCCCCAGCTACGAGCAGGTGGTCGCCGACGGCACCGCCTTCGCGCAGATGACGCGCGGGCTCCAGCTCGAGACCAACCCCGGCAACGCGCGGCCGCTGCTCCAGCGCCACGGCGATCGCGCGGTGTACTTCAACCCGCCGGCGTTCCCGCTCGGCAGCGGCGAAGGCGACACCTCGAAGGGGCTCGACAACGTCGCGATGGACGAGCTGTACGATCTCCCGTTCAACCGCGCGCCGCACCCGATGTACCGCGACGAGGGGATCCCCGCGTTCGAGATCGTCAAGCACTCCATCGTGCTCATGCGCGGGTGCTTCGGCGGCTGCACCTTCTGCTCGATCACCGAGCACGAGGGGCGGGTGATCCAGAACCGCTCGGCCGAGAGCGTGCTGCGCGAGATCCGCCAGCTCCGCCGCATGGGCGACTTCCGCGGCACCATCACCGACCTCGGCGGCCCGACGGCGAACATGTACCAGCTCAAGTGCAAGTCGCCGGACATCGAGTCGAAGTGCCGCAAGCTGTCGTGCGTGCACCCGGGCGTGTGCGAGAACCTCAACACCGATCACGGCCCGCTGATCGAGCTGATGCAGCAGGTGCGCAAGGAAGACGGGGTCAAGCACGTCTTCATCGCCTCGGGCGTCCGCTACGATCTCGCCGAGCTGAGCCCGGAGTACGTGAAGGAGCTCGCGTCACACCACACTGGCGGCCAGCTCTCGGTCGCGCCGGAGCACGTCTCGCCACGCGTGCTCGAGAAGATGAAGAAGCCCGGCATCGCCGCCTACGAGCGCTTCCAGGAGATGTTCGCCTGCGAGTCGAAGGCCGCCGGCAAGGAGCAGTACGACATCCCGTACTTCATCAGCGGCCACCCCGGCTCGACGCTCGAGGACATGATCGATCTCGCGCTGTGGCTCAAGGAGAGCGGGCGCCGGCCGCGGCAGGTGCAGGACTTCATCCCCACGCCGATGAGCGTCGCCGCGTGCATGTACTACACGGGCATCGACCCGCTGAAGATGGAGCCGGTCTACGTGGCGAAGGGGCTCAAGGAGAAGCGGCTGCAGAAGGCGCTGATCCTCTACTGGAACCCCGAGCACTGGGCCGACGTGCGCGAGGCGCTCGAGCTGGCGGGGCGCACCGAGCTCATCGGGCGCGGGCCGGGCTGCCTCGTGCCGCCGGAGTCACACGCCGAGCGTGAGCGGGCAGGGCGCAGCGCTCAGCGCGCGCACAGCCGGCGGAGCTGACCTCACTCCACGCGGAACTCGATGGAGTGATCCGTCGCCGCGCTCAGCACCGAGCCGGCGGCGCCGCCCGCGAGCGTCACCTCGTTGCTGCGCTCGACGCGCACGCGCTCCTTGTCGTTGGCCACCAGCTCATTGGCCTCGACGCGGAACTCGAAGATGCCCTGCGGAATCGTGCGATCGAGCTTCGCCTTCTCGAGGCGCACGCCGGTGGTGGTGGCCGGGCTGCCGCGCGCGTCCTTCCAGCGCACCACCAGCGGCTGGCCGTCGGCGCGCCGGAACGTCGAGTCGTTGATCGGATCGGTGATCAGCGTCTCGCCCGGGACGTCGATCGACCCGTCGAGCAGATCGCTGCCCCGCACCACCTCGAGACGGAGGCCCTCGACCCACTGGAAGCCGTCGAGGCGGTACTGGCTCGAGTCGCGATCGAAGGGCACCACCGTCTTCTGCAGCGCGCCGCCGCGAATCGACACCTCGGCGTCTTCGACGATCGCGCCGCTCATCGAGCCCGCGCGCACCGTGACCCGCGCGCGGCTGCTGGCGGTGCTGCCCTCCGACGTGAGCCGGGCGGTGACGAAGAGGGTGCCTGTCCCACCTCCGGGTGAGGTGTAGCCACAGGCCGAGACGAGGAGTGCGAACGCAGGGAGCAGGGCGCGCATGATCCCGTCAGTACGCCCGAGCGCGCCCCGGCCGCCAATTTTTGACGCGCGGCGCTCGACGCTGGGGCGCTGACGGTCGCCGTGGCAGACTCCGCGCGCACATGGCGACCAGCAGGAAGCCGCCGGGAGACGAGACCATCAAGGGACTCCCGTCGTTCAACAGCCGCGCAGAGGACTCCTTCATCGGCGGCGCGAAGGTCTCGCTGTCCGACGTGAAGCGGGCCGCGGAGGCCGCGCCCGAGGTGAGCCAGGGCGCGTGGCGCGAGCGCGTCTTCACCCCGCGGGCGATCATGTCGCGCGACGAGGTGAAGCAGGCGCTCCAGGCGGCGCTGCGCGTGGTGCTCGGCACCGCCAACCACCCGCGCCTCGCGACCGAGGGGCTCCGCCCGGGCTGGTACCCCGTGCTGCGCCAGGCCCTCGAGCAGGGCGGCGGAGACTGCATCGACGCGTGGCTCAACGCGCTCTTCGCTCCGCCCGCGCGCCCGCCGAAGCAGGGGCTCCTCGACGAGCTCGCCGCGGCCATCGGCCGCATGCGCGACGCGAAGGACCTCGCCAAGTTCGAAGAGGAGGCGCTCAAGACGATCGAGTTCGTCGACGCCACCCTCGCCAGCGCCCCGGTGAAGCTGTCCTTCAAGGTGATGGAGCGCCAGCTCGAGGGCAAGCTCGAGGTCGACGAGCTCCTCGGCATTCGCGTCGCGACCGACGACGCCCTCAACGCGCGCCTGCAGGAGATCGGCGCCACCATGGGCCAGCTGCGCGACCAGATCCGCGCCATGCCCGGCAAGCAGCCCGACGGCATGTACGCCAACTTCGTGCGCCTCAAGCACGAGCTCAAGGTGCTCGACGCCGAGCTCAAGCGCCGCGCCCCGACCCGCACGACTTGATCGATGTAAAGCCTCGTTGCGCTCGAGCGGTGCCCACTCGCGCAGCGCCGCGCCGCTCCGCTGAGCACCGCCGTTCACAGGGGCCGGGCCCCTGATGTCATCGCAACGCCCCGAAACGACAGCCGAACATTGAGCGGCGCAGGTTCTGCGGCGGAGGGCACATCGGTTGCTCTGGTGGCCGTCATGCTCCGAACTCTGATCGCAGCGGCAGTGGTGGTGGCGGGCCTCGCGGAGGCGCAGACGCAGGTCGGCGCGCCCATCGATCCCCAGCGCGCGGAGCGGTGCGCGGTGCGCGTGGCCATCGCCCTCACCGGCAAGAGCCCGTCGGCGGCGCTCTTCTCGTCGCCCAACCCGCAGATGGAGGTGGGCACGCTGCTCGGCTCGGCGGACTTCATCGAGCGCTTCTCGCGCTTCATCAACGCGACCTTCAACGACGCGCCGGGCGCGGCCTCGGTGGACGACACGCCGTACCACCTCGCGAAGCACGTGCTCACCAACGGCCTGCCGTGGAAGCAGCTCTTCCTCGGCAAGTTCGACGTGACGGTCAGCAACAACGCGGTGGTGGTGCGTGAGGACCCGAACGGCCTCGGCTACTTCCGCACGAAGGCCTGGCTCGAGCGCTACGCCGGCAACGAGGAGACGGGCGTCAAGCTCTCGACCGCGTACCGCATGATGAACAACACGGTCGGCCTCAAGCTGAAGCCGGCGGTGCAGGTGCCGGGCGTCGACTTCTCGGCGAACGGTCGCCAGAACGCGGCCTGCCGCGGCTGCCACTACGAGGGCTGGTCGGCGCTCGACAAGGTGGCGAGCGTGCTGACCCGCACCGTGAAGAACGGCGATCAGATCACCTTCACCGCGCCGACCGCCGGGCCGCAGCAGCTCCTCGGCCGCACCATCGCCAACGACGGGGAGCTGATCGCCGCGCTGGTCGAGAGCGAGCCGTTCGACTTCCGCGTGTGCCGGCTGGCCTTCGAGTTCCTCTACGGGCGCCCCGAGCTCTCGTGCGAGGGCCCGGTCTTCGATCGCTGCATCGACGCCTTCCGCGCGGAAGGCACCATCCAGGCCGCGCTCCGCGCCGTCGCCACCGACGCCACCTACTGCCAGTGAGGACCCCGCCCATGACGACGCGAATCATCGTTTCCCTCGTGGTGTTGAGCGCCTTCGCCGGCTGCGAGGCCGAGCTGGAGCAGGTCGAGGTGGCGAAGGAGGACCTCGTGCCCATCGACGCGGCGCCCGCCCTCAACGCGCGCGTGGCCACCCCCGACGTCGCGCTGTGCACGCCGGGCCGCTCGTACCAGGGCTTCGGCGGGGAAGATCTCACCTTCGATCGCAAGGAGGCGGAGGTCGGCCTCGAGCGCGCCCGCGCCAAGCCCTTCAGCGCGCTGCAGACCGAGTACCCGCGCGTGCTGGGCAACACCCCGGCGCTGCTCGCGCAGTCGGAGTCGACCTTCGGTCTGACGCCCCCGCGCTGGTTCAACAAGGGCGACCCGAACGCGGTGAGCCTCTACCAGGCGTACCGCATCGCCTTTCAGGGCTGCCTCACGCTCACCGCCAACGCCGCGCCGTACGCGCAGCAGCCCACCGTCGAGACGGCCACCGCCGAGTGCGCTGGGTGGGCGAAGAAGTTCTGGAGCCGCGCCGGCCTCGGCCCCGAGCTCCAGGCGTGCGCCGACGTGATCGGCATGTACTCGACGCGTGAGACGAACGTGCGCCGCCGCTGGGCGCACGGCTGCGCGTCGATCCTCACCTCGTCGGACTTCCTCACCTTCTGAAGAGAGCGAGCACCACCATGAACCGTCTTTCCCGTCGTCAGTGGCTCCAGGGCGTCGCCGGTCTCGCGGGCGCGTCCGCCGCGTCGCGGCTCTTCCCCGACACCGCGTTCGCGCAGCAGGCCCCCGCCGAGAAGTCCGCGCTCCTCGTGGTGTTCCTCGCCGGCGGCTACAACGCGCTCTTCGGCAGCGCCGACAGCTTCGCCGGCGATGGCACCTTCGGCGTCAGCGGAGGCAACCAGCGGGTGCTCGGCAACGGCCTGGTGGTCGACGCGCCGACCTTCGGCAACCTGCCTTCGTTCGCGCTCGAGCACATGGCGACCGTCGGCGTGCGCCACCAGATCACCGCGCACGAGGCCGCGCAGGATCACTGCTTCACGGTGGGCAACTCCAACGCGGCGATCAAGCTCGCGGCCGCGATGGGCGGTGACGGGGCGATCAAGTGCGTGCAGCTCGGCGGCGGAGGCGTGCCGGGCGGGCGCGACGCCGAGAACGGCGTCTCGCTCCAGGTGATCAACGACATGCGCAGCACCATCGCCGCGCTGGGCGGCATCACCGACGCCACGGTGCCCGATCGCGCCGTCGCCGAGCGCGCGATGGCCGCCTCGAGGTTCATGTCGACCAAGACCCTCGTCACCAGCCCGCGCATGACCAGGACGCTCGGCGAGGGCTACGGCGCGGCGGTCGAGACGCTCCAGAAGCCGGTGAAGACCTACGACTACGTGGGGCTCGCCAACGCCTACGGCTTCAGCTCGAACGTCACCGCGGTCAGCAACTTCACCACCCAGATCGCCGCCGCGGAGGTGATGTTCGAGGCCGGCGCCAACGTCGCGGTGGCGGTCAACGGCGGCTGGGACACCCACGGCGACCGCGACGGGAGCAACGTGCGCGACATGATGAACTCGCGGATCCTCCCGCCGCTCAAGGTGTTCATCAACCGCATGGTGGCCGACCCCAACCGCAACGTGAACCTGATGATCATCGGCGACTTCTCGCGCAGCCTCCCGGGCTCCGATCACGCCGCTGGCGTCTCGGCCACGGTGATCGGCAGGAACGTGCGCGTGGGCACCACCGGTCGCGTCGACTCGCAGGTGCGCCTGCCCGCAGGCACCCCGCAGGGCCCCGGGCTCTGGGCCTACCTCGCGCGCCTGGTGAACCTCCCGTTCCAGCCCTTCGGCACCAACCCGCACACCGGGCTCGTTCGCTGACGCAGGGGCGCCGCAGACCCGCGGCGCTGGCGCTGACCCACCGCCCCGCCATGGGGCCTGCCCCTCGATCCAGCGACCTGTCCCGCCGCGCGACGGCCAGGGGGCCGGATCTCCTGAGTCGGACCTGAGCCGCCGTCGCGGGAACAGTCACAGCGGAAGCGGAAGACGCTGGCCCGCGCGCTGCAGCGCGGAGTGACCCATGCGTCGCGTGCTGTTGGTCGAGCCAGACGAGCAGGTCGCGGAGGGGCTGCGGCGGTCGCTGCGCCCCTTCTCCAACGCGTGGGACATGCAGTTCGTCGAGGCGGCGGAGGTCGCCTGGGAGCGGGGCGCCGAGGTGACGGTGCTGGTGTGCGACGCGAGCCTGCCCGCGGCGGAGGAGCTGCTGGCGCTCTTCAAGGAGCGCTACCCCCGCGTGGTGCGCACGGTGATGGCGCCGGCAGACGTGCGGCCCGAGGCGCTGGCGCGGTACCAGGCGCTCAGCCACCAGGTGCTGCGCAAGCCGCTGCTCCCGTCGGTGCTCTTCGATCTCGTCGAGCGCACCGCGGGGGTGATCGAGTCGCTCGCGAACCCGCGGCTGCAGACGGTGATCGGCCAGCTGGGCGATCTGCCGCCGCTGCCCCACACGTACGCGAAGCTCGCGCAGATGTCGCAGGACCCCGACGTCTCGATGGACTCCGTGGCGGCCGTGGTGGAGCGCGACGCGGCGATCAGCTCGGCGGTGCTGCGGATCATCAACTCCGCCTACTTCGGTCTGCCGCGGCGGGTGTCGAGCGTGCGCGAGACGGTGCGCTACCTGGGCATCGTGCCGCTGCGCAACCTGGTGCTGACCGTCGAGCTCTTCGAGGGGCTCGCCAGCGGCAAGCGCGCGCAGCAGCTCCAGGAAGAGGCGCTCCTGCGCGCGTACGCGATGCGCGAGCTGCTCGGGCGCACGCGGCTCGCCGAACAGGCCTTCATCGCGGGCGTGCTGTCCGACGTCGGCCAGCTGCTGATCCTCTCGCGGCTGCCGGTCGACGCGATGGCCATCGAGAAGGCGGTGGAGGGCGGCAAGCTCCCGTGGCTCGCGCAGGAAGAGCGGCTCGGCTGCTCGTCGGCGCAGATCGGCGCCCAGCTCCTCGCGCGCTGGAACCTGCCGGCGACGCTGGTCGAGGCGGTGGCCCTGCACCACCAGCCACCGCGCGGAGAGCTCACCGAGAACCTGACGACCGCGCTGGCGCTGGTCTCGGCGGTGGAGTGGTCCTGCCGCGCGCCGCCCGCCCTCCGCGGCGACTTCCGGCGCATCGCCGAGCAGCTCCTGCCCGCGTTCCCCACCGCGACCCTCGAGACGATCGGCCGCTACTTCTCGCGCGCCGACGAGGGCGTGGCCTGATCAGTCCGCGACGATGAACTCCACACGGCGGTTGAGCTGGCGGCCCTCCGGGGTGTCGTTGCTCGCCACCGGGCGCGTGTCGCCGAAGCCGATCGCCACCAGCTTCTCGGGCGGCACGCCCTTGCGCACCAGCCAGGCGCGCACCCAGTCTGCCCGCCGCTGCGAGAGCGTGCGGTTGTCGCTGGCCACCGAGTCGGTGTGCGCCTCGATCCGCACCTGGCGGATCGCCGTCGCGCCGCGGATGAGCGCGGCCACCTCGTCGAGCGTCGGCAGCGACTGCGGTCGCACCGCGGCGCCGCCGCTGACGAAGTACACGCGCTCGAGGGTGGTGATGCGGCCCTCGCGGAGCACCGCGCGGGGCTCGGGAGGCGTCGCCGGTGCCTTTGGTTCCTCGACCTCGACGATCACCTTGCCGACCACCGAGTAGCTGCTCGGCTCGTCGCCGGCGAACGTCGACCGCGCGAGCGTCAGCACCGCGAGCATCGCCAGGTGTCGCTCCATGTGCGCTCCTTCACCGCGGGAGGCCAGCAACGCGCGATCCACCCCCAAGCGCGGAGAACGCCGGGCGCCGGGGAGGGTCGGGCGCGGGCGCGCGGTCCTGCCCGACCGGAGTGCGCCGGGGCGCGCAGTCAAGATTGAATCGGCGCGCCCAACAGTGATGAAGAGGCCGCCATGTCCTTCACCCATCTGCACCTTCACACCCTGTACTCGCTCCTCGACGGCGCGATCCGCATGAAGGATCTGATCAAGACGATCCAGGCCAAGGGCATGAAGTCGGTGGCGGTGACCGACCACGGCAACATGTTCGGCGCGGTCGACTTCTACAAGAAGGCGAAGGACGCGCAGATCAAGCCCATCATCGGGCTCGAGGCCTACGTCGCCGGGCCGAAAGGGCGCGCCGATCGCACCGAGAAGATCGCCAACCACCTCATCCTCCTGGCGAAGAACAAGGAGGGGTACCAGAACCTCCGCTACCTCTCGTCGATGGGCTACCTCGACGGCTTCTACTACCACCCGCGCATCGACAAGCAGGTGCTCAAGGAGCACAGCAAGGGCGTCATCGGCCTCACCGCGTGCCTCGGCGGCGAGGTGACGAGCGCGGCGTTCCGCGGCGACATGGATCACGCCCGGCGCGCGGCGCAGGAGTACAAGGACATCTTCGAGCCGGGCCACTTCTTCCTCGAGGTGCAGTGGAACGGCATGGAGGAGCAGAACAAGGCCAACGACAACGTGAAGCAGTTGTCGCGCGACCTCGACATCCCCCTCGTCGCCACCGCCGACGCCCACTACATCAAGCGGGAAGACGCGCGCGCGCACGAGCTGCTGATGTGCATCGCGTCGGGCAAGACGCTCGCCGACAGCAAGCGCATGCGCCACACCACCGACAAGCTGTACGTGTGCAGCCCGGAGGAAATGCGCGCCTACTTCACCGACACGCCCGAGGCGGTCGACAACACCCAGCGCATCACCGAGATGGTCGAGGAATACAACATCCTCGCCAAGCCGATGCTCCCGACCTTCCAGGTGCCGGAGGGCATGGACGCCAACACCTTCATGGCCCAGCTCGCGCGCAAGGGCCTCGAGGAGCGCTTCCGCGAGCTGCCGTACCCCTGCGATCGCGACGTGTACATGGGGCGTCTCGAGCTGGAGATCGGCGTCATCCAGAAGATGGGCTTCGCCGGCTACTTCCTCATCGTTCAGGACTTCATCAACTGGGCCAAGCAGCACGGCATCCCCGTCGGCCCGGGCCGTGGCTCCGGCGCCGGCTCGATCGTCGCGTACGCGCTGCGCATCACCGACCTCGACCCGATCCCCTACAACCTCCTCTTCGAGCGCTTCCTCAACCCGGAGCGCGTGTCGATGCCCGACTTCGACATCGACTTCTGCCAGGACCGCCGCGACGAGGTGATCCAGTACGTCTCGCGCAAGTACGGCGAGAACAACGTCGGGCAGATCATCACCTTCGGCCAGCTCAAGGCGAAGAGCGTGCTGCGCGACGTGTGCCGCGTGTACGGGCTGCCCTTCGCCGAAGGCGATCGCATCGCGAAGCTGGTGCCGGAGGTGCTCAACATCACCCTGAAGCAGGCCATCTTCGGCGACCCCGAGAAGGAGATCGCCGGCGAGCCGCGCCTCAAGGAGATGCTCGACACCCCGCAGCCGCTGGCCGAGGTCGAGGGCAAGCAGATCACCACCAAAGACGTGCTCGAGGTCGCGATGGCGCTCGAGGGCTTGAACCGCCAGGCCGGCATGCACGCCGCCGGCGTGGTGATCGCCGACAAGGAGCTCTGGGAGTTCGTGCCCGTCTACCGCCCGCCCGGTGAGAAGACGCTCGTCACCCAGTTCGCCAAGGACGAGGTCGAGGCGGCGGGCCTGGTGAAGTTCGACTTCCTCGGGCTCAAGACGCTCACCGTCATCCAGAACGCGATCAACCTCATCAACCGCAAGCTGCCGGCCGATCAGCAGCTCACGCGCGAGAAGATCCCCCTCGATGATCGCAAGACCTTCGAGCTGATCAGCGCCGGCGACACCGCGGGCGTCTTCCAGATGGAGTCGTCGGGCTTCACCGAAATGGTGATGAAGATGAAGCCCTCGTGCTTCGAAGACGTGATCGCCGCCGGCGCGCTGTACCGCCCGGGCCCGCTCGATCAGAAGCTCGAAGACGGCCGCACGATGGTCGACGTGTACATCGACCGAAAGCACGGCCGCGACAAGGTGACCTACCCGCACCCCACGCTCGAGCCGGTGCTCAAGGACACCTACGGCGTCATCGTCTACCAGGAGCAGGTGATGCAGATCGCCCAGGTCCTGGGCGGCTACTCGCTCGGGGGCGCCGATCTCCTCCGCCGCGCGATGGGCAAGAAGAAGGCCGAGGAGATGCAGAAGCAGCGCGCCTTGTTCCTCGAGGGCTCGAACAAGAAGGGCGTCGACCCGAAGATCGCCAGCGGCGTCTTCGACTTGATGGAGAAGTTCGCGCAGTACGGCTTCAACAAGTCGCACTCCGCGGCCTACGGGCTGATCACCATTCACACCGCGTGGCTCAAGGCCCACCACCCGGTGGAGTTCATGGCCGCGCTGCTCACCTCGGAGAAGGACAACACCGACAAGGTGGTGATGCACATCGCCGAGGCGCGCCAGTCGGGCTACGAGGTGCTGCCGCCCGACATCAACGAGTCGGATCTCGCCTTCGGCGCGGTCGAGGGGAAGATCCGCTTCGGGCTGGGCGCCATCAAGGGCGTCGGCGAGTCGGCCATCGAGGCGATCCTCGAGGCGCGCAAGACCAAGCGCTTCACCTCGCTGTTCGACTTCTGCGAGCGCGTCGACGGGCGCGTCAACCGCAAGACGCTCGAGGCGCTGGTGCAGGCCGGGTGCTTCGACTTCGAGAAGCGCCACCGTCGTCAGCTCTTCGACACCGTCGGCATCGCGCTCGAGCGCGGCGCCTCGACCCGGCGCGACGCGGAGGTCGGGCAGTCGAACCTCTTCGGCATGCTCGCGGCCGCCACGCCGGCGGGGAAGGGGCGCGACGACTACGCCCAGGTCGAGCCGTGGACCGAGAAGGAGAAGCTCTCGTTCGAGAAGGCGGCGATCGGCTTCTACGTGTCCGGGCACCCGCTCGACGCCTACGAGAAGGAGCTCCGCCGCTACGCGCGCCCCATCGCCGGCGTTCAGCGCGCGCGCAAGGACGACAAGATCACCATCGCCGGCATCGTCTCGACGATGCGCGAGCGCCCCACCAAGACCGGCAAGCGCATGGCCTGGGTGACGCTCGAGGACCTGAGCGGCTCGGTCGAGCTGGTGGTCTTCCCCGGCAAGGACGGCACCCGCTCGGTGATGGATCCGAAGACCGGCAAGTGGGGCAAGGCCGGGCCGAAGCCTGGCTACGAGCAGTGGGAGCACCTCCTCAAGAGCGACGACCCGCTCCTCGTGTCGGGCACCGTGCAGATGAGCCGCGACGAGGAGAACCCCCAGGCAGAGCTGATCGTCGACGACATCCAGTCGCTGCGCGAGGTGCGCGAGAAGCGCGTCAAGCGCCTCGAGCTCCGGCTCCACGTCGACATGGCCACCGACGACAAGCTGGCGAAGCTCGCGGAGATCGCGAAGAAGCACGCGGGCGCCACGCCGATCGCGGTCGCGCTCCACATGCCCGGTGAGGCCGAGGCGCTGGTCGGAAACACCCAGTTCAAGGTGCAGGTCACCGACGAGCTGCTCGAGTCGGTCAACCGGCTCTTCGGCGCGCGCGTCGCCGAGCCGGGGTGAGGCCCTGAATCGTCGCGCCCGCCGCGGGCACGCACCGCTCGATCGCCAGCGGCGTGCCCGCGTGGCAGAACGAGTGCAATGAACCGGATCTTCCTCCTCCTGGTGGTGGCGGGCGCGATGGTGGCGCGCGCCGAAGACGCGAAGGCGAAGGCGGCCCGCGAGGAGCTGGAGCGGCAGCTGAGCCAGATGGTCGGCCAGCAGCCGACGAAGGTCCGCGTCGACTACGTGTCGATCGACGATCCCAACTACCCGCTCGAAGAGGCCGCGTTCGAGATCGACGGGCGCTCCGTGGGCAGCCCGTCGCCGCGCGCGCTCTCGGAGGAGGGGACGCACCTGGTGTGGAACGGCGACGTCTCTCCGGGCAAGCACACCGTGAAGGTGCGCCTCGTGTTCGCCAACGGCGTGAGCGTCGTGATGAGCGACGAGGGCGGCTACAAGTGGAAGGTCGGCGGCGAGGTGAGCTTCGACGTGCAGGCGGGCATCGAGGTGCGCGTGCAGGTGACGCCGAAGCGCGACCCGAAGCAGCCGGACATCGCGAAGCGCTTCCGGCTCAGCCTCCCCGCGCAGCCGGTGATGCTCGCGCGCCTCGACGACGGGAAGATGCCCGAGCCGCCGCCGAAGCCGGTGCTGGCGATCGACGCCGGTACGCCCGTCGCCGCGGTCGACGCGAAGCTCGCCGCAGACGACGAGGCGCGGCGCAAGGCCGAGGCTGCCGCCGAAGCGAAGCGCGCCGCGGAAGACGAGAAGAAGCGCAAGGCTGAGGAGGCCGC
>JBMORD010000183.1:0-13568 GCA_049322495.1 Myxococcota bacterium | reverse complement strand
AATCCACGCGCCCCACGCGATGAATCCGCACGTCGAAGCCCCCATCCTCACCGCCGGTCTGTTTGACTACGCCGAATGGCGCGCGCAAGCGCTACAGCGCGTCAAGGCGCTGCTGACCTGGCTCGATCCGAAGGTGCTGCGCCCGCTGGTGCTGGTGCTGCTCGTCGCGGCGGGCTTCGTGGTTGCCTTCGTGCGTCCCCCCGAGGTGCGGACCGGGGCGCCCTCTCCGCGCGCGGGGCTCAAGGCGGCGATCCTCGCGCTGGTGGTCGGCGCCTACGACGGCTTCTTCGGCCCCGGCACCGGGACGTTCCTCATCATCGGCTTCGTGACGCTGCTCCACCTCTCGCTGCAGGAATCGTCGGCGAACGCGAAGGTGGTGAACTTCGCCAGCAACCTCGCCGCGATGGGATTCCTCGCGTGGAAGGGGCTGGTGCTCTGGAAGGTGTCGCTCCCCATGGCGGCGGGACAGTTCATCGGAGGCACCATCGGTGCGCAGCTCGCGGTGAAGGGCGGCGATCGCCTCGTGCGTCGGGTGGTGCTGGTGGTGGTGCTCGCGCTCGTCGGGCGGCTCGGCTACGACCTCCTGCACGCCGGGCAGTGACGCCCGCCGGAGGTTCGCCATGTCGAAGATCACCATCACCTACTGTACGGCCTGAGGCTACCAGGCCAGGGCTGCCCGGGCGGCAGCCGCGCTGAAGGACGAGCTGGAGCTCGAGGCGGAGCTGATCAAAGGCTCCAACGGCATCTTCGAGGTGGCGGTCGACGGGAAGGTCGTCGCGAAGAAGCAGATCGGCACGTTCCCCACGGAGCACGAGGTGGTGGACGCGGTCGCGAAGGCGCTCGGGCGCTGACTTCACATGACGGCGTCGCGGCGCGGAGCGCGCAGAAACCCTCCAGCGGAGGGCCGGTGGACGACACGGTCTTGACCGCGTCGCGGCCCGGAGCGCGCAGAAAAAAGGGGCCGGCGATCGCTCGCGAGCCCCGGGCGAAGCCTCTGGTCGAGCGGCTCAGCGCTCGCAGACGAGCGCGGCGGTGGCCGGCTCCTGCGCGCGGGCGATGAGCTGGTTGCGCGCCTCGGCGTTGAGCTCGACGACCGTCCAGTGGCCGTCCTCACCGAGCGCGAGCGCGGTGTTGGGGCCGATCTTCTTCGCGAGGATCAGCTCCTCGAGCTCGAGGCGGGCGATGCGCTTCTCGTCCTCGCCGAGCTGCTGGAAGCGCGGGTTGCCCTCGAGCGACGCGCTCATGTTCGAGAGCGCGTCTGGCGTCTCGGTGAAGGGGAAGTTGTCGCCGAGGATCACCACCAGCAGCGCCTGGATGGGGAAGGTCGCGACGTCGAGCGCGAAGGTGATCGGCAGCAGGAAGATGCCGGTCGTCTTGCGATCGTTGAACGACGGGCGCTTCACCGTGATGCCGAGGAAGGCGCGGTCGACCAGGCGCGAGAGCATGCAGCCGGTCGAGAACATGACGGTGACCATGGCGAGCGCCAGGGTGCGGAAGAGGCGGTGCTTCATGAGGGCTCCTTGTCGGGGCGAAGGCTTCGCGTCGATTGTGAGAGCCGGATCGCGCGCGGATCAAGCAAATCGCCGCAGAATTCCCGCGCGCACAGGCTGCTACAGGCTCGTCACGCTCGCTGCTCGCGCGTCGCCGACTCGACCTGCGGCGTCTCGCCGGTGGGCGTCTTCTCGGGCTTCACCTTGAGGCCGTAGCGCGTGGCCGCCGACTCGATGATCACCTCGATGAGCTGCGCGTAGTTGAGGCCGCGGTGCTCGGCGGCCATCGCCAGCTCGCTGTCCTTCTCGAGGTAGGGGTTGGGGTTCACCTCGAGCACGAAAGGCTCGCCGGTCTTCGCCGAGATGCGGAAGTCGACGCGCGCGTAGTCGCGGATCTTGAGCGCGCGGTAGGCGAGCAGGGCGCTGCGCTCGATGCGGGCCTGGAGCTCCTGCGAGATGTTCTGGGCGATCACCAGGTGCGGGTGATCTTCGCCGGTGTCGCCGAACTTCACCTCGCGATCGCTCACCTTGGGGAGATCGGGGTTCCACTTCCCCCAGTCGAGCTCGACGATGGGGAGGATCTCGGGGCGCGTCGGCGTGCCGATCACCCCCACGTAGACCTCGCGGCCGTCGATGAACTCCTCGGCGAGCGCCTCGTCGTTGAGCTCCTTGCGGATGTCGCGCACGCGGCGGGTGAGCTCGTCCCAGTCCTTCACCACCGAGTGCCGCCCGATGCCGATCGACGCGTCGCTGCGCGCCGGCTTGACGATCAGCGGGAAGTTCATGCGCCCGAAGGCCTCGAAGGTGTCGCCGTCGAAGGTGAGGAAGTTGGGCGTGTTCACCTCGTGGTACTCGAGCAGCTGCTTGGTGAGGATCTTGTCCTGCGCGAGCAGGAGCCCGGCGGTGCCCGAGCCGGTGAAGCGCACGCGCGCCAGCTCGAGCACGGCGGCGACGTTCACCTCGAGGCGGTAGTCGTCGGCGAACGTCTCGCACACGTTGAACACCAGATCGGGCTTCTGCTTCTCGATCTGCGCGAGGAGATCGGTCACCCGATCGTGCACCGCGATGGGCGTGGGGGTGTGGCCGAGCGACTTGAGGGCGTCCATCACGTCCTGCACGACGGGATCCATCGGATCCGAAGCGGGCTGATAGTGCAGGACGGAGATCTTCAGCGGGGGGACGGTGGCAGCTGCCATTCAGCCGCCACTGTAGATCCGTTCACTCACGCCACGTCGAAGAACTTGTCGGTGTACAGGTGGTTCATCGCGAGCGTGGTGAGCAGCGCGGTCACGCGCATCACGTAGTCGCGCGACTTGTCGCGGTGCACGGTGAGCTTCAGCGCGCTCACGCGCTCGAGCAGATGATCGAGCACCGACTTCACCACCGCGCGCGAGACGCCCGAGTACTGCGTCACCGACTGAATGAGGCCCTGCCGCTCGGCGCGCAGCAGCGTGTCGGCGGCGGCGTTGCCCACGTTCTCGGCCTCGAAGAGGTTGAGCAGATCCTGATCGAGCTGATCGCCGATCGAGAGATCGATCTTCTCCTCGAGCGCGCGCTGCCGGTAGTGATCGAGCACCGTCTCTTCCATCTCGCCGACGTCGACGTCGCGCTCGTCGATGGTCACCGGCGCCGGCGTGCGGCCGATGCGCGAGACGACCTCCTGCACGTACTGCAGCTTCTTGAGCGCGCCCCAGCCCTTGTAGCGCTCCGCCCAGTTCGAGCCGGGGGTGATCCACACCGCGAAGGTCTCGGCGAAGTCTTCGTCGGGGTGCTTCTGCGCGTACCAGCCCGAGAGGTGCGCCACGTACTTCCGGCTGAAGGGGTGCGGCTTGTAGGTGTCGAGGTACGGCTTGCCGAAGTCGCCGAAGAGCTTCTTCCAGTCTTCGGTCTCGTAGAGCTTGTAGGCGTAGTTGAAGGCGTGCCCCGCCTCGTGGCGGAGGTACATCATGATGTCGCGCTCAGTCTCTGCTCCGCCGCCGAGCGCGTCTTCGATCTGCAGCAGGTTCTGATCGGCCAGGTAGAAGGGGATGCCGATCACCGGCACGCCAGAAGGACAGCCCCACTGATCCGAGAGGTAGCACTCAGGCCGGTGCGAGATGCCCCGCGCCTCGAGCTCCTCGTAGAGCTGGTGGATGAACTTCTCGAGGCGCGTGCCTTCGAGGTGCAGCTTGAGATCCTTGATGCGCGCCTGGAGGAGCTGGGCGCTGGCTGGCGGAAGCCCCTCGCCGAAGTGAGGCTCGGGAGCCTTCTCCTTGAACACTGCCGGGCTGGCGAGAGCGGTACTCATGTGTCGGTCCGGACGGTCGCGGCCACCATAACCGACCGAGCCAACACACGAAGGGAATGCCTCGTTCCACCGGCCAACCTGGCGGAATCCGAGGCCGATTCATGCGGTCAGGGTCTAAAATGACCCCTCTTGAACGTCACTCGAAGGCCCCGATGTCGGGGTCCTTCTTCGGCGGCGGTTTCTTCCCGCCCCCCACCGTCGGCGTCGCCTTCGGGAGCGCCTCGAGCTGGAAGTCGAAGGTCTGATCAGCTTCAGGCCGGATCGTCTTCGTGAGCTCGCGGAAGCCGGCCAGCTTGAAGGTGAAGGTGCGCGTCGCACCCGGGCTCCACGTCAGCGAGAGGGGCGAGTTGCCGATCGACACGCCGTCTTCGCTGATCTCCGCGCCGTCAGGGGCGGTGTTGAGGGTCACCTTGATCGACTCGGCCGCGGCCGGCGCGGTCTTCGGTGGCTCGGGCGGCGTGGTGGGCTTCGTGGCGAGGGTCGTCGTCGGGTGGCTGGTGTCGGCGGGCGCCTGGCTCATCTTCCACGCGACCGCGCCGCCCAGCGCGAGCACCACCACCACCGCGACGCCGACGATGAGGCCGAGCGAAGAGGATGACGAAGGCGCGGGCGTGGCGCGCGCGGGCTGGGCCGAGGCGGCGTCGGCAGAGACCTCGACCCGCGAGCTCGACTTCGGGAGCGGCTTCGAGACCGCCGACACGGCCTTCGAGGGCGCGCGCGACGCCGAGCGGCTGGCGAGGCCCTTGCGCGAGGCCGACGACGAGCCGCTGCCGCTCTCTCTCGAGCCCGGCGTCTCGGGGGTGAAGACGGGCTGCGCGTCGAGCACCGAGTCGGGCACGCCGGCGAGCGCGGCGTGGAGCGACTGCACGAAGTCTTCCGCGGACTGGAAGCGATCTTCCTTCTCGGGGCTGAGGCCCTTGACGATGAACTCGTCGATGGCCTTCGGGACCGCGGCGCCCTTCCGGTAGGTGGCGATGGGCGGCACGTTGCCCGCGAGGGCGAGCGTCAGCGCCTTGCGCACGGTGTTCGCGCCGTAGGGGCTGTGGCCGGTGAGGCAGTAGTAGAGCACCGCGGTGAGCGAGAAGAGATCGGAGCGCTGATCGACGACCTCGCCGCCGGCCTGCTCCGGCGGCATGTACTGCGGCGTGCCCAGCACCTGGCCGGTGGAGGTGAGCTGCTCCTCTTCTTCCTGCTCGAGCGCCTTCACCAGGCCGAAGTCGAGCACCTTCACGTACTCGTGCCCGTCGACCTCGGTGATCATGATGTTGTGCGGCTTGAGGTCGCGGTGGATGACCTGCTGGTGGTGCGCGTGGGCGACCCCCGCCGCGGTCTGCTCGATCACCGCGGCGGCCTGGCGGAGCGTGAGCGGGCCGTCGCGCTTGATGCGCTGGCGGAGCGACTCGCCGGCGAGCATCTCCATCACGTAGTAGCAGAGGCCGTCGGCGGTGCGGCCGAAGTCGAAGATGGTGATGATGTTCGGGTGGTGCAGCCGGCTGGCGACCTCGGCCTCGCGCTTGAACCGCTCGAAGAAGGTGGGCGCCATCGCCAGCTGCGGGTGCAGCGTCTTGAGCGCGACCGGGCGCTGCACGCTGGTCTGGAGGCCCTTGAAGACCATGCCCATGCCGCCCTGGCCGAGCACCGACTCGACCTTGTAGCGGCCGTCGAGGACCTTGCCGATCAGCTCCTGGGCGTTGACCGCTTCGAAGGGTTCCTTCGCCATGAACGCGCGTGACTTTACGCGGATCGCCGTGAGCGGTGCGTGCTAATCGCCGTCGCGCCGTGAGCCTCGTCATCGCGCAGGGTCTGAAGCTGTCGTACGGGTCGAAGACGCTCTTCGACGGGGCGTCGTTCAACATCGGGCCGACCGATCGCATCGGGCTCGTCGGCGCGAACGGCACCGGCAAGTCGACGCTGCTCAAGATCCTCGTGGGGCAGGTGGTGCCCGACGACGGCACGCTCACCTTCCGCCGCAAGTCGCGCGTGGGGTACCTGCCGCAGGATCTCCAGTCGCTGCCCGAGGGCTCGCTGGTCGAGGCGGTGATGTCGACGGTGCCGGGGCGCGACGCGCTCGACGAGCGGTTGCAAGTGACCGAGCAGCAGCTCGGGGCGACGAGCGACCTCGACGAGCAGATGGAGCTGGCGGCCGCGCTGGCGGAGCTCCACGAGGAGCGCGATCACTTCGACGAGCACTTCGGCAAGCACCGCGCGGAGCAGATCCTCCTCGGCCTGGGCTTCAAGCTCGCGGACTTCTCGAAGAAGACCACCGAGTTCTCCGGCGGCTGGCGCATGCGCGCGGCGCTGGCGGGGCTGCTGCTGCAGGACCCCGATCTGCTGCTGCTCGACGAGCCGACCAACCACCTCGATCTGCCGACGCTCGCGTGGTTCGACGCCTTCCTGAAGCGCTCGCGCAAGGCGATGGTGCTGATCAGCCACGACCGCGGCTTCCTCAACCGGCAGATCAGCAAGGTGGTCTCGCTCGAGACCGAGGGCGTGCGCACCTGGTCGGGCAACTACGAGGACTACCGGCGTCAGCGGGCCGAGGAGTACGAGCGGCTGCTCGCCCAGGCCGACAAGGTGGCCGCGAAGCGGGCGCAGCTCCAGGAGTTCATCAACCGCTTCCGCGCGAAGGCGAGCAAGGCAGCCCAGGCGCAGTCGAAGATGAAGCAGCTCGAGAAGCTCGAGACCGTCGAGGTGCACCAGGAGCGCGCGACGGTCAGCTTCACCTTCCCCACGGTGGCGCAGAGCGGCCGCGAGGTGGCGACCTTCAAGGGCATCCGCAAGGCGTTCGGCGACAACGTCATCTACGACGGGCTCGACGCGCAGGTGCTCCGCGGTCAGCGGGTGGCGGTGGTGGGCCTCAACGGCGCGGGCAAGACCACGCTGCTCAAGCTGCTCGCCGGCGAGCTCGAGCCGGATCGCGGCGAGGTGACGCTCGGCCACAACGTGGTGCTCGGCTACTACGCGCAGCACCACGCCGACACGCTCGAGCGGACCCACACCATCCTCGAGGAGATGATGGAGCTGGTGCCCGACAAGCCGCAGGCCTTCGTGCGCAGCGTGCTCGGCTCGTTCCTCTTCTCGGGCGACGACGTGGAGAAGAAGATCGGCGTGCTCTCGGGCGGCGAGCGGGCGCGCGTGGCGCTGGCGAAGCTGCTGCTCAAGCCGGCCAACCTGCTGGTGATGGACGAGCCGACCAACCACCTCGATCTCGACAGCTCGGAGGCGCTCATCGAGGCGCTCGAGGGCTACTCCGGCACGCTGATCTTCGTCTCACACAACCGCTCGTTCCTCGACGCGCTGGCGACCCACGTGTGGGACGTGCGCGATCGCAAGGTGGTGCCGTACCCGGGCAACCTCGCCGAGTACCTGGTGCACCTCGACGCCGAGGCGGCCGCGCGCGCGAAGGGCGAGGAGCTCCCCCAGCCGGGGCAGCGGAGCGGGGAAGGGAAGCCGCTCTCCGAGAAGGAGCGCAAGCGGCTCGAGGCCGAGGCGCGGCAGGCGAAGAGCGCCAAGACCGGGCCGCTCAAGAAGGAGATCGCGAAGCTCGAGGCGCGCATCGCGGAGCTGGAGGCGGCGCAGAAGGAGCGCGAGGTGCAGCTCGTCGACCCGGCGTTCGCCGCCGACTTCGCGAAGTCTCGGCCAGTGCTCGACGCGCATCGTGAGGCGGCGGCCGAGCTCGAGGCGGCCATGGCGCGCTGGGAAGAGGCCAGCACCGAGCTCGCGGCGCTGGCGTGACCGCCTACTCCTTGCGCGCGTAAAGCTCGTTGCTCGCCTCGGGCGCCAGCGACCAGTTCGGCGTCGGCTGCATGAGAATCAGCTGAGTTCCTTCCGGGCTCTTCGGCGCGCCGGTGAGGAAGTACTTGTACTGGTGCTTCTCGCCGGCGAGCACCAGCACGTCGTGCTCCACCTTCCAGGTGCCCTGGTCCTCGTCGGTGGCGAACCTGATCGCGCCGACCTGGCCCGAGCCGCCGGTGAACTTGTAGCGGTAGGTGTGATCGTCGTTGAAGGTGAAGTCGATCGCCCGGGCCACGGCGGTCATCGAGGTCGCGCCGGTGATGGTGTTCACCCACTGCGCGGTCGAGGTGTCGCCGAACTGGTAGTGCCCCACCAGCTCCTCGTCGGACACCAGCGGCGCGCCGGTGGGGCTGCCGGAGATGCCCTTCATCAGCTCCTCGATCCACACGTGCGTCCTGGCGAACGAGAAGTTGCAGATCATCGCCGAGCCCATGGCGCTCGACTCGCAGCCCTGCACCACGAGGAACGGCTCGAGGTGATCGTCGGCCTCCACGAGGTAGAGCGTGACGTACACCGCGTCGGTGGTGCCCTTCTGGAAGAGGCGGGCGCGGCCGAAGTGCGCACGCGCGCCGTTCTGCACGAAGCGGCGCTGCACCAGCGGCGGCACGATGCGCTCCATGGTCGGCAGCGGCGAGAAGGCGCCGGCCACGCCCTGGTTCCAGAGCGACGCCAGCTTCTCGTCAGCGCCCTCGAGGCCCGACACCGCCGGGAGCCGCACGAGGTTGACCCAGAACAGCTCGGTGTCGTCGCGGAGCTCACGCCGCCAGCGGCCCTCGCCGGTCGACTGGAACGATGCGGGTGGCTCGAACGAGAAGCCGGCCCCGAAGCTGCCGCCGGTCGACGTCGCCGCCGTGCCCGGGGAACCGGAGGAGTCGCCGAGCAGCCCGAGCGCCAGCGTTCCGACGCAGCACAGGCCGCTGAGCGCGGCGAGCCCGGCAACCACCGCGAGAGTGACCTTCACGCCCTTCGTCATGGGCGCGCACGGTACGTCAGATCATCTTCCGGTACACGCCCACCACGCGGCCGAGGATCATCGTCTGCCGGAACTCCGCCTTCGAGACGTAGATCGGCTGCATGTCCTTGTTGGCGGGCTGGAAGCGGATGCGATCGCCCTCGGGGTAGTAGCGCTTCACCGTGGCCTCGTCTTCGATGAGCGCGACGACGATCTCCCCGGGCGTGGCGTTGGGCGCCTTCTTCACGAAGATGAAGTCGCCGTCGTGAATGCCGTCTTCGATCATCGACTGGCCCTTCACGCGGAGCGCGAAGACCTCCTTGCCGCTCCCGCCGAGGAGGAAGCTGTCGATGCGCACCGTGTCCTCGATGTTCTCCTGCGCGAGGATCGGCGCACCGGCGGCGACGCGCCCGAGCACCGGCACGTCGACCAGGTTCGCGTCGGACACGCTCTTCTTCGCGCCGAGGCCGAGCACCATGCGCGCGCGCTTGGTGGGCACCAGCGAGCGGCTCTGCTGCTCACCGCGCGTGAGGTACCCCTTGCGCTCGAGCGCCTTGAGGTGATCGTTGACTCCGTTCGTCGAGCGGATGTCCATCTCCTCGCCGATCTCGCGGATCGTCGGCGGGAAGCCGCGCTCCTCGGTCGTGCGCTGGATGAACGTGAGGATTTCCTTCTGTCGCTCGGTGATCTCTTCCATGGGCTGGATCTCCGTTCAGTATGGTTCCTGAACGGCCGTGCAGAGTCAAATTCTTCGGTGCATGTCAGCCCCATCGGGCACACTGGGCCGCATGCTGCGAGGCGTCATCGTGGGGGCGGTGCTGCTCGGCCTGGCGACGGGCTGCCGCGGAGGCCTTTCGGGCGGAATGTTCCGCCGGCCCGACGGGCTCTCGTACCGGGTGGTCGAGCCGCAGGGTGACTGGCGGCGCGTCGACTTCGAAGACAACGATCTCGCGTGGCTCGCGCCGAAGACGGGCCACCTCCTGGCGCTCAACGCGACCTGCACGGGGCACGAAGATCCGCCGCTCGAGGTGCTCACCAACCACCTCGTGATCGGCTTCACCGAGCGCGAGTGGCTGTCGAAGACGCCGCTGCAGCTCGACGGGCGCGACGCGCTGCGCTCGAAGGTGCACGCCAGGCTCGACGGCGTGCCGGTGTCGCTGGACCTGGTGGTGCTCAAGAAGAACGGCTGCGTGCACGACTTCACCTACGTGAGCCCGCGCGGTCAGGAGGCGACCTTCGCGCGGGACTTCGACGCCCTGGTGGCCGGTTTCCGGCAGGAGCGTGCGCCGTGACCACCGAGACGAGCCACGAGCCCCCGCAGGAGCCTCCCGACACCCTGGACATCGTGCAGCAGGAGTTCCGGACGATCGTCCCTTTCACCCGGCACGTGGAGGAGGCGTTCGGCGTCTTCGGCGGGATGATCGTGATGTTCGTGCGCGCGACGCGCCGGGCGGTGACGCCGCCGTTCGTGCTGGGCGACACCGCGTACCAGGTCGAGATGCTGGGCACGCGCTCGCTGTCGATCGCCTCGCTCACCGCGGTGTTCGCCGGGCTGGTGATCACGCTCCAGTTCGCCTTCTTCATGGGGCGCTTCGGCATTCAGCACACGGTGGGCAAGGTGGTGGTGCTCACGCTCTTCCGCGAGCTGGCGCCGGTGCTCACCGCGCTCACCGTGGGCGCGCGCATCGGCTCGGGCATCACCGCGGAGCTGGGCTCGATGAAGGTCACCGAGCAGATCGACGCCATCTCGGCGCTGGGGGCCGACCCGATCCGCAAGCTCGTCACCCCGCGCATGCTCTCGTGCGTGGTGGTGCTGCCGGCGCTCACCATCCTCTCCGACGTGTTCGGCCTGGTGGCGGGCGGGGTGGTGGCCTTCACGCAGTACGACATTCCCTTCGAGCAGTTCTTCCGCGGCGCGGTCGAGACGGCCGACATCGTCGACTTCACCTCGGGCGTGGCCAAGAGCGCGGTGTTCGGCCTGATCATCGCGGTGGTCGGTTGCTACAAGGGCTTCGAGGTGACGGGCGGCACCGAGGGCGTGGGCCGCGCGACGACCGAGACCGTGGCCATCACCTCGGTGGCGGTGCTGCTGTCCGACTTCTTCCTCACCAAGCTGTTCCTCGCCCTGTGAGCGCGCCCGACGAACCGCTGATCCGCTGGGAAGGGCTCTGGAAGAGCTTCGGGCCCAAGCGCATCTACGAGGGGCTCGAGCTCGAGGTGCGGCGCGGCGAGACGCTGACCATCATCGGCGGCTCGGGCACCGGCAAGAGCGTGCTGCTCAAGTGCCTCATCGGGCTGCTGTACCCCGATCGCGGGCACATCTGGTTCGAGGGCGGCGACGTGACGACCTACGGCGAGGCGCAGATCCGCGAGGTGCGCAAGCGCGTGGCGATGGTGTTCCAGGGCGCGGCGCTCTTCGACTCGCTGACCGTGGGCGAGAACATCGCGTACCCGCTGCGCGAGCACCTCACCGACCTCAGCGAAGACGAGATCGCCGCGCGCGTCGCGAAGAACCTCAAGATGGTGAACCTCCCGGGCATCGAGCACATGCGCCCGTCGGATCTGTCGGGAGGCATGCGCAAGCGCGTGGGCCTCGCGCGGGCCATCGCCATCGAGCCCGAGGTGATCCTCTACGACGAGCCCACCACCGGGCTCGACCCGATCAGCACGCGGATCATCGACGAGCTGATCGTCTCGATGAAGCAGCAGCTGGGCTGCACCTCGATCGTCGTCACCCACGACATGGACAGCGCGTTCCGGGTGAGCGATCGCATGGCGATGCTGGCGCGGCGGAAGATCGTCGCCAGCGGCACCGTCGCCGAGATGCAGGCCTCCACCAACCCCGACGTGCGCGCGTTCTTCGACGCGAGGAAGAGCTGACCGTCATGGCCGACAAGCCCATCAACCCGGCTGAACGAGAGAAGCGGGTCATCATCCGCGCGGGGCTGTTCATCGCGCTCGGCCTCGCCCTGGCCGGCGTGGTGATCTTCGTGATCGGCAAGGAGCGGCGGCTCTTCGAGGAGAAGAACGTCTACGTGGGCGCGTTCGAGAACGTCGACGGCCTCGCGCTCGACTCGCCGGTGCGGCTGGGCGGCCTGCAGGTCGGCAAGGTGTCGAAGATCAGCTTCGCGCCCGATCTCGGCGACAAGCGCATCATCGTGGCGATGGAGATCAGCAACCGCTTCAACGAGCGCATCCGCGCCGACTCGGTGGCGCGCGTCACGGGCCGCGGCGTGCTCGGCGACAAGGCGATCGACATCTCGCTCGGCTCACCCGACAAGCCGGTGGTGCCCAACGGCGGCGAGCTGCAGACCGGCACCTCGGGCGACATCAGCTCGCTGCTCAAGACGACCGGCGAGGTGATCGACAACGCGGTGAACATCACCCGCGATCTCCGCGAGGGCGTGCACTCGTACACCACGCCGGAGATCATGGCCGACGTCACCCAGGTGATCCGCTCGGCGCGCAACATCATGGGCGAGATCGAGAAGGGCAGGGGCCCGGCGCACACGCTGATCTACGACCGGCAGGTGAGCGAGGATCTCCGCACGCTGCTGGCGCGCGCGTCGGACGTGGCGCTCAAGCTCGACGGTGCGGTGACCCGCGTCGATGGCCTGCTCGCCGACGTCAAGAACGGCGAGGGCTCGCTCCACGCGCTCATCTACGACAAGAAGATCGCCGCGGCGATCACCGACCTCGGCGAGGCGGCCGACGAGCTCGCGCAGCTGATCCACGACGCGAAGACCTCGAAGGACGGCGCGGTGTACCAGCTGGTGTACGGCGACGCGAAGACGCTCCTCACCGACCTCGGGGCGGCGGCCAACGACATCAAGACCATCACCTCGAAGGTCAAGGCGGGCGAGGGCTCGCTCGGCGCGGTGATCAACGATCCGACGGTCTACGAGGACCTCAAGGAGATCCTCGGGAACATCAAGCGCAACCGCGTGCTGCGGGAGCTGGTGCGGATGTCGATCAGCAACTCCGAGAAGGTCGACGCCGCTGGCAAGCCGCGATGACGCCAGCACTCACGGATCGGGGTTCGAGTCACGGCACGACGTAGACCCAGCCGCTCTCTCCGCTCGCGCCCGCGCCACCCGGGCCCGTGCCGCCCGCGCCACCGCCCACGAAGATCGACCCCTGCGGGTTGAGCGTGGGTGCGGCGCCCTGACGCGACTGAAGGTGCACGCGCCCGCCGCCGCCTCCTCCTCCGCCGCCCGGCATGGTGCCGCGGCCGGTGCCCCCGCGCCCCCCGACTGCGGAGATCGCGCCGAGGTTCTCGAGCACGTCGACCTCGAGCACGAAGGTGCCGCCCGCGCCACCGCCGCCGCCGCCCACGTTGGCCGTCGAGCCGCCGGAGGTCTCTCCCGGTGCGCCGTCGGCGGACAGCAGCCCCTCGTTGTGGAGCCTGAGCGCGCGCACGCGGACGATGCCCGCGCCTGCGCCGCCGCCGCCCTGACAGGCCTCCTGCGCGATCGGCCCCGACGCGGCGCCGCCCGAGCCGCCCGCCGCGCCGCCGCTCGAGGGCGCGGTGCCCGGTCCACTCTCGGCGAGGCCAGGCAGTCCGCCGGGCCCGCTCAAGGCCCCGAAGCGACCGCCGCCGCCCTGACCGCCGGCGCCCCCGTTGGCGCCTCCGCCGCCACCAGCGAGCACCGCGCCGCCCCCACCGCCCGAGGGCGCGGCGCCGTCGCTCGGCTGGGTGCACGAGCAGCCACAACCATCGCTGCCGTTGACCGCCGCCCCGCCGCCCGCTCCCGCGCGCCGTTGGGTTTGAAGCGCCCCGCAGGTGCCGCCGCGGCCCCCCGCGCCTCCCCGCGCGCCACCTCCTCCGCCGCTCGTCAGCTCACCCGGCGCGAGGCTGGCGCAGGCCGGCGAGCCGCCTGCGGAGTACGCCGCGGCTTGTGGCGACTGGAAGAACCAGCGCGCGTTCTGGACCACGGAGATCGTCCCGGCCGCGGTCACCGTGGCGTCGGAGCCGAGGAGCGCGCTCTGTTCGGCGAACGTCAGATCTCCGTCGGAGCTGAGCACGGCGCGGGGGCCGAGCTCG
>JBMORD010000182.1:0-13696 GCA_049322495.1 Myxococcota bacterium | reverse complement strand
GCCGCAGTGCCCGCCACACGGAACAGCGCCGCGGTTGCGGCAGCACCCGCTGCTCGACCCGCCTCTCCGCGAGCCGCACGCTCCCGCCACCCTCGCCGATGAAGACCGCAGTGCCCGCCACACGGAACAGCGCCGCGGTTGCGGCAGCACCCGCTGCTCGACCCGCATCTCCGCGAGCAGCGCGCTCCCGCCACCCTCGCCGATGAAGGCCGCAGTGCCCGCCACGCGGAACAGCGCTCTGCCCGCGCGCCCGCTCGCGCTACTCCGGCGAGTGCAGCAGGTGCCCGCTCGCGACCGACTCGAGCTTCACGGCGTCCTTCACGCCGACCGCCCGCGTCGAGGTGATCAGCCCGGCTTCGGCGAGCGTGCGCAGACACCGCGACATCGTCTCCGGCCTCACGTCGAGCAGCGCCGCGACGTGCCGCTTCGAGAACGGCGCGCGCCGGCCGGGCGCGAGCAACGAGCCGTACCGGAGGAGGAACCGCGCCACCCGCGACAGCGCCGGCCCGGTGCGGAGATCCGCGTCGCGCGTCGCCTGGGTCAGCTCGTCGAGCGCGAAGTCGAGCAGCGTCGTCGTCTCCGAAAGCGAGAGCTGCGGCTTGAGCGTGCGCGGCGTGGCGCTGCACACCGTCGCCTCGGTGAGCGCCACCACCGTCGCGCGCGCCGGCTGATCTCTCAGCGCCTCGAGCCCGAGCATCGACCGCGGCCCGCGCACGCCCGCCATCAACTCCCGCCCCTCCGCGTCGCTCGCGCTCACGCCAAGCACGCCCTCTTTCACGAACAGCAGCGGCAGCTCGTCGTCCCCCTGCCCCCACACCTGCGTCCCCGCCTCCAGCTTCTTCGGCTTGAACCGGCACGCGGTCGTCGGACCGAGTGGGCACTCTTCGCAGTTGCGGACGGAGTCTCGAAGCATGGTGGGCGCCATTCTGACGCCTCCTTGCGGCTTTCATGCAAGCTCTCCCTTGATCCGCATCAACACACCCGCGCGCGATCGACCCTACGAGCGCGCGAGTGCGCTCCTCCGTCGTGGAACCACCTGCTGATCCGGCCTCCGGCTTGCAGTCGGCGCGCGGCGTGTCACGACCCGCCGTGCTGCAGGGCCCTCCGCTCGACCCCGCTCCCTTCCGCTCGCTCTGGGAGAGCCTCGGCGACTCGTCGACCGCGTGGCTCAAGTTCCATACTGGAACACCGCAGAACACACTGACCCGAGCCGGGCTCGCCTCCGCGGCGCTCGCCTGGGCTGGCGCCATCATCACAGCCGCGCAGAATGAAACACCGGCCCGCATCGGCGTGCTGCTCCCCAACAGCCCCGAGTTCCTCGCCGCCTTCTTCGCCGCGCAGGCGCTGGGCGCAGCCGCGGTCCCGCTGCCCTGGCCCGTGGTGGACGGCGATCCGCAGCGGGTGCGCGAGTCGCTCGAGCCTGTGCTGCGGCGCGCGCGCCTGAACGTGCTGGTGACGACGCCTTCGATGACGAGCGTCGAGTGGGGCGTGCCGGTGGTGACCGCGCCGGGCGAGCCGCTCGCGCGCGCGCGCCCCACGGGCCCCGAGGGCACCGCCTTCATCCAGTTCACCTCGGGCTCCACCGGCGACCCGCGCGGCGCCGTCATCTCGCAGCGCGCGGCGCTCTCGTCGGCGCGCGCGATGGGCACCGCGCTCGGCCTCGGCCCACAGGACGTCGGCGTCTCGTGGCTCCCCTTCTTCCACGACATGGGCCTCGTCGGCGTGCTGCTCACCTCGCTGCTCGCCGGCTTCCCGGTGCACGTGCTGCGGCCCGGCGACTTCCTGATGCGCCCGAAGAAGTGGCTCGACCTCGTCTCGAGCGAGCGCGCCACGCTCACCGTCGGCCCGAACTTCGCCTGGGAGCTCGTCACCCGCCGCGTGAGCACCGACGGCCTCGACCTCTCGCACCTGCGCTGCGCGCTCAACGGCAGCGAGCCGATTCACCGCAGCACGCTCGACGGCTTCGCCAGGAAGTTCGGCGCGGTGGGCTTCGACGCCGCCGCGATGCTGCCGGTGTACGGGCTGGCCGAGGCGACGCTCGGCGTCAGCTTCGCGCGCCGCGGCGACGCGCGCCCCGACGAGCGCGTCGACGGCCGCGAGGTGCCCTGCGTGGGCACCATGGTGCCCAGCCTCGAGCTGAGCGTGCGCAGCGCCGAGGGCCAGGTGCTGACCGACGGCGAGCAGGGCGAGCTCTGCGTGCGCGGGCCGATGGTGATGGACGGCTACTTCGAGCACCCCGAGGCGACCGCTGCCGCGCTGCGCGACGGCTGGCTCCACACCGGCGACCTCGGCGTGGTGCGCGACGGCGCGGTGTACGTGACCGGCCGCGAGAAGGAGCTCGTCATTCAGCAGGGGCGCAAGTTCCACCCCTACGACATCGAGCGCGTGGTGACCGCGATGGTCGACGCCACGCCCAACGGCGTCGCCGCGGTGAGCCGCCCCGACCCGGCGCAGGGCAGCGAGGCCCTGGTGGTGGTGGTCGAGCTGCGCCGCCAGTCGGGCGCCATCGACCCGATGTTGATCCGCGGCGAGCTGCTCAAGACGCTCGGCGTGCGCGCCGACGTCGTGGAGTTCGTCCCCGCGGGGACGCTCCCGCGCACCACCAGCGGGAAGGTGAAGCGCCGCGCCATCGCGCTCGGCGCGCTCCAGCCACGACCGGAGGGCGCGTGAGCGCAGACGCCAACCCGCATCATCCCCCCGTCCAGCCGTCGACCTCGCGCGCGCCGCAGGGCGAGCCGCTCCCGCGCGTGCTCATCCTCGGGGCGGGCGGCTTCCTCGGCCTCAACACCGTGCGCGCCTGCCTCGACGCCGGCCTCACCCCGCGCTGCGGCCGCCGCCCGCGCGGCAACGTGCTCGGGCTCCGCGGCCTCGGCGTGCCGCTCGCCGTCACCGACTTCACCTCGCCCGAGAGCCTCGTCGAGGCGATGCGCGACATCGACGTCGTCATCCACACCGCCGCGCACTACCCGCGCTTCTCGCACGACCTCGAGGGCACGCTCGCCCGCGGCCTCTCGGAGCTCGAGGCGGTGCTCGACGCCGCGGCCGCCGCGCACGTGCGCCGCTTCGTCTACGTCTCGTCGACCGCCACCATCGCCGCGCGCCCCGAGGGCGAGTCGAACGAAGACGACCACTACCGCGCGCGCCCGGCGCACGGCACCTACCACGCGCTCAAGTGGACCCTCGAGCAGCGCGCGCTCGCCGAGACGCGCTTCGAGCTCGTCATCGCCAACCCCTCGGCGTGCATCGGCCCCTTCGACTGGAAGGTCGGCACCTCGTCGCTGCTGGTGGCCACCGCGCGCGGGCTGCAGCCGCCACACCCCAGGGGCCGCATCAGCACCGTCGACGCGCGCGACGTCGGCGCGGGCCTGCTCTACCTCGCCACCGCCAGCGCACCGCCGCGCCGCCTCATCCTGTCCGGCGACGACTTCGACGCCCACGAGCTGCTGGTGCTGCTCGCGCGCCGCTACGGCGCCCCGCCGCCGCCCGCGCCGCTCACCGCCGACGCCGCCCGCGCGCTCGCCGACGCGCAGGAAGACGAGGCGCTCCGCACGAAGGGCCGCGCGCTGCTGCCGCGCGAGCTGGTGGACCTCATCGTGCACGCGCCGCAGCTCGACACTTCCCGCTCGCTCGCCCGCGGCCTCACCTACCGACCGCTGAACGACACCCTCGACGCCTGGGACACGTGGGCCCGGCGCATGGGGATGCTCCCTGCCCACGACCCGACGAAGGCACACGCATGAACGACGAACTCTCGCAGCGCATCGCGAAGATGGTGGCGCAACTCACGGTGGTGAAGGCCGCCGACATCAAGCTCGAGCACCGGCTGCGCGAAGACCTCGGCCTCGACTCGGTGTGCTCCATGGAGCTGCTGTCGATGCTCGCCGAGGAGCTCGACCTCGACGTGCCGATGGAGGAGGCCGCGCAGGTCACCACCGTCGCCGGCGCCGTGGAGATGGCCCGCCGCCACCTCGCCCTCAAGCAGGCCGCCGTCGCATGAGCGCCGAGGTCGTCGACCCCTTGTTGCGCTCGGTCCGCGAGTACACGCGCCGCCACGTGCACGCGCTGGACATCGACGGCGCGCACCGCATCCCCACCGAGGTGCTGCACGGCCTCGCCGAGCTCGGGCTCTTCGGCGTCACCCTGCCCGAGGAGTTCGGCGGCGCGGGCCTCACCGCCCTCGACGCCACCCGCGTCGTCGCCACGCTCGCCGAGGCCGACCGCTCGGTCGCCACCACCGTCGGCCTCCACCTCGGCCTCGGCACGCGCGGGCTCGTCGCCTATGGCACGCGCGCACAGCACGAGCAGTGGCTCCCCTCGCTCGCCTCCGGGGAACGCATCGCGGCCTTCGCCACCACCGAGCCCAACTCCGGCAGCGACCTCTCGGCGCTCGAGTGCACCGCCCGCCCGAAGGACGGCGGCCTCGTGCTCAACGGCAACAAGATCTACGTCACCAACGGCGGGCTGTGCGGCCTGCTCACCGTCACCGCGTCGACGCCCGGCCTGGGCGGCGCGGCGCGCGGCACCTCGGTGTTCCTCATCGACCCGAAGCGGCCCGGCGTGGTGCGGCAGCCCGAGGAGCGCAAGCTGGGCCTGCGCGGCAGCTCCACCACCGGCTTCGTCTTCGAAGACTGCCAGCTGACCACCGACGCGCTGCTCGGCGAGGCCGGCCAGGGCGCCACCTACCTCGCGCACATCCTCTCGTGGGGGCGCCTGCTGCTGAGCGCCGGCACCGTCGGCACCGCCCGCGTCGCGCTGCGCACCACGCTCGAGCACGTGCACACCCGGCAGCAGTTCCGCCGCCCGTTGATCAAGCAGGAGGTGGTGCAGCAGCAGCTCTCGCGCGCCGCCGCGCTCTCGTTCGCCATGAGCTCGCTGGTGACGCGCGCCGCCGCTGCCGAGCACGACGTCGCGCTCCTCTCGCGGCTCACCACCAGCTCGAAGGTGTTCTGCAGCGAAGGCGCGGGGCACATCGTCGACCTCGCGGTGCAGCTCCACGGCGGCAGCGGCTACATCGAAGACACCGGCATGGCGCTGCTGGTGCGCGACGCGCGCGTGACGCGCATCTTCGAGGGCGCCAACGACGTGCTGCTCACGCACGCCGGGCTGCAGGAGCTCACCGAGCCCACCACGCTCGAGCCGCTGCCCGGCCTCGAGCCGCTGCTGACCGCGGTGCGCGCGCGGAGAGATCAGCTCTGCGGCGACACGAAGGCGCCGGGCGTGCGCGCCCTCAACCGCCGCGTCGAGCAGCACGCGCTCGGCCGCGCCGTCGCCTGGCGTGACGCCGCGTACGCCGCCACCGCCCTCGCGCGCACGCCGCTCGAGCAGGCCGCCGCCGCGCTCGTGCGCGACGAGGCGCTCGCCCTCGCCCAGGCCCCGTTCCTCGCTGCAACCCCCGTCACCACCCTCACCACCGCGCTCCTGGAGGGCGTGCTCCCGTGAACCTGAAGAAGATCCTGTTCGTCTACCCGCGCTTCCAGCGCCACGCCGAAGCGCACCCCGAGCTCAAGCAGTGGGTGCCGATGAACGAGTACCTCGGCAGCCCATCGCTGGGCATCGCCACCATGGCCGCGGTGACGCCCGATGACATCGCGCTCGAGTTCCGCGACGACCGCCTCACGCCGGCCGATCGCCCGACCGACGCCGACGTGGTGTGCTTCAGCTTCTTCACCCCCGCCGCGACGCGCGCCTTCGAGCTCGCGCAGTACTTCCGCGCGCAGGGCAAGAAGCTCGTCTGCGGGGGCATCTTCCCCACCATGATGCCCGAGGAGTGCGCGCCCTTCTTCGACGCGGTGGTGGTCGGCGAAGGCGAGCCGGTGTGGCCGCAGGTGCTGGCCGACCTGAAGGCCAACGCGCTCCAGCCGCGCTACCAGGCGACGGCGGCGCAGTCGCTCAAGGGCCTGCCGCTGCCGCGCGTCGACCTCTACCTCGACAAGGAGGCCGGCCACTTCCAGCCCGACGACTACCCGGTGCAGCTCTCGCGCGGGTGCCCGCTCAACTGCGCGGCGTGCGTGCTGCCGACGTCGATGACGAAGAGCATGCGCGAGTTCGAGCTCGACCACGTGGTGGGCCAGCTCGAGCAGCTCGCGAAGCGCGGCAAGCGCGCCTGCCTCACCGAAGACACCAGCTGGTTCCCCGGCTCGGCGGCGAAGTACCTCAAGGCCCTCTTCGAGCGCATCGTGGCCCGCGGCGCGCCGGCGACCATCAGCTACATCGGCATCTCGATGCCGATGATCCTCGCGAGCAGCACCGACACGCTGAACCTCGCGAAGAAGGCCGGCGTCGACATGTTCTACCTCGTCGGCGGCTTCGACCCGGTGACGAAGGGCGCCTTCACGGGGAAGGACCCGAAGCAGCTCCAGCGCGCCTTCGAGGCCATCAAGAAGAGCCTCGACGCGGGCATCGTGCCGTACACCTCGTTCCTCCTCGGCAACGAAGACGACGACGAGGGCACCGTCGACCGCATGCTCGAGTTCGCGGCGAAGAGCGGCATCACCAAGGCGGAGTTCGCCATCTTCACCCCGTACCCCGGCACGCCCGCGTGGAAGAAGCTCGTCGCCGAAGACCGGATCATCGACCGCACCTGGGCGCGCTACAACGACGCGAACTGCGTGTACCTGCCGAAGCACCTCACACCGCAGCAGGTGACCGAGGGGTACCTGAGGCTGTGGCGCGAGTTCTACTCGGGCAAGGACTTCCAGCACCTCTGTCAGGCCGAGCGCACGATTCAGTTCTGAGCGCGCGCCGGGTCAATGGCCGCGGTGCCTCTTCTTGCGCCGCGCGACGCGGAGCTCCCAGCGTCGCTGCGCCTCGGCCTCGCGCTGGGCCTTCGTGAACGTCTTGCGCTGCACGGCGCGCGTCGTGAGCAACCCCTGGAGCGCCCGCTGCGCCGCGGTGCCCACGGGTGGCGCCTCGAGCTCCTGCCGCGCCTCGCGCTGCCGTCGCTTGGGGTTCTTCGCGAGCGGCGCGGCGGGCTCGAGCTCGACGTCGACGGGCTCGAAGCGGAGCCGGTGGAACTCGTCGCGCGCCCACTCGCTCAGCTCGACCGGGCTCGGCTCCGGCCCGAAGAGCACGCGCGCGAGCTCCTGCACGCCGTCGCGCTCGCGCGTGGCGAGCCCGACCCAGAACTGACCATCGAAGAAGACGGTGAACGAACCCATGGCCGCACCTCGAGCGAGGAGTTGCGCCACGGGACGCGCGCGGCTGTCTGTCCGCGCGTGACGGGGATGCATCGACCGGGCTCACCAACCGGTCCGCGTTTTCTGGCTCGCGGCGCGACGGAGCGACGCGTCACTTCCTGACCTCGCCGATACGTGCGCACCGCGCCGCGCGTTCTCGCGGCCATGCTGCGAGCCTTGACGCTCTCCCGCTCTCTGGTGCTGCTGCGCGTGATGGTGGCGGTGGTGTTCCTCGCCCACGCCACCGTGCGGGTGGTGAACGGCACCATTCCCCGCTTCGCCGGCTTCCTCGAAGACAAGGGCCTGCCGTTCGGTCTCGCGCAGGTCTACGCCATCACGGCCTTCGAGCTCCTCGGCGGCCTCGCGCTCGCCGTCGGCGTCTTCCGCCGCGTGCTGAGCGCGGGCTTCTTCGTGATGCTCACCCTGGGCAACGTGCTCATCCACTTCGAGCGCGGCTGGTTCGTCGGCGAGCACGGCGACGGCGGCATGGAATACAGCGTCGTGCTGCAGGTGTGCCTGCTGGTGCTCTTCGCCGACGCGCGCCCCGCCGCTGACGCGGGAGTCAGATCGGCTCGAAGATCTTGAGGCCGCTGCGGCTGCGGTTGCCGGCGAGCGTGTCGCGCTCGATGAAGTCGCTGTAGCTCGAGCGCCCGTCGCCGGAGGTGATGGCGGTGTGCCCGTAGATGCTGCCGAGGCGGGTCGAGGTGCGCTCCCAGGTGAGGATGAGGCCCGGCCGCTTGAGCGCCTCCGACAGCGGGATGTTGATCTGACGGAAGCGGCTGCGCGGCAGGTTGTTGTCGATCTGGTTGCCGTTGCCCCACACCTTGATGCCGTACGTGCGCTGAATGGCGCGGCTCACGCCCGTCGCGCACAGGCCCTGGCTCCGGTAGCCGCCCATGCTGAGCGCCACCGCGCGCCCGTTCGCCGCGAGGCGCGACGAGGTGTGCACGCCGCCCGACGAGTGCTGCACCGGCGCCGTGGGCTTCGTGCCGTGCGGCTTCGCGGGGGTGAAGCTGTCCTTCGTGCCGTGCCCGGGGATGCGGAGCGTGTGGCCCGCGTAGATCAGGTTCGCGTTGCGGATGCCGTTGGCGCGCGCGAGGGCACCGACCGTGGTGCGGTACCGCGCTGCAATGCCGGACAGGGTGTCGCCGCTGCGGATCTTGTAGGTCGTCATGCCTCCATTCTCGAAAGGACAGCGCTCGTGACTTTCGAGGCGAAGCGTAAAACCACTTCACAACGCGACGACGAAACCGCGGAGCGTCCCGCGCGAGGGGCTAGGGCACGGTCGCGGCGAGCAGGAGCTGCGTGACGCCCTCGCTCCGGGCGACGACGTGCCAGCGCAGCGTCCCAAGCACCTTCGCCCCGCCCGTCGAGCGGGCGCGCACCACCAGCGCGTGCCGTCCGCCGGGCGGGAGCACGAGCTGCATCGGGTCGCCACCCTCGACGAAGAAGGGCCCGTCGCCATCGATGCGCACGTCGTCGACGAGGCAGCTGTTGGCCGAGGTGTTGGTGAAGGTGACCTCGCCACGCCCGGCGACGAGCTCGAGGCCCTGCAGCGCCGAGGGCACGACGGACACCGTGCATGGCGGCGGCGCCTCGACCTGCGCGTGCACCTCGAAGCTCAGCTCGCGCGCGGTCGGGTCGTTGGTGGGGAGCGTCACCCGCCACCGGCGCGCACCGACGGACGAGGGCTCGAGGTGGAGCGCCACCACGCCGCGCTCCCCCTGGCCCAGCATCGCCGCGCCCGTGGGGTCGACGGTGAGCTCTCCCGCGGGCGCGCCGTCGAGGGGCTCGACGCGTGCGGCGCCGGTGAGGCGCAGCTTCGTCTCGGGCTCGGCACCCGACCGCCCGGTGTTGCGGAGGAAGACGCGGCGGTCGGCGAAGCCTCCGGTGGAGAAGAGGCCCACGCGCGCGAAGTCGACCCGCGTCGAGTCGAGCGTCGCCCGCGGCGAGGCGCCCGCCACCACGAGGGGGATGGTCACCGGCGTGCCGGCCGCGTCGACGAAGCGGAGCTCCCCGCGGTGGACGCCCTCGGCGGGCACCGTCGCGCGCAGGGTGATGGCGGCGGTCGTCTTCGCGGCGACCTCGAGCGACGACGGCCCGACGAGCGAGAAGACGCCCGAGGTGGTGAGCCCGCGCAGGAGCAGGGGCGCGTGCTGATCGTTGTCGACGTGAAACGCCCCCTCGACGGTCTGGCCGGGGTCTGCCGCGCCGAGGTCGACGAACGCGTCCCACGTCGCGCGCCCTCCGCCGGTCGCGGCGAAGCGCGTCGTCGCCGCGCACCCATTCACGACCTCAGGGTCGTCGACGAACAGCGTCGCCGTGTGCCGCTCACCATCGGTCGCGGTGAACTCCACGGTGACGTCGGTCACCGCACCCGGCCGAAGGGCGACGCGCGACGGCGTCACGGTGAAGGGAGCCGTGACGCCCACGAAGGCGACGACGTCGAAGTCAGCGCGGTTCGCCACCGAGATGGACATCGCGCGCTTCGTGCCGAGGGGCAGCACGCCGAAGTCCACCTCCGCGCGGCCCGTCACCAGACAGCTCTTCGAGGGATCTCGGACGCGCTGTGGCTCCTGCGGGCCCAACGGACCGCACCAACAACCCGACGCCACCAACGCCAGCAGCCACAGACGCATCCGAGCCCCCTCGCGCCTCGCCGTCAGCAAACGCCTGACCAACGCGAGGTCCGCGAGATCAGGTCGAGTGGCGCGTCGATCATCCAGCGCGCTCAACGCTGACCATGTCGCGGGTGTCAGGGTTTCGGGTGCGGGCTCGTCGAGCTGCGTGCGCCCGGCCGGTGAGGCCCTACACGCTCCTTTGCTGGTTCGACTCCAGCCGACCCGACACCCGGGTCGTGGCGGAACGGTAAACGCACTCGTCTACGGTACGAGCCCAACTCGCGGCTTCACCACTCGGGCGCATTTCTTTCTTCCCCCTCGCGCGCCGACGCGTGTGGTTGTGGGCGAGTGCTGGGGGCACATGCGATGCACAGCGTCACCACGGAGGTCTGTCTATGCACTTCGTGAGCGACCTGATGACGCGAGAGCTGACGACGCTGAAGGAGACGGACAACCTCGGCCTGGCGGAGTCGGCGATGAAGCACCTGTACCTGCGGCACCTGCCGGTGGTCTCGGAGGGCAAGCTGGTCGGGCTGGTGACGCACCGCGATCTGCTCAAGGCGGCCGCGCAGCGCGGCGAGAAGCCCGCGGGCGTGATGCTCGCGCGCGAGGTGATGACGCGCGACGTGAAGGTGGTCTACCCGCAGACGCTCCTGCGCGAGGCGCTCGAGCTGATGGCCGACAACAAGTTCGGCTGCCTGCCGGTGGTGAAGAGCAAGGTCGACCACACGCTGGTGGGCCTCATCACCGAGAGCGACCTGGTGAAGTACGCGCTCGAGGTCGTGCGCGCGCTCGACACCGAAGGCCGCTGGGGCCCGGCGTCGCAGGTCCGCGCCTGATCAACCCGCGCCGCGCACCGCGCTCCGTGGCAAGAAGCGCGCGTGCGACAGTCCACGAAGAGCATCCTGCTGTGGTTGGTGCTGATCATCGTCTTCGTCGCCATCTACGCGACGATGTCGGGTCGTCCGCGCGAGCCGCTGCCTGCCTGTGAGACGCGCTGGTCGTCGGTCGCGCTCAACTGGTCGGTCCCCTCGGCCCTCTTCCTCGGGTTGTTCGGTTGGCTCCGGTGGCAGCAGCGCCGCTTCATCCCCGCCCACGAGGGCGTGCGCCTGATGGGCGAGGGGCGGCACGTGCAGGCGCTGGAGGTCTTCGAGCGCGCGCGCGCGACCCACCCCGACGAGCCGGCCAACGTCTTCAACTGCGCGGCGGTCGAGCTGGTGCTCTGGAAGCTCGACGCCGCGATGAAGGACTTCGCGCGCGCGAAGGTGCTCAACGGCGCCGGCCAGGGCCAGGTGGCCGTGCTGTGGGCCGAGCACTTCGCGCTCGCCTGCGCGCTGGTGGGTCGCGTCGACGAGGGGCTCGCGACCGTGGCGAACGCACCGAGGGGGGCCGCCCCCTCGCGGCTCATGCTGGCCGAAGGCGCGCTCCTCGTGCGCAGCGGGCGATGGGCTGAGGCCCGCGCGCGGCTCAACTCGCTCGAGGTGAAGCAGCTCGGCGGCAGCTTCGGGGCGCTGGCGCGCGCGCTCGACGCGCTGTGCGTGGAGCAGCTCTCGGGGGAGCTCCGCCACGTCGACCGCGTCGGGCTCTTCGGCGAGGCCGCCACCGACGAGGCCCGCCGTCACTGGCCGGAGCTCCTCGCCTTCGTCGAGCGCGCGCCCGCGTGGTGATCAGAAGTGACGAAGGCCGCGAGCTCACCGCCGAACGCCTGGCGGATGCCGCTGACGCGCTCGACGTCGACCACCTGCAGCTTGTGCTCGGACCACAGGTAGAAGCCCTCGAGCATGAACGCGAGGTTCTTGGTGAGGCGCAGCTCGTAGCCGAGGTTGACGCCCGCGTTGTGGAGCAGGCCCGGGCCCGTGCCCGCCAGCGCCGCCGACGAGAACGCGGGCGCCGAGCCGTCAGCCGGCAGCGCAGCGTACGAGTACGAGGGCGACACCGAGCTGCGGTCGAAGACGCGCATCAGACCACCGGTGGCGTAGATGAAGTGCATGTCGGTGAAGCCGTGGCGCACCGAGAAGAAGCCGCCCCACTCGTCGACGTCCTTCGTGGCGGTGCCGAAGCCGAGCGTCAGCAGGCCGATGTTCGACATGTTGCGCCCGACGGAGATCTCCCCGCGGAGCGTGGTGCGGTCGATGGTCACGTCGGCGTAGCCGGTGACGCCGCCGGCGAAGGTGCGCCGCTCGGCTGCGGTGCCCGGCGCGAGCCGCAGCGAGGTGCCGAGGCCCGAGACGCCCACCCGCCCCTTGCCCACCACCCACGCCACGCGGCCGGCGAAGGTGGGCACGATGGACAGCTCGAACGCGCCGTCCTTCGCGGTGGAGTTGACGCCCTCCATGCCCACCGCGCCGGCGATCTCGAAGACGCCCACGCGGCCGATGGCCTTGATCTGCTGGCGCATGAAGCCGGAGTTGCCCGACAGGAAGCGGCCGCCGACCATGTTGCCGCCGTGCGGGTTCACCGGCGCGTGGAGATCCCAGTCCTGCCCGGCGATGAGGGTGAAGTGGTCGGTGGGCGCCCACTCGATGGTCGCGATGCGCAGGCGGATCAACGACTGCACGGTGGGCGTGGCCTTGGCGAAGTCGATGAAGTCGATCTCCACGTGGCCGCGCACCTGGCCCTTCTCGTTGAACCACGCGCCGAAGCGCGTCTGCGCGACCTGGAACGAGAGGCGCGCCTCTCCGGGGATGTTCGAGATCACCGGGTTGCCCGCGGCGGTGATGGCGCTCGCGTTCGGCTGGCTGAACGACTCGACCGCACCCGACGACGCGATGACCGTCGGCTTGATGGTGCCGTACGGCCTGAAGGCGGCGAGCACCTGATCGAGCACCGACGGCGAGGGCGCCGCGGCGGGCGGCGGCGTGACGGCGACCGGCGCGGGCGCCTCCGCCGGCTGCGGGGGAACGCCCGCGTCTTCTTCGGCATGGGCGACGTTGATCAGCAGCACGGCGATGGCGGCGACGAGACGCATGGTTCCTCCGGGGGTGATTCACCAAGCTTGCGTGCGGCATTCCGCGCGCGCGACGTCAGCTTTCTGACGCGCGCAGGCTGCCCCCGGACCTCGACCCCCGCCAGTTTTCTCCGGCGCGCGGGGCGCTCTGCCCCTCACGGGCCCTCGTCGGCGGTCTCCGCTTCGGCGATGCGCGCGTCGAGGAACGGCCCGAGCGCCGCGCGCGAAGGCACCTCGGGCTCGACGCAGAGCACGCGCCGCGAGGTCAGGGCGACGGCGCCGCTGCGGGGGTCGACGCCCTCGCGCAACTCCTGCGTCCAGCGCAGCGCCACGCCGCCCCGCTGCCAGGCGGGCACGTCGTTGAAGTTGATGCCGCGCGAGAAGAGCAGCTCGTGCTTCGCGGCGCGCCCCAGCCCCTCGAGCTGCCTCGTCACCGCGCGCCGCGAGAGCCCCTCGCGCCGCAAGGTCCAGTAGCACCACGCCGAGAGCGCGTTGCGCACGCCGTCCTCCGCGCGCCAGAGGAAGTAGTCGCGCACGTCTTCGCGCCGGGGCAGCTGCAGCACGCGGCAGTCGAAGGCCCCCGCGACGCCCAGCGCGAGCGAGAACGCCGCGCTCGCTTCGCCGGCCAGCACCGAGTTGAGCTTGCGCAGGCGGCGGTCGAACGCCGTGTCGTCGCGGTGCAGCAGCACCGACAGCTCGTCGCTCTGCGTGAAGGCGAAGACGCCGCGCACGCCGCACGTCAGCAGCCGCTGGCCCGCAGCCACCATGGCGTCGCGCACCCGCTCGTCGAAGGGGCGATCGAGGCCCAGCTCGTCGCGCAGGAGCCGGGTGAAGCTCCGCCCGTCGACGCGCGCGACCAGGAAGACGCCGGGCAGCGCCTGCGTGTCGTCGATGCCCTCGAAGCGCTTCATCCGTGACTCGAGTGACTCCATGCGCACGACGACGCGAGCGGG
>JBMORD010000181.1:0-13721 GCA_049322495.1 Myxococcota bacterium | reverse complement strand
CGCCTGGCCGGCGCGGTCGACGGCTTCAGCCGCGGCTTCGAGCAGACCTTCGGCCTCACGCCGCTCGAGGCGACGCGGCGCTTCGTCGACTTCATCGCGTCGACCGAGGGCGACGCGCGCCAGCGCCTCCGCGGGACGATCTACGCGGCGTGAGTCAGCGCTTTCCGAGCCACGCCTGGAAGCTCTGATCCGACTCGAGGTTGCGCGCCTCGGCGCGGGCGCGGCCGGAGGCGATCGCCTCACGGAAGAGCGCCTCGAGGTTGGCGCGCGCGAGCACGTCGAGGCCCGCGCGCGTCGAGCCGCCGGGCACCGCGAGCTCCTCGAGCATCGCCTCGGTGTTCGGGCCCGCGCGCAGCATGCGCGCCGCGCCGAAGACGGTCTGCCGCACCGCCTCGCGCGCGAGCTCCGCCGGGAGCCCCTCCGCCTCGGCCGCGCGGGTGAGCGCCTCGACGAAGGCGAGCGCGTAGGCGGGCCCGGCGCCGCTCACCGCGTGGGCGGTGTCCAGCTGCGACTCCGGCAGCTCGAGGATGCGGCCGAGCGGGGTGAAGAGCGCCGAGGCGCGCGAGAGATCCTCCGTGGTGGCGCTCTGGCCGCGGGCCATGAGGGTGACCGCCTCGCGCACCCGCGCCGGCGCGTTGGGGATGGCGCGGATGATGCGTGAACGCGGGAGCGCGCCCTCGAGGTGCCGGGTGGTGACGCCCAGCGCCAGCGACAGCACCAGCTTCCCCTCAAGCGCCGGGGCGACCTCCGTGAGCAGCGCCGGCATGTCGCGGTGGCGAACCCCGAGAATGACCAGCTCCGCGTCGCGGAGGCGCTCGAGGCCGGTCAGCACCTCCCAGCCCATCTGCGCGAGCGCTGCGCGGCGCTCCGGAGAGCGCGCGCTGACCAGCAGTTGATCCGTGCGGAGCGAGCCCGCTGAGAGCCCGCCCCGGATGATGGCCTCTGCCAACTTGCCTGCACCAAGGAATGCGATCACGCGCCCGCTCTACCCGATCGCGCGCGAGGTTGATCGCTCTTCGAAGCCGGGGCAGAGGAGACCCCATGCGCGCCTTCCTCCTCGCCCCGGTGTGTCTGCTCCTCGCGTGCCCGTCACCGCCGCCGAAGCTCGGCGGCCTCACGCTCGAGGGCTCGGCGACGAGCTTCAAGGTGCGCGCGGGAGAGAAGGTGCTGCTCGAGAGCTCGCCGACGGTGGCGCCGGTCGCGGCCCGGGTCGGCCGGGCGCGCTACGAGATGCAGTACGGCAGCTGGCGCATCACCGACAACCCGCCGCAGTGGGCCGAGGCCCGCGCCTTCTCGTGGTCGGACCAGAGCCCGACCAGGGCCGCGGGCGTGTGGGCCGACGCGAGCGGCGCGCCGGTGGTGACGCTCTCCGCGGTGTCCACCGGCGATGGCGCGCTCGCGCTCACGTACACCGCGGCCGACCCCGCGACCAACCGCCTCTCGCTCGCCTTCCGCTGTGAAGAGGCCGACCGCTTCCTCGGCTTCGGCGCGCAGGCCGACGGCATCGACCACCGGGGCCACACCATCGCGCTGTGGACCAGCGAGCCCGGCATCGGCAAGCAGATGACCGACGACGAGTACCCCGAGCTGTGGTTCCTCGTGGGCACGCGGCACGCCTCGAGCTTCGGGCTGCCGACGTGGATCTCCAACCGCGGCTACCAGGGCGTGGTGGGGAGCGACGCACGGTCGATCTTCGAGGTGTGCAGCAAGGCCGACGACGTGTTCCGGATCGAGGTGTGGGCGAACAAGTTCACCCTCTTCGTCTTCGAGGGCAGGCCGACGCAGGCCCTGTCGCGCGCGACCGCCTCGGTGCTCGGCCGGCCCCTCAAGCCGCCGCCGCTCGCCTTCGCGCCGTGGAACGACGCCATCTTCGGGCCCGACGAGGTGCGGCGCGTGGCGCGGGTGCTGCGCGAGCACCACATCCCCAGCTCCGCCCTCTGGACCGAGGACTTCCGCGGCGGGCGCGACGAGCCGAGCGGCTACCGCCTCATCGAGGAGTGGGACGTCGACCGCACCCTCTACCCGCAGCCGGAGGCGCTGGCCGCGGAGCTCGCCGATGCGGGCTTCTCGTGGCAGGCGTACTTCAACACCTTCGTGGTCGACGGCACGCGGGTGATGGCCGAGGCGCGCGATGGCGGCCACCTGGTCGGCGCTCCCGATGGCGGCGCGTACCTCTTCAGCGGCGTCACCTTCGCGCCCACCGGGCTGGCCGACCTCTCGCGCCCCGAGACGCGCGAGTGGGTGAAGGGCTACCTCCGCCGCGCGCTCGAGCTCGGCTTCACCGGGTGGATGGCGGACTACGGTGAGTGGCTGCCGCACGACGCGGTGCTCGCCAGCGGGGAAGACCCGCTGCAGGCGCACAACCGCTACGCGCGCGAGTGGGCGCAGCTCAACCTCGAGGTGCTCGCCGAGCGCGCGGGCGACGGCCGGCAGAAGCTCTTCTTCGCGCGCGCGGGCTGGTTGGGGAGCACCTCCGTCACGCCGGTGGTGTGGGCGGGCGATCAGCGCACCAGCTTCCAGGCCGACGACGGGCTGCCCACGGTGGTGCCGATGGGGCTCAACCTCGGGCTGGCGGGCGTGAGCATGTTCGCGCACGACATCGCGGGCTACCAGTCGGCGACCAACCCCACCGCGACGAAGGAGCTCTTCTTCCGCTGGACCTCGCTCGGCGCGCTCACGCCGGTGATGCGCACCCACCACGGCATCGACGCGCGGCACAACTGGCACTTCGACTCCGACGCCGAGACGCTCGCGCACTACGCCCGCTGGGCGCGCTTCCACGCGCAGCTCTACCCCTGGCTCGACGCGCACCAGGCGGAGGCCGAGGCGAGCGGCGTGCCCATCATGCGCGCGCTCGCGCTCCAGTGGCCCGACGATCCACGCGCGTGGACGATCAGCGACGAGTACCTGCTGGGCGGGGCGCTGCTGGTAGCGCCGATCCTCGTCGAGGGGGCGACCGCGCGCAGCGTGTACCTCCCGGCGGGCGACTGGGTGTCGTGGGATGGCGCGACCCGCGTCACCGGCCCGGCCGACGTGATGGTGCAGGCCGCGCCCGGTGAGCTGCCGATGTTCTTGCTGGCGGGGGCGTGCGTGCCGCGGCTGCCGGCGCGCGTGGAGACCTTCCTCTCCGCCGCGCCGCCGGTGGTCGACCTCGACGACGTGAAGGGCGAGCGGCTGCTCTTCGTGGTGCCGGGCGGAACGAGCGACTTCGTGGAACGGGACGGCACCCGCTACGTGGTGGTGCCCACCGCCGACACCACGTTCCGCGAGGGCGGCGCGGCGCTCGCCGACTGCAGCGCGCCCGCACAGCGGGGGTGCGTCGATCGCTCGGGGCCGAACCCCATCGCGCGCCTGGCGATGGGCACTGAGCTCGACTTTCCCGGCGGGCGGCTCTCGGTCACCGCCGGGCCCCAGCGCACGCTCGACGTCGAGGTGCTGGTGGCGCGCTGAGGGCAATCAATGAACACGCGCGACGTCTCTTCGTCTGCGCCGCCCGGGAGGAACACATGAACCGAATCGTCTTCGTGGTTGCCGCAGTGCTCTCGCTCGCTGGTTGCTCGAAGGAGGAGTCGACGTGCCGCAAGATGGAGTCGCTGTGCGGCACGCCGAAGCAGGAGTGCCTCCAGCACCTCCAGTCGGTGAAGGAGCTCGCCGGTCAGGAGGGCCTCGACGCGGTCGCGACGTGCTTCGACGGTGCGAAGAGCTGCTCCGAGGCTTCGGGGTGCACCGCGGGCATGGCGCTCAAGGGCCTCGGCAACGCCGCCGGCCAGTTCCTCGAAGGGATGAAGAACGCGCTCGAGAAGAAGGAGAAGTAGGGCTGCTCAGCCGATCCGCCGGATGTACTCGAAGGCGCCGTTGATGGTCGCCAGCTGCTCGTAGTGCTCGCGCGGAATGTCGACGTCGAGCCGCTCACTGAGGCGGATCACGAAGCGGATGAATGTCGAAGAGTTCACGTCGGCTGGCTCCTGGTACAGGGCCAACTCCTGACGCAGTGCGACGGGGCACACCTTCACTTCGCGACGAACGTCGGGCGGCGTTGACGGTGGCGTGTCGAGCGGGCGCATGGGCGGGCTGCTGAGCAACGCCCGTTCCAGCGCGACGCCTCCGAGGGCGCCAGCGATCTGGCGCATTCATTTCGTTGCTGCGGGGCTTCGCTGCAGTGCTTGCAGCGCCCGGGCTCAGCGCGAGAAGGCGTCGTCGAGCGCCATCACCAGCCGCTGCACGTCGGCGGCGTAGAAGCCCGCCGAGTTGAGGGTGTTGACCTCGACGATGCGCAGCCCGTCGGGGGTCTCGCACACGTCCATCACGAAGGCCTCGTGGGGCGCCCACTCGCGCGTGCGCGCCTCGGCGAAGGCGTCGATGTGCCGGGCCACCTCGGGGCTCGAGAAGACCTGCGCGCGGCGCTTGTAGAGCGAGTGCGTCACCACGCGCCCCTGCACCACCCAGCACCGGTACTCGGCGTGGATGAGCTGCGGTGGTGAGAGCTGGACCAGGGTGTCGGCGCGGAGCGTCGAGCCGCCGTCGTCTCCCCGAGCGCACACCGCGCGCTGCCACGGCTCGAACTCCGCGGGTGAGAAGACCCGGCCGGCGAAGCTCTTCGTGTCCTGGACCGGGCGGAGGAACGTGGCTCCGTCGAGCCGCACCTCGCCGAAGCGGCACACCCGCGAGCGCGCGTTGAGCAGGTGCTCTCCCCAGTGCGCCAGCTGCTTCGGGAAGTCCTGCTCGAAGAGATCGAACACGCCGGGCTGCCAGCCCGCGCGCCGCGCCGCGTGCCGCATCGAGTACGAGCCGAAGCAGATGACGTTGTCGGTGGCTGGGGCCGGCGGGGGAGGAGCTCGCCCACCAGCGGCACCACCTCGTGCACCGAGTGCGGCAGCCCGAAGCGCGCGAGCGTCTCGACCAGCGTCGACCACCCCGGTTCGCCAAAGAAGTCGCTCTGAAGGACCCAGTGCATGCGGTGCGTACGCAGGCTCCTTGCGCGCCTGACGTGCTTGCGGCGCTTCGCGACCGCGAAAATGAGGTAACAGGGCGGGCGATGCAAACCGTCGCCACACTCCCGGTCGGAGCGCGCGCCACGCTCTGCGCGCTGCACCTCCCCGAGAAGGAAGCGGCGTGGCTGCGGGCGGTGGGCCTCTTCGAAGGCATCGAGGTGTCGGTGCTCCGTCACGCCCCGCTGGGGGGGCCGTTGCACCTGCGGACCTCGACGGGCGCCGAGCTGGCCATCGAGCGGAGCCTGGCGGCGGCGGTCGAGGTGAAGTCGTCGTGAGCGTCATCGCCCTCGTTGGCCGGCCGAACGCCGGGAAGTCGTCGCTCTACAACGCGCTCACCGGCGGCCACGCGAAGGTGGGCAACTTCCCGGGCATCACCGTCGACGTGCTCGAGTCGACGCTGGAGCTCGGCGCGGAGCAGGTGCGGGTGGTCGACCTGCCGGGCGTCTACTCGGTCGAGGCGCAGACCGACCCGGAGAGCGACGAGGGGCACGCGCGCCGCTTCCTCGAGGGGCTGGTGACGGAGCGCCAGCCGCACCTCGTGGCGCAGGTCATCGACTGCACGCAGCTCGAGCTGGGGCTCCGGCTGACCAACGAGCTCAAGGGGCGGGGCACCCCGCTGGTGGTGCTCGCCACGCAGCACGACGCGCTGCGGAGGAAGGGCTTCGAGCTCGACGCCGCCGCGCTCCGCGACGCCCTCGGGGTCGAGGTGTTGTGCTGCTCGGTGCGCGAGCCGGGCGTGCAGGAGAAGCTGCGCGGCTTCCTCGGCGACGCGCTCCGTCGCCTCGAGCCCGCGCCCACCGCGCGCGTCGACGCGGCGGCGGTGGCGCAGGCGGTGCTCCGCCCGCTGGAGGACGCGGCGTCGCAGGCGGCCCGCGCGCGCAACCGCACGGCGAAGGCCGACGCGTGGCTGCTGCACCCGGTGTTCGCGCCGTTCTTCTTCATCGGGCTGATGACGGCGCTCTTCGCCGCGGTGTTCTTCGTGGCCGACCCCTTCACCGCGTTCCTCGACGTGGTGGTGCGCGCGCTGAGCGCCCGGGTCGAGGCGGCGCTCGGGCCGGGCTGGCTCACCTCGCTCGTCGTCGATGGCGTGCTGGGCGGCGCAGGCACGGTGCTCGCGTTCCTCCCGCAGATCGTCATCCTCACCATGGCGATGGAGGTCATCGAGGCCTCCGGCTACCTCTCGCGCGGCACCTACATCGTGCACCGCGTGCTGCAGGTGGCGGGGCTCGGCGGGCGCTCCTTCGTGCCGCTGCTGGCGGCGCACGCGTGCGCGGTGCCGGCCATTCAGTCGACGCGCATCATCCGCGACCCCGGGCAGCGGCTGCGCACCATCCTCGTGCTGCCGCTGATGACGTGCTCGGCGCGCATTCCCACCTACGGGCTGCTCATCACCGCGTTCTTCTCGGACCGCGGCGTGTGGTTCAAGGGCGCGGCCTTCGTCAGCCTCTACGCGGCGGGCATCCTCATGGGCTTCGTCGCCTCGCTGGTGCTCGGCCGCACGGTGAAGCGCACCGCGAACACCCAGCCGCTGGTGCTCGAGATGCCCGCCTACCGCCGCCCGCAGCTGCGCGTGGTGCTGCGCCTCGGCGCGCGCGCGGCGACGCGCTTCGTGAAGGACGTGGGGTCGGTCATCCTCATCGCGTCGGTGGTGCTGTGGGCGCTGCTCACGGTGCCCGGCCCGGGCGCCGAGGCGGCGGGGCGCAACGCACCCGAGGGCTCCTCGCCGCGCGTGGTGGCGATGCACGGCAGCGTCGCGGCCTTCGTGGGGCACGCGCTCGAGCCCATCACCAGCCCCGCGGGCTTCGACTGGCGCATCAACGTGGGCCTCATCGGCTCGTTCGGCGCGCGCGAGCTGATGGTGGGCACGCTGGGCGTCATCTTCGGCATCGAAGACGACGAAGACGTGGCGCCGCTCTCGGAGAAGCTGCGCGAGGCGCGCACGCTGCGCGGCGAGCGGGCCTACGGCGTGCCGACGGGGCTGGCGCTGATGGTCTTCTTCGTCATCGCCTGCCAGTGCATGAGCACGCTCGCGGCGGTGCGGCGCGAGACGCGCTCGTGGCGCTGGCCGGCCTTCGTGCTCGTCTACACCTACGGCGTGGCCTGGCTCCTCGCGGTGCTCACCTTCCAGGGGGCCCGCGCGCTCGGGCTCTGATTCCCGCCGGCTTGTCGGGGGGAGCGGCTAAACAGCCGTCGCATGCGACGCCTCGCGCACCTGTCCGATCTCCACTTCGGCGCCGACCCCGAGGGGCAGCCGAAGCTCTTCGAGGGGCTCGTCGCCGCCTTCGAGGGGCAGCCGGTCGACGCGCTGGTCTTCACCGGCGACGTCTTCGACAGCAACGAGCCGAACGCCGCGCACGTCGAGGGCTTCGTGGGGCTCCACGCGAGCCTCGAGGCGAAGGTCGGCGGGCCGCGGCCCACGCTCATCCTCCCCGGCAACCACGATCGCCGCGCCGAGGGCGTCTTCTCGCCGTACCGGGAAGAGCTCTTCGACGCGCTGCGGGCGCGCTTCGCGAACCGGCCCGACGTGCAGGTGCTCGGGGCGCGCAGCCCGTTCCTCGCGCAGCGCGTGACGCTGCCCGGCTTCGACTGCGACGTGGTGGCCTACGACTCGGCGTACCTGCCCAACGGCGTGGCCTCGGCCGGCGGCGTGGTGCGCCAGGAAGACCTGATCCAGGTCGGCAGCGAGCTCGGCCGCGAAGACCGCCCGCTGCTCTTCCTGCTCCACCACCACCTCATCCCCACGCCGGTGACGGACACCTCGGTCATCGACACGAAGGGGCGGCCGCCGCTGCAGAAGCTCGCGGTGGGGAAGGTGCTGCCGTGGCTGGTGGCCAATGGCGATCGCGAGGAGCTCACCATGACCGCGCTCGGGGCCGGCTCGGCGCTCACCACGCTCCAGACGCTCGGGCGCGCGGTGCTGGTGCTGCACGGCCACAAGCACTACGCGACGGCGCGGCTGCTCAAGGGGCTCGACGAGGCCGACGGCGATCTGCTCGTCACCAGCGCCGGCAGCAGCGGCCTCACCCAGGACTGGACGGGCGGTGACTACGCCGAGGCGCCGCGGCTGTGGCCGTCGGTCAACTTCCTCGCGTTCGACGGGCCGACGGTCGAGGTGAGCAGCCTCGCGTGGAGCCCGTGGCAGCCCGAGCGGCGCAGCTCGACGCGGCGCCTGGTGCGCGCGACGCGCGCGGGGCTGCGGTGGAACGTCGACACCACGCCGCGCCCCCCGCGCGAGTTCCGCCCGGTGCTGGAGCTCAACGAGTCGCTCGTGGAGCTGCTCCCGTCACAGGCGCGGCTGGGGCGGCTCGACGTGGTGGTCGAGCGGCGGCTGCGCTCCAACGCCGAGGCGTGGCTCGACACCTACTGGGAGGTCATCGAGGGCGCGCCGGGCGCGGTGGCGCGCGAGCTGGTGGTCGACGGCGCGAGCTGGCGCGACGCGAAGTGCCCCGCGCGCGTGCGCGTCGGGCGTGACGGGGTGAGCCGCTACCGCATCGAGGGCGGGCTGTTCTCGAACCTCGGCGACGCCAACGGGAAGGCCTACGCCAGCGTGGAGCTCCTCAACCGGAGCCGGGCGCGCGAGGCGCGGCTGGTGGTGAAGCTGGGGCCGGTGAAGAGCGCGCCCTTCGCCTCGGTGACCAACCTCACCAACGGGCAGGAGCGCCCCTGGCCGCTGAGCCGCGAGGGCGACGTGGTGACGGTGCGGCACGTCGATTGTCCGGCGCGGACGCTTCTGCGCCTGTACTGGCCCCTGGAGAGGTGACGATGCTCAAGCGACTGCTCGGCGCGGAGGACGGGTGGGGCGCGGCGCTGGGGCTGCTGCTGCTGCTCGGCTTCGGGCTCTTCATCCTCTTCATCAGCGTCGCCGATCTCCGCGAGGCGGCGCGCTCGACGCCCGAGGAGCGCACCTGCGAGGCGTGGCTCCGCGACCCCTCGGGCGCGCGGTGGGTCACGCTCACCGGCTGCAGGCTCCACCTCGCCGAGGCGGTGAGCCGGAGGTGGAAGGGCTGGCTCGGCCTGCGCGACGGCGGCGTCTCGGGCGCGCACCACCTCGAGCTCTTCGTGCCGCTCTACGTGGGCGACACGCCGACCGAGCGCGTCAGCGGCGTGCTCGCCACCTCGAGCCCGGCGCTGCTCGGGCTGCTCGACGGCATCGATCGCCTCCCGCCGCAGGAGGTCGAGGGCTACCTGCAGGCGCACGCCGCGGAGTTCGAGGCGGTCCTCAGTCCGCCGAAGCTGACGGGCTACGTCGAGCCGGTGAAGAGCATCGCGGCGGTCACCGCGCTCGGCTACCTCACCACCGACGAGGCGGTGGTGCTGCAGGAGGGGCGGGGGCCGCGCCGGGCGAACTCCATCTTCGGGCTGTTCGTGGGGCTGCTGTGCGTCGGCGCGGCGGTGCGCAGCATCGGGCGGCGGTGGCTCGTCGATCGCGACTCGACGCTCGGCTGAGGCCTCACCCGGCGCGCTGCGCGCGCAGCGGGGCGCGCGCGGCCTGGTAGCGCGCGATGAGGTCCTTCTTCTTCGCGATGCTGCCGAGCGGAGGCGCGGGCGCCTCGACGGTGATGCTGCACTCGTTGATCCACTCGAAGAGGCCGCGCGCGAGGCCGAGGTGGTGATCTTCGTCGCCCTGCGCCGGGGCGCCGTCGCGCAGCTCGAGCATGCGCTTGAGGAGCCGCACGTGCTCGGGGTGCTCGGCGAGGCGGCGCTCGAGCTCGGCCACCACCGCGGTGTCGCCCTGCTGCATCAGCACGAGCGATTCGCGCTCGTCGATCGGGTACAGCCGCCCGGTCTTCTCGAGGTGCACGAGGTTCACCGCGAAGAGGTGGCCCCAGGTGCAGTAGTCGCAGCCGTTGAAGAACGACGAGAACGCGGCGACGAAGTGCATGTTCTCTTCGCCGAAGAACGCGGTGAGCTTCGTTTCGAGGGCCCACAGCTTGCGGCCCCACTTCATGAAGCCGGCGATCCCGTGCTGGCGGATCAGCTCCTCGTCGAAGTCGATGTGGTAGCCGAGGTCGAAGTCGGCGAACGCCCGCGAGCTCTTGATGAAGGCCCGCTCGAACCAGGTCAGCTCTCTGCGGCTCACGCGCTCACCACCTTCCGACCCTGCTCCTCGCGCACCTCGTTCGAGCTGAGCCACCGCAGCGCCTGCTCGACGGTGCTGACCGCCTTGCCGTGCGTGTCTCCCGCGAGGTGCATCACCCACAGCGCGATGCCGCGGAAGCGCGCGCGCTCGTCGAGCCACGCCGAGCGGCGGCCGTTCGCCGAGAGCTCCCGCTGGAGCGCGACCAGCTCCTTCTTCGCGGCCTCCGTGCAGTCGGTGACCGCGTTGGTGACCACCAGCACCTGCGTGACGTCAGCGCGGCCCTCGAGCGCTGACTTCGTCTCGGTGAGCAGGGCGGCGACCACGGGCGCGTCGAGCAGGCCCGAACACTCGACCTTCAGCTGGCCGTCGATCACCGACACCTGAAACGTCTTCATGCGCGAGGTCTCGGACGTATCACCCGATCAGGGTATGGGGCAAACGTAACGCCCCGATTCGTGGACCTGATGTGTCGGTGGGGAGGTGTGCGCGTTGCGGCACCTCAAGTTCCGGTGGTGTCGTCCTCACCCATCGAGGAGCGAAACGGGGGCGGTGAAGACCCGACGCTGAAGGTACCAGGGCCGTCGATGCCTGGTTGGGGAGGGGCGGGTCGCTTGAAGTCAAAGCGAGCCCCTCGGGCCAAGACTGAAGCGTGCTCGTTCGATCACGGACGCGCGTCGTTCGTGTTGGCCCGAGGGAGTCATCGAATGAAGAGTCTGAGGCAGGTCTCCTGGCTGCTGGTCGTCTCTGCAGCGAGCTGGGCGCAGTTCGCGCCGATCGTCCCGCGCGCGGCTGCGACTGGACAGTCCACCATCGAGCAGCGCCACGTCTACGCTCCGCCCGACAAGGGCGAGTTCGACATCGAGCTGAGCCTCGGCGGCGCGGCGCCCAACGAGGTCGTGATCGAAGAGCCGATCATGTGCCAGCCCCAGGCGAAGGCGAAGGTGAAGATCAAGTACGACAAGTCGAAGAACCAGGTGCGGATGATCGCCGACTTCAAGAAGTCGCTGCCGTACCGCATGAGCTACACGCGGCCGCACGACATCTCGACGCCGTACAACCAGTTCCCGGTCTCGGTGACGAACGCGAAGTGGCAGATCTGGTTCGCCGGCCGCCCCTTCAGCTTCGAGACCACCTTCTATTACAGCGCGACGACGCTCCAGCTGATCGGCAACGAGGTCGAGTTCCCGGGCGGGCCTCCGCCGAACTCCATCGCCATCAAGGTGCCGACGCTCCACATGCTGTGCTCGCCGATGTTCGAGGGCACGCCCGACGGCGACGCGCGGCTCGACGTGACGTGGAGCTACGATCAGATGCTCGACTACCTCGGGCGCGGCGGCACGTACTTCGCGTTCCTGCCGTACAACCTCTGCAAGCCCGACGAGTACGGCCCGTACTACGTGAACGGCGGCCTGCCGGTCTCGCGCGCGATGAGCTTCGATCAGGTGCTGCAGAGCATCTGGGACGGCTACGGCATGGCGATCAGCTCGTCGCTCGAGCCCGACCCGAAGCCCTCGTACCTCGACAGCCGTGACAACACGATGATCGGCTGGGGCGGCGGCTATCCGGGCAGCATCCCCGATGGCATCACCATCGACCCGCTCAGCGGCCTCTACAAGACGCGGACGAGCTGCGGCACGCACATCGCCCAGTCGTTCCCCCCCGGCTACTTCAACATCTGCGGTCAGTGAGGCGCGCCACCATGAAGAACTTCATCGCATCGTTCCTCGCGCTCACTTCCCTCACCGCCTTCGCGCACGGGCCGGGCAACAATGGCCAGGCCGCCAACATCGGCGACGCCGTGCCCGGGCTGACCCCGCAGCAGCAGGCGCTCTTCACCACCGGCAAGGCGGAGTACCAGCGGGACTTCACCGTCGCCGACGGCCTCGGTCCGCTCTTCCGTGCGAGCTCCTGCGTGGCCTGCCACGGCGGGCCGGTGGTCGGCGGTCAGGACCCTGCGGGCACGACCAACAACGTCACGCACTTCATGCTGAACAACCAGGGCAACTGGATGCTCGCGCTCGAGATGGGCGGGCCCGTTCAGCAGCACCACACCATCGCCGAGAAGCCGGGCGGTGAGGCGTGCGACATCAGCCCCGACGTCATCCCTCCGCTGCCGGGCATCACCACCTCGATCCGCCACTCGCCGCCGGTGTTCGGCTTCGGCCTGCTCGACGCGGTGCCCGACGCGGAGATCCTCGAGTGGCAGGGCAAGAAGCCGTGGAAGAACCCGGCCGTGATCGGCGTCGCCAACTGGGGCGTGGAGCTCGAGTCGCTCCAGCGCCTGCGCGCCTTCACCTTCGACATCACGCGCACCCAGCCGGTCGGGGCCCCGCGCGTGGGTCGCTTCGGGTGGAAGGCCCAGACGGCGACGCTGTTCCAGTTCACCACCGAGCCGATGAACATCGAGCTCGGCATGTCGACGCCGTTCTTCCCGCGCGAGAACACGCCCAACGGCGGCCCGGTGCCCACGCAGTGCCGGCTCGCCGGCTCGCAGCCCAACGACACGGGCAGCCAGTCGTCGGTGAAGCTGTACCAGTTCCAGGCGCTCCTCGGCGCGCCGCCTCAGGGGCCGCGCACGCCGGCGTCGTTCTACGGTGAGTTCCTCTTCTACGCGGTGGGCTGCGCCGACTGTCACCGCCCGCAGATGAAGACCGGGCGCGAGTACTACATGCCGATGGCCGATGGCACGGCGCAGCGGGTGGCTGCGCTCGAGAACAAGGTCATCAAGCCGTACAGCGATCTGCTCGTGCACGACATGGGTCCTGGCCTCGAGGACGGGCGCGTGATGGGGCGCGCGTCGGGTCGCTTCTGGCGCACCACGCCGCTGTGGGGCATCCGCTTCAAGGACCACTACCTCCACGACGGTCGCGCGACGAGCATCCACCAGGCGATCGACGCGCACGGTGGTGAGAGCGCGCCGTCGACCGCGCTCTACGAGGCGCTCAACCCCGCGCAGCAGGCGGCGCTGACTCAGTTCATCGAGTCGCTCTGAGCGACGGCGTCGCGCTCAGCGGGCCGGGCTGCTCCAGCGGCCCGGCCCGTTTCGTTTGCGCTCAGCGCGAGAGCTCGCGCGCCATGCGGCCGAACTTCAGGGCGCGCGCGGGGTCGGCCTCGAGCGCGGGCGGCCGGCCGCGCGACAGCTCGAGGGCCAGCTCGACGCAGGCGCCCGCCACGCCGGCGGTGCAGGCCTGCTCGAGCAGCGCCACGCCGCCCTTCACGTCGGCCGGCCCCAGCCTCCCGGTGAGCCGCGCGGAGCCGAGGCGCGCGCAGGCGAACGGCTCGGGCTTCGCGCACGCTGCCTCGAGGAGCTGGGTCGCGCGGGCTGCGCGCGCAGCGGCGTCCGCCCCGGCGTCGGCCGCCTCGAGGAGGGGCACGAGCAGCTCGCACGCTTCCGCCTGCCCTGCTTCACACTGAGAAGGGAGCGCCCGCAGCGCGTCGTCGGTGCGGCTCGCGCGCACGCACCCGCGCCCTTCGCCCTGGTCGCAGGCGAGCGCCGCGAAGCGGGCCACGGCAGCGAGATCGCGCCCGCCGTCGGTGGCGCCCTCGAGCGCGAAGAGCGACGCCTCGTAGCACTGGGCCCCCGCATCGGCCGTCGCGCACGCTTCGGCGCACGCCGCGAACGAGGGGCACACCCGCGCCGGGGCACGCGC
>JBMORD010000180.1:0-1796 GCA_049322495.1 Myxococcota bacterium | reverse complement strand
AGGTCACCGAGAACGAGGCGTCGGTGAAGTCGGCGGAGCGCTCGAGGCCGGCCGAGGTGAGGCGCACCACCACGCCGTCGTGCACCTCGAGGAAGCCGGCGGCGACGAGGCCCTTCTCGAGCGACGGCGCGAGCGCGGCGCGGACTCCCTCGGCCCGCGCCTTCGCGTCGAGCGCCGCCATCGCCGGATCGTGGAGCCGGCTCTCGAGCTTCAGCCGATCGCCGGCGAGCACCGGCATGGTCTCCGGCAGCTCGGGCGAGAGCTTCGCGTTGGCCAGGGTGCGCTCGACGAGCGCGGCGAGCGACGCGGCGTCGGTCTGGTTGGTCTGCGCTGACGCGGACCGCAGCCCGAGTTGCACCTGGAGCGCCACCGAGAGCTCGTCGTTCTCTCCGGCGGTGGTGATCTCGTTGCGGGCGAAGCGGGTGTGGGCGCGGTGGGTCGCCCACACGGTGACGAGCGCCTGCGCCTTCGCGTCGGCCTTCTTCACCAGCGCCAGCACCGAGCGGCCGAGGGCGAGGGCGTCACGGATGGAGCGGGGCATGGCTCAGGCTCCCTTCTTCGCGCCGGTGTTGATGATCGACACGCCGCGGAAGCGCGCCGAGGGGCAGCCGTGGCTGACCGGGTTCGACTGCATCGGCTCGCCCTTGCCGTCGTCGAAGGCCGAGCCGAGGCGCCAGGTCGAAGGCCCGCCGAGCAGGTCGCAGCTCTTCCAGAACGTGGGGGTGTTCGACTGGTAGCCCACGTCCTTCAGGGTGCGCGTCACGCGCCCCTTCTTCACCTCGTAGAACATCTGGCCGGTGAACTGGAAGTTGTAGCGCTGGTGATCGATCGACCAGCTCCCGGTGCCGACGACGTAGACGCCGTCGTCGGTGGCCTTGATGAGGTCGGCGGTCGAGAGGTCCTTCTCTCCGGGCGCGAGCGAGACGTTGGGCATGCGCTGGAAGGGCACCGAGCCGTGATCCTGCGCGTAGCTGCAGCCGCGCGACGCCTTCTCGCCGAGCCACGCCGCCTGCTCACGCGTCGTCTGGTAGCCGACGAACCTGCCCCGCTCGACGAGGTTCCACCGCTGGGTGCGCACGCCGTCGTCGTCGTAGCCGACGGTGGCCAGCCCGCCGGGCGTCGTCTTGTCGGCGTAGAGCGTGACGATCGGCGCGGCGTACGGCGTGCCCAGCGTGTCGGGCGTGGCGAACGAGGTGCCGGCGAAGTTGGCCTCGTAGCCCAGGGCGCGATCGAGCTCGGTGGGGTGCCCGACCGACTCGTGGATCGTCAGCCACAGGTTGGTCGGGTCGAGAATGAGGTCCTTCTTCCCCGGCTCGACGGCGGGGGCGTGGAGCTTCTCGACCGTCTCCTCGCCGACGCGGGTGGCGTCTTCGAGGAAGCGGCTCTGCTCGAGGTGCTCCCAGCCCTTCTGGAGGGCCTGCCCGTCCCACGCGCGCGAGGCGAACTCGCCGGTGGTGGGGTGGAGGGCGGTGGCGACGTAGCCCGGGCCGAGGCGCGTCTGGCTCTGCTCGAGCAGCGCGCCGTCAGACGAGGCGAAGAGCTTCCACTCGAGCCGCGAGCTGACCCACGCGTGGCAGAAGCGCACGCCCTTGACCGCGCGCAGCTTCTCGCTCACCGCGAGCAGCACCTCCGCCTTGTCGGCGACCGGGAGCTTGAAGGGATCCTTCTCGAGCGGCGTCTGCCACACGTCGACGTGGGCGGGGTTGGGCGCGAGCTCCACCTTGCGCGTCTGCACCGCGGCGTTCGCCTTCGCCAGCGCGCAGGCCACCGTCGCCAGGCGCGCGGCCTCCTTCGGC
>JBMORD010000179.1:0-1800 GCA_049322495.1 Myxococcota bacterium | reverse complement strand
GCGGCGGCACGACTGGCGGCGGCACCACTGGCGGCGGCACCACTGGCGGCGGCACCACTGGCGGCGGCACGACTGGCGGCGGCACCACTGGCACCGTCGGCACCGGCACCGGCGCGAACGGAGGCGTCGCGCTCGGCGGCACGACTGGCGCTGGCACAACTGGCGGCACGACCGGTGGGGGCACGACTGGCGCTGGGACGACGGGCGCTGGCGTCGGCGGTCGAGGCGCTGCAGGAAATCCCGGCAACGCTCTCGTGGCCGTGGGCGGGCCGACCGCCGAGCGAGAGAAGGCGCTCGCGTCGTCGATGCTCGACAAGTGGCGCTACTTCCTCGCCGAGCAGATGAAGATCGAGCAGGACATCGACTGGGTCGCTGGCTTCCTCGCGTCGCGAGAGCTGCGCGACTGCCGCTGCATTCCGCGGCCGATCCCCGGTGACATCGTTCGTCGACTCGAGAACAAGGACCGCGTCACCCAGCTCGAGTCGGAGGACGACCGCAACACGCGCTGTGAGATCTGCCTCCTCGACGCCTTCCCCCGTTGGAAGGTCCGCGCGCAGAAGCAGTGCGCGCTCGCGCTCGAGCTGACCGAGTTCGAGCTCGGCGTGCTGCAGCGCAGCGACGACGGCAACGGGCTGCCCCCGCGCTGCCTCGACGCCGCGCGCGAGAAGCAGGCCGGCCGCACCGGAACCGTGGTGCTGCAGGGCGGCGCCGTGAAGCCGAAGACCGGCACTGGCGCGTACATCATCACCAAGGCACCGGACGCTGCCGCCGCGCCCGGAAGTGACTTCCTCAAGCCCGCTGACTACGCGCCGATCCCCAGTCGCGAAGAGGGGCGCGTCTACGTGCGCGTCTTCACCAGCGCGGCCTGCGTGGCCGAGGTGCTGCCGGGGCCCGTCGTCGCGCGGACGGGCGATCTGCTGCCGGTGCCTCCTTCGGCGAGCGAGATCACCGTGCGCGGTCCGTGCGGCGGCTTCGCCGAGCTGTACTTCGGCAAGGAGGAGAAGCCGCGCGTCGCCGAGTCGTTTGCCCGCAACCAGCCGCTCCGCCTGCAGTTCAGAACGCCATGACCGCGATCCCCGGCAAGATGGTCGAGGGTGTCTTCAAGCGGCTCCTCGCGCCCGATCTGACGCCTCAGCTGATCGGCCAGCTGGCCGAGGCAGGCATCGACGTCTCGGTGCCCGCGCACCCGTCGTACCCGCGCGCCGCCTGGTACCGCGCCGTCTCGCTCACCGCGGCCGCGCTGTTTCCCGAGCTCCCCGAGGCGACGCAGCAGCGGAAGCTCGGCGCGCACATCATCCACGCCCTGCAGTCGCGGCACGTCATCAAGGGACCGTGGCTGTCGATGGCGCGGCTGATGGGGCCGCGGCGCGCCCTCAAGCAGGCGATGGACTTCACCGATCGCTCGCCGATCCGAATGACGATCACCGAGCGCTCGAAGACGGAGTTCGAGGTCGCCGTCGACGACAAGGAGCAGCCGGAGTTCCTCGCGGGCCTGCTCGAGGCGGCGATCCACATGCTCGGCGGAAAGTCGCCGCACGTCGCGCTCGAGGGGGAGCGGGGGCACTCCAACCTCTTCCGCGCGACCTGGCGATGAGCGCGCTCTTCCCGAGGCTGGAGTCCGCCGGCGACGAGGTCGTCCTCCGCGTCGGCGAGGAGTCGGTGAGCGCGAAGGAGCTCGCTGCTGCTTCGGCAGCGCTGACGGCGCGGCTCGCGGCGCACGGCGTTCGGCGCGGCGCGCGGGTCGCGGTGTGGACCCAGCCTTCGCTCGAGACGCTGGTCGCGCTCGTCGCGGGTGCGCAT
>JBMORD010000178.1:0-97170 GCA_049322495.1 Myxococcota bacterium | reverse complement strand
GCGCCGTGTCCGTCGTCGACTGGAAGGGCCTCGACGCGCTCCTCGCTGCGCGGCAGCCGGTGCTGATCGCCTCCGCCCACCTCGGCAGCTGGGAGCTCTTCGCGGAGGTGATGGCGCGCCGCGGCTTCGTCTTCTCCGCCGTGGTGCGGCCCCTCTCGGGCGCCTTCAACGAGTGGCTGGTGCGCAACCGCAGGAAGGCCGGCGTCGAGCTCATCCTCCAGCGGGGTGCGCTGCGGAACATGCTCCGCGCCCTCGCGCGCGGCCGCGCGGTGGTCCAGCTCATCGATCAGGCGCTGCCGGGCCCCGAGGCGGCGTGGGTGCCGTTCTTCGGCCGTCCGGCGTCGACCACCCCGGCGCTGTCGATGGCCGCGCTCCGCTCGGGCGCGCCGGTCTACGTCGTCGTCGCCGTGCGCGAAGGGGAGGGCCTCCGCATGCACGTCGATGGGCCGGTGCCGCTGCCCCCGGGGGAAGATCGCCGCGCCGTCGTCGAGGCGCACACCGCTGCGCTCACCGCGATCATCGAGCGGCGCGTGCGGGATCACCCTGAGCAATGGCTGTGGCTGCACCGCCGCTGGAAGCCGCCGCGCCCCCGCGGCGCACCGAACGGGTGAACCTCGCCGCGCAGCTGGCGCCGCTCAGAGCGAGAGCCGGAGCAGCACCCCGGCCTGCACCAGCGGCGCGTAGCGGAGCGACGCGAGCGACGCGCGCACCGAGTCCCCCGCACCCGTTCCCGGCTGGGCGAGGTCGGCGACCGTCGCGATGTCGTTGATCGTCTGCGTGGTGAGCGTGAAGCGGAGCTGGCCCCCCGTCTGCCCGTAGAACACCGCGCCGAACGCCTGCACCGTGAGGAAGTTCAGCACGCGGAAGATCGCGTCGATGCGGGTCAGCGCGGCGGGGTCGTTGATGATCACGATGTTCGACAGCGACAGCGTGATCCAGTCGAAGCCGGGGATGCCCGGCGCCGCGAGCGTGAAGGCCAGGTTGTGCTTGCCGGCGTAGAGCGGCACGTTCTGGATCGGGTCGAGCGTCTTCCCGAGGATGCTCGGCGCGAACGTCTTCACCTGGAACCCGCGCGGATCGTCGTAGCCCGCCGGGTTGTAGAAGTACTCGACGTTGAGGATCGCGAAGTTCTTGTCGGTGTAGTTGAACTGCCAGCCCACGCCGCCGGAGACCTGCACCATCACCCCCTCGGGCGTGTAGGCCTCGATCTCGCCGATCTTCTGCAGCAGGTTGTCCTGCGTGAGATCGCTCGGGTAGCGGAAGAGGGTGAAGTCGCGCGCGTCGCGGAAGGCGGCCTCCGCGTAGACGTCGAAGGGCCCGACCGCCGAGCTGACGTCGACCGCGTAGCGACCGCGCCGCCCGTCCTGCCACACCCCGCCGATGCCGATCTCCGCCGGCCCGAGCACGAACTCGCCGCGCAGCGCCCCGCCGAGCTGCTCGAGCTTCACGCCCGCCGAGGTGACGTTCACCGCGTCGAGCAGGCCGTAGCCGTAGAAGTTCCAGCCGAGCGACTCGACCGGCACGTGCACCTTGACCATGTTGACGCCGAGGCGCACGTCGAACGGGTTGAGCGCGTCGCGCGGCTGCGAGTTGAGGAAGTCGGTCGGGTACCAGATGCGCGAGACCCCCCAGCGGATCTTCTGGCGGCCGACGGTGAAAAAGACCTTCCGCGCCACGTCGAACCGGAGCCAGAGCTGATCGAGGAACACCGACGGGTTTGCCCGCGTGCTGCCGGTGAGCCCCACCAGCGAGGTGCTCGGCGTCACGCTCGTGGTCGAGGTGCTGCTCGCGCTGCCGTCACCCGCCGGCCTCGTGGGATCGAACTGGAGCCGGCCCACCGCGTACGCGCGCAGGCGATCGTTCGGCCGCGCGTCGAGGTACACGTCGAGGATCATCGGCGCCGAGAACGAGGCCTTCTCGAACGGGCGACCCTCCTGGAAATAGGCCTGCCCGTTGAGCAGCAGGTTGCCGCCGATCTTGAGCGGGTCCGTCACCGCCTCCGCCGTGTCGAACTTCGACTGGGCGGGCCCGGCGCTCATCTGCTGCGCGTCGCGATCGACGCCCCCGTCGGCGGTCGTGGGGCTCGTCGGGGCGTCACCGAACATCGCGCCTTCGTCGCGCGCAGGGGCGCCGCCGGCGTCGGCCGCCGGGCTCTCGTCCGCCCCGAAGAGATCGGCCTCCGACGGGCGATCCTGCGCCAGCGACACCGCGGGGATCATCGCCACCAGCAACCAGACGCGACGCATGGGCGGCTCCTTCAGCGGCTCTTCGACTCGAGCCACGCCTTGGTGAACATGTTCTGATCGAGGTTCGACAGATCGACCGACTTGATCAGCACCAGCGTCGAGTTCGACTTCTCGACCTCGTCGAAGAAGCGCATCTCGCCGGGGAACCACACGTCGGCCTTCTTCGAGTCCGAGAACAGCTTCTGCCACTTGGGGTAGTACGCGGTGCGCATCAGCCGCCCCGAGAGCGCGAACTCCTGCCGCTTGAGGATGTTGTGGTTCGCCTTGTCGACCCACAGCTTCACCACCGGGTAGGCGACGTCGATGCCCGGCTTCACCGTGAGCTCGATGCACACCGTCTCGAACTTGCCCAGCTTCTCCTCGCCGATGAACTTCGGCTCGAACTCCTCGGCGAGGCGCGACTCGTCGAAGTCGCTGCGCCGCGAGTTGGTCCCGCCGATGCGCTCGCGCTCCGTCGCGCGCTCCCACTTGCCGGTGCCCGGGTCGTAGCTCCACAGGTTCTTGTCGAGCCGGAGGTAGCCCTTGCCCTCTTCGCTCTTCGGCTTGGTGAAGAGCATCATCAGCTTGTCGTCCGAGTCGCGGCGGAAGATCAGCACCTCTCGCACCACGTCGGCTTTGTCCTTCTCCTTCTGCTCGAGGTACGCGAGCGCCTTGTAGTCGCCGCCGTTGCGCTGCCGGTCGTCGAGCTCGGTGAGGAGCTTGTGCATCTCCTCCTTCGAGAGCTCGGCGAACGCCGGCGCGGTGAGCGTGAAGGACAACAGCAGCGTGAGGGAACGGATCGCGTTTCGCATGAGGGTCACCCGACGTGAGACATGGCCGTGATCGGCTTGAGCCGCGCGGCGAGGAAGGACGGCACCACGGAGATCGCCGAGATCGCCGCGGTGATGAAGCCGACGCTGAACAGCACCCAGCCGGTGGTGGGCGAGACCACCAGCCGCTCGGAGAAGAACACGAACTGCCAGCTCGGCGGCAGCGCGATGCGGGCGCTGGTGAGCGCGAGCGACGTCGCCACGCCCAGCAGGCCGCCGCTCACCGTCCCCAGCAGCCCGAGCAGCGTGCCCTCGGCCACGAACATCGCCAGCACCGACGAGCGCTGCATGCCCACCGCGCGGAGCGTGCCGATCTCCCGGGTGCGCTCGCGAATGCTGATCCACATCACGTTCATGATCCCCACGGCGATGATCGCCACCAGGGCGAAGATCACCATCGTGGCGAGCACGGTGAGGGCGGTGACGATCCACTGCACGAAGCTCGTCTCGTCCTCCCAGCTGGTGACGTCGAGCTTCTGCCCGGTCCAGTTCTCGCGGTTCACCGCGTCGAACTTCGCGAAGTACGGGCGCGGGTCGGGGTCCATCAGCTCGAAGCCCGCCGCCGCCAGCGCCTTGCGCAGTCGCTCCTGCACCGGCTTCACCTGCTCGATGTCCTTCAGGTACAGCTGCAGCGCCCCGGTGGTCTGCGCGTTGAGCTGGTAGAGCTGGCGCAGCCCCTGGTCGTTCATGAAGGTGTTCCAGCTCGAGAGCATCCCGATGTCGGCGGCGATCGCCACCAGCTGCACGTCGAGCGTGTTGTTGGTGCCGCGGAAGGTGGGGGCGACGACGGTCATCGTGTCGCCGACCTTCACCCCCAGCCGCTTCGCCTGCGCCTCGAAGATCAGCATGCCGTTGGGCCTGGCGAGATCCTCGAGGCGGCCCTCCTTGATCTGCACCACCCTGCGGAAGCCGGGCTCGTTGGCGACGTCGATGCCTCCGATGCCGACCTGCTGCGAGCCGCTCTCGCTCACCAGCTTGGCCCACCCGCGCCCCCGCTGGACGACGTAGTCGAGCTCCGGGACCTCGCGCGAAAGCAGCTCGCGCACCTTCGGGTAGTTCGTCACCACCGGCGCCGAGGTCGACGCGCTCGCCTTGTAGAAGCCCGAGACGTTGACGTGCCCGCTCATCAGGGTGGTCGCCGAGACGAGGAGCGTGTCCTTGATGCCCACGTAGGCGCCGGTGAGGGTGACCAGCAGCGCGGTGACCCCGGCCACGGCCGTGCCCAGCAGCACGGTGCGCAGGCGGTGCTGCATCAGGCTCCGCACCGCGATCAGCCACAGCATGCGATCGAAGAGGTTCATTCGTCGGCCTGCATCGCGCGCAGCGGGCTCACCCGGGTCGCCATCACCGCGGGCGCGAGCGTCGAGAAGACGGTGACGAAGAGGATGATCGCCAGGGCGATCACCAGCGGCCCGCTCGTCACCTGCGGAATGAGCCGCGAGCCCGAGAAGAAGAAGTACATGACGTCGTTGGGCGCCGCGATGCCCTTCAGGGCGATCGCCCCGAGGATCCCCGAGCCCGCCAGCATCCCCGCGCCGCCGAAGAGCAGGCCGAGCACCACCGACTCGACCAGCACCATCGAGAGGATCAGCCCGCGCTGAGCGCCGATGGCGCGCATGGTGCCGATCATCTGCGTGCGCTGGATGGTCGCCATCATCATCGCGTTGTTGATGATCACCATCGCGATGAAGAAGATGATCGCCACCGCGACGAAGAGCAGCACGCGGAAGACGTTGATGATCTGGCCCAGCAGGCCCGAGGCCTTCTGCCAGCTGACCGCCTTGATCCCCAGCCCCTCGCCGACGCGCGAGATCTCCTCGAGGGTCCGGTCGAGCTTGCGCGGGTCCTTCAGCATCACCGCCGCGTTGAGCACCACCCCGTCGTCGAGCTCCTGCTGCGAGTAGACCCGCTTGAGCAGATCCTCCTCGCGCAGCCGCCGCCCCGTGCCCGTCACCGCCGCGTCGGGATCGATCAGGCCGGGCGTCGCCTCCGCCACCACCTCCGTCCCCTCGCCGAACAGCTCGGCCTCCGCGTTCTCGCGCGTCACGGTCTTCGCGCCGGTCTCCTTCTGGATCTCCTTGAGCTCCTCGGCCTTGTCCGCCGTGAGGTAGCCGTAGAGATCGCGGAAGCTCATCAGGTCCATGAGGTTCGTCGAGCCCGCCAGCGGCGACTTCTCGAGCCCGGTGAAGGCGAACGTGCCGTACACCCGCACGTTGACGTTCTGGATGTACCCGGTGCGGGTGAAGGCCTTGATGGTCAGCGTGTCACCGACGTTGACGCGGTAGAGCTGCACCTGCGGCACCACCAGCTCGTAGAACAGCCGGTACCTCGCCTCGAAGTTCTCGTCGGTGGTGTCCAGCAGCTTCGAGAGCAGCACGTCGAGCTCGCCGTCCCTCGCGCTGAGCGCCTGCTGGAGCGACGTGGTGAGCGCGCGGGTCTTGAGCGCGTCGAGCTGCAGCACGATCTCCCGCGTCTGTGTGCGGTTCTCCTTCACGAAGCGCTTGAGCTCGTCGTCGGTGGCGATCACCCGCCCGTTCACCTTTGCGTCGCGGATCTTGTCGAGCCGGCGCGCCGTCTTGAGCTTCATCTGCTCTTCGTGGATCAGGTCGGCGATCAGGAAGCCGCGCTGCCCCTTCGGCACCGGGCCGCCCTTCACGATGCGCATGCGATCGAACGACTGCTGGAACCGGTCGAGATCGGTGCCCACGTACCGCAGGAACACCAGCGAGGTGTCGGTGACGATCGGGGCGATGCGGTTCTCGAGGAACTCGAGGTGGCCCCACGGGTCTTCTTCGAACGTGATCCAGAACTGCTCGTCGTCCACCCGGGCCAGCGCCTCGAGGTTGTGCTCGTCGACCGACTGCCGATCGAGCATGTCGGCCATCGCCTTCTCTGCGTCGCCGCGCAGCACCTTGATGATCTGACGGACGTGCGAGGTCTCGCTCGCGATGCGCGCGCCGAGCTCGTCGCGTGACAGCGCCTCGAGCGGCGGGGCGGTCGGCTGCCCCTCGCGCGCCTTGTACAGCTCGCGCAGGCGCTCCAGCGTGCGATCGACGATGTTCCCCGAGGTGATCACCGCCGCCGACACCCCCATCGGGACCACCATCTTGACGTTTTCGAGCTTGAGCAGCGCCTCCTGGATCTTCGGGAAGTCGGTGATCGCCTTGAGGTCGGGGTCGTTCCCCATCTGGCCGTAGAGCGTCAGCTCGTCCTTCGACGCCGCGGAGTAGAGCTGCACGTGCCCGGCGAGGCTCCCCACCACCGAGCGCTGCATCGACTGGTTGAGCGAGTCGAGGAGCCCTCCGAGCAGCACGAAGATCAGCGTGCCGAAGAAGATCAGCCCGCCGATGAGCAGGTTGATCGGGCTCGCGAGCAGGTTGCGGATCGCGATCCGCACCAGGAGGACGAGCCGATCGATCACGGCGCGCGGAGCTCCGCCGGCTTCGGGAGGTGATCGAGCCCGACCGCGTGCGCCACGGCGTCTTCGGGCGACTCGCGACCGAGCACCTTGCCGTCGGCCAGCCGCACCACCGCGTTCGCGTACCGCATCACCTTGTGGTCGTGCGTCGAGAAGATGAACGTGGTGCCCTTCTGCTGGTTGAGCGAGCGCATCAGATCGAGGATCGCCTGGCCCGTCTCGGAGTCGAGGTTGGCCGTCGGCTCGTCCGCGAGCACGATCAGCGGATCGGTCACCAGCGCGCGCGCGATCGCCACGCGCTGCCGCTGTCCGCCCGACAGCTCGTTCGGCCGGTGCTTCATGTGCGTCGCCAGCCCGACCTGCTCGAGGAGCCCCTCGACGCGCGCCTTCCGTTCCTTCGCCCCGAGCTTGTTCTGCAGCAGCAGCGGGAACTCGACGTTCTGGAAGACCGTCAGCACCGAGACCAGGTTGAACGACTGGAAGATGAAGCCGATGGTGTTGAGGCGGAGGTCGGTGAGCTCGCGCTCCGACAGCTTCGCGGTGTTCTTCCCGGCGACCTCGACGACGCCGCGCGTGGCGGTGTCGACGCAGCCGATGAGGTTGAGCAGGGTCGTCTTGCCGCTGCCCGAGGGGCCGGCGATCGAGATGAACTCGCCCTTGTCGACGGTGAGGGAGACCCCGCGGAGGGCCTGCACCACGGTCTGGCCGAGGCTGTACTCCTTGACGACGTTGTCGATGGTGACGATCGCGCTCATGGGTGTGTGCTTGGTAGCCCAGCCAGCGCGCGCCGCCATGAAGAAATGCGAAGCGGCCGCGACGGTTTCGTTGGTGACGGCGACGGATTCCTCCTCTACCGTTCGCGGCTCCGGGAGGGCGCATGAACGAAGAGCTGATCGCGGAGAGACTGGCGGAGCTCGAGCCCGCGTGGGCCGGCCGCTCGAACCTGTTCGAGCAGCAGATCTCCGCTCGCGACAGCGCGACGCTCCTCGCCCGCCTCGACGATCAGCTCCCCGGCGTGCGCGGCGACGCGGCCGAGGCGCTCGGGCGTCTCAAAGACACCCGCGCGGTCGCCAGGCTCAAGGCGATGCTCGCCGACCCCGTGCCGCCGGTTCGGCGCAGCGCCGCCATCGCGCTCGCCTCGCTGGGCGACGAGGCGCTCTGCCAGGAGTTCGTGAAGGCGCTCCTCGACCCCTCTGCGAAGGTGGTGGCGGGGGCGGCGGAGGCGCTCGGGCTCGCGGGCTACCGGCCTGCCGTGCCGTACCTCCTCAAGGCCTACCGCACCGAGCACCCGCGCGTGGCCGCGGCGATCGCCACCGCGCTCGGACGGCTCCAAGATCGCCAGGCACTCCCCTGGCTCCTCGCGGCGCTGAAGGCCGGGTTGGCGCCCGTCGAAGCGGCGACCGCGCTCGGCGAGCTCGGTGACGCCGGCGCCACGCGCGGGCTGTCCGAGGCGCTCCACCACGAGTTCGCGCCCCTCCGCGCCGCGGCCGCACGCTCGCTCGGGCAGCTGGCGCGCACCGGCAACCTCGACTTCGTGCTCAAGGACGGTGCCGTGGCGTCGCTCCACCGCCTCCTCTCCGATCCCGATCTCCGCGTGCAGTTCTGTGCGGCGCTGGGCCTGGCCGGTTTCGGCGACCCGGTCGGCACGCAGAAGCTTCAGCAGTACCTCTCGAACCCCTGATCCGAAGAAAGAGACGCATGGCCACGAAGAAGCAGGAACAGAAGCCCGAACCGCAGAAGCTCCCCGAGCCCAGCTACCCCTCGATCGAAGGGTTCATCGAGACCGCGACCGCCGATGCGATCGCCGGCGCCTTCACGGACTTGAAGGAGCAGCTCGGTGCCTTGAAGGGCCCGAAGGCAGAGCAGGCGAAGAAGGTCGGGAAGGCCATCGAGCGCACCGAGGAGCTGTTGTCGTACCTCCTCCAAGTCCGCGAGAAGCTTGAGGCTGATCGGAAAGGGAAGGGCGGGGGGCGGAAGTAAAGGCTCGTTCCGGTAGGCTCTACGCAACTCGCCTTCTCGGCCGGCGATAATCGTTTCACAGGCGCCTCCGACAGGGGTCGGGGGAACGGAACCTGGCAACTTTCTCGTAGTTTCCTCTGGAGGAACACATGAGCATCAACGGAATCAACAACAACGGCATGCCGCCCCGCATCTCGATGAACGTCACGGTCGCCAAGCAGACTCAGGGCGCCACGTTCGGTGAGAAGGTCAACGCTGGCCTCCACGCGGCCGGCTCGGCGATCCAGCAGGGCGCTTCGCTCGTCGGCGGCGCGATCCCCGGCGGCTCGATCGTCTCGGCCGCGGTCTCGTCGGTCAGCACCCTCGCGGGCGGCCCCGGCAGCAGCGCGGCGGCGGCGAGCTACGCGGCGACCGGCGTCGTCGGCTTCAGCGGCGGCGTGGGCGGTGCGACGGCTGGCGGCAACACCGTGCAGGTCGGCGGTGGCTCGGCCGGTGGCGCGAACCTCCTCGCTGGCGCGGGCACCAACGCGATGGGCGGCTACAACACCGACATCGCGCAGATGTCGGCGCAGAACGCGCAGATGCTCCAGGTGCAGATGGCCATGCAGCGTGAGAACACCATGTTCTCGTCGATCTCGAACGTGCTGAAGACCAAGCACGACACGGCGAAGAACTCGGTGAGCAACATCCGCTGAGTCGCTGATCGAATTCTGGTTCGCGCGAGGGCGGCCCTGGTGGCCGCCCTTCGTGTTATTGTCGCCCGGTCACTCACGGAAAGGACGTAGGGCCCCATGACGGAAGCGAAGTCCGACATCGCTGGCAGCCTGGTTCCGATGACCAAGCAGCAGGCGATGCTGATGCTCGAGGCGGCGTACCTGTGGATGGACCTGGGCAAGTTCGACAACGCGCGTGAGCTCCTCAACGGCGCGACGGTGTTGATGCCCAAGAGCGAGGTTCCTCAGCTTGCGCTCGGCACCCTCGAGTTCAACCAGCAGCACTTCGAGAAGGCGCTCCCGATCTTCCGTCGAGCCCAGCAGCTCGCGCCGCGTGCCTCGCTGCCGCGCGCTCACGTCGGTGAGACGCTCCTCTTCATGGGCAAGGTCAACGAGGCGATGAAGGAACTCAAGGCCGCGCTCGAGCTCGAGCCCGGCAGCGACGGCGCGAAGTTCGCGGAGGCGCTGATCGCCGCCAAGGAGTCCGGCGCGCTTCCTCCTCCGAACAAGCAGCAGGCCAGGAAGTAAGCGAAGCAGGAAGGAGCGTCATGTCAGTTCGAGGCGTCGGCCGTGGTGGCAAAGCGGGTGGGGCTCGCGGCGCGTCAGGCGCCGGCGGTGCCGCCAAGGCGTCCGGTGCGTCGGGCGCATTCGGCGCGAAGGTCGACAAGGCCGAGTCGCTCGTCGGCCCGTCGGGCGCGGTCGGCTCGAGCAACGTCGGTGGGGTCGGCCCGACGGATCCGGTCACTGCGCAGGCGATGGATCTCGTTCGTCAGCTCCGCTCCGGGCAGCTCAAGAGCCGCGACGAGGCGACGCGCAAGCTCGTCGCCGACATCCTCCGAGAGAAGGTCCGCACGCAGTCGAAGAAGCTCACCGACAAGATCTTCGAGCAGCTGAAGGACGATCCCCGTCTGAACCAGACCCTCGAGCGCCTGTGGGATCGCGCCGAGGAGCAGGAGTAACCGGCCGTGGCGCTCGGGGAATCCAAAGCCCAGATCCTCGAGAAGTACGGCCCGTACGTGCGTTCGCTCGCCGCGCAGGTGCGCAAGCAGTTCAACTCCCAGTTCGAGATGGACGAGCTCGTCGCGTGGGGCCAGATCGGGTTGCTCGAAGCGGCCGATCGCTTCGACCCGCGTGTGGGTGCCAACTTCCTCACCTTCGCCCACTATCGGATCAAGGGCGCCATCTACGACGGCCTGCGGAAGATGGGCGTGCTCAAGGGCCACGCGGCCGCTGCCGAGCGCGCCAACTCCTACATGACCAACCTCTCCGATCGGGCCGGAGGGGGCTCGTCGGTCGAGGATGACGTTCGGGAGATCAGCAACGCGGTGACGGGCCTCGCGATGGTCTTTGCGACCAGCCTCGAGGGCACCGAGGGGCTCCAGGTCTCGGACGAGCAGCTGCCGGCTGACGAACGGATCCAGCTCGAGCAGATGCGCCGCCGGGTGCGCGCGGCCATCGAGAAGCTGCCGGAAAAAGAGAGAAAATTGCTCCAGGGCTACTACTTCCAGAACAAGACGCTGGAAGAGGCGGGAGCAGAGATCGGCCAGTCCAAGAGCTGGGCGAGCCGACTTCACGCCCGAGCAGTGGAGACCTTGAAGCAACTCCTCGAAGAAGAGGACGATAATTCAACTGAACAGCACAGGAGGATCGACCATGGCCGGACCACTGGCAGGAATCTCGGCAGCCCAGATCGCCCAACAGAAGCTGCCCGACCAGGCCGCACAGCAGGTTAACAAGGCTGGTCCGAGCAAGTTCGACCAGAGCATGAAGTCTCAGGGCGTCGATCACGCCCAGAAGGCCCAGCACGTTCAGCACGCGCAGCAGGTCCAGAAGATCGATCAGGCCAAGCAGATCGATCAGGTCCAGAAGACCGACAAGGCGAACCTCGCCAAGCTCGACAAGAACGTCACCGGCAAGGGCATGGAGCCCGTCGCCCAGAAGGCGGAGGTCAGCAAGTCGACCTCGATGATGGCGAACATGGTGGCCAGCCTCGAGAAGGGCCAGGTCAACATCGACAAGCTGATCAACGGCGGGCTGAGCGGCAAGTCGATGTCGAACCAGGAGCTGCTCCAGATGCAGGCGGGCATGTACAAGTACACGCAGGAGCTCGACCTCTGCTCGAAGGTCGTCGAGAAGGCGACCAGCGGTCTGAAGGACACCCTCAAGACCCAGGTCTGATCGACGGTCGGCTCCGTCTCCAGGGCGGCTCCCGCGAGGGAGTCGCCCTTTTTCGTTTCGTGCGTGGTGGCGGGTCGCCCGTAGTATGGTCGGCGCCCTCATGCGCCGCCTGCTTCCCTTCGTCTTCGCCGTCGTGGCCTCCGCGTGCTCGATCAACCTCCAGCACGATCTGAACGAGGACGACGCCAACGACATCTACGTCCTGCTCCAGAGGAAGGGCATCGACGCGACCAAGATCAAGGAGGGCGAAGGCAAGGACGCGCGGTACGTCATCTCGGTCCCCAAGGCGGACGTGGCGACGGCCGCGGAGCTGCTGCGTGAGCACTCGCTCCCGCGTCCGAAGGCGGACGGCCTCGCCATCTTCAAGATGACGAAGGGCATGATCCCCACGCAGACCGAGGAGCGCGCGATGTTCATCGAGGCGCTCGGCGGCGAGGTGTCGAACGCGCTCAACCGCATCCCCGGCGTGCTCGAGTCGCGGACGATCGTGATGATGCCCGAGGTCAACGATCTCACGCAGCCCGAGAAGAAGCCGCTCCCGTCCGCTTCGGTGCTGATCAAGTACATGGCGAACGAGGGGAAGCCGCCCGTCGCCATCGACGACGTGCAGGGCTTCGTGGCCAACGCCGTCCCCGAGCTGAAGAAGGAGAACGTGAAGGTCATCATGACCGAGGCGAAGTTCGTCACCGAGGTGAGCGACGAGCCGCGCCTGCAGCGGATCATGGGCGTGAACGTCGAGAAGGCGAGCGCTGGCACCTTCAAGACGATCATCGGGGTCTTCGCGCTGCTGTTCATCATGATGGCGGGCGTCACGGCCTTCATGGTGATCCGCAAGCCTTCGGGGGCGCGCCCGGCACCGCGCGCCAAGGCGCCTGCCGAGGGGTAGTCGCCTCGCGGCTCGATCGGAGTTGAAACGTGGAGCAGTTCTTCACGTCGCTTTCCAAGCGACAGACCATGCTCCTGCTGACGTCGCTGGCCTTTGGCGGCTCGGCGTCGGTGTCTGCCTTCGAGCACCTCGACCCCGCCGAGGAGGAGCTCCTCAAGCACCGCGCCGAGGCGCTGATCCAGATCCCGCGCGAGAAGCGCATTCCGCTCCTGGTCCAGGAGATCAAGCGGCTCGTGACTCAGCGCCGCCGGCTGCTGGCGAGCGCCGAGCCCCGGCGCCTTGCGGCGATCCTCAAGGCGGAGCGCCCGACGCTGGTCGAGGTGGTGCTGACCGCGCTCCCCGTCGAGCTCGCGACGGCGGTCCGCGCAGAGATGGGGAATCCGCCGCCGGTGCGCCTGCTGCGCGACGTGAAGCCCGAGGTGCTGGCGATCATCCGCTGGAAGATCGAAGACGGGCTGCGGCAGAACGCGCCGCAGGTCGGGAGCTTCCGCTTCACCGACCTCATCATGCTGCAGCAGCGGGACATCTTCGCCGTCGCCGATCGCATGGGGGCGCGCGTGCTGGCGACCGCCGTCGCGGGGCTGAGTGACGAAGACCGCACGGCCTTCTTCGGCAAGCTGCCTCCAGATCAGCGCAACCTCGCCGCTCGCGCTGCGGAGGCGGGGGCGGCGCGGCGGCTCACGGAGAAGGACGCGAAGCTCGTGCTCGAGATGCACGGCGCGCTCGAGAACCCGTCGCTGGGCATGCGCAGCGCCGGCGTGCAGCGCATCATCCGCGCCTGCTACGCGCAGGGCGCCGAGTTCGCCCAGCGCTTCGCCGAGCGGCACCCCGGCGATCTCGGCAAGCTGCTCACGCGCTGGCTCCGCGAAGAGAAGGGCAAGCCGATCAAGGGCGATGGTGGGCGCCTCGACATCGTCGAGCAGCTCGAGCGCCTCGCGCAGAAGGGCATCGTCGATCGGCCCATGCGCCTCCCCCCGCCGGTGAAAGCGCCTGCCGCGGCTCCTGCGCCGCCAGCTCCGCGCGCCCCCTCGACGTCGTCGCCCTCGAACCCGCAGTCGAAGGTCCTGGTGGCCCCTCCGCAGCGCCGCGCGACCGGGGCGCTGCCCCCCGCGCCGGTGTCGGGCCAGGTGCCCCGCGCGCGGCCCGTGACCTCGAGCGTGCCGGCGGGGCAGCCGCAGCGTCGCGACCCTGTCGCGGAGCGGGCCGCCCGTCGGGCCGGCGCATCAGGCGTCGCGCCGGAGATCCAGCCCGGTGCGCGCCCCACCGACTCGCAGGTCAGGGCCCAACGGGTCCTGCGTGACGGCAAGCCGCTGGGAAATGACCCGCTGGCCACCACCGCGCCCAAGCGGTCGGCGTCGCTCCAGGCGATTCCACGCCGGAAGGACGCTGGGAGCACGACCAGCCCCAACCGTTCGCCCGTGCTCAAGGGCAGCGGTCGTGGACCGGGCGGAGGTTCGCGTTAGACTGCCGCTGAATGGATGACGGGCCGCGCGATGAACGGAGACCTCCCACCGGTGCCCCGATGCGGGTGATCGGCAAGGTCATCAAGAGTGACAGTGGAGGCGAGGCTGCACCGCTCGCGGAGAAGCCGATCTTGCCACCTCCCCGACGAGCTGGCGTCCTCAACGCCGAAGAGTTCGAAGCGAAGACGACCGCCAAGCAGATCATCGCCGACGCGCAGGCGAAGGCCGAGGAGATCAAGGCCGAGGCGCTGCGCTTCAAGGAAGAGGTCTTCGCCAAGGCGCGTGACGAGGCGAAGGCCGACGTGCAGGCCCGCGCGGCGGAGGAGCTCGCGCGCGCGAAGATGCAGGCAGGGCAGATCATCGCCGACTCGGAGCAGGCGGTCCTCGACCTGGCGCTCAAGGTCGCCGCGAAGATCATCAGCCGCGATCTCGAGCGCGATCCGAACGTGGTGCTGGAGATCGTCGCCAGCTGCACCGAGGCGGCGCGCAGCTCGAAGGCGATGGTCCTCCGCGTCCACCCGGAGGACGGCAAGCTCCTGCGCGAGAAGCGCCCGCGCCTCATGGAGCTCATCGGCCGTGCGGTCGACCTGTCGATCCGCGACGACGCGGAGGTCGAGCGCGGGGGCTGCGTCATTCAGACCGAGTACGGCACCATCGACGGGCAGATCCGCACGCAGTTCGAGATGCTGCGCAACGTGCTCATGCCTGCCGAGCAGAAGAAGGAAGTGAAGTGAGCCGATGGCCATCGATCTGAGGCGCTACGCCGACCTCGTGAAGTCCGCCCAGACGGTGCGGGTGCGGGGGCGGGTGATCGAGCTGACCGGCCTGGTGATCAAGGCCGCCGTGCCCAACGTGCGCATGGGCGAGGTGTGCATCATCCGCCGCGGGCGCGACGAGGTGCGCTCCGAGGTCGTCGGCTTCCAGGGCGACACCGTGATGTTGATGCCGCTCGGCGAGCTGTCGGGCATCGGCCCTGACTCGGAGGTGATCCCCACGGGGCGGCCGCTCACCATCTCCGCCGGAGATGGCCTGCTCGGGCGCGTGCTCAACGGGCTGGGGGAGCCGATCGACGGCAAGCCGCTCCCCAGGGCGGGCATGGTCGACTGGGCGGTCGATCGCGACTGTCCTGATCCGTTCAAGCGCCAGCGCATCACGCGGCCACTCTCGCTGGGGGTGCGGTGCATCGACGGCCTGCTCACGGTGGGTGAGGGGCAGCGCATCGGGCTCTTCGCCGGCTCCGGCGTCGGCAAGTCGACGCTGATGGGGCAGATCGCCCGCCAGACCGCCGCTGAGCTCTCGGTGATCGCGCTGATCGGCGAGCGTGGCCGCGAGGTGCTCGAGTTCATCGAAGACGCACTCGGCCACGACGGCATGAAGCGCTCGGTGGTGGTGTGCGCGACGTCAGACCAGCCCTCGCTGGTGCGCCTTCGCGCCGGGTACGTGGCGACGGCGATCGCCGAGTTCTTCCGCGAGCGCGGCGGCAACGTGCTGTTCATGCTCGACACCGTCACCCGTCTGGCGCGCGCCCAGCGTGAGATCGGCCTTGCCATCGGCGAGCCACCCGCTCGTCAGGGCTACCCGCCGTCGGTCTTCTCGATGTTGCCCCGCATGCTCGAGCGCACCGGGAACTCCGAGAAGGGTAAGTGCACCGCGATCTACACGTGCCTCGTCGCCGGCGGCGACATGGAAGAGCCGATCGCCGACGAAGTGCGCGGCATTCTCGACGGTCACTTCATCCTCAACCGCGCGCTCGGTGAGCGGAACCAGTGGCCGGCGATGGACGTGCTGGCCTCGCTCTCGCGCGTCATGAGCCAGATCGTCTCGAAGGAGCACAAGAAGGCCGCCGGCAAGCTCCGCGAGACCCTCTCGACCTACGAGAAGCAGCGCGACCTCATCCTCCTCGGCGCGTACCAGTACGGCACCGACCCCCGCACCGACTACGCGATCGACAAGTACGACTCGATCATCGGCTTCCTCAAGCAGGACACCTTCGAGAACACCCCGTTCGAAGAGACCGTCCAGCGGATGGTGGACATGTTCTCCGACGCGGAGTGACTGTGGCGTGCGCCGGTGAGCGTGTAAGCTCAACCGGTCATGCCTCCGTATCGTCTCCAGGCGCTCCTCGACATCCGCATCAAGGCTGAGGACGAGGCCAAGGAGGCCTTCTCGGCCGCCGTGAAGGCCGCGGAGAAGGAGAAGAAGCAGCTCGTCACGATGCAACAGCAGCTCGAGCGCATGAAGGTCGAGCGCAAGGCGAAGGTGCAGGCCTTCCTCGAGGAGATGACGAAGAAGGGCGGCGGCATCAGCGGCTTCCAGCAGATGGGCCGTTTCGAGCAGCGCCTGAAGGACGAAGAGGCCCAGTTCGCGCTCGACGTCGAGCGCCAGAAGGAAGTCGTGGTGCAGGCCGAGAAGCTCGTCGAGCAGCGCCGCGCAGAGATGGCCGAGGCCGCCAAGGAGAAGAAGGCCATCGAGAAGAACAAGGAAGCCTGGTTGAAGCAGGTGCGGGCGGAGCGGATGGCGAAGGAGGAGATGAACCAGGAGGAGATCGGCAACGCGCTGCACCTGCAGCGCACACGCCTGGAGAAGAAGTCATGAGCCGAGTCGATGACGATCGCGACGCCGCGCGAGTGGCTGCCCGCCTGGCCGAGGCCAAGCGCGCCGAAGAGTCGCAGCGGAACAAGAAGGCCGCAGAGAACACCGCCTTCTCGAAGCTGATGCAGGGGCAGAAGAAGGAGGCGCAGGTCAAGCAGGACGCGAACCTCGCGCGCAGCGCCATCGCGCAGCTCCTCGAAGCCGCGGAGACCAACCAGGCGGGCGAGGCCCACCAGGCCGAGAAGGGCGCGGAGGGCATGCAGCAGGAGAGCGCCTTCCGCTCGAAGCTCGGCACGAAGGGCCAGGAGCAGAAGGTCCAGCAGAACACCCGCTCCGATGGTGAGCACGCGCAGCAGACCAAGCTCGAGAGCGACCAGGGGACTGCCCAGAGCCAGTCGAGCCGGCAGGCCGACCAGTCGGGGCAGGCGAAGGGCGCCCAGGGCCGCAGCTCCGACGCGAAGGTGAGCCGCGAGCGTCTCGAGGAGCGAAAGGAAGCCGGCGAGTCGAGCGCCTCGTCGCAGACCGCCTCCGCGGGCAGCGCGCGCGGGCAGAAGGGCGATCTCAAGACCGACGCCGACAAGGGTGGTCAGCAGCAGGGCGGCAACAAGGACGGCAACAAGGACGGCGCGGCGGCCGCCAACCCCGGCTTCCGCTTCAACCCCGCGCTCATGGCGCCCGTGCCCGTGGCGAAGACCAGGGAGGCGTCGGGCTCCGAGCGGCTCCGCAAGGTCGCCAACGAGCTCGCGCAGAAGATCGTCGAGCGCGTGCGCATCGGCACCAACGCGATGGGGCGGACCGAGTTCCAGGTCGATCTCAAGAACGACGTGCTGTCCGGCCTGTCGGTGAAGATCTCCGCCAGGAACGGGAAGATCAGCGCGGTCTTCCAGGGCTCGGACAAGGACGTGCTCAAGATGATCGAAGAGCAGAGTGAGGCGCTCAAGGCGGCCCTCGGCGCGCGCGGCCTCACGCTCGAGGACTTCAAGATCGAGGCGCGCGGTTGAGCTCCCGGTCTCCCGGCAGCCGGCCGGAACACACGATGCTGATCAAGGCGCCGACGTTCGCCAAGTCGGGGCGCGCGTGGCGGCCCTTCGTCTTCAGCAACCTCGAGCGCGTCAGCAAGCGGCACGCGACGCTGGTGAAGAACCTCGAGTGGCTGCTGCCGAACGTGCGCTCGACGGGTGAGGTCTCGAGCTCGGTGCGAACGCGCCTGCAGGAGATGCTCGAGGAGCAGGTCTCGATGCAGGCGGAGTACGTGCACGTGGTGCCGATGTCTCAGCTCCAGCACTACATCGCCTCTCCGACCTTCCTCGCGGTGCTGACGCCCCAGCCCAACAAGACGCGCGGCCTGCTCGAGGTCGAGCTCGGGCTCGCACACCACGCGATCGATCTCCTCCTCGGCGGCGCCGGTGATGCGGTGGCGCTCCGGCCGCTGACCGACATCGAAGAGGGCGTGATGACCTACGTCATCATCGAGACCCTCAAGGCGCTCTCGCCGACGCTCGACCCCTCGTTGCCCAAGCTGCGCATCGAAGGCGTGGTGCGCGGGTTCGACGAGATCCAGGGGTTGATCCCCGAGAACGAGAACCTCGCGGTGGTGCAGCTCAAGGCAGTCTTTGGCGCGCACTCCGGCTACGTGCGCCTCGTCATCCCCGAAGACGTGCTGGCGACAGCCAACCCGCCCACCGACGCGGCCGTTCGACGGGCTCGCCGGGCAGCCGACGCGGAGGCTCACCTCGGCCGGTTGCGCAACGTCAAGACGACGGTGCGCGCCGAGATCGGCAACGTGGAGATCTCCGCCGCCGACCTCGCGCAGCTGCGAGAACGCGACGTGGTGCTGGTCGACGCGCTCACCTGCCGCCCCGACCAGGGCGAAGGCGGCACCGCGAAGCTGAAGATCGGGCTGGGGCGCACCGGCCACCTCGACGCCGAGGTGGTGGTCGAAGACGGGCAGTTCAAGGCGACGGTGACGGGCATCAACCTCGGCGGGCCTCCTCCGCCCGGTGGCCCGGCCGAGGCCGAGGAGTCCGCGGGCGAGTCGCCGGGCGCGCCGGACGAAGACGCAGATGACGAGTCGACGACCCCCGGGTCGATCAGAGGGAAACACGACATGGAAGACGCGCAGAGCGCTGGCGGGGCGGACCTGATGAACGACATCCCGCTCCAGATCGCGGTCGAGCTGGGCCGCGTCGCGACCACGGCCGAGGAGGTCGTGGCGCTCAAGGTGGGTCACGTGTTCGATCTCAACCGGGTGGCCGGTGAGCCGCTCGATCTCTCGGTGAACGGGAAGGTCGTCGCCCGCGGCGAGCTGGTGGAGATCGACGGCAACCTCGGCGTGCGCATCCTCTCGCTCGCCGGGTGACCCCTCGTCAGGTAGCTTGCGCCCGTGCTCCGGTCGGTGGTCCTCAGCCTCGTGATGACGTTCGCCGCTGCGCCCGCGTGGGCCCAGCCGCCGCCGGAGGCCCCTCCGCTGGCCGCGCCGACCACCGCCCCCGCCGTGCCGCAGGACGACGGGGCGAGAACCGCCGAGCCGGAGCTGCCGCGCGCCGCGCCGCCCGAGCTCGAGGGGGCCGAGGAGCTGAACCTCGGGTGGACGCTCTTCCGCACGATGCTCGTGCTGGCCATCGTGGTCGGTCTTGCGTGGCTGACCCTCAACGTCGGCCTGCGAAGACTCCTCGGCATCAAGCCGGTGGTGGGCACGTCGCTGGTGACGGTGCTCGAGCGCGTGCCGCTCGATCAGAAGCGCTCGCTCTTCGTCGTCGAGGCGGCCGGAGAGGTGCTCCTCGTCGGCGGCGGTGATGGTGCGCTGTCGCTGATCAGCAAGCTCGATCGGGCGGAGGTCGAACGACTGCGCGCTGCCGCGTCGGCGCAGCGGTCCGTGCAGTTGAGCCCGTTCCTTCAGAAGCTGCTGGGGCGCAAGGACGCGCCACCGCCAGCGCCCCCTGCCTCGTGAGGACTCCAGTGACCGAAAGGCTCTCCACCTTCATGCGCGCGAGGCTCTGGCTGTTCTCGCTCGCGCTGATGCTCCAGCCGGCGATCGCCTTCGCGCAGGGCAAGAAGAAGGGCGGCGGCGCGTCGGTCGTCGACGAGGTGGGCGGGAAGCTCGACATGAGCGACTCGTTCGCCAACCGGCCGCTGGTGCTGATGATCGCGCTGACGGCGCTCGGGCTGGCGCCGTTCGTGCTGTTGATGGTCACCAGCTTCGTGAAGATCTCGGTCGTGCTCTCGATCGTCCGCTCGGCGCTCGGCACCCAGCAGATCCCTCCGACGCAGGTGATCACCGGCCTGGCGATCATCCTCACCGTTTACATCATGGCGCCCGTGGGCCAGGCGATGTTCCGCGCGGCCGACGCGGGGGAGGTGACGCAGTCAGGCGGTCTGATGGACGCGAAGACGGTCGACACGCTCATCACCGCGGCGAGCCGGGCCAAGGAGCCGCTCCGCGACTTCCTCCTCAAGAAGGTCACCACCAAGGACCGCACGCTCTTCTATTCGCTCGCGCTCAAGCTCCGGAAGCCGGAGGACCGGGCGAGCATCGGCGAACGGGACTTCCTGATTCTCACGCCGGCGTTCGTCGTCTCCGAGCTCAAGGAGGCCTTCCAGATCGGCTTCCTGCTCTTCGTGCCGTTCCTGGTGATCGACATGGTGGTGGCGAACATCCTGCTCGCGCTCGGCATGCAGATGCTCTCGCCCACGACCATCTCGATGCCGTTCAAGCTGCTGCTCTTCGTGATGGTCGACGGGTGGTACCTGATCGCGAAGGGCCTCGTCGTCGGGTACCTCTGAGAGGCGCACATGCACCAGCTCACCTACGTCATCCAGCAGGCGCTCATCCTCGTGCTCGTGGTGTCCGGCCCGCCCATCGTCCTCGCGCTGGTCATCGGCTTCATCATCTCGGTGTTCCAGGCCGCGACGCAGATCCAGGAGCAGACGCTCTCGTTCGCGCCGAAGCTGGTGATCATCTTCGGGGTGCTGGGCCTGGCCGGCCCGTGGATGGGCACCAACCTCATGCGCTTCACCTTCAACATCTACGATCGCTTCCCGGCGTTGATCGGGCACTGAGCGCGCATGGGCATCGCAGAGGCACAGGAGTTGCTGGCGACGCTGCGCGCGGAGCTCGGGATCCAGACCGACTTCACGCAGCTCCTGCTGGCGTTCGCGCTGCTGATGGCGCGGGTGCTTCCGGTGGTGATCCTCACGCCGTTCCTCGGCGGCGAGACCGTGCCTCAGGAGGTCAAGCTCGGCCTCGGCGTGATGCTCGGCATGGTGCTGTACCCGGTGATCATCGCGCAGGTGCGCGACATCCCCATCAACGCGATCTTCTTCGTGGCGCTGATGCTCAAGGAGCTCTTCATAGGCCTGAGCATCTCGTTCGTGGTGGGGATGGTGTTCGACGCGGCGAACTCGGCGGGCAACCTGGTCGACACGATGTCGGGCACGAACCAGGCGACGCTGATGGTGCCGCAGATTCAGCAGAACGCGTCGCTGTTCTCGAACCTGCAGCTGCAGCTGAGCACCGTGGTCTTCCTCTCGCTGGGCGGCCACCACATCGTGATCCAGACGCTCGGGGAGAGCCTGGCGGTGCTGCCGCTCGACCAGTACCCCCGCTTCGGGCACGGCTTCTGGCCCTTCTTCGAGACGATCCTGCGGGTCTTCGGTGATCTGGTGCGCATCGCGCTCGCGCTGGCCTCGCCGGTCCTCCTGGCGACCTTCCTGGTCGATCTCGCGCTCGGCATGATCAACCGCGTCGCGCCGCAGGTGCAGGTGTTCTTCGTCGCGATGCAGATCAAGCCCGCGGTCACCGTGCTGATCATGGTGACGGCGATCCACCTCATCCTCGACCGGATCGTCGGCGAGTACGGCGTGATGTTCCGCTGGCTCCGCCAGGTCCTCTACCTGCTGTCCTGAGCGACCATGTCCGAGGGTGGCGACAAGACGGAAGAACCGTCGCAAAAGAAGCTCGACGACGCCCGCAAGGACGGCAACGTCTGGAAGAGCAAGGACCTCTCGGGCGTGGTGGCCTTCGCGGTGGCGATGGCGACGGTCAGCGCGACGTGGGCCGACTTCGAGGCGCAGATCAAGCAGCTCTTCCTGTTCGCGGTCGAGCACATCGCACACCCCGACGACCTGGCGGTGGCGACCTCGCAGTTGATGATGCTCGCGCTGCGAGCGCTCTTCCTCCTCTGCCTCCCCGTCACGTTCGCGGCGGCGCTCGCTGGCGGCATCATGGAGTTCCTCCAGGTCGGCGCGCTGCTCGCCCTCAAGGCGGTGATGCCGAAGTTCGACAAGCTCAACCCCATCAACGGCCTGAAGAACATGGTGGGGAAGAAGCAGATCGTCGAGCTCGTGAAGTCGATGGCGAAGTTGGGGGTCACCGCCTACGTGGTCTACGGCGTGGTGCGCGACTCGATGTCGATCGTCGTCGCGACCATCCACGGCGACGCCGCGCTCACCATGACGGTGATGGGCGAGCTCGTCGCCCGCGTGGTGAAGAAGGTCGTCGGGCTCTTCGTGGCGTTCTCGATCTTCGACGTCTGGTGGCAGCATCAGAGCTACCGGAAGGACATGATGATGTCGAAGGAGGACGTGAAGAAGGAATACAAGGAGTCGGAGGGCGACCCGCACCACAAGGCCAAGCGCAAGGAGATGGCGATGGAGCTGCTCGAGGGCGCCCAGATGGAGGCGGTCAAGGGCGCTGACGTCATCGTCACCAACCCGGAGCACGTGGCGGTCGCGCTCAAGTACGACCGGGCGAAGGACAGCGCCCCGCGAATCATCGCCAAGGGGATCGAGGGCAAGGCGGCGAACATCCGCGAGCTGGCGAAGCAGCACGACGTGCCGTTGTTGCGAAATGTCCCGCTCGCCCACGCCCTGCTGCGCATCGACGTCAACGATGAGGTGCCGGAAGAGCTGTACGACGCGGTCGCCGAGGTCCTCAACTTCGTCTACCAGATCAGGGAGCAGCGGACGGCCTGAGCAACTCCGTCGGCAGCTGTGCGACAATCCGGGCATGACCACCATCTCCAACAAGCGGCCCGTTGCGGCTCCCGTGGTGTCCTCGGCTCGTGCGACCACGAGCGCCCCTGTCGTTCAGAGCACTTCTGCAGCGGCCACCGGGTCGTCGGGTGCCAGCTCGTTCGAGGCCAGCACTGCCGCGCCCAACACCTTCTCGGGCCTCATCAACCAGGGCACCGCCGCGCTCAAGGACGTCGAGGGCGGTGGCTCGCTGCGCGACTTCCTCTCGAAGTACCCCACCAAGAGCGGCCTCGAGCAGGCGAAGAAGGATCTCGACGCGCTTCGCGGCAAGCTCGACCCCGATCAGGTGACGGCCATCGAGAACGCCCTTCAGGCGCAGCAGGTCAAGCTCGGCACCCAGTCACTGATGAACTCGATCGCCGAGGCGGTTCGGAGCGCGCTGAAGAAGGAAATCCAGGACTGACTTGTCGATGCCGAAAGGCATCTCGTAGAGTCGGCATCGCGTGGCTGAAGATCCCGACATCGCGATTGCCCTCAAGTACGACAAGCAGAAGGACAACGCGCCGCGTGTCATCGCCAAGGGCATGCGGTTGAAGGCGGAGAAGATCCGCGAGATCGCGAAGGCCGCCGGCGTGCCTTTCATGAAGAACACGACCCTGGCGGGGGCGCTCTACAAGGTCGATGTCGGGCAGGAGGTCCCCGAGGAGCTCTACGACGCGGTCGCGGAGGTCCTCAACTTCGTCTACGCGCTCCAGCAGCAGGAACAGGGTCGCAAGTAGGAGTCGCCATGGCGAAGATTGGGCAGCAACCCCGAGCACCGAGCTGGCCGTGGGGTGGGCCAAAAGAAGTTCGCGCGAGGCTGGTCGATCGCACCCAGATCGACCGGAAGAACGTTCGCAAGAAGGGCGACCCGAAGAATCCCGCCCTCGCCTCCGCGGCACTGATCGACTTCATCGGTCCCGCGCACTCTGCCGAGGAGGTTCGCCTCCCCATGCCGCCCGGCCCCGCGGGGCACGACGCCGATCTCGAGAGCTACACCGATCGCGGTGTGCTCGGTTCGGTGGCCGAACGCCTGTCGGAGGAGAGCCAGGAGGCGCTCCAACGTGGTCTGGGCACCATTCGCGCCCCGGGCGATCGCGTCGAACGTCTCAAGGCACTGCTTGCCCGCGAGGCGCAGATGCTCGAGGTCATCGGCAACGTGAGCAGCGAGATGGCCGAGATCGAGCGCCGGCGACGGGAAGAGACGGCAGGAGAAGGCTACTGATGGACGACGCAGCGCTCGCCCAGCGGCTCCAGAAGTGGGCCGATGGCAAAGCGACCCTCAAGGAGGTTCGCGGCTACACCGACGAGGAGCTCTACTCGATCGCTCGGACGGGCTATTTTTTCTTCTACCAGGGCAAGGTGAACGAGGCGCGCACCGTCTTCCAGGGCCTCTACGCCATCAACCCCACCGATCCGTACTTCGCCAAGGCGCTCGGCGTGGTCGAGATGGCAGCGGGCAACCCGGCGGGGGCGGTGGCCGCCTACGACGTTGCCCTTCGAATTTCCCCGAACGATGCAGGCGCCTACCTTGGCCGCGCCGAGGTGAAGCTCCTCCAGGGGCAGAAGGCGCAGGCGATCGAGGATCTGCGTCGCGCTCTGCAGTTCGCGGTCGCGGGAAGCCAGGAAAGCGACAAGAGTTCCGCGCTGTTAGAGGCGATTTCCCGAAAGTGAGAATTCCACAGGAAACCGGAAAATCGAGCCTTCGATAATCTCAGCAGTAGCGCCGGGGAAATGGTTCTCCGGAATCACACGAAAGAAAGAGAGCAACACATGTCCTTCCTCAGCTCGATTGGCAACGCGTTCAAGACGGCCCTCCCCAAGATCGCCTCGTCGGTCATCAAGGCCGTTGCCCCTCAGGCCACGAAGCTCCTCCAGGGCATCGTCAAGGACGGCTTCCAGCTCGGCGGCGCCGCGCTCCAGAAGCTCGCTGGTCGCCTCCCCGGCCCGTTCGCCGGTCTCGCTCAGAAGCTCCTCGGCGCTGCGCTGCCCAAGCTCCAGAACCTCGCGATGGGCGGCGTCGAGAAGCTCATCCAGAAGCTGACTGAGTCGATCACCTCGCGCTTCGCTCCCGGCGCCGGCAACGTCTCGCTCCCGGGTCTGATGGACGCCGCTCGCCAGGCCGCTCTCGGCGCGAACAACCCGATTGCCGCGGCGGTCTCGGCGGCGACCTCGGCCGTCTCGGGCGCGGCGTCCGCGGCCACCGCGGCTCCGACCTCGTCCACCTCGTCGGCGGCCACCTCCTCGCCGGCGCCTGCTGGCAGCGACCTGCCGCCCGCGCCGCTCACCGGCAAGGACGCGGAGGACATCGGCAAGCAGAACGAGTTCAACGCGAAGATGCAGAGCTACCAGGCTCGTCTCTCGGCCATGAACCGCTACTGGGAGATGATGTCGAACATCTACAAGACGCACGACCAGACGGCGCGCGCTCTCCTGGGCAACCTCCGCTAAGTCGCTTCGCAGCTTGAGTCGAGGAGCTGGCCGGAACGTTGAGTTCCGGCCAGTTTCTTTTTGAGCTGTCATGGCGAGCGAGCTGTGGTCCACTTCGCGCGCTCCCTCGTCGCACCTCCGAGATCCCAAACACATGAGCGAGAAAAAAGAAGAGCAGCAGAAGGCTGACGGAACCGAGATCCAGAAGGAAGTCACGCCTGGCTGGGAGAAGCTCCTCTACACGGAGGAGCGGAAGGCCCAGGTCGTCTCAGGCAAGATGAGCCTGAAGGACTACCACGCGATCAGCGGGCCGGAGATGCTCAACATGGCGCTGATCGGCTTCCGCATGTACGAGCAGGGCCGGTACGCCGAGGCCAAGACGGTCTTCAGCGGGCTGATCCAGCTCGATCCGCGCGAGGCCTACTACTGCACCGCGCTCGGCGCTGTGTTCCTCGCGGAGGAGGAGCTCGAGCAGGCTCGGCGCTACTTCGACATCGCGATCTCGCTCAACCCCAAGGAGCTCGCCTCGTACGTGAACCGCGGTGAGGTCAACCTGCGCGAGGGCAAGATCCTCGAGGCCGCTGAGGACTTCGCGAAGGCGGTTCAGCTCGATCCCGACTTCAAGGATCCGCTCACGCAGCGCGCGCGCGTCCTCGCCGCCGCCGCCCTCGAGATGATCGAGAACGCGCAGAAGGAAGACGCGGCTCCGAAGAAGAAGTGAGGTTGACGGCGTTCGATGGCTCCCCGGTCTTCCGCACGGCCAGTTGAGATCGTCTACTACCCGAAGAAGGCGCGGCCTCCGCGTCGGCCGACGGTAGAGACGGTGGTGACGGAGATCACCGAGGAGCCGCGAGCGCAGAAGGCCGCTCGGCGGACGCTGACCGACGAAACGGTCGACCCCGCTGAGCAGGCCTTCAGTGAGCTGACCCGCCTTGGGCATGAAGCCTTCGAGGCGGGACGCACCGAAGAGGCGAAGACGATCTTCAGCTCCCTCGTGGCGCTCGGGCGCCGCGACGCCTTCGCCCACACGATGCTCGGCACGATCCTGCTCGCGTCGCAGTCTCTCGACGAGGCGCTGGCGCAGTTCGACGCCGCGCTCGAGCTCGACCCGACGGATCTCGCGGCGCTCGTCTACCGCGGTGAGATCCGCCTCTCGAAGCGCAAGCTGAGCGCTGCGCGCGGCGATCTCGAGAAGGCCGTCGAGGTGGGGGCGTCAGGAGATCCCTTCGTCGCCCGCGCGAAGAAGCTGCTGACGATGGCCCGCTCGAACCGCACCAGTTGACGGGCGTTTGGGCTAACCTCGCCCGCTCGCATGGCATCTTCGGTCGGCAAGAATTTCATCAACAAGTACTCCGACATCGTGCTCGCGGTGGTGGTGATGGCCATCATCGGGATGCTGATCGTCCCGCTGCCAACGTTCCTGTTGGACATCCTGCTGACGATCAACATCAGCCTGTCGGTGATCATCCTGCTGATCTCGCTCTACATCCCGGGCGCGCTGCAGATCAGCATCTTCCCGACGCTGCTGCTGATCACCACGATGTACCGGCTGGCGCTCACCGTCTCGACGACGCGCCTCATCCTCTCGGTGGGCGACGCCGGCGAGGTCGTCTACGCCTTCGGCAACTTCGTCGCGCGAGGCAACTTCGTGGTCGGTGGCATCGTGTTCGTGATCCTCGTGATCGTGAACTTCATCGTGATCGCCAAGGGCTCGGAGCGCGTCGCCGAGGTCGCGGCGCGCTTCACCCTCGACGCCATGCCCGGCAAGCAGATGTCGATCGACGCCGACCTCCGCGCCGGCTCGATCGAGATGGAGGAGGGCAAGCGCAAGCGCCGCGACCTCGAGCGCGAGAGCCAGCTCTTCGGCGCGATGGACGGCGCGATGAAGTTCGTCAAAGGCGACGCCATCGCCGGCATCATCATCACCGTCGTCAACATCGTCGGTGGCCTCGCGATCGGCGTGCTGCAGAAGGGCCTGACGGCGGGTGACGCGGCGAAGAAGTACGCCCTGCTGACCATCGGTGACGGTCTGGTCGGCATGATCCCCGCGATCCTGATCTCCACCTCCGCCGGTATCATCGTGACGCGCGTCGGTGGTGAAGAGGAGGGCGCCCACCTCGGCAAGGACGTCACCTCCCAGCTCATCGCGTACCCGCGCGCGATCGCCATTGCCGGCGCCATGCTCGTGGTGCTCGGCCTCGTGCCGGGTCTGCCGAAGATCCCCTTCCTGCTCCTCGGGGCGGGCGCCGGTGGCGGCGCCTACATGATGCTCAAGAAGCAGAAGAAGATTGAGTCGGGCGAGGTCGACGAGGAGGAGGCGGCGGAAGGCGCGGACAAGGAGGTCAAGGCGACCGAGCCTGCGCCGAAGGAGCCCATCAACCCCGACTCGGAGCTCTTCATCCCCGTCGTCACGCCGATCGTCCTCGAGGTGTCCGACGCGCTGGTGCCGTTCGTCGACTCCCGACAGGACGGAGGCAAGTTCCTCTTCGAGCTCGTGCCGTTCATGCGCGATGGCCTCTTCGTCGAGCTCGGCGTGCGCTTCCCGGGCGTGCGCGCGCGCGGCAACCCGGGGCTCCCGCCGGGCGCCTACCAGATTCAGATCAACGAGGTGCCGGTGGTCACCGGCCAGGCGACGCTGGGCCACATTCTCGTCAACGACACCGTCGACCGCCTGCGCCTGATGAACGTCGAGGGCTTCGACGCGGTGAACCCGGCGACCCGCCAGCCGGCAGCGTGGGTGCCGGAGCAGCACAAGGACATGCTCGAGTCGGCCGGCCTCACCACGTGGGACGTGCCGGGCTACATCATCCTCCACCTCGCCTCGGTGCTGCGCCGCCACGCCCGCGAGTTCGTCGGCGTGCAGGAAGTGCAGACGATGCTCGACCAGCTCGAGAAGGCCTTCCCGGCGATCGTGAAGGAGGTCGTCCCGAAGGTGGTGACGGTGCTCAAGCTCACCGACATCCTCGGCCGACTGGTGGAGGAGGAGATCTCGATCCGCGATCTCCGCGGCATCCTCCAGGCGCTGGCGGAGCAGGGGCAGCTCGAGGCCGACAGCGTGATGCTCACCGAGCACGTGCGCAGCTCGCTCAAGCGGTACGTGTCGCACAAGTACGCGCGCGGCACGAACACCCTGGTGGTGTACCTGCTCGACCCGCAGATCGAAGACGCGATCCGCAGCTCCATCAAGCGCACCTCGGCGGGCACGCACCTCGCGCTGGAGCCCGACATCGCGCAGGAGATCGTTCAGGCGGTGAAGAACGAGTGCGGCCACCTGCCACCCACCGCCCAGAGGCCGGTGATCCTCACCTCGATGGACATCCGCCGCTACGTGCGCAAGCTCCTCGAGTACGAGTTCAACCCGCCGTTCTCGGTGGTGAGCTATCAGGAGCTCTCGCCCGAGCTGAACATTCAGCCCGTGGCGCGCATCAGCTCCCGCTGAGCCGGTCGTGAGCGCCCCGGCGCTGCGCGCGCCGGTCTCAGAAGCCGACGATCAGCAGGATGATCAAGACCAGCGCGGCGATGATCATCACGCCGCCGAGGGCGAGCAGCACGAGGTGCTGCTTGTTGCTGAAGTCGATGAGCTTGCGCGGGCCCTCTTCCGCGGCCGGCGTCTCGTCGGGTGGCGGTTCTTCGGCCGGCGCGTCTGCGCCCTCGTCAGCGGGCGGATCCTCGGCGGGAGGCTCCGGCTCGTCTTTCGCTTCGGCGGGCGGAGGCGGCTCGTCTTCGTCCTGTTTGACGCTCAGGGTGCCTTCGTCTTCGTCGACGAGCGACGACGAGAGCACCACGGGATCTTCGCGCACCTCGGTGGGGTCGATGAAGAGCAGGCGCACGCCGCCGATCTCGAGCTCGTCACGGTCCTTGATCGTCGCCTTGCGCGTGCGCTTCTTGTTGATCTTGATGCCGTTGCGGCTGCCGAGATCCTCGACGTGGGTTCCGGACCAGTCGCGGCGAACCTTGACGTGCTTGCGCGAGACGAGATCGTCGTTGAGGACGATGTCCGCGTCGTTGTCGCGGCCGAAGATGTACTCCTGCGCGTCGGCGATCTCGATGCGCTGGCCCTCGGTGGGGCCGTTCATCACCCGGAAGTAGGCCAGCTCGCCACCCGACGACAGGCCCTTCATCACGTCCTTGACGACCTTGCGTGAGAGGAAGCTCGTCTTCTCGGAGCCCTCGTTGGGCATCACGTCGGCGACGCGATCGAAGGTGACGTCGAACTGGGCGATGGCGATCACGTCGCCGTTGCGGAGCAGGCGCTTCTCGCCCTTGGGCAGCTTCTGGCCGTTGACCTGCGTGCCGAACGACGAGCCGAGGTCCTCGAGGAAGAAGAGGGTGCCGTCGCGCGAGATGCGCGCGTGGTTGCGTGACACCGCCTGCTGCGCGAGCACCACCTGACAGTGCTGGTCGCGCCCGAAGGTGATGACCTCGTCGTCGAGCAGCACCGTCTTCGACTCGGCGCCGCTCGCGCTCTTCATTTTGACGGTGAGCCGGACACCCATTCAGTCACTGACGTATTGCTTGCAGGTCGCCACCTGGGTCGCGAACTCGGACTCGTTGGCGAACTTGAGGAAGTTCTTGCAGGCGATGGTGGCCTTCTTCTCGTCGCTGCGGTTCTTGAAGATCTCGAAGAGCCCGTAGTGGCACAGGGCGTACTTGGCGTCGTACTTGAGGCAGCGGTTGTACGCGCGCTCCTCGTCGTTCACGAGGCCCTTCTCCTTCGCCTGGAGCGCCACCGAGTACTCACCCTCGGGCGTCTTGGCGCCGGCGGCGCGCGCCTTCACGTCATCGAGCGCCTTGTCCTGCAGCTTGCACTTGCGCTCGGCCACGATGATGTTGTTGCGGCACTGCGCGAAGTTCTCGTCGACCTCGAGGCAGCTCGAGAAGGTGTCCTTGGCGTCGCAGGGCTTGCCCGCTTCCATGAAGGCGTTGCCGAGCACCATCCACGCGGCGGTGAACTTGGGGTCGAGCTGCGTGGCCTTGGTGAGCGCCTCGATGGCCTGCTCGAGCTCACCTTCGTCGAGGAAGATCTGCCCGAGCTGCCCCCAGCCCTCGGCCAGATCGGGCTTCACGTGGAGCAGGGTGCGGAACTCCTTCTTGGCCTTCTCGATCTCGTTGAGCGCCTTGAAGGCGAGCGCGAGGTTGAAGCGCGCCTCGAGGTAGTCGGGGTTCACGCGGAGCGCGCGCTGGAAGTTGTCGTGCGCTTTCCCGTAGCCCTGCTCCTTCATGTAGAGCTGGCCGAGGTTGTTGTACGCCTGCGCCTGGTCCTGGTTCAGGCGGAGCGCCTTGATGAAGTACTCCTTCGCCTTGGCGTCCTGGCCGCGGTTGAAGGCGATCACGCCCTTGTTCACCCAGAGATCGGCGTACTGCGGCGAGAACTGGATGCCGAGGTCGCACTGATCTTCGGCGGCCTGGAGGTTGCCCATCGAGATGTACTGGGCGCACAGCTCGTTGCATTCGAGCGCGCGCTGGTGCGGGGGAGGCGTCGCCATGCAGCCGGCCACGAGCAGGCCGAGCGCAAGCGGCGCGCTTCGAGCGAATCGGATCATCACCGCGCGAGTGTAGAGAACGCACCTTGCCGTCGCAACGCTGCCGATCGTCGAAACGCGGCTGATTTCCCGCAGTTGCGGGATACGATGCCGCGCCATGCGCAAGACGCTTTCGTCGTGGGTGCTGGTGTTCGCCCTGTTGGCCGGCTCGCAGGCCTTCGCCTCGGCGAGCTTCGCCAACCGGAGCCTGGGGCTCGGGATCTCGGCGTTCTCGCTCCAGCCCAGCGGGGCCGATCTGGTGGCGTGGGGGCTGCCGATCACCCTCGAGGGCGGCTACTACATCGAGGGCGGGTTCGATCTGTACCTGCGCGTGGAGATGATGTTCCTTCAGCAGCGCATCGGCTTCGGCGCCAACAAGGATCTCCCGGGCCTGCTGCCGGCGATCGGTGGGCAGTTCGGCGTGCGCTACCTCTTCCTCGAAGAGAACGTCCGCCCGTACGTGAACCTGCACCTCGCGGGCATGGGCTTCCCCACCGCGGAGCGCATCGGCCCCGTGGCCTACGGCGGCATCGGTGCGGGCGGCGGCGTCGACTTCTTCGTGGCCGAGTCGATCTCCCTGGGCGTGCGCGCGTACGTCGATCTCTTCCTGATGCTCAACGCGCCGGTGCTCATCGCGCCGGGCGGCGGCATCTACGCCACGACGTACTTCTGAGGTCAGCCGAGGAAGCGGCGCGTCGGCGGGGCGGCCTTGCGCTTCTGGGCGTTGCGCGCGGCGAGCGCGGCGCTGACCAGCAGCACCAGCTTCTCGTCGGACAGGTGGGCGGGCTTGGTGAAGCCGAGCTCGTCTTCGAGTCGGCGCGCGAGCGTCGCGAAGAGGTTGAGGCGGGCGTCCATGCCCAGCTCCTCGCGGCGGAGCGCGGCGGAGAACATCACCGCCTCCTCTTCGGCGCTCAGCTTCGCCACGCGGGCGCGGAAGTCGGGGTCGGCGAGGAGCGAGGTGTCACCGTCAGGGCGCTCGAGCTGGGCGGGGATCTTGAGCCGCCGCTCGCGCACCACGATGGTGCCGGCGAGGAGATCTCCCAGCCGCTGCTGCGAGCCCGAGACGAGAGCCGCGAAGCCACCCACGAGGTAGAACAGCGGGACCTTGTCGACCGGGCGGACGAGGTTGCGCAAGAGCGACTGCGCCGGGCCGACGCGAACGCCGGTGTCCTGGATCACGCGGAGGCCGAGGGCGCGCTTGCCGACCGTCTGGCCGCTCCACAGGGTCTCGAGCAGCACCATGTAGCCCCAGTCGACGAGGAACCAGATCACGAACTGCGCCGAGACGCCGAAGCCGAACACCGTGCCGCCGAGCTCGGTGCCGCCCACCGCCGCGCCGGCGGCCGAGAAGATGAGCGAGACGACCATCACCACCAGGAAGAGCAGCCACGTGATGAGCAGGCTCACCACGGTGTCGATGAGGAACGCGAGGAAGCGGCTCATCAGCCCGGCGAGGACGAAGTTGAACTCCACGTACTCGGGCGTGAGCACGGTGTGCGTGCCGTCGAGCCGGGAAGGTGCGTCGACCGCGGTGGCCATGGGAGCCGAAGAGTCTAGACTGGACCGCCATGGAACTCGCGGAGTTCGTCGAGCAGCGTCGGCCGAAGTGGAGCTCCCTCGAGCGGCTGCTCGACGCGGCGGAGCGTGACGGGCTGTCGAAGCTCTCGCTCGACGACGCGCGGGCCCTCTCGCGCCTCTACCGCTCGACGTCGTCGGATCTGCTCTGGGTGCGCGCGCGCGCCGGCGCGGCCGACGTCAGCGGCTACCTCAACGATCTCGTCGGGCGCGCGTACGCGCTCACCTACCCGGGCCGCAAGGTGCGCCTCGGAGCGATCGGCAAGTTCCTCTCGATGGGCTTCCCCGACGTGCTCGCGCGCGAGTGGCGGATGTTCGTCGCCTCGTTCCTCCTCTTCTGGGCCGGCGCGGGCTTCGGGTGGATCGGCATGATGTTCGACCCCGACGCGGCGCCGTACCTCGTGCCCGAGCAGCACCAGACGCTCGACCCCGAGAAGCGGCGCGAAGAGGAGGCGAAGAACGATGGGGCGAACGCCGGCCAGCAGGCGATGTTCTCGAGCTTCCTCTTCACCCACAACATCCAGGTCGCGTTCTTCTGCTTCGCGCTCGGGCTCACGGCGGGGCTGGGCACGGCGATCCTGATGTTCCTCAACGGGGTGATGCTGGGCTCGCTGGCGTGGGTCTACACCTCGAAGGGCATGGCGGGCTGGTTCTGGGCGTGGATCCTCCCGCACGGCATCCCGGAGATCACCGCGATCGTCATCGCCGGCGCGGCGGGCTTCGTGCTCGCGCGCGCGATGGTGGCGCCGAAGGGGCTCTCGCGGCGCGTGGCGATCAAGCGGGAAGGGAAGGTCGCGCTCGAGCTGCTGATGGGCACGCTCGCGCTCTTCGTGCTCGCGGGGCTCATCGAAGGGACCATCTCGCAGATCCACCCGCCGCGGCTGTCGGTGATCTTCAAGATCGGCTTCGCGCTGGTCGTCGGGAGCGGCGTCTACGCGTACCTGTGGTCGGGCGCGATCCGCCAGCAGCTCACCGGAACAGGTGCAGCAGGTTCGACAGGAAGCCCAGCGCGCCCAGCGTGACGCCGATGCCGCCGAGGATCATCCCCGCGGTGGCGAGCTCGCGACCCTTCTGCTGGCCTCCGGAGGCGGCGATCTGCTGATGGGCGATCGCCCCGGTGACGATCGCGCCGATCGAGAACGGCAGGCAGCAGAGGATGCCCAGCACCAGCGAGGTGACGGCCAGCGGGTTGGTCTGGCCTCCGGCGGGGTTGCTCACCGAGAAGCCGGTGGGCGGCGGGCCGGAGTACCCGGTGGGGAACTGCGACGGCGGTGGCTTGACGATCGACGGTGGCGGCGGCGCTGGCGGCGCGGCGGGCGGCAGCGTGGGGCTCAGCGTGCCGTCTTCGCGCGGCACCTCGAAGCTGGTGGTGCACGCCTGGCAGGTGAGGCGGCCTCCGGGCATCCCCTCGTGCTGCGTTCCACAGTTCGGACAGTAGGCCCTCATCGGTCCCTCACAGGGTGCCCCGAGCCTTGATCTCGAGGTACTGGTTCACGGCCGCCAGCGAGAGCTGGTCGGCGTCGACGTCGATCACCGTCACGCCGTCCTGCCCCACCTTCCGTTTCATCGCCTCACGCTCGAGCAGCAGCTCGCTTGCGACGGCGTGTTGGTAGGCGACCTCCGCGTCCGGCGGGGTGGTCTGCAGCAGCTCGGCGAGGGCGGCGTCTTTGACCGAGAGGCAGAGCGGCACGTGGCGCTTCGCGAGGCGGCGCATCGGCTCGACCATGGTCTGCGCCTGATCTTCGTCGATGAAGTCGGTGAAGACGCACAGCAGGCTGCGCTTGAGGAGCCGCACGTTGAGCTCCTTGAACAGCGCGAGGTAGTCGACGTACGTGAGGTGCGGCTTCGCGGTGTAGAGCGCGTCGACGATCTTCCGGTACTGGAGGCGGCCGGCGGCGGGCGCGAGGAAGGTCTTGATGCCGTCGGCGAAGACCACGAGGCCGACGCGGTCTCCGTTGCGCACGGCGACGAAGGCGAGGAACAGCGCGGCGTTGACCGCGTGATCGAGCTTGGTGAGGCCGTCGACGCGCGCGGCCATCGAGCGGCCGGCGTCGACGCCGATGAGCACCGTCTGGCTGCGCTCGCTCTCCATCACGCGGGTGACGGGCTTGCCGCGGCGGGCGGTGGCCTTCCAGTCGACGTCGCGCGCGGAGTCTCCCTGGGCGTAGTCACGGAGGCGGGCGAACTCCGAGCCGCGGCCGTCGCGGCGGAGCTGACGGAGCCCCAGGTTGACGAAGTCGAGCGCGGCGTCGGACAGCAGCAGCCGGCTCGCGCCGCGCATGTCGGGGAACACGCTCGCCGCCACGGCTGCGGGCACCGTGCGCTCGTGCCACACGAAGCCGAGCGGGCCGCGCACGCGGAGGTGGAGGTCGCCGAACTGGAACTTGCCGCGCTTGCCGGGCGTGGCGGTGTAGTGCGCCTTCGCGCGGCTCTGCGCGGCGATGGTGAGGCTGAGGGTCGCCGGGGTGCACTCGAACTCGTCGGGGCCGTCGTCGCGCAGGTCGAGGCGGATCGCGCGGCCGGTGGAGTTCACGAGGTGGATCGCCACCTGGCTCGCCACGCCGACCTGGAAGCGCTGGGGCAGCTCGCGCCACACCTTGAGCGGGGCTCGGCGCGCGAGCGCGAAGTCGGCGGCCGCCACCGCGAGCACCACCACGTCGAGCAGCACCACGAGCGCCCCCAGGCCCGCAATGAAGCCCGCGGCGATCGTGGGGATCGCCAGCAGGCACAGCAGGACCCACAGGCGGCCGGCGGGGATCACTAGCGGGGGACCTCGACGGAGTTGATCACCTCGCGCAGCACGTCGGCGGGGGTGGCGCCGTCGAGCTCGGCGTCGGGCGAGAGGAGCAGGCGGTGCTTGAGCACCGGGCCCGCGAGGTAGCGCACGTCGTCGGGGGTGACGAAGCCGCGGCCCCGGAGCGCCGCCAGCGCCTTCGCGGCGAGCAGGAGGTGCACCGCGGCGCGCGGCCCGGCGCCGAGGCGGATGCGCGGCGACCTGCGCGTCGCGGCGACCAGCTTGCGCACGTACGACAGCACCGGCGGTTCGATGCGCACCTCGGCCATCGCCAGCCGCGCCTGCTTCACCTGGTCCTGGCTGACCGCCGACTGCACGCCAGCGCGGGTGAGGTCGCCGGCGTCGAAGCCGCGGTTGACCGAGTGGAGGATGGCCTCCTCTTCCTCGTCGCTGGGGTAGCCGACGTCGATCTTGAAGAGGAAGCGATCGAGCTGCGCCTCGGGGAGCGGGTAGGTGCCCTCGGACTCGACGGGGTTCTGGGTGGCGAACACGGTGAAGAGCGGCGAGAGCTGAATGTGCTTGCCCTCGAGCGACACGGCGCGCTCCTGCATCGCCTCGAGCAGCGCCGACTGGGTCTTCGCCGGCGCGCGGTTGATCTCGTCGGCCAGCAGCAGGTCGGTGAAGATCGGCCCGCGCACGAGCACGAAGGACTGGGTCTTGAGATCGAAGACGCTGGTGCCGAGGATGTCGGCGGGCATCAGATCGGGCGTGAACTGGATGCGCTTGAACTCGGCGCTCACGCTTCGCGAGAGGGCCTTGGCCATCAGCGTCTTGGCGACGCCGGGGACGCCCTCGAGCAGCACGTGGCCGCCGGCGATCAGGCCGCAGAGCATCAGCTCGAGCGCCTCGTCCTGGCCGACGACGGCCTTGCGCACCTCGGCGAGGCTCGCCTCGCGGACCTGGTTGGCGAGGGCGACGGCGGCCGAGGGCGGCGGGGCGTCGACGGGCGGCGGAGCGATGGGACCACCGGTGGGAGTCATGGGCTGGGCTTCCTCTGGTGCTGGTTGAGTTTTCGGGCCGTGGCCGCGAGCGCGGCGACCCGCTCGACGTCGGCGTCGGAGTCGGTGGAGCGCGCCGCCTGGCCGACGGCGAGCAGCGCGCTGGCGAGATCCTTCCGCCCGCGGAGCTCGAGGGCGGCGCCGATCTCCGCGACCTCTGCGCGGCCGCTGACGCCCGCGCGCAGGGCGAGCTCGGCGGCGAGGTGGCGCACGATGCTCGCGGCGGCGTGGGCGTGGTGCTTGCCCTCGCGGTACAGGCGGCTGGTGGCGAAGAGCGCGTCGGTGCTGCCCACGCGGAGCTCTTCGGCGGGGGCGCGGGGGCGGCCGAAGCGACGCAGGGCGAGCGCCCACAGCGCGACGCCGAGGAGCAGCTGGGCGACCGCGTAGTGGAGGCCGTAGCGCGCCGCGAACTCGCCCATCGAGCGATCGCCGGTGAAGCCGTGGTGGAACTCGTCGAACGCGACCGGGCCGTCGAGCGCCGAGACGAGCGAGAGCCAGAAGCGCGCGTTGTCGGCGACGCCGAGGTTCTTGTTCATCGCCAGCTCGGGCGCGCCGAGGAGGATCACCCGGCCCTGGCCGTAGGGCACCATCGCCGCGACCGGTTTGTCGAAGGTGTCGTCGATCAGCAGCGGCACCGCGCCCGGCGGGAGGTCGAGGAAGGCGCGCACGCGGGTCACCACGCGCTGCACGCCCTGCACGTAGCGGCTGGGCTGGGCGGGCACGAGGGTGCGCACCGCGAGCGAGGCGTCGGTGCGCTCGAGGAACACGTCGAGATCCTCGAGGAGCTTCGGATCTCGGTAGCTCGCGGGGGCGAAGATGAGCGTCGCGCCGTTGCGCACGTGCTCGAGGAGCTTCTCGCTTTCGTCGTCGCTGATCGGCGGCGAGCGCATCGCGTTGAGGCCGCGCGCGCGGAACTCGGCGTCGTCGGCCTCGTCGTCCTTCGGGTCGACGCCGGCGTCGCTGCCGTCGAAGGCGGTCTTGTCGAAGCCCTGCTCCCGCGCGAAGCGGGTGCCGAGGAGGATGAGGTTCCGCTCGGCGGGGATGAGCTTCAGATCCTGCTGGTGGCGCGTCACGGGCAGGCCCGACTCGGAGAGCAGGAGGAACAGGCCGCGCGCGCCGTCGGGCTCGCTCTTGAAGGTCGAGAGCTGGTCGGCGAAGCCGCCGCGCCGCGCGCCCTGGAGCATGAACCACCCGAGCACGCCGAGGAGCGCGACGCCGCCGACGAGGAGGAGCGGGAACCGATCACGCACGGTCTGGCGCTCCCGGCGTCGGGGCGAGCAGCGGCTCGGCGGTCCGGCGGAACATGGCGTAGGCGAGCGCGTCGACGCCGAGGTTGCCGTACCAGGCGAAGTCGAAGCGGCGGGTGAGTTCCTTGAAGGCGGCCTTGAGGCTCGAGGCGCCCTTGAAGGCGAAGAGGTACTCCCAGTTGCTCAGCGTGGGGTCGTAGTCGATCACCCCGTCGCGGTGCAGGCGCGAGAGGAGCGCGAGGTACAGGTGGCGGATGGCCTCGCGGTGCTCCCCTCGGGCGGCCAGCTCGTCGGCGAGCCCCGCCCAGGTCTCGGGCGGCTTCGAGAGCGCGCTCATCGCGTCGTGCTCGAGCTTCTGCTGCGTGAGGCCGCCGGTCTCGTCGAGGTCGGTCTTCTCGTCGGGCTTCTTCTTGAGCGAGCGGAGCAGGATGAAGAGGAGCGCGCCCGCCACCACCACCAGCGCGATGATCATCACCGCGTTGGCGCCGGCCATGTCTCGCCCTCCGGTGGAGACCTCGATCGGCCGCTCCTGGTGCTCGTCACGCTTGAAGAGCTCCTCGAGCCACTGCAGGAAGCGGCGGATGAGCCGGGCGAGCCAGCCGGGCTCGTCGGGGGCCTCGGGCGTCGCCTCGGCGTCGTCCTTCGGCTTCTCGAGCACCGTCTGGAACTCGGGCCGCTCGAGGATCTGCCGGGCCTTCGCCTGGGCGTCGACCTGCGTGGGCTGCTCGCGCGCCTCGGCGTACAGCCGCAGCCCTTCGCGGAGATCGGCCTCGGCGCCGTCGCAGTCTTCGCCCTCGAAGGCGCGGCGCTCGACGCGGGACAGCAGCCGCGAGAGGGACGACTGATCTTCCGCCGGCACCTGCTCGAGCGGGGCGAGCTCGACGCGCATGTCGCAGGCCTCCGCGAGCTCGACGGCGCGCTGGTGGAGCGCCGACTGCGCGAAGGCCGCGGGCGCGAAGAGCAGCGTGAGGGCGGTGATGGCGAGGGTGACGCCGCGCGCCTTCTTGCGCCGCGGGAGCTGCTCGACCTGCGCGATCAGATCGAGCCCTTCCTGCCGCACGCGCCCGTCGATGAGGAGCAGGGTGGCGGTCGCCGCGCGCACCGGCTCGAAGAGGGCGAAGGCGATGGCGGCGATGCTCGCCAGCCAGGTGGGGTTGTCGAGCGAGGCGAAGCGCTCGGCGAAGGTGACGTCGAAGCCGAACAGGCCGCGGCCGAGCGAGAGCGAGAAGAGGATGAAGAGCTGCAGGTTGACGGCGAGGAGGAGCTGGCTGAGCCCGCACACGCGCACCCAGGGCGCGATGAAGCGGGTCGGGCCGAGCAGCTTCGCGCAGGTGCCGTACAGGCCGAGCATGCTGCCCTGGCCGCGCATGGTCGCCGCGTAGCCCGCGGCGTGGGCGCCGATGAAGAGGAAGCCGATGCCGAGGGTGAAGACGGAGAGCACCGTGTTGAGCGTCGCGAGCCACGCGGCGGCGATCACCAGGCTCGGCGCCCGCCCCAGCGCGGCGCGCAGGCTCTGGCGCACGGAGGGGGCCGTGGTGCCCAGCACCTGCTGCTCGACGTAGTGGCAGGCGGCGCCCTGCGCGACGGCGCGCGCCAGCCAGGCCGCGGTGAGCAGGGTGACGGGCACGAGCAGCGGCTCGTTGCGGCGGATGGCCTCGCCGAGGGTGAAGATCGCCGCCACGAGGAGCGCGCCGGTGGGGAGCGTGAGCGCCCACGGCCCGGTGGTGGTCGCACACAGGCGGATGGCCGCGTCGAAGAGGGCGATGGCGTTCCGTGGGCGGAGCTCGAGGGCGTCGACGGCCATGGGTCAGTGCTGGGCCAGGGCTGCGAGTCCGTAGAAGCCGCCGAAGAGCACCGCCGCGGCGAGCATCGCCAGCAGCACGTTCCCGACGGACCAGTCACGCCGCGTCGCGAGGGTGCGCGCCTTCGCGAGCTTCTCGCTCAGGCACTTCGCGCAGCGGTTGATGCCCTCGAACTGGGTGGTGCACTCGGTGCAGATGACGTTGCGGCACTCGACGCAGATGCCCAGGCCTGCGCGTTCCGGGTGGTAGTGACAACGCCCTGAGCCGAGTGACATCGCGGCGCCGAGCCTTCAACGCAGCGCCGCGATGCGAGGGGCACTTTTCCGTCAGCCGCAGCTGCCCTTGCAGGTGCAGGCGGAGCCGCCGGTGCAGGCGACCGTGCACGACTGGCACGTCACGTCGCAGTTCGCGCCGTCGCTGCAGGTGATCTTCGCGCGCTCGCCGGTGCGGAAGGTGCAGCGGGCGCCGCGCTGGCAGGTGAGCGTGGCGTCGTGGCCGGTCGAGACGGTGCAGTTGACGCCGTCGACGCAGGTGAACGTCGCGCGGTCGCCGGTGTCGACGGTGCAGCTCGCGGAGTTGCCGCAGCTGCCGGTGACGTCGTGGCCGACGGTGAGTGTGCACACCGCCGCGTCGGCGCAGGTGAGCGCGGCGCGATCGCCGAGCGTGCCGGTGCAGATCGCGCTGTTGCGGCAGGTGGCGCGCCCGTCATGTCCGCCGCCGAAGGCGCACGCCGCCTGATCGCCGCAGGTCGACGTGCAGCGATCGCACGCCGGCAGCTGACAGGTGAGCGCCGCGTCGCACTGGCAGGTCTCGCCGACGCACACCGGCGCGACGCAGCCCAGGAAGAGCAGGGGGAGCAGCACCAGCGCGCGCCGCATCACAGCTCCTCGAGGAACTCGTCGTTGTAGGTGTAGCGGCCGAGGCGCTTGAGGAGCGCCTCCATCGCCTCGACGGGCTTCACGCTGAAGAGCATGCCGCGCAGCTTCTTGACCTTCTCGTACTCCTTGAAGGCGAAGAGCTTCTCTTCCTTGCGCGTGCCCGACTGCGCGATGTTGATCGCCGGCCAGATGCGCTTCTCGGCGAGGAGGCGATCGAGCGTCACCTCGGAGTTCCCGGTGCCCTTGAACTCCTCGAAGATCACCTCGTCCATGCGGCTGCCGGTGTCGATGAGCGCGGTGCCGATGATGGTGAGCGTGCCCGCCTCTTCGGTGGCGCGGGCGGCGCCGAACAGGCGCTTGGGCTTCTCGAGGGCGCGGCTGTCGACGCCGCCGGACATGGTGCGGCCCGACGACTCGACCTCCTTGTTGTACGAGCGCGCGAGGCGGGTGATCGAGTCGAGCAGCACCACCACGTCCTTGCCGGACTCCACGAGGCGCTTGGCGCGCTCCATGGCGAGCTCGGCGACGCGGAGGTGGTCGGCGGTCTTGTGATCGCTCGACGAGGCCAGCACCTCGGCCTTGATGTTGCGGCGCATGTCGGTCACTTCTTCGGGGCGCTCGTCGATCAGCACCACCATGAGGTGCATCTCGGGGTGGTTGGCGAGGATCGCCTGCGCCATGCGCTGGAGCATGATCGTCTTGCCCGTCTTCGGCGGGGCGGTGATCAGCATGCGCTGGCCCTTGCCGAGCGGGGAGATGAGATCGAGCACGCGGGTGACGAACTCCTTGTGCCCGTTCTCGAGCTTGATGCGCTCGACGGGATCGACCGAGGTGAGATCGCCGAAGTGCGGCAGGCGCGTGGCCACCTCGACCGGCTGACCGTCGACGGTCTCGACGCTGACGATGGTGCCCTTGAGGCCCTTCATCTGCGCGCGCGCGACGAGGTACTGGCCGGCGCGCAGGCGGAGCTTCTGCACGAGGTTCTTGGGGATCTCCGCGTCGTCGGGCCCGGGGAGCAGGTTGCGCTTGAGCGAGCGGAGCGCCGCGTTCTGGCCCTTCACGTCGAGATCGAGCACGCCCTCGACCTGCTGCACCGGCACGGTGACGGGGAGGCCCTGCTGCTGCTGCTGGCGCATCTGGTTCTGCTGCTGCTGCTGCGCCTGCTGCTGGGCGATGCGCTGCTTGTACTGATCGAGCTCCTGCGGCGTCAGGAAGACGTTCACCACCTGGCCGTCGGGCTGGATGATCTTCCGGAAGGCCTGGCCGTCTTCGGTGAAGAAGACGGGGTTGCCCTTGCGGCGGCGGCGACGGCGCTTGCGGCGGCCGCCTCCCATGCCCGGCTGGCCGGCCTGGCCAGGCTGACCGGGCTGGCCCGCCGCGCCGTTCTCGGGCGCGCCGCCTGCTTCTTCGCCGCCCTCGTCGGAGCCGTCATCGGGCCCGTCGTCATCACCGTCGTCGCCGCCGTCGTCTCCGGGAGGAGGCGGCGCCGCGGGGGTGGTGGGATCGTTCGGGTCAGGCCATTCGGATTCACTCATGTGTCGACGCTCGCCAACCGCGCCCATGAGCCGGGAGCGGGGCGTCCTTCTTCTCGATGTGGGGCAGGGTGCTGACCGCGGGGTGAGTCACCAACCGCGCGCGCCCTGAACCGGCCCGGGGCTCCTCTCGTCGAGGCGCCCGAACGAACCGGCGCTCAGGTCGTAGCAGCGGGCCCGAGGAACTTCACCAGTTTTCGGTGCTTTCAGCGGACGGTGGCGACGGCGCCGGTCGACACGTTGCCTGCGGCGTCGACGGCGCACACGCGCACGCGGCTGACGTTGAGGGGGCTGGCCACGGTGAGGGCGGTCGCGGTGGTCTCGGTCGCGAGGCCGGTGCAGCGCGCGGCGGGCGTCGCGGTGCCCGCCGCGACGGCGACGCGGTAGCGGACGATGCGGGTGGTCGCCTCGGCGAAGCCCGACCACTGGACGACGAGATCGGCCGCGCTGCGGAGCGCGGCGACCTTCCCGTCAGCGGGGGGCAGCGTGTCGAGCGTGGTGGTGGCGGCGGCGGTCGAGCTGTTGCCGCGCGTGTCGCGGAACCAGGCGCGCACCGTCCGCGGTCCGTCACCAGAAGGGAGCGTGAAGGCGGTGTCCTTCGCCAACAGCCCCCAGCCGGTCGTGGGGCAGGTGGACGCCGTGGAGAGGCACATCGAGATCTCGCCGACGGCATCGGAGGCCGTGGCGCTGACGACGACCGTGCGGCTCGCGGAGAGCGCGGGCAGGGTGATGTTCCCCGTCGGCGCCGTCGTGTCCTCGCGCTGCGTGAGGCCGAGGGGTGTGCCGCCGACGCTCACGAGCGCGGTGCGTTGCGGGCCGGTGTTGGGGGCGACGGCGAGCCGCAGCGTGCTCGAGCCGCGCCCGCTCGAGGGAGAGGCCGTGAGCCACGCGGGGAGGCCGGCGAGCGACCAGGTGCAGGCTGCGGGCAGGGAGAGGGTGACGGTTGCCTGTCCCGGCTCCGCGCCGAGGGTGAGCGCGCGCGGTGCGAGCGACGCGGAGCACGGAGCGAGCGCCGCGGGGAGCCAGAGCCGGGGTCGCGAGAGGCCCGAGCGGGGATCGCGCACCAGGGGCGCGTCTGCCGTCAGGCGGAGGACGCGGGTCTCGACGTCGTCTGCGGGGAACTGCTCGGCGAGCAGCGCGAGCGCTGCCGCGACGTGCGGGGCCGCCTGGGAGGTGCCGGACATCACGCGGCCGGCGGCCGCGACGAAGCTGCCCGGTGCCCAGAGGGTCAGGAAGTCAGCCGCGTTCGAGTAGCAGGCGACCGCGCCCGGTGACGTCGTGGCGTCGGTGCACCCGAGCGTGGTGACGGCGCCGAAGCGCTCGTCGTACAGCGCGCCGACCGAGACGGCCGCCGGTGCGCAGGCAGGCGACGAGACGCCGGAGGCGCTGCGATCGTTGCCGCTCGCGGCCACGGGGACGATGCCCGCTGCGCGCGCGCGCGCCAGCGGCGCGGCGAAGACGTCGCGGGCGCAGGGCGTGGTGAAGACCCCGTTGCCGAAGCTGAGGTTGAGCGCCACCACGCCCCAGGTCGTTCGCTGGGCGAGCACCCAGTCGATCGCGGCGATGACGTGCGACGCCTGCGCGGTGCCCGCTGGCCCGAACACGTCGAGCGACAGGATCCGGGCCTGCGGCGCCAGTCCGGCGATGATGCCGGCCACGTTGCTGCCGTGCCCGAGATCGTCGCGCTGCCCGTCGTCGGGGGCGAAGTCGCGCGAAACCACCACGCGGCAGGTCGGCCCCGGCGCCGCGCACGCCCCGAAATCGGGATGCGTGAAGTCGACGCCGGTGTCGAGCACGGCCACGGCTGCTCCGAGCCCGCCCGGGACGGGCGCGGGGAGCGACGAGTGGCCGATGAACGGGAAGCTGCTCGCGTCGGTCGCCCGCAAACTCGAGTCACTGAAGAGCGCCACCACGTCCGGGCTGGCGCGGAGCCGCTCGACGTCCGCGCGGGTCGCGTCGACCACCAGCATCGGCAGCTCCGCGAGCAGGTGGACGAGCTGCACCGAAGGCGCCCCCGCCAGGAGCTGCTGCTTGCGGAGGTTCTCCTCCTCCTTCCTGCTCGCGCCGGGCGCAGCCTCGCGGATCTGCACCAGCCAGCGCGAGGCCTCCGGGGGCGGCTCGAGACCGGTCATGAGCGGAGCGGCGTCCACCTCCAGCGGGCCACAACCGCACGCGAGGAGGGGGACGAGCCAGACCCAGTTCGAAGGACGACGCACGATTTGCTCCACGGGGGGCTCGCGGCTGCTGCACGACACGCGCCGCCCGGTGACCTGCGGAATCGCGGGCCGTCACCTGCGTGCTGCTCTCAAAACGAGTCAGCTGTCGCGACCCGTCGACGCGGCGGGACCCAGGTCAGCGGCCGCGCTTCTCGCGTGTTGGGTCTGGTGCGCCCTGTGCAAATCGCCGCGCCACCCATGATTCGCGCGCCGGGGATCGTTCTCATCACCGCGTGCTCAGCGTTCGCGCAGAGCACGCCGGTGGTGTTGTCGCTCGAGCGGCTGACCCTCGAGCCGGGCAGCGCGCATTCCCTCTCCGTCGGTTCCGGTGACGGGCTGCGCGAGGGGCTCGTGTCGGTCTCTCTGCTGGGCCACTACGAGCACGCGCCGCTCGTGTTCCGGAGCGAGGGTGCGCGCGTGGGTGACATCGTGCGCTTTCGCGCCACGGCGCACCTCGTGGCGGCGTGGGGCGTGACCGACTGGCTGGAACTCGGTCTGCAGCTGCCGGTGTTCGCGCAGGCCGGCGACGATCTCTCGGGGGCGGGCCTCGCGGCGCCCGCGGGGTTCGGCCTCGGGGCGCCGCTGGTACGGGCGCGTGTGACGGGGCTCCGCGAAGATCTGGGGCGACCGTTCGACCTCGGCGCGACGCTCGCGGTCGCGCTGCCCGTCGGCACGCGCGAGGCGCTGGCGCGAGATCCCGGGACCGGGCTCTCGGTGTCGCCGCGGCTCGGGGCGGGCAAGCGGCTCGGGCCGCTGCGGGTCGGCGTGGAGCTGGGCGCCGAGTTTCGCGAGCAGCCGACCTTCGTCGCGTACTCGACGCGGGCTCCGCAGCAGCTCACCACGCTGCTGAGCGGCGCGATGACGGTGAGCTCGCTCGGCGCGCTTCGGGGCGGCGTGGACGTGCGGGCGACGACGACCGCGACCGACGCGCCGATCGCCGCGGTGGAGGTGCTGGGCCAGGTGCGCTGGACGCTCCCCCGCGGCCTCGAGGTGACGGCGGCGGCGGGGCCCGGCTTCGGTCGCCTCGCAGGAACGCCGGCGTTCCGGGCGCTCCTTGGCCTGGCGTGGGCGCCGCTCGGCGGTGCCCCGTGCGTCGAAGGCCTGGCCTATCGCGGGCGCGACTGTCCGCTGCTCGACCGAGATGGCGATGGCGTCGCCAACGGGCTCGATGCCTGTCCCGAGCTCGCCGGGCGCGAGTCGAACGCAGGCTGCCCGCTCGAGGAGCCGCCTCCGCAGCCAGCGGAGTTCTTCTTCGTGGAGCGCGTCGATCGTGACCTCGACGGCGTGCGTGACGCCGAGGATCGCTGCCCGGCGCTCGCTGGGAGCCGCGCGCTGGCGGGGTGCCCCTTCGACGTGTCGCTCGCGTCGGCGGAGATCGATCTGGCGGACTACCTCCACCAGCAGATCCACTTCGTGTTCGACAGCGCCCGGCTCGAGCTCGACGGTGACGCCCTCGAAGAAGCGGCGCAGCTGCTCGAGGCCGTGCCTGAGGGCGTGGTGACGATCGAAGGGCACACCGACGCCATCGGCACCCGCGCCTACAACCTCGGCCTGTCGAGGCGGCGTGCAGACGCAGTGCGCGCCGCGCTGATCGCCCACGGCATCGCTCCCGAGCGGTTGCAGGTCTCGGGGCGCGCCTTCGACGAGCCGGTGGCTTCCAACCGGCGCTCCGAGGGGCGCGCCCGCAACCGCCGCGTCCGGTTCCTCCTTTCCCCCCGCGAAGGACTCGCCCATGCACCGTGAACTCGTCGTCGTCGCCAGTCTCGTCGGGGCCCTCGCCCTGGGCGATCCCTCGTCTCCCACCGGCGCCGGGGGAACGCTCGAGGCCCCGAAGATCCTCTCGCCGTCGGAGGGCACGCTGCAGGTCGGCCCGCGGTTCGAGGTGATCGGCACCGTCGGCTCGTCGGCGACGGTCGAGGTGTTCGACCCCGCGGGCGCGCTGTTGTGCGAGACGAAGGCCTTTGCCGACGGCAGCTGGCGGTGCGAGGTCGAGCAGGCGCGGGGGCCGCGTCAGCTCACGGCGCGGGCGCGGTACCTCTCGCTGCGGAGCCCGAGCGCGCAGGTGTCGTTCACCGTGCTCACCGACGACGTCGCCGACGGCGGAGGCTGCAGCGCGGGAGGCGCGATGATCGCGCTGGTGGCGCTGGCTGCGTGGCGACGCCGCGCGCGCCGCCTCACTTGAGCTCGATGGAGTACTCGAGGCGCGCCTGCACCGAGGGCTTTTCGAGGAGCCACGCGGCCGGCCCCAGCTGCTCGGCGAGCGACTGGAGCGCGGCCGGGAGCCTCGGCGCGCCGGGGAGCTCGGTCGCGAGCACCGAGGGGGCCGCGGCGCCGAGCACCGAGCCGAGCACGCCGGGGGCGGGCTGGTAGAGCGCGACGGGCAGATCGCCCGACACGCCGGCCTTCTCCTTCGCGCGGGCGATGGCGTCCATGAGGCCGCCGAGGCGATCGACGAGGCCGCGCGCCTTCGCGTCTTCCCCGCTCCACACGCGGCCGCGCGCCACGGCGTCGACGGCGCGCTTGTCGAGCTTCCGGTTGGCGGCGACCTCGGTGATGAACGAGTCGTAGAAGTCGTCGATCCACTTCTGGGCGGCGGCGCGCTGATCGGCGGTCCACGGCTCCCAGGTGTCGGTGAGGCCGGCGAGCTTGCCGCGCGAGAGGCTCACCTGGTTGACGCCGAAGTCCTCCCCGAGCTTCTGCACCGAGGGCTTGACGTAGAACACGCCGATGCTGCCGGTGAGGGTGGTGGGCGAGGCGAAGATCTCGTCGGCGCCCATCGCCACGTAGTAGCCGCCGCTGGCCGCGGTGTCGCCCATCGAGGCCACCACCGGCTTCTTCTTCTTCGCCTCGAGCACCGCGCGGTACATGAGATCGCTGGCCATCGCGTCGCCGCCGCCCGAGTCGACGCGCACCACGATCGCCGCCACGAGCGGATCGTCGGCCGCGCGGGAGATCGCCTCGATGAAGCTCTCTGCGCCCGCAGTGTCGCCGGTGATGGGGTTGGCGGAGTTCTTCCCGCCGGAGATGCCGCCGATCACCGGCACCACCGCGATGCTGCGGCGGGCGCCCCACCGCTCGTCGCGCTCGTCGAAGGGCTTGTAGCCGCGCGCCACGCGCACGCCGGGCAGCTGCTGGCTGATGAACTCGTCGAACTCGTGCGGCGTCATCAGCGCGTCGACCTGCTTGAGCTCGACGGCGCGCCGGGGCGGCTTGAGCCCCTCGTCGACGATGGTCTGCCAGGCCGTCGCGTCGAGCCCGCGTGACTCGCGGATGCGCGCGGCGATGGTGCGCGCGTTGGTGTCGAGGTACGCGTTGATCGTCTCGCGCTGCTCGTCGCTCATGTCGACGCGCGTGAACTGATCGGGGAAGTTCTTGTAGGCGCCGACGCGCGCGACGTCGACCTCGATGCCGAAGCGCTTCGCGGTGCCGCCGAAGTAGGTGACGCTGCTCCGCAGGCCGTCGACCAGGAGCATGGCCTGCGGCGTGGCGTAGATGCCATCGCAGGCGCTGATCATGAGGTACTCGGGATCGCCGACCGAGAGCACGTACGCGAACACCTTCTTCCCCGCGGCGCGGAGGCGGAGGATCGCCGAGCGCACCTCGTCGGCGCGCGCCAGCCCGACGCCCGCGCCTTCGACCTTGAGCACCACGCCCTCGAGCTCGGGATCGGCGGCCGCGCGATCCATGAAGCGGAGGAAGCGGAGGAACCGGTCTTCGTTGGCGAGGCCGAGGAGCGAGCCGATGGTGTTGGCCGTCGCCGAGCCGCCGAGATCCGACAGCGAGACCACCGCCAGCTTGCGCTCCGGCACGACCGAGGGGAGCTTGTCGGCCGAGAAGCGCGCGGCGAACTGCCAGTTGAACTGCCCTGCGGCGTACGCCGAGCCGAAGGCCGCGCCGAGGTTGTCGAGATCGACGCCCACGCCGACGTGGCCGTAGAGCGGGGAGGTGCCGTCGAAGGCGTGGCTGAAGCCGCCGAGCAGGCGCAGCCCCTTCACCACCTGGAGCTGCAGCGTGTACTGGAGGCGCGAGGTGAGGACGGGCGTCGTCTCGGGCACCACCCAGTCGACGCCCAGCGTGACGCGCTCCCCGAGGGGCCGCAGGCCGAGCGCGACGGTCCACTCGCGGTTCAGCACCCGCCTGGGCGCGTTGAGGTTGCGCACCGTCGCGCCGAGCGACAGCCAGCGCAGGGGCCGCGACTGGAGGCCGAGATCGATCGAGGTCAGCGACTGGACCGGCTCGCCGAAGAACCAGTTGATGGTCGCGCCCGCCGAGAGCTGCTGCGGCCCCACCGAGAAGCCGAGCGAGGTCCTGGCGCGCTCGGCGCCCAGGCCGGGCCCGGGGCGGAGCCACTCGAAGCCCAGGCCGAGGCCGACGACGTCTCCGAGGCCGGTCGCCAGCCACAGGCCGTCGTTGTCCTGCACGCGCACGTTGCTGCGCTCGTGGAGGTACCAGGCGTTGAACGCTCCGGCGCGGCCGAGGCCGGCCGGGTTGTAGACGAGCGACGTCGCCTCGTCGCTCCAGGCCGCGGAGCCGGGGAGGAGGGTGGTGCCGCGCGAGAGGTCAGTGCCTCCGACGGCGGCGGTCTGCGCGAAGACGACGCCCGACGCGAGGAGGCCGAGCAGGGGAAGGCGCGAGAGCATTGCGCTCTCGTACCACGGTCATCACCAATCTTCGGTGCCGCTGGTGCCGTCGAGCGGGTCGCCCTTGTTCTTGTTCTTCTTGTCGCGCGAGGTGTTGCGGCCGCCGCGATCGTCGGAGCTCCAGTCCTCGGTGCCGGCCTTGCCGTCGAGCGGATCGGCGGTGCGGGAGACCTTGCTGTCGGCGTTGGCCTCGCCGCTGTTGAGGAGGTGGTTCACCATGCGCGCGACCTCCCCCTTGAGCTGGCCGAACTCGTCGCCCTGGAACGAGGCGCGCTTGACCGCGATGCGCCTGCCGGCCTTGAGATCGAAGTAGGTCATCGTCAGCTCGGAGCCCTCGCCCGACTCGTTCTCGCGGAGCACGCCGATCACCGCGCGATCGAGCTTGAGCGAGTTGGCCACGCTGGTCATCGTCGCGCCGCCCTTGTCCTTGAGGGCCTCGCCGGCGAGGCGATCCATCAGCGAGTCGAAGGCCTTGTAGCCGGAGGTGGCGACGAGCTCCGGGGTGATCTCCTGGTCGTCGGGGGTGATCTCCACCAGCGCGCCGGCCTGCTTGAAGCCCGGGCGCTCGACGCGCACGAGGTGCTTGCCGATGGGCAGCGTCTGCAGCGTGAGCGGCGAGTACCCCTGCAGCTCGCCGTCGAGGTACACCCGGGCGCCCGCGGGCTTCGTCTTCACCGTCACGTTGCCGCGGAGCTGCGCGTTGCGGCCGGTGGCCACCTGCGCCTTGAGGGCGAGGAAGTTCTGCGGGTAGCGCTTGCGATCGAGCTCGTAGGTCGGCGCCAGCGAGAGGAGATCGAGGATCGCGATCTTCGCCTCCTCGACGTCGCCGCGCGCCTGCAGCACCGCGGCGTACATCGCGACGGTCTCGCAGAGGTTGCCGCAGGTCTTCATCGCCGCCACCGCCTTGCCGTACTCCTTGATGGTGGCGCGCAGCTTGCGCTCGGCGTCTTCGTAGTTGCGATCGTCGAAGGCGGCCTTGCTCTCCTTGAAGCCGGTGTCGGCGCGCTTGAGCGAGGCGACGGCCTCCTCGTCGGGCGGCACGCCGAACAGCTCGTCGTTGGTCCGTACCGTGAGGCCCTGGTACTCCTCGAGGGCGGAGTTGGCGAACGCCTCGATCTTCAGCGTGAGCGCCTCGGCTCCCTTGTCCATCGGGAGGATGAGGGCGCCGACGCGCTTCTCGGCAGGCGGGGCCGCGAACACCGTCGCGGCGAGGAGCGTCGAGAGAAGAGCGAGCCGCATGCGCACCTCAGGGAGTCCCCAGCACCACGTTGAACGGCCGCCCGCCCGAATTGTTCGCGGCGGCGACGCCGACGGCGGTGCCGGCGCCGACCGCCACCACGCCCACCGCGGTCCAGAACCACCACTTCTCGGTGATGGCGCCGGTGGCGACCGGCCCGTCGCGCTTTTCGGCCACGGCGACCGGCGCGCTCGGCTTCGAGATGAACTTCTCGATCTTCTGGGCGGTGCCGGGGAGATCGTCGAGCGGCAGGCCGGCGACGCGGTTGCCGGTCTCGGTGTCCCACACCTCGGCGGTGGTGCCGTCGGACATCACGAGGAAGCGCGCCTTGACGACCTGGGCCAGCTTGCGCGCGTGGTCGGGCAGCGGGCCGGAGACGCCGACGCCCTTGCCGATGGCGGAGGTCGCCGCGTCACGGATCTCGAGGTAGCCCTTCACCGGCAGCAGCTCGGGCTTCACGGTGGCGCCTTCCTTCGTGACGTCGGCGAAGGCGCCGCCCGGCTCGTGGCCGACCTTCGAGAAGAGCACCAGGTGGCGGCCGACCGGCAGCGCGGGGACGTCGGCGATCGGCGTGCGGCCGAGCACCTTGCCGCGCAGCGAGACCTCGGCGCCCGGGGGCGTGGAGTCGATGGACAGCCTGCCCTGGTCCTTCTTCGCGACGTCGGCCTGGGCCTTGTCGAAGGCCTTCTTCACGTCGGCGCCGTACACCTGCGCATCGCAGGTGAGCTCGGGGTGGTGGAGCAGCGCGCGCGCGAACTCTTCCTGAGCGCGCTTCGCCTGGCCCTTGCCGCCGTTGAGGATCGCCAGCGCCCCGATGAAGAAGTGCGCGTCGCCCAGCGCCTTCGCGTCGGCGATCTCGGGGTGCTTGATGAAGAACTCGAGCGCGGCGGCCCACTTGTCGGCGCTGCCCTGGTAGTCGAGATCGTCGAAGGCCTGCCGCGCCTCCTTCATCAGGGTGTCGCCGGTGCCGTCCCGCGGGGCGACCGGCAGATCGGCGGTGACGTCGACGACCTTCACCGACTCGGCCTCGAGCGCCTTCGTCAGCTCGAGCTCCGCTCTGGCGGCAGCGGCTTCGTCTGGCGACGACACGAACACCGCGGCCTTCGAAGGCAGCGAGGGCTTGGACGGGGGAGGCGCACCCTTGGGCGCGGCCAGGACGACGAGCAGGAGGGGAAGCACGGCAGGCGAGCCTAGCCGAGCAAGGTGAAAGGTCACGTCCGCCGTTTGACCGACTGGCAGCGTCGATCCGCTGAGGTTTCGCGAGGTTGCCGCCCGGAAAGGGTTGCCTTGTCGGATCGCGCTGGTAAGGTCGGCGCAGATCAGGCCTGTAGCACGTGCTTCCAGGCCCGTAACGACGCAGGAAATCGAGGGATTTCGTGAGCGCTGCTGAACAAATGAACATGTTCGCCAATGGCGGGAAGGGCGGAGGCGGAAAGGGCGGAAAGGCCGGAAAATCGGGCTCTGGCGCGGGTGGCGGTGGTGAGCGCCCCATCAACCTCGCCGAGGAGGCGCGCCGCCGCTACCTCAACTACGCGCTGTCGGTGATCACCTCGCGCGCGCTCCCCGACGTGCGCGACGGGCTCAAGCCGGTGCAGCGCCGCATCCTCTACGGGATGTGGAACGAGAACGTCACCGCCGACGCGAAGTACCGCAAGTGCGCGAACGTGGTCGGCGTGGTGATGGGCCAGTTCCACCCCCACGGCGACCAGTCGATCTACGACGCGATGGTCCGCCTCGCGCAGGACTTCTCGCTGCGCTACCCGCTGGTCGACGGCCACGGGAACTTCGGCTCGCTCGACGGCGATGCGCCGGCCGCCATGCGCTACACCGAGGCGCGCCTGGCCCGGCTGTCCGACGAGATGCTGGCCGAGCTGCAGCAGAAGACGGTCGAGTTCCGGCCGAACTACGACGGCACGCGCACCGAGCCGACGGTGCTGCCCTCGAAGCTGCCGCAGCTGCTGATGAACGGCACCACGGGCATCGCGGTCGGCATGGCGACCAACATCCCGCCGCACCACCTCGGTGAGCTGATCGAGGCCTGCGTCGAGCTGATCAAGGACCCGAAGCTCGAGACGAAGGATCTGCTCAAGTTCGTGAAGGGGCCCGACTTCCCGACGGGCGGGCAGATCCTCAACTCCAAGAAGGAGCTCAAGGACATCTACGAGACGGGGCAGGGGGCGATCCGCCTCCGCGGCGAGTGGAAGACCGAAGAGCGGCCGCGCGGCGGGGTGAACATCGTCGTCACCTCGATCCCCTACACGGTGAACAAGTCGACGCTCGTCTCGCGCATCGGCGAGATCATCACCGAGCGCAAGCTGCCCACGCTGGTCGACGTGCGCGACGAGTCGACGGCCGAGGTGCGCATCGTGATGGAGCTCAAGCGGGACACCGACCCCGAGCTCGTCATGTCGTACCTGTACAAGCACACCCCGCTGCAGACGAACTTCAACGTCAACCTCACGGCGCTGGTGCCCACCGAGAACCCCGAGGTCGGCACGCCGAAGCGGCTCAACCTCAAGGAGATGCTGTGGCACTTCCTCGAGTTCCGCCTCGAGGTGGTGACGAAGCGGCTGCGCTACCAGCTCGAGCAGCTCAAGGCGCGCCTGCACATCCTCGAGGGGTTCGAGAAGGTCTACGACGCCCTCGACGAGATGATCCGCATCATCCGCAAGTCGGAGGGCAAGGATGACGCGGCGAAGAAGCTCATCGCGCGCTTCAAGCTGTCCGAGGAGCAGGTCGACGCCATCCTCGAGATGAAGCTCTACAAGCTGGCGCGCCTCGAGATCCTCGTCATCGAGAAGGAGCTCAAGGAGAAGCGCGCCGAGGCGAAGCGGCTGGCGGAGCTCCTCAAGGAGGACAAGTCGGGCGTGAAGGCGCGCTGGGGCATCGTGAAGGAGGAGCTCGAGGGCATCGGCAAGACGTACGGCGACAAGCGCCGCAGCCGCGTCTCGGGCCCCGTCGAGGAGGTCGAGTACAACGAAGAGGCCTTCATCGCCGACGAAGACTGCCAGGTGGTCGTCACGCGCGACGGCTGGGTCAAGCGGGTGCGCGAGCTGAAGGACCCCACCTCGACGCGCATGCGCGAGGGCGACGAGCTGATGGCGGTGGTGTCGGGCTCGCTCAAGTCGAACCTGGTGTTCTTCTCGAGCGCCGGCTCGGCGTACGTCACGCGCTTCAACGACGTGCCGGCCTCGACCGGCTACGGCGACCCGGTGCAGAAGCTCTTCAAGTTCGACGACGGCGAGCGGGTGGTGGGGGCGCTGTCGCTCGATCCGCGCCTGCCGATCCCCTCGATGCTGGTGGCGGTGTCGAAGGACGGCTACGGCCTGCGCTTCTCGCTCGAGCCGCACAAGGAGGTCTCGACGCGCGCCGGGCGCCGCTTCGCGAAGGCGGGCCAGGGCGACGAGATCATCGGCGTCGCGCCGTGCACCGAGAAGGATCTGCTGGCGGTGGTGACGAAGAACACCAACGCGCTGGTGTGCAAGGTGGCGGAGGTCAACGAGCTCGCCGGCCCGGGCCGCGGCGTCACGGTGATCAAGACGGCTGAAGACGATCAGGTGATGGCCTTCCTCTGCACCTCGAAGAAGGACGCGGAGCTGAACATCGAGACCACCAAGGGGCGCACGCTCAAGCTCTCGCCGGGCAAGTACGAGGTCACCGGCCGCGGCGGCAAGGGGCGCGAGATGTCGAAGAAGGATCAGGTGAAGTCGGTGTCGCGCCCGCTCGAGGTGGTGACGCTGCCTGAGGCCCCGAAGACCGAGAAGAAGTGAGGAGCGACGAGCATGGCTGCCAAGAAATACGACGCGTCTGACATCCAGGTCCTCGAGGGGCTCGAGCCGGTGCGCATTCGCCCCGGCATGTACATCGGCGGCACGGGGGCCGACGGCTACCACCACCTCCTGTGGGAGATCGTCGACAACTCGGTCGACGAGGTGATGAACGGCCACGCCTCGCGCATCGAGGTGACGCTCCACAAGAGCGGCACCACGGTCACGGTGAGCGACGATGGCCGCGGCATCCCCGTGGACCTCATGCCGAAGTACAAGAAGTCGGCGCTCGAGGTGATCCTCACCACGCTCCACTCGGGCGGAAAGTTCGAGAAGAAGAACTACACCCACTCCGGCGGCCTGCACGGCGTCGGCTCGTCGGTGGTGAACGCGCTCTCGACGGAGCTGATCGCGCAGATCAAGCGAGACGGGAAGCACCACGAGCAGACCTTCAGCCGCGGCAAGCCGACCTCGAAGCTCAAGACCGGCGCCAACGCGCGCGGCTCGGGCACCACCATCACCTTCACGCCCGACCCGGAGATCTTCGGCCCGAAGCTGAAGTTCGACGTGGAGCTGATCAAGGAGCGGCTGGAGTCGAAGAGCTACCTCCACAAGGGCCTGGAGATCGTCTTCACCGACGAGACGGCGAGCCCGAAGACCGAGGTCACCTTCCGCCACGACGGCGGCATCGCGGAGTTCATCACCAAGCTCATTCAGGATCGCGGCAAGGCGCTGGTGCCCGCGGGCTCGACGCCGCTGTACCGGTCGCACGAGAACGGCGTGAAGCTCGAGTTCGCGCTCGCGTGGAGCGAGGCCACCGACGAGCTGGTGAAGAGCTACGTCAACGGCATCCCCACCAAGATGGGCGGCACGCACGAGAACGGCCTCAAGGCCGGCGTGGTGAAGGCGGTGCGCAACTACATCGAGACGCACGACCTGACGCCCAAGGGCGTGACGCTCACCGCGGAAGACATCCGCGAGGGCATGGTGTGCGTGCTCTCGGCGTACGTGGTCGAGCCGCAGTTCCAGGGCCAGACCAAGGAGAGGCTCAACAACCCCGAGGCGCAGGGCCAGGTCGACAACGTGGTGCGCCCGGCCATCGAGAAGTGGCTCAACGACAACAAGACCATCGCCGAGGCGGTGGTGGCGCGGATCATCCTCGCGGCGCGGGCGCGTGAGGCCTCGCGCGCGGCGAGCCAGGTGGCGCGCAAGTCGGCGGTCAGCCACAAGCTGAACCTGCCCGGCAAGCTGGCCGACTGCTCGTCGACCGACCCGGAAGACTCGGAGCTGTTCATCGTCGAGGGTGACTCCGCAGGCGGCTCGGCGAAGCAGGGGCGCGACCGCAACACGCAGGCGATCCTCCCGCTGCGCGGCAAGGTGCTCAACGCCGAGCAGGCGTCGACCGACAAGGTGGCCACCAACAAGGAGCTCCAGGACATCGCGTCGGCGCTCGGCTGTGGCCTGGGGGCCGACGTCGATCTCTCGAAGCTCCGCTACGGCAAGGTCTTCCTGCTGATGGACGCCGACGCCGACGGGCTCCACATCTCGACGCTGCTGCTCACCTTCTTCTACCGGCACCTCCGGCCGCTCATCACCCAGGGCCACGTGTACATCGCCCAGCCGCCGCTCTACCGCGTCGACATCGGCAAGGAGACGTACTGGGCCCTCGATGACGACCACAAGGATCAGATCATCAAGGAGAAGGTGAAGGGGAACGCGAAGCCCAACATCATGCGCTTCAAGGGCCTCGGCGAGATGACGCCCGACGAGCTGAAGATGACCACGCTCGATCGCAAGCGCCGCCTGGCGCTCAAGGTGGCGATCGACAGCGAGCTCGAGACCGATCGCACCATCAACGATCTGATGGGCAAGGACGTCGCCGCGCGCTTCAAGTTCATCATGGAGAACGCGAAGGACGTCGAGCAGGTCGACGCGTAGTCAGCGCGGGAAGAGCGCCTGGAGCGCCGCGCGGGTGCGCGGCGTGAGGGCCGCCTCGTCGGGCCACGAGAGGGCCGACGGCTCGACGAGGAGCTTCACGTAGAGCGCCTCCATCACCCGCTTCACCGTGCCGTCGGGCAGCAGGTCGCGATCGAAGCCCGGCACCAGGCCCGCGAGGGCGAAGCCGCGGCGCTCGGCGAAGAGCTGCTGGCCCTTGTGCGCGAGGGTGACCCAGACCTGGAGCAGCTCCGCGCCGCTCAGGCGGCCCAGCGCCTCGAAGAGCGAGAAGCCGAGGGCGCCGAGGAAGCCCGCGCGGGCCTCCGGCGAGAGGAAGCCCAGCCGGCCGTGCAGCGCGCGCGCGCCGACGTCGCGCTGGAACGACTGGAAGCCGACGACCGCGCCGTGCTCGCAGATCGCCCACGAGAGGAGGTCTCGTTCGGGAGCGTCGGGGCGCACCAGCTCGCGGCGGAGGAACGCCGGGTCGAGGAAGCTCGACTCTGCGCCGACGGTGGCCGCCGGGTACCAGCGGCGAATGAGGTCGGGCAGCTGCTCGAGCTCGGCGTCGGTCCAGTGGCGCAGCGTCACCCCGTCGGGGATCGGCGCGTGACGGGCCAGCTCCTCGAGTGACGGCCAGCGCATCGTCAGAAGGCGAAGCTGAAGCGCATGAGGATCTGCGCGCCGTCCATCAGCCAGCCGGCCTCGAAGCCGAGCGAGAAGATCTTCCCGAAGTGCACGCCCATGCCGCCCGCGACGTGGGCGCGGAGCGGGTAGGGGTTGCCGAAGAGCACCGCGAGGCCGCCGAGCACGTCGAAGTACACGCGGCTGACGTGGAAGCGGAAGTACACGTCGGCGGGAATGCCGACCTCCACCGCCGGGCGCACGTTGAGCAGGATGCCCGGCCGCACGCCGAGCGACACGTACCTGCCGAGCGCGAACTGCACCTTGAAGTGGAGATCGAACTGGGCGGTGTTGAGGTACCAGTAGCCTCCGCCGAAATCGACGCCGAGAGACACCGCGTGCGCCGGGCGCGCCGCGAGCAGCGTCGATCCCAGCACCAGCGTGAGGGCGAGCTTCTTCATCATGTGGGGGCTCTCAGGTGAGGTTGGCCAGCGGGCCGCGGCAGAAGGTCGGCTCGCCGTACGTCATGACGTTGCTGCCGAAGCCGCGGAGGATCGAGACCAGCAGATCGTTGTGGTACGCGCGCTGGTACTTCACGAAGCGGCCCATGCGGAAGCCGGCGCCGCCGCCCATGAGCACGAAGGGCATGTCGTCGTGGGCGTGCACGTTGCCGCGCGACACGTCGGAGCCCCACATCACGAGGGTGTGATCGAGCGCGTTGCTGCCGTCGCTCTCCTGGATCGACTCGAGCTGCTGGAGCAGGCCCGCGATGATGCCCGTCTGCCAGGTGTCGCGCGTGCCGACCTGCGCGCGCTCGGGCGAGGCGTCGGAGTAGTGGGTGAGGTTGTGGATGTCGCTGGTGATGCTCAGGTGCGGCATCGTGATGTGGTTCATCGCGTCGCTGAACATCACCGTGCCGATGCGGGTGAGATCGCAGCGGATGGCGAGGGCGAGGAGATCGATCTGCAGGCGGGTGACGGTGGGGATCTCCGCCTCGCGCTGGTAGTCGACCATGCCCGGGTCGGTGGGCTGCTGGCAGGTGCCGGCGGGGAGCGCGGTGAGCCGCATCTCGAGCTCGCGCACCAGGGTGAGGTGCTGATCGAGCCGCGCCTGGTCGGACGTGCTGACGCTCTTCTTGAGCGCCGCGAGCTGGGTCTGCACCGCGTCGAGCACCGAGCGGCGGCGCAGGCGGAGCTTCTCGAGCTCGGTGGGCGGCATGCCCGAGTCCTGGAAGAGCGTGCGGAAGGTGAGGCGCGGATCGTTCTGCGGCAGGAGCGGCTGGTTCGCCGCGCGGTAGCTCACCACGCCCGCGACGTTGGGCAGCAGCGCATGCACGCCGAGCTGCAGGCTGGGGAGGCGCGTGCCCTGGCCGATGAGGTCGACCAGCGTCTGGTCGATCGACGGGCCGAGCGCGTAGCCGGCGCGGCTGCCGTCGTTGCCCACGAAGGTGCCGCTGTCGAGCTTCGCGCCGGTGAAGAGCGCGCCGATGCCGCGCTGGTGCTGCTCGCCGGGGCCCGACACGGCGACCTGCATGTCGATGCCGCTGGTGAAGAGGAGCTTCGACTTCCACGGGGCGAGCGCCTGGTGGATTTCTCCGAGGGTGAAGTTGGTCTCTTCGCCGGTGGGGAACCACTTCGGCGTGAAGACGCCGTTGGGGTGGTAGATGCCGATGAAGCGCTTGTTCGGCATGGCCTGCGCGCGCGCGGTGCGCGGGGCGAGGGCCTCGAGGAAGGGCAGGGCGACGGTGATGCCGCCCGCGCCCCGAAGGACCTGCCGTCGGGACAGCTTCATGGCGTCATCTCCGGGTTGGCGTTCTGGCGGAAGGCTTCGGACTCCACGATGGCGAGCATCAGCTCCTTGAAGTTGCCGCCCGAGCTCATGAAGCGATCGCCGATGCGGGTGGCGGTGCAGGTGTCGGCCTGGTTGAGGGGGCGGCCGACGGCGAAGCGGTAGAACTCCTTGGCCACGCAGTCGTGCACGTTGCGGCTGGCGGCGAGCTTGTCGCTGAGCTCGGCGACGCCGGTGACGGCGCCGAGCACCGACTGATCGCGCGAGACCTTCACGCCGCCGGTGGCGTCGATCGGCTGGCCGTTCTCGGTGTCGCGCCACTGGCCCATGCCGTCGTAGTTCTCGAAGGTGAAGCCCACCGGGTCGATGATCGCGTGGCAGCCGGAGCAGGCCGGCGAGGTGCTGTGGTTGGCGAAACGCTGGCGGGTGGTGAGCGAGGTCGACGGGCTGGGCGGGGTGACGTTCGAGCCGGCGGGCGGCGGCGGCGGCGGCTCGCACAGGAGCCGATCGAGCACGAAGCTCCCGCGGCGCACCGGCGAGCTGCCGTCGGGCATCGACTTGTAGGCGAGGAAGCCGGGCTGGGTGAGGAGCCCGCGGCGCTGGGTGCCGGTCATCTCGTTGCGCACGAAGGCGGCCGACGGCGCGTTGCCTCCGTACATCGACATCGAGTCGTTGGTGTACATGACGTTGGTGGTGAGCAGCGCGCGGAGCGTGCCCTCGTGGGCGAGCACGTCCTTCACGTAGAGCTCGAGCGACGTGCGCCACGCCTTCGCCAGCGCCGGGGTGAACTGCGGGTAGACCGAGGTGGTCTTCTCGGTGTTCTCGACGCCGTCGAGGTACAGCCACAGCGAGAAGAAGCGCATCAGGCCGTCCACCGACTTCGGGTCGTCGAGCATGCGCCGCGCCTGCGCCGAGAGGCCCTCGGGCGTGTCGAGCTCGCCGTTCGCCGCGGCATCGAGCAGGCGATCGTCGGGCATGGTGCCCCACAGGAAGTACGAGAGGCGCGACGCGAGCTCGAAGCCGCCCAGCGTCACCACCGGCTGCGGCACCACGGCCAGCGCCTGCTCGTCGCGGTAGAGGAACTGCGGCGACTGGAGGATCGTCTGGAGCGTGACGGAGATCGCCCCGTCGAAGCCCTCGGTGGTGTTGGCGGCGGTGAAGACCGAGTTGAGGTTCGCGCGCTCCTCGGCGTTGAGCGGGCGGCGGAAGGCGCGCAGGCCGAAGGTGGCGATGAAGAGCTCACCGCACGCCTGATCGTTGGTGGCGCACGGCAGCAGCTTCGCGCGGCGGTTGGCGAGGGTGTCGGCGGCGAGGCGCTCGGCGGCGTCGAGGTACGCGGCGACGTGCGAGCCGGTGACCTGGTTGAGCGTGGCGTCGTTGTCGAGCCCCGACTTGAGCGGATCGCGCGGGAAGTCGGCGGACGGGCGGCCGGTCGCGCCGAGGAGATCGCGCACCGTGAGGTCGTACTCGGGCCGGGTCAGCAGCCGCAGCGGCGTGCCCAGCGTCACTTCGGGCTTGCAGTCGCTGAGCGTGGTGCCGCCGTCGTTTTCGAGCTCTGGCGTCGTCGGTGTGGGTTTGCACCCTGCCACCAGCGCCGTCACCAACAGGAAGGAGAAGAGATGCCGCACGGCGCGCAGACTGCCAACAACTGCCGGGCGGGGTCAAAGCCCCGACACGCCTCGGAGATTCGGTCAGTGAGAGGAGCCTTGCGCGTCCGCCTCCCATGGTCCAAAAGGGGCCGCTTCAAACGCAGTTTGGGACATCGGGGCGTAGCGCAGTCTGGTAGCGCGTCTGCCTTGGGCGCAGAAGGTCGTCGGTTCGAATCCGGCCGCCCCGACACAGCAGTAACGAGTGCCCGTAGCTCAGTTGGACAGAGCATCGGCCTTCTAAGCCGAGGGTCGTGGGTTCGAATCCCGCCGGGCATGCTGAGCAGAACAGATTGACCTCTTGCGGCGCATTCGGTACTTGCGCCGCGTTTCACGCAGCACGGCAGCACGGCGGCTTTAGCTCAACTGGTTAGAGCGCAGGACTGTGACTCCTGAGGTTACCGGTTCGAAACCGGTAAGCCGCCCTTTCTGAGACTCGGCGCCTATAGCTCAGCTGGATAGAGCATCGGCCTTCGAAGCCGAGGGTCGGGGGTTCGAATCCCTCTGGGCGCGCTTGGTCCCGTACTTCGAGCTCCCGGCGTTGAACCTGCCCTTCGGGCAGCGCATCGACATCTTCGGCGTGCTCTCGGCGGCGGGCGTCGTGCTCGGAGCGTGGCTCGCCGCGCGCGAGGCGAGGCGCTACTGGCCGGGGCGCGATCAGCCGCTGCGCGACGTGGTGACGTGGGCCGTGGTGTTCGGCCTCTTCGGCGGCCACTTCATGCACCTCTTCGCGTACCACCCGGAGCTGCTGACGCCGAGGGATCCCTTCTACGTGCTCCGCTTCTGGGACGGGCTGTCGTCGATGGGCGGGGTGCTGGGGGCGCTGCTGGGCATCTTCCTCTTCTTCAGGAAGATCAAGGAGCCGGTCTCGCCGTTCCTCGACGCGCTGGCGCTGGGGACCGCGCCGGGGTGGATGGTGGCGCGCATCGGCTGCTTCCTGGTGCACGACCACCCCGGCGTGCGGACCGACTTCTTCCTCGCGGTCGACTTCCCCGCGACCCCCTACGGCGGGCCGAGGCACGATCTCGGGCTGTACGACGTGTTCGTGCTCGCGGCGCTCTCGGTGGTGCTCTACGCCCTCAAGCAGCGCCGCCCGCGGCAGGGCCGGCTGATGGGCGTGCTGGCCCTGGGGTACTCGATCCCCCGGTTCTTTCTCGACTTCCTCCGCGCGTCAGACCTCAGCTTCGTCGATCGTCGCTACCTGGGTCTGACCCCGGCGCAGTACGTGGTGGTGGGGTTGGCAGTGACCGGAGTCTGGTTACTGTTCAGGCCGGCGCCGGAAGTTTCGGAGCTGACGTCAAAAGGTAGTTGACAGGGGCGACCGGCAGGATCTATATGCCGCGCCGCCAACGGTTCGGAAGCGTAGCTCAATTGGCAGAGCAATGGACTCTTAATCCATAGGTTGAAGGTTCGATTCCTTCCGCTTTCACAAGAGAAACGGCCGGTGACTCGAAAGAGCACCGGCCGTTTTGCTTTGGTACTCCTCGGCCATCAGGAGTCGGGCAGGTGGCGTAATTGGTAGCCGCGCGGGGCTTAGAATCCCGTGCCGCAAGGCGTGCGGGTTCGAGTCCCGCCCTGCCCACATCGTCGTACGGTGTCGTTTTCTCGGACTCGGCGCGCACTGTGCAATCCTGCACGGAGCGATGCGACCTTCCATCGGCATCGACCTCGGCACGACCAACAGTGCGGTGGCCACGGCGACGGGGCAGGCGCCGCGGATCATCGAGCGTGCGACGGGTCAGCGGCTGCTGCCCTCTCTGGTCGGGGTGACCTCCGGTGGTGCGCGCGTGGTGGGCGAGGAGGCGCGGCTGCTGATGCAGGAGTCGCCGGAGCTGGTGGCCTCGGCGACCAAGCGCTTCATCGGGCAGCGGTGGACGCCGGAGCTCGCGCAGAAGTCGCGGCTGCTCTACCCGTACACCCTGGTGGCCGGCCCGAGCGAGGACGTGCGCGTGAAGCTGGGCGAGCAGACGCTGCCCATCGCGCAGATCGCCGGCATGCTGCTGTCGGAGCTGCGGGCCGACGCGGAGGACTTCTTCAACGACGAGGTGACCGACGCGGTGATCACCGTGCCGGCGAACTTCACCGACGCCCAGCGGCAGGCGACGCGCGAGGCGGCGGAGATCGCCGGGCTCAACGTGCTGCGGCTGCTCAACGAGCCGACCGCGGCCGCGATGGCCTACGGCCTGTCGCAGGGCTTCTCGGGGCGGGCGCTGGTGTTCGATCTCGGCGGCGGCACGTTCGACGTCTCGGTGCTCCAGGTGCAGGACGGGGTGTTCGAGGTGCTGGCCACGGCGGGCGACCCGTTCTTCGGCGGCGACGACTTCGACAACGTGCTGGTGCAGTGGCTGCTGTCGCACGTGCAGGATCCCGCGACGCGCGAGCGCGCGAGCCACGAGCGCACCGCGGTGCAGCACCTCAAGTTCCTCGCGGAGCGGGCCAAGCGCGAGGTCTCGACGGCGGAGTACTCGCGCATCAGCACGGTGCTCTTCCCCGACTCGAGGCGGGGCTCGGTGCCCATCGAGACCATGCTGACGCGGCCGTTCTTCGAGCGGCTGGTGCGGCCGAAGACCGAGCACGCGCTGCAGATCGTCGAGCGGGCGCTGGTGGAGGCGAACCTCCAGGCGGGGGAGATCGACAGCGTGCTGCTGGTGGGCGGGATGACGCGCGTGCCGCTGCTGCGGCAGCTGGTGGCGACGCACTTCGGCAAGGAGCCCGACACGCGCATCGACCCCGACGAGGCGGTGGCGCTCGGCGCGGCAGTGCACGCGGCGGAGCTGGTCGAGAAGAAGGGCAAGACGTTGCTGCTCGACGTGGTGGGCTCGACGCTCGGGGTGGAGATCGCCGGCGGGCTGGTGAAGCCGGTGATCCAGCGCAACACGATGCTCCCGTGCCACGCGACGGAGATCTTCTACCCGGGGCAGGACGGCCAGAAGACGGTGCGCGTGCCGGTGGTGCAGGGGGACGCGCGGCGCGCCGAGGAGAACGTGCGGGTGGGCGAGCTGGCGCTCGACGGGTTGCTGGGGACGCTGCGGCGCGACCACGAGCTGGAGGTCACCTTCGCGCTGGACACCGAAGGGATGCTCTCGGTCTCGGCGGTCGACCGGCTCAGCGGGCAGAAGAAGGAGATCCAGCTCGACGCGCGCACCAGCCTGGCGAGCACCGAGGCGGCGGCGCTCGCGGCGAAGGAGCGCGCCCACCGCGACGAGACCGAGCAGAAGATCGACGCCGAGGAGCGGCGGAAGAACCGCCACGCGCGGCGCGCCCTGCACGCGGTGCTGGTGGCGGTGCGGCAGCTCCAGCGGGAGCTGCAGCTCGTCGCCAACGAGGCCGAGCGCGAGGCGGCGAAGGAGCTCGAGGCAGAGCTGGCGTCGGTGATCATCGAGGCCGACGTGGTCGAGCGCTCGGGGTCGCGCGAAGAGGTCGAGGCGATGACGAAGCGGCTCGCGGAGCTGCTGACGCGCTGAGCGTCACTCGGCGAGCCACGCGCGCCGCACGGTGCCCTCCGCGCCCTCGTAGATGACGACGACGCCGGCATCGAGACGGAGCGCGGTGGGGCTCCGGCCGACGTCTTCGGTCTCGCCGTCGAGCCGCTCGAACCTCCAGCCTCCGTCTTCGCTCGGGCGGGCGTGCCTCAGATCGCCGGCGGTGGCGTCGTAGTAGAAGATCTCGAGCGCGTCGGTGGCCGCGATGCCGGACGAGCCGACGTCGTTGGTGGTCGCGCCCGGGCGGGCGCCGTTGCCATCGATCGTCTCGAGCTCCCAGCTCCCTTTGTCCGGCGAGATGCCGTGCAGGAGCCGTCGTCGGGCGGGGTCCTGCAGGAAGACGTGCGCGGTGCCGCCCGTTGCGGTCGCGGCGAGGCGGCCGAGCGGGGCGTCGAAGGACTCCCGGACCTTCTTCTCTCCAGGATTGGCCTCGACGAGCGCGTTTCGGTCGTCGTCGGAATAGAAGACGTGCAGGAGGCCGGCCGTCGAGGTCAGCGCGCTCTGACGACCAACGTCCTGGCCGTTGGCGATCACCGCGTCGAGCGCCCAGACGAAGGTGTCGTTGGTGGTGAGCCGGAGGGCACCGCTCGCGTCGTCATGCGCCGCGACGCGCAGCACCCGGTCGACGAGGGTGGCCGCGCAGCCGGCAGTCGTGGCGGGAGCGGTCATCGTCTCGAACTGCCAGCGATGGTTCGAGTACACGCCGTGGCGCAGGGTCCTGCGGGACGACTCATCCTGTCGGTAGAACACGTGGAGTTCGCCCCCCCACGACGCGGCCGCGATGCACTCGCTCGCGACGACTCCCTGGACGCGGCCGCTGAGTCCGCCCGCTCCGTCGAGCACCTGCCATTCGCAGCCCTGCAGGGCGTCGCCACACCACGAGAGTGTGCGCGAGCCGAGGTGCTGCGCGAAGACGTGGACCCGGTTCTCGAAGAGCACGGCGGCAGGGTTGGCGAAGCCGCCAGCGTCTCCGACCGTACCGAACTCCGGCGGTGTGGCGCGGTGGATGAGCCCGTCGTCGGGTTCGGGTGGCTTGACGCGCTGGATGGGGACGTTCCACTCGCAGGCGCTGAGGGCGATCAGGCCAACGATCGTCACGAGCGAGCGCCTCATGTGACGCTCCTTCGGCGGACGATGAGGAGTGCGAGCAGCGCGAGCGTCGGCGCGAGCTCGAGCGAGCGACAACTGCATCCACTCGGAGGAGGCGGTGCTTCGCAAACCCCCGCGAGGCACTGACCGCCTTCACAGGCTTCGCCGTCTTCAGCGCGACGATCGGGACACTCGGCACTGACACCATCGCAGCGATCCGCGACGTCGCAGGTCGGCTCGGCAGCGCGGCAGAGCGCTCCCGCGAGGCGGGGGCCGCACACCCCGTCGGTGAGCGCACCCTCCGCGGCACGGCAGGTCTCGCAGGCTGACTCGCAGGGGCGGTCGCAGCACACGCCCGAGACACAGAAGCCCGAGCGGCAGTCGGACGGGAGCCGACACGACAGGCCTCCGTCGTGGGTGACGAGCACCGTGACCGGGGCGCTGGCGATGCCGTTGACGACGTAGGAGAGCGAGTACCAGCCCTGGTGGGCGTCTGCCGGGACGGAGAGCGTCGGTCTGCCGTCGCGGCGCGTGACGGGGACCCACCGCGAGTCACCCGAGTCGAGGTGGACGAACCACACCGAGGGCACGTCGGAAGGCGAGGTCTGATGGGTGCCGCTCGAGCCTTCGGAGCGCGCGACGAGGTTGCTGCCCGAGAGCACGAGGTTCTGACGCGGAGTGACGACTCGAGGGATCTCGAGCACCGGCCTCACGTCGTCGCTCGCCCGGTCGGTCTCGAAGACGAACGCGAGCGGGGCGTCGCCGACGGCGAGCAGCGTCCCGTCGGGGAGGGTGCCGAAGTTCTCGAGAAAGGCTCCGGGAGGGAGCGCCGCGGCGGCGAGCCAGCTGTTGGTGGCGGGATCGAAGAGCTCACTCGTGAGCAGGCGGTTCGTACCGTCCGTCCCGCCGGTGACGAGGACCCGCCCGTTGGGGAGCAGCGTCGCGAAGTGCCCGGAGCGCGGCGAGGCCATGGGCGAGGTGCGGGTCCAGGTGCCTTTGTCGGGATCGAAGAGCTCGGCCGACGCCTCGGTGCTCCCGCCAGCGACGAGCACGCGTCCGTCGCGGAGGAGCGTCGCGGTGTGCCCCGTGCGCGGCGCATTCAGCGCGGCAGCCTCATCCCATGCGGACGCGGTGGCGCCGAGGCGCTCACAAGAAGACAGCGGGCCCGACGCTCCGCTCCCGCCGACCACCAGCACCGAGCCGTCACGCAGGAGCGTGGCGGAGTGCGCCAGTCTCGGCGCTCGAAGCGGGGGCCCTTCGATCAGGGTGTGCTCATCGAGGAGTTCGGTGCGCGAGTCGGTCACTGAGCCCCCGGTGATGAGCACCTTCCCCTGGTGGGTGCTCGTCGCCTGGTGCCCGACGCGCCGCACGAGCAGCGCGGGCCCGGTGCTCCAGCGCGACTGCTGGACGTCGAGGAACTCGAGCGAGCGGAGCGCTCCGGAGCCGTCATCGCCACCGATGACGACGAGCTCGCCTGAGGGGAGCAGCGTCGCGGTGTGTCCGGCGCGAGGCGTCGCGAGTGACGGCAGGGTGCTCGGCTCGGCCGCCGTGAAGAGCTCGACGCGCGCGGCCGCCGTTCCGTTTCGCGAGCCGCCCGTTCGGACGACGCCGTTGCGGAGGGTGGTCAGGCGAGCCCTGCTGCGCGCCTCGACGGCCGGAGCGCGCGCGACCCATCGCCCGTCGAGCAGATTGATGACTTCGATTGTCGAAACGACGTTGGGAGCGTTGTTGGTGGCGTAGCCGTCAAGGCCGCCAACCACGACAACGTCACCGCCGGGCAAGAGAGTCGCCGTGTGATTCATCCGCGCCTGCCTCAGCGCGCCGACTTCGCGCCACGTCCCGGTCTCGACGTCGAAGAGCTCCATCGAGGAGAGGGCGGGGGCGTTCGCGTTCGTGTCGTAGCCACCCGTGACGAGGACGTTTCCCGTCGGGAGGAGCGTCGCTGTGTGGAGCGAGCGTCGCCTGTTCATCGGGGCGCCGACCGTCCACTCGTTGGCGACGGGATCATAGAGCTCGACCTGGTCGGTCGGGTCCGAGATGTCTCGGAGCTCTCCGCCAGCCACCAGCACGCGGCCGTCGAAGAGGACGGTCGCGGTCGTCTGGTATCGCGCGCGGTTCATCGGTGCGGCGAACTCGAGCTTCCCGGTTGTCGGGTCGAAGATCTCGCAGGTCCGGACCGGCATGCTGCGTCCAGCGCTTCCGCCGATGATCAGCACCCGTCCATCCTGAAGAAGTACACTCGAGGCCTTCGCACGCTGTACGCGCGTCTTTCCGACGACCTTCCAGGCTGACGTGACAGGATCGAAGATCTCTGCGGTCGTCACGTACACCGAGCCGCTCTGCCAGCCACCCACGAGGAGGGCTCGCCCGTCTCGCAGTCGCGACGCCGATGCGAACACGCGGCTTTCTTCGAGCGAGCCCGCCGGTATCGCGCCGACGCCGGGCACGATTCGCTCCGCCCGCAAGTGGAACCCGTCAGAGCCGGTGCCTCCGGCGACAACGACAGTGCCGTCGTCGAGGGTGACGGAAACGTGGTCGGTTCGAACTGCCGCCAGGGGTAGACCGAGCCGAGAGCCCTCTGCTGAGAGCTGCTCTGTGGAGCTCAGCGGCCAAGCGTCGAAATCACGGCCGCCCACCACGAGCAGCTCCCCGGTGGGGAGGACGTTCGCGGTGTGATTCAGGCGCGGCAGTGGTGTCGGGAGGGTGAGCTGGAGCGCGTCGGCTTTCCGCGCGACCGGGGCGGATGGGCTGGCCGGCGCGCAGGCCCAGAGCAGCAGCATCGCGAGCGTCGAGACCCGTGAGGACTTCCACATGCGGCGCACCGATAGCACGCTCTTGGAGGGGGAGCGCAGGCTGGTATCTTCTGCGCATGAAAGTTGCGTCGTGGGCGGTGGTGGCGCTGGTGCTCGTCTCTGGGTGCGGAGCGGAAGAGGGCGAGCCTTCGCTCTCGCTCACCCTGTCCTCGCGACCCTACAAGCCGGGCGCGGTCGTTCGCGTTCAGGCGTTCGCGCTCGACGCTCGAGGCCGTGTCGGAACCGGGACTGTTCGGATCTCCAGCTCGGACGGATCCCTCAAGGAGCGCCGAGGTCGAGATCGATGCGTTCGGGAAGGCGACCGTCGACTTCTCCTGCGCGTCCTGTTCGCAGGAGCTGGTGTTCGACGCGCGCTGGGGGCAGGCCGACGGACGAATCATTCGTGCCTCGCTGGTCACCGACGTCGAGGTGAGCACGACGGTCGACTGCACCGTCGGCACGGTCAGCAGCAGCGCGACCGCGCAGGACCTGAACCTGTTCGGGACGCCGAGCTACTTCAACGCGGGCGCTCCGTTGGCTGCCGGCAGGTATCGGGCGACGAACATGGGCGGTTGCATGAAGTACGCACCGACCCAGAAGTGGATGACGCAGGCATGGGCGGACGGGTCGAGCGCCTGGTGGCTGATCGGCGAGTCGTCGACGGACCGGCGCTTCATGCTCCCCGGAGTCTTCGGCTGGGCCACGGTCGGGGGACAAGCGGTCGACCAGGGGGCCGAGACGTTCGCGGAGTGCGATCGTCTCAACCGCGCGGTCGCGCCGGTCGAGTTCCAGTTCGCCGGCGGACGCATGGGGATCATGCTCGTCGACGCGATCTACACGGACAACACCCCCGGAGAGGGCGGTCAGAACCCGTCCTGGAAGCTGACGCGCGTCTTGCCGGGCTGTCCTTGACCGGGGCCTTCAGTCGTCGACCGTCACGGTGACCGCCGCGCTGGTGGTGCCCGACTGCGCGAGCCTCGCGCGGATGACGTGCGTGCCCGGTGAGAGGTGCCAGCGCAGCTCGTGCGGGTAGCCCACGCGGCCGACGGGCGTGCCGTCGACGAGCCACACCACCTCCTCGTTGGCGGGCGACACCGCGGCCGAGAAGCGCACCGTGGACAGCTCGTGCGGCGTGTCGGGGTCGAAGAGGTAGCGGCTCCGCGGGCGTGGTTCGCGGATCGCCAGGCGCGGCGGCACGTCGGCGCCAGACGGGCAGAGCGGAGAGAACGCGGTGGGCGCCGTGGCCAGGCGCTGCTTGCGCGCCCAGCCCTCGTACGTCTCGGGCAGATCGAGCAGCGGCCGCTTCGCGACGTGCGGCGCGGGGCACTCCGGGCCGGCGCGCAGGCCGTTGCGCACGTCGATCGCCACCTCGACGTGGAAGGGGCAGGGCTCGTGGGGCTCCGTGCCGGGGATGAACCACTCCGTCTTGAGGTGGGTGCAGCCGGGCCCCGGCAGGCCGCCGCTCAGCGCGCACACCTCCCGCTTCGTCAGCGACGCAGGCAGCGCGCGCTCCATGAGCGGAGGAACGTGCGGGCTCCGCGTCGGAGACACGGCGTCGAGGATGCGATGAGCAGGGGGCGCCGCGGCGGTGACGCCGGAGACGAGGTTCATCCGCCGCCAGTCGTGGTTGCCGACCCACGTGACGACCAGCACGCGATCGTCGAACGCCGCGGCCCAGGCGTCGCGGTACCCCTGGCTGGTGCCGGTCTTGATCGACACGGCGTGCTCGAAGTCGAGCGGGCCTCCGGCGCCGAAGGCCGGTCGCCGCGCGGAGGGGTCCGCCAGGATGTGCGCCACCAGCTCCGCGGCGTCGGCCGAGAGGATCCGCGCGCCCGGCCTGCGCGGCTCATCGAGGAAGCGCCGGAGCGGCACGGTCTCTCCGCGGTGCGCGAGCGCGGTGTAGAGCGTCGCGAGCTCGTGGGGCGTCACCGGCATCGCGCCGATCGCCAGCGTGAGCCCGTAGGCTTCCGGAGCGAAGCGCACGCCCGACACCCCGCCGCGCTCGAAGCGCGCGAGGGCCTCGTCGACGCCGACCTCTGCCAGCACGCGCAGCGCGGGGATGTTGCGCGAGTTGCCCAGCGCCTCGCGGAGCAGCATCGGGCCGAGGAAGGTGTGGGTGATGTTCTCGGGCGCCCAGGTGCCCCCGCCGGGCACCTCGAACTCCACGGGTGTGTCGGCGATGACGCTCGCCGCGGTGTGCGTGCCCTTCTCGAGCGCGAGGCCGTAGATGAACGGCTTGAGCGCGGAGCCCGGTGAGCGCCGCGTCGAGAGGAAGTCGATCGCCCCGCGCGCCTCGCGGTCGAAGTAGTGGGCGCTCCCCACCGAGGCGAGCACGTCGCCGCTCGCGAGCTCGACCACCAGCCCCGCGGTGTTCGTCGCGCCGACGCCCTTGAGGTGCGCGAGGTTGTCGAGGAGCGCCGCGCTGGCGAGCGCCTGCACGTCGAGATCGAGCGTGGTGCGGTGGATCACCTCGGCGCTGCCGCGCACCTCGCGGCCCGTGGCGAGCAGGAAGTGCATCGCCTCTTCGTGTCGGCGCGGCCGGGGGACGATCTTCAGATCCGAGTTCAGCGCGATGCGGAGGTCCTCGTCGGAGATCACCGCGCGCGCGTGGAGCTGCCGCAGAATCCGCCGGGCGCGATCGAGCGCGAGCGCGTGGCCCTCGGTGTTCCACGGCCCCATGCGGCCGGGCTGCTGCGGCAGCGCGGCGAGGTACGCGGCCTGGAGCCACGAGAGATCCTCGATGGGCTTGTCGAAGTAGAGCCGCGCGGCTCGGACCACGCCGTGGCACTGGTTCCCATACGGTGCGACGGTCAGGTAGTGGCGCAGCACCGCCTCGCGGCCGTGGCGGTGGACGAGCAGCGTCGCCTCCGCGGCTTCGATCACCTTCGAGACGAGCGTCCTCCGGCGCGGGTGCTGCAGCCGCGCGAGCTGCATCGGAATGGTGGACGCGCCCGAGATGACGCGGCCGTTGCGCACGTTCTGCCACGCGGCGCGCGCCACCGAGGGGAAGTGCACGCCGGAGTGCGCGTAGAAGTTGCGGTCCTCCGTCTCGAGCGTGGTGACGACGATCTTCTCGGGGAGCACCTCGGGCACCGGCCAGAAGCCCCACGCGTCGAAGCTGCCCGGCACCTCACCGAGGAAGCGCCCGGTGCGATCGAGCATCAGGTGTGACGGCTGCCGGTGCACGAGCCGGCCGTCGAGGCGGGAGAAGAGCAGCGCGCCAGCGCCGGCCAGCAGCGCCAGGGCGACGGCGAGCTGCCTTCTCCTCGCGCGAGTCACTTCTCGTGGCCTCCGGTGACGACGAGCTTCATGCCGGCGCCACGGCCGCGGAGCTCCTCGCGGTACATGAGCTCGGCGTACGGCGGCGGGTGCACGAAGCGGCCCTCGCTGCTGGCGCGCACGCGGAAGTGGAAGGTGTGCGTGCCGCGCGGGAGCTCGGTGAAGTAGTAGCGGACCTCCTGATCGAGGCGCTGCACGTACGTCGCGCTGAGGGAGTCGGCCTGCGAGGGCTTCGCGTCGCTGCCCGCGGTCTCGAGGTTCGGGTTGAGCGGCTCGAGGCCGGCGGCGATGGGCACCACCAGCGCGACGTGGTTGCGCGCCTCGTCGGTGACGAGCTGCACGTGCACCTCGAGGATCTCGCCCAGCGGCACCGAGAACGTCGCGCCCGCCCTGTCTTCGTGGTGCGTGTCGGCCGAGCCGTCGGAGTGGAGCCAGGTGAGGCTGCGCGAGACGATGAAGCCGTCCTTCTTCGGCTCGACGGCGCTGCCCGGCCCCGAGGGGAGGAACTGCTGCTGCACGCGCGCGCCGACCGCCGGCCCTTCGACGGTGATGGCGAGCGGTCCGTCTCCTTCGAGGGTGCGGCGCCCCGCGCGCTTCGTCTCGTCGAGCACGAGCGCCTGGGCTCCGGCGACGGTGACGGTCGTCTTCGGCTGCGGCGTGGTGTTCTTCTCGAGGTACACGCCCAGCGCGGCGATCGCGCGGCGGTTGGCGTGCGTCGAGCCGAAGCCGTGCGTCGTGGCGCGCGAGAGGAGCGCGTCGCGGATCATCGGGTGCTTCGTGTTCGAGGGATCGAGCTTGAGCAGCGCCTCCCACACGGCGGCGGTGGTGGAGGCGGACGAGCCGAGGTACAGGCCGGACCAGCTCGGGCGATCGCCGCGCACGCCGTCGAACACCTGCTGCCCCTTCACCAGCTTGAACACCATGCTGTCCCAGAGCTCACCCTTGAGCGCGCCGAGGTTGGTCTGGAAGGTGTTGGGCCGCTCGGCCATCGCCGAGGTGAGATCGGCGAGCGAGACCGCGTCCATCTGCTTGCGCTTCGCGAACAGCTCCACGAGGTAGTTCTCGTCGAGCTCCCCGACGCGGCCGAGGGCGCGCAGCGCGGCGGTCTGCTGGTTGTACCGGTAGTCGGCCCACAGCCCGCTGAAGTCGGTGCGCAGCACGCGCTTGAGGGCGTCGGTCGCGCGGCGCAGCACGGCGTCGTCGACGGTGAGGCCGGCCTTCTTCGCCGCGACCATGAACTCCAGGCCCTGCGCGGTGAGCGCCACGTCGCCGCGGCCGCCGGGCCAGTAGCTGAAGAAGCCCTGCTCGTCCTGGTGGAGCTTGAGCTCGTCGAGGATGCGCCTGGTCGAGGCCTGCACCTGCGGCGTGAAGCGCGTGTCGAGCTCGAGCTTCTTGAGCAGCCCGCCGAGGGCGAGGTCGGGCGACACCTGGCTCATGCGCTGCTCGAGGCAGCCGTGCGGGTACGCCGAGAGGTACTCGAGGCCGCTGGCGAGCTCGAGCAGGCCGGGCTGGTTGGTGAAGATCAGCGTCTGGCTGCCGGTGCCCGGTCGCGGCTTCTCGGGGAAGTCGATGGCGGTGCTCCTGCCGGGCTGGAAGGTGGTGAAGAGCGCGCGCTTCTCGATCTGGCGATCGGGCAGCAGCGGGAGCTTCACCTCGAAGGCGTCGCCCGCCTTGTCGGACAGCCGCGTGACGTCGACGCGCACGGTGAGCGCGGTGTCCTTCGCGGTGGCGACGCTCTTCACGCTCACCGGCGTCAGCACCGAGAGCGCCTTGTTCGCGCGCAGGTCGATCTTCTCCTGCGACGACGCCTTGCCGTCGATCGCGCCGGAGATCCTGATGTCGACCACGCCCGGGCCCTCCGCGCCCTCGACCAGCCGCGCGACGGCGCCGGGCCAGAAGGTGTCGCCCATGCGCACGAAGCGCGGGAGCTGCGGCTGCACCAGCACCGGCAGGCGCACCTTGAGCGAGCTCTGCTTGAGGCCGAAGCGCATGCCGCCGGACACCGCGACCGCGCGCACCCGGAAGGTCGTCAGATCGTCCGAGAGCTGCACCGGCACCACCAGCTTGCCGCTCGGCGGAACGGTGAGCGTCGCGGCGTAGTACGGCACCGTCTGGAAGTTCTTGCGCACCATGCGCTTGCCGCCGTTCGCCTCGTCGTCTCCGCCGTCGCCGCCGGGCTCCTCCTCGAGCTCCGAGACGCGGCCGATGACGAGGTTGCGCGAGTCGCGGATGCTGACCGCGCGCTGGTTGCGGCGGATGAGCTCGGACAGCGGGTCGAGCGAGCCTTCCTTCGCCAGCGAGAGCACCGCCTCGTCGACGAGCCACAGCGTCACCTCGCCGCCGAGGGGCTTCTTCTGGTCGTCGGTCAGCGTGATGGTGAAGTCGTGCTTCGTGCCGGGGCGGGCGAGCTCGGGGTGCTGCACGTTGACCAGCACCAGGTTCTTCGTCGGCTCGACCTGGAGATCGAGCGAGCTGGCGACGGTGGCCGGCTTGTAGCGCGCGTCGTCGGTCTTCCCCTCGCCGAGGCGGCCGCGCATCAGCACCACGTGCAGCGGGAGGTTCGGCACGAAGCGATCGGTGATCGGCACGTCGATGACCGCCTTCGAGCCCGAGACGTCCTTCCACAGGTAGCGGTTGCCGGCGGGCTCTTCGATCACCACCAGCGCGCGCGCGTTGACGTACGGGCTCTGCACCAGCACGTGCGCGACCTCGCCCGGGGCGTAGCTCTTCTTGTCGGGCTTGAGCTCGAAGACGCCGTCGCGCGACTTCTGCCAGCTCTGCGGCGTGGAGCCCCCGATGTAGAGGTCGGCCGAGAGCGTCTGCACGCGGCCCAGCTTGTCGCGCGCGAACAGCTCCACCACGTAGACGCCGGAGTCGGTGATGGGGAAGGCGTGCGCCAGCGGCGCGGCGTCGCTGGTGAGGAGCTTCTCGGCGACCTGCAGGTCCTCCTGCTCGGTCTGGTACTTCGCCTGGCCGGTGGCGAAGCTCGTCTCGCGCAGCGTCGAGTGCCACACGCGGCGGAAGAGGCGGACGCGGATCTCCTGGCCCTTCACCGGCTTGTCGTCGACGCCGACCGCGACCACCTCCGGCTTCAGCTCCGTCGCCTTCTCGAGGTAGCGGGGGATCTTCAGGCCGAGCACGAAGGCCGGGAGCGCCTTCACCTCGGTGGCGGTGGTGATCGGCTGCTCGTCGGGGCCGGTGACCGTCGCCTCGAAGCGGTAGATGCGCGGGCTGCCATCGAGGTCGAGCTGCGGGTTGATGGTGATGTCGGCCGCGCCGTTGTCGTCGAGCTCGCCCTGCTGCGAGGTGATGCCTGGCGCCTGCTGCGAGGCCGGGCGCGCGAACTGCGAGCTGTTGGCGAAGAGGAAGCCCGGCAGGCCCTTCGGCACCCAGTCCCACGGCCGCTGCGTCACGGTCCACGCGATGGGCTGGTTCGCCACGTTGCCGCCCGCGTAGTAGCGCGCGAGCGCCTTCACCTTGAACGGCCCGTCGTTGCGCACGCGGAGCGCGCCGGTGAGCTGCACCTCGAAGGTCGGCACGCGGTAAGCCTCGATCTTGAAGGTGCGGCGCGCGAGGAACGACTCGGGGTTGCGGTCGAAGAGCGAGAGCGTGAACTCGCCGGTGGGCACGTCGGCCTCCTTGAAGGTCGCCTCGAGCCCGCCGAGCGGCGAGGTCTTCACCGTCACCGGGTACGCCGTGCCGTCAGGGCCGAGCACCTGGATGCCGTAGCGCTTGAGATCGCCCGGCACGCGCAGCTCGCCGCTCACCTTGTTGCGCACGAAGGCCTTGATGAAGACCGGCTCGCCGGGGCGGTAGATGCCGCGCTCGGGGAAGATGAAGCCGAGGGTGGTGTCGTTGACCGGCGAGGGGATCGATCTCGCGAGCAGCCAGGAGAGCCACGAGTCGGAGCTCGACCAGTGGTTGTTGGCGAACACCGGCAGCCGCTCGCGCGGGTCGAGCACCAGCACGTCGTCGCCGCTGCTCACCGACACCCGCAGGATGGAGTTCCAGCCGAGCGGCGCGAGCGTGACCCGGCCGTCGGCGTCGGTGGTCTGCGTCAGCTCGACCGGGCGCTGCGGGGAGCCCTCGAGGCCCTCGAGCTTCACCGTCGCGCCGCGCACCGCGTCTCCGCCGTCGAGCGTGCGCACGTAGAGCATGGCGCGGCCGGTCTCCTCGACCGAGGTGACGGAGAGGTTGGTGATCTGCACGCGCATGTACGCGCGCTCGGCGCGGCCGGTGAGGCGGCGGAGGCCGACGAGGTACGTGCCCGGGCGGTTCGCGCCCACCACGTCGTCGAGCAGCGGCTTGAGATCGAGCCCGAAGGTGGTCGCGCCCGACTTGTCCTGCAGCGGGAGATCGACCAGGCGCGAGACGAGCGGGCTGCCGAGGAGGCGGAGGTGCCGCTGGAGCGTGCTCGCGTCGGCGTACTCCGAGGGCGTCTGGGGAACCGACGGCTCCTCGCCGGGGAACGGCGGGTCGCTCTGCTCGTCGAGCACCACCGGGCTCGAGGGGAAGGGCCACAGCCCGGAGTGCAGCGGATCGACGCGGTAGACGCGCACGTCGGCGCGCGCCTCACCGTAGCCGCGGAGCGGGAGCGTGCGCGGGCCCTTCGCCTCGAGCATCGCGGTGCCCTGCTGCCATGCGAGGAAGGGCGTCTTCCACCCGAGGTGGAAGTACACGTCAGCGGCCTTCACCTCGCGCAGCGGGCGCTGGGCGTCGTCGCGGATCGGCGCGCTCGCGAGCGAGAGCTTGTAGAGCGTGTCGGGCACGAACTTGCCGACGAGCTGCACGCGGCTCCCGAAGACCTGGAAGCGGAGATCGGGCACCGCGGGCTCGAGCCGCACCAGCTTCCGCAGCGCGGTCAGCGTGAGGTCCTGCACCGGCGCCGAGAAGCCGAGCTGCGGCAGGTCGCCGCGGTTGCCGCACGAGAGCGCGAGATCCTTCGGGGTGGACGCGCCGCCCACGAGCGGGAACACCGCGCTCCCGCAGCGCACCTCGGTCAGCGTGAAGGGCGTGCGCGTCGAGGCGCGGCCCTGCCACAGCGTGGTGCCCTCGTTGCCGAGCGCGAGGCTGACGTTGACCACCAGCTGCCGCCCCTCGGGCACGTCGTCGTCGAGGGTGAGGGTCCACGTCGCGGGATCGCGGTGCGAGGCGCGCGGCAGCGGCGCGAGGGCGTAGCTGCTCACCTTGCGCGACGGGCTGTCACCGAGACCGGGCAGATCGCGGATCTCGAGCGAGAGCATCTTCTTGAGCGAGGCGACCGGGTACGCCTGCGGGAAGGTGAGGGTGATCACCCGGAACGGGCGCAGCCCTTCGCTCCCCGGGGTGGGCGACATCGCCGACGGCGCCGACATCATGGTGGTGAGCACGCGGCGCTGGCCCGAGGCCTCGACCTGGAAGCGCGCGAGCGCGGGCCACGGCTCCGCGGGGCGGAACTGGAGCGTGCGTCGATCGACCCACACGTAGCCGCCCGGCCACTCGGGGACGATCTTCAGCCGCTTCGCGCCGTCGTCGGCGTTGGCCTTCTCTCCGACCTGATCGGACCCGAAGTAGACGGTGATGGGATCGAAGCCGCGGAGGAACTGCTCGGGGAGGATGCCTCCCGACGAGGGGCGCTGGCCCTGATCGGCGGGGCGGTACTGGGCGTGCGCGAGGAAGGAGAAGAGGAGCGTGACGGCGAGAGCAGGGCGCATGGGGAATCGGGTCTTCATCGGGCACCTCCGACGCGGCTGAAGAAGTCGCGGAGGTACTCTTCGGGGATGTCGTTCTTCTCGCCGGACAGCCCGAGCAGCACGGGCTTGAAGGCGAGCGGGGAGGCGCCGGGCGCGGGCGGGTTGCGCACCGTCAGCAGGTAGCGGCCCTTGTCGAGCGAGAGGTACTGGTGACAGCCCTCGCCGACGAGCTGGTAGCCGTCGTTGTAGACCGCGCACTCGAGCAGCTCGCTCTTCGCCTGGATGCCGAGGCCGAGCTTGCCCCGGTTGCCGGTGTCGAAGCGGAAGAGGCGCACCTCTCCGGGCGCGAGCCAGTCTTCGGCGCCGAGGCCCTCCGCGAGCTGGGTGACGGGCTCCGCGGTCCAGCGCATGGCGCCCGGCTGCGCGCGGCCCGCGAAGGGGCGCACGAGGAGTCGGTAGGTGCCGGGAGACAGCACGCGCACCAGCTCGCAGCCGGTGTCGAGGCCGTCGACGCTGAGGAGATCGTTACCCTTGAACAGCCCGCACACGCCGCTCTCCGACGCGACGCGCACCACCGCCTCCTTCTCGACGATCAGCGTGCGATCGATGCGGCCGGCCTGGAGCGGCACCGCCACCGCGGCGCTGAGGCCGGGCCCCGGCACCACCGGCAGCTCGATGCCCAGCCGCGCCCACTTCTCGCGCCCCGGGGTGTGCACCATCGCGCGGAGCGGACCGACCCCGTGCTCGATCAGCAGCTCTGCGCCGAGCTTCAGGGGCACCCGGCCACGACACGCCGCGAGGCGGGTGCCGTCGGACAGCGCGAGCGTGCAGCGCAGCGCGCCTTCGATCGTCGCCAGGCGCTCGGCGTCGCTCGCCGGCACCGTCAGCCGCACCGTGCCCGGCGCGCGCGGTGAGTCTTCGAAGAGCCCGGTGAAGGCGATCGCCGGAGCGCTCCCTTCCAGCAGGATGGTGGTGACGTCGAGCTGACCTTCCCTGGCCACCACGACCAGCGAACCACCCTGGCCGGTGAGCACGCAGCGGCGGAGCTCGCTCGTCGGGGCGCACAGATCCATCGCCGCGCCGGCGTCATCGAGCAGCACGCCCCAGCTCTCCTTCGGCATCGTCAGCTCGAGCCGCGCGCGCGTGGTCTTCGGGAGCGTGAAGCGGCCGACGTTGGTGAAGCTGAGCCGCCTGCGCCCGGTGGTGAGCGCCTCGGCGCGCTCCGGGAGCACGATCGCCCGACGCGTCACGCGCGCGTCGATGCTCGCGTCGCTGGCGGCCCACAGCCGCGTGGTGGCCTCGGTGCCGAGGCGGCTGGCGGCGAAGCACGAGGCGTCGCGGCGCTCGCGCACCGTGCCCGGCCCATCGAAGGCGCACGACGGGGCGGCGCGCTCACCGTGCTGCACCTGCGCCTCGAGCAGAAACAGCGACGGCGCGCCGGCCTTCACCACCTGGATGAAGGGCTGCCGGCCGAGCGGGAACGAGAATGGCTTGTCCTCCGCGGTGCCGACGCTCTCGTCGAGCGGCAGCGGCTGATCCTTCGCGCCGAGGCCGCTGAAGATCGTCGCCCCCGCCTCGAGCGAGACCTCGGGGCCGCACGTGCGCAGCAGGCCGGCCTCGCTGGCGGCGATGCACGAGATCTGCGCGCTCGTGCGGTACCGCCCCGCGCGGGGCACGTTGAGGGCGAGCGAGCGATCGCCGCCGAGCGTGCCCGGCGTGCCCTGCATCACCGGGCGCGAGCGGAACGAGGTGACGACCGCCGCCGTGCCGTCGGTGGTCCACAGCCGCACGCGGAACTTCTGGAGCTGGGGGCGAACGAGCAGCGTGCAGTCGCTCACGCGGCTCTTGCGGTGGAGCACCTGGCCGGCGTCGGTCTCGAGCGCGCACGACAGCGGCGTCCTGCCCTGCGCGCGCACCGAGAGCTCCTGCACTGCGTCCTTCTCGCCGAGGGGGATCGCGAACGACACCACCGCGGCCCCCAGGGAGAGCTTCGCGCCGTCGGTGAAGGTGCCCTTGTCCTCCACCGGGGGCAGCGCGACCGAGAGCTTCGTCTCGCCCGCCTGCTGCGTCTCGCTCTCGATCACCAGCGTGTAGCGGCCCTTGAGCACCGGCTCGGCGAGCGCGCAGTTCCAGTCGGCGCCGTTCTCGCTGCCTTCGAAGACGAGCTTCCCGCGCTCGTCGAGCAGGCGACACCGCGCGTCGACCTCGCCCTCGGTGCGGACGCGGAGCGTGCCGTCGCGGGGCACGAAGAGCGGCACGGTCGTCGGCGCGGGGAGCGTGCGCGTCATGCCCGGCAGCAGCGTCGCGCTGCCGAGGTGCAGCTGGTACGTGACGCCCACGTCGCCGCGCGAGTGCTCGGTCACCAGCTTGTACTGGCCGGCGGGCAGGGTGAGCTTCACGCCGCTCGGTGGCGGCGGCGCTGCGCGGGCCTGCGCGACCTCGACCGGCGCGACCTGCGGCTCGCCGCTCTCTCCGTCTTCACCTGACTCGGAGCCGGAGTCGCCCTCGCCCTCGACGTACTCGCGCTCTGGCGGAGGCTCGCTCTCGCCTTCGCCGCCGCTCTCGGCCTCGTACGAGTCTCCGGAGCCGGTGTCCGACGGCTGCATCGGCGGGACCACCTCGACGGCCTTCGGCGCCTTGTCCTTCTCGAGGAGGAAGATGCGGCCCTGCATGCCGCCGGTGAGCACCACGTCGAGCTGTGTCTCGCCCTCGAGCGAGAAGAGGAACTCGTCCTTCCCGTCGGCGCCGAGCTCGGCGGTGTACCAGGTGAAGTAGTCGAGCCGGTGCGGCTTGTTGCCCTTGAGCGTCACCGCCTCGCGCACCTTGGTGAGCGTGGTGTGCCGCATCGACTCCACGGTGAGCGGGAGCTGGGTCCACAGCCACGTCCCGGGCCGGAGCTCGCGCGTGCTGCTGCACGAGGTGGGCACGGTGTCGATCGGCCAGCCGTCCGGGTCGTCGATGCGGCACGCGAGCGGCGGCGCGCCCTGGCTGTTGGTCGAGAGCTGGTAGCTGCCTTCCGACTTCACGGTGAGGCGCTGCTGCACGAGGTCGTTCGCGTCGACGCGGAAGTACTGCTCGCCCTCGCCGCTGACGCCGGGGAACTCGCGGGGAGCGCGCTTCGAGAGCGTCATCGCGCCGCGCCCGCGCGAGGCGCCGACGGTGGTGGCGGTGAAGAGGTAGCGGCCCTTCTGGAGGTACGTCTGGATGAGGCAGTTCCGGCCGCGACCTCCGCCGCTGTTCTGCGCGACCTGATCGATCACCGGCGTGCGGAGCCGGCAGTCGGTCGACAGCAGCCCCTGCGTCGTCACGTGGTAGAGGCCGGGGCTCTCGACGTCGAAGGCGACCGCGTTGGTCTGCCCCTGGGCGAAGTCGAACCAGCTCGGCATGTCGGGCGCGATGCGCGGCAGCGGCGTGAGCGTCGGCTGGTACGACACCGGCGAGCTCCACGCGGGGAGGCTCCCGGCGCGCCCGAGCGTCAGGTTGATCGGCTGGTCGCTGCCGTTCGAGAGGGTGAGCGTGTCCCTGGTGGCCGGCACGAGGCACTCGCCCTGGCGCGCCTTCACCTGGCCGGCCTTGAGCGCGCAGCCGAACGCCGCTCCGCCCGACGCGCGCACCGCGAGGTCCTGCGTGAACGCGACGGGGAGCTCGACGGTCTTCTTCGCGTCGAGCTGCAGGTGGAGCGGCGCGCCGTCGAGCGGCAGCCGCTGGAGCGAGAGGCCGCGCACGCGCACCTCGCCCAGCCGCGACAGCACGAGTCGGTACCGGGCGTCTTCGAGCGTGACCGAGGGGATGACGCACCCGCCGCGACCGGCGAGCGGGCGCGCCGAGGTGTCTCCGTCGGGGGCGATGCGCAGCTTCTCGACGCCGGACAGGCCCGACATGAGCTGCAGCTGGTACACGCCGGGCTCGAGCGCGAGCAGCTCGCTGCAGGCCTTCGGCTCGGGCTGCGATTGGGTGAGGCGCTTCAGCTTGCCGCTGCTCTCGACGCGGTAGACCTCGCAGGCGCTCTTGAGGCCGCCTTCGGTGGTGATCTTCCAGCGGCGCGACGAGAGGCCGGTGCGCTGCAGCCGGCTCCCTCCGTCCTTGAGCTCGAACCACAGCACCGCGCCGTTCCCGTCGTAGTTGAAGTCGCGCTCGAGCTTCTCTCCGTCGCCGATCACCAGCCCGCTGCGGGCCACGATGCCCTGCACGTCTCCGTTGGGGAGCAGCTTCTCGAGCTGGCAGCCGAGCGGCGCCGAGTCGACGTCGTTGGGCAGATCGTGCACGCCGACGAAGTGCGCTCCGGGGCGGCCGCGGAAGTGGAGCGTGGTGGTGGTCGAGCCGTAGTAGCCGCCCCACGACGCGCTCTCTGCGTCGGTGCGGTAGTCGGCCCACTCGAGGAGGCCGCGCGTGCCCGGCGCGCCGCGCACCAGCAGCACCGGCATCACGCTCCGGCCGTCGAGCAGCACGCTGCACTCGGGCGACAGGCTGTTCTTCTCGAGGCGGCACGAGCTCGCGGGCGAGCGCACGTTGCCGCGCAGCGCCTGGAGCTCGACCGTCGACTCCGGCCTGCCCTCGAGCGTGAGGAGCCCGGCCAGGTAGTTCGACGGCACCTGCACCGCGAAGACGCCGGAGGCGGGCAGGGTGAAGTGCACCGCGCGCTCGTCGGGGCCCGCGCGGAAGCCGGTCTCGATGGTGAGCGAGTCGTCGACGCTGGCGCCGGTGACGGTGGTCGAGTCACGGCCGTACACCACGAGCTGGTAGTCGCCGGCCTCGAGCGTCTGGTCGAGCCACCACTCGTGCATCGGCTGGCCGGGCCGGGGCGAGAACTGCTGGCGCCAGGGCTGCGTGGGCTCGAGCCACTCGCCGTTCTTCCACAGGCGCACGTCGCCCGCGTGGCGACCCGAGACGCGCACCCACGGCACGCCGCGCTCCTTGAGCGACAGCCAGAAGGTCGCCTGCTGGCGCGGCTTGAGGGTGGTGACCACGGCCGAGCCGGGAACCAGGCGGGGCGGCGGCGCGTTCAGCTCCTGGAACGGCGTCGCGCTGACGGCCACCTGGCCCTTGCCGCGCTTCGGCGACTCGAGGCGGATCTTGTACTGCCCGGCGTCGAGCAGGAGATCGAGCTCGCAGTTCGCGCCGCCCACGTTGCCCGCGCGCGCGAAGGGCCCGCGCACGCGATCGATGACCTCACAGGCCGTGCCCGAGCCGCTGCGCGCCGAGAGGTGGATCGCCGCGGGGGCGTCGAGGGTGAGCAGCGTCTCCTGGCGCCCGGACCCGGGCACGGAAGGAGCGGACAGCGACGCTGCATGGATGACGACGAGGGAGAGTGCAGGGAGGACCGGTGCCATCGGCGCGGGGCACGCTACAGCAAGGCCTGCGCCGAGGCCGGTCTCTCCTGAAACCCGAGCGCGGGCGTGGCCGCGCCCCCACGCTGCGGCGTGGCTGCGCTTACTCGACCGTGGCGTGGAGCTCGAACGTGCCGCCGTTCGGATCGAACGAGTCGATCACCACGAGGTAGTCGCCAGCGGGCACGTCGGTGAGCTCGAGCTGCGACGCACTTCCTGCGCCGGGCTGATCGTCGTTGCAGCCGAGCGCATCGCTGACGTCGTTGGGGCAGTCGGGCAGCACGTAGATCGTGGTGTCGAAGCTCGTCGCCGGGCCGATGGTGCTCAGGGTGAGCTTGCTCGCGCGGTCGGTGAGCCGCACCTTGACGATGCCTTCGGGGCGGCCCCTGGGGTCGGCCGACGAGCAGCCGGCCGGCGCGTCCCACAGGCTGCCGCCCTCGGCGACGCCGGTGATCACCGCGCCGCCTGCCGTCGCCACCAGTACCGGCGCCGCGTTGCACTGGCTGGTGCGCAGCGGCGCGGCGGACGCGCACTTGTTGGTGGTGAGCCCCACGATGCCCGGCGAGCAGGTGAGCCCGGCGGCGCACACGTCGAACCCGCGCGGATCGCAGGTCTGCCCGGCGTTCTTCACGGGAATGGTGGTGGGCGCGGCGGTCTTCGGCGTGCCCACGTGGCCGGCGACGTCGAGGCCCGTCACCACCAGCTTCGGCACCTGATCGTCGAGGCCGACGCCCGCGAGGATGCGGATGAAGTACGCGCCGTCGACAGCGAGGCCGAGCGCGTCCTGATCGAACGAGGCGAGATCGGGCTGGCCGTCGCCGTCGGAGTCGATGGAGATCGGCTGGCCCTGCGCGTTCTGGAACTGGAAGCGCATCGTCGCGAGATCGTCTTCCGGCTCGGTGCCCTCGATGAGGATCGTCGGGCCGTTGGTGCCCTTGTAGAAGGCGAGGCGGCTGATGGTGGGCGCCAGGCCCTCGGAGCACACCGCCGGCGTTCCACGGCAGCCGAAGCCCGGCTCACAGCGGCTCTCGACGTAGAGCGGATCGCACGGCGAGCCGAGCGTCAGCACGGACTGCTCGAGCACCGCCACCACCTGCTCCTCGCTCTCGAGGGAGGCCGCGTCGATCACCTTCACGCCTACCTGCGCCACCGCGAGCCCGTCCTTGAAGACGCCACGCGCGGTCGCCGTCGCCTGGACCGTCTCGAGCGTCCACTTCGAGCCCTCGAGCAGCAGCAGGCCCTCGGACGTCTCGGCGATGCCGTCGCGGTTGAGATCGAGCCCCACCACCGGGCCGCCGACCGAGTCGAGCAGCCGCACGTGCACCTGGACCGAGTCCTTGTTGCGATCCTTCGCCTTGATCGCCAGCCGGAGATCGCGCCCGGTCCGGCCGGCGACGCGCGCCTCGAGGCTCACCCACTCCGGCGCGTACGCCACGCCGCCATCGACGGTCACCGCCCCGCCGCCGCCACCGGTCCCGCCGCCCGTCGAGCCGCCGCCACCACCGCCGCTGCCGGTGCCGCCGTCGTTGCCCGTCGTCGCTGCCGGGCACCCCGCGAGCCCGAGCAGCAGTGCTGCCCACAGAATCCTGGTCTTCATCGCTCCCCCTCAGGAGTGCTGCCGGGGCCCGTCTGCTCCCTCAAGCGCGCGGGCCCGTTTTCAGGTGCGTGAAACGCGAAAGGAGAGGCGGGCGTCGATGCGGCCCACCTCTCCCCTTTGCGTCACGCAGTCATCGATCTCGACTCAGAGCTCGCACGCCGTCGGAACCGGAGTGCCCGCCGTGTAGTAGAGGATGTCCGAGCCGTCGCCGCAGTCGACCGTGTCGTCACCGCCGCTGGTCTCGACGAAGTCGTCGCCACCGGCCGCGTTGATGGTGTCGTCGGTCGAGCTGCCGACGATGCGGTTGGCGCCGGCGTTGCCGGTCACCGTGCAGGCGCTCGCGGTCGGGCAGGTGAGGTTCTCGACGTCGGTGTTGATCACCTTGCTCTGCGTGGTCGAGGCCGTGCCGTCCATGATCACGTCGATGGTGGCGCCGAAGCTGGCGAAGGTGACGGTGTCGATGCCCGCGCCGCCCGTGAAGGCGTCGGCGCCCGCGCCGATGCCGGCGTTCGCGCCGACGATGAAGGTGTCGTCACCCGCGCCGCCCGAGAGCACGTCCGCGCCCGCGCCGCCGGTGATGGTGTTGTCGAGGCCGTTGCCGGTGACGGTGCAGACCACCGCGGCCGTCGGGCAGATGAAGTTCTCGACGTCGTCACGGATGTTGTCCGTCTCGGAGCCCGACTCGCCGTCGTTGGCCACGTTGAGATCCATGGTGACGGTGACGGCCGAGGTGCGCGCCGCGTACGAGACGGTGTCGGTGCCGGCCTCGCCGTAGACGGTGTCGTTGCCCGCGCCGGTGGTGGCCAGCGCGCCCATGAGGAAGGTGTCGTTGCCCGCGCCGCCGTAGAAGGTCTGATCGCCGGTGTAGCCGGTGAAGGTGTCGTTGCCCGAGCCGCCGCGGACGATCTCGCAGTCGACCTTGACGTCGTCCGTCTCGCCCGACTCGCCGTCGTTGGCGCCCGCGCCGACGGTCACCGTCACGGTCGCCGAGCGCGCCGCGTAGGTGACGGTGTCGGTGCCGCCGCCGCCGTTGTACACGTCGGCGTCGGTCGCCGAGGTGCCGCCGCTGAGCGTGTCGTTGCCGAGGTCGCCGTACATCGTGTCGTTGCCCGCACCGCCGGTGAGGGTGTCGTCACCGAGGCCGCCGTAGATCGTCAGGTCGCCGGTGTACGCCGCGCCGCCCGTGCCGTAGGCGCCCGAGGTCGCGTTGAGCACGTCGTTGCCGCCGCCGAGCGAGAAGGTGACCGCCATCGCCGCGGTCGCGGTGACGGAGATGTCCTTGTAGGCGTCGACGTTGAACGCGATGTCGAGCGCCTGGTTGGTGCCGCCCACCGTGAAGGTGTCGCCCGCCGCGCCCGCGCCGCGGATCTTGATCGCGTCGCCGCCCGCGCCCATCGCCGCCACGATGCCCGCCGACGAGGTGGTGCCCGGCGCGAAGGTGCCGTTGGCGAAGTCGAGGATGACCGTCTCGGCGCCGGCCGCGCCGGTGATGTCGATCTTCTTCACCGCGGCCGAGGTGGCGCCGGTGGCGAAGACGTCGTTGACGAGAATGTTGCCGCTCACCGCGTGCTTCGAGATGACCGCCGTCTCACCGGAGGCCAGGACGATGGTGAGCGTGCCCGAGGCGAAGGTGGGGGCCGTGCCGAGCGCCGGCAGCGGCTGGGCGATCTCCTCGACGCCCGCAACGTCGCCGTAGTCCTTCGGCTCCGTCGCCGATGGTCCACAGCCGACCAGCATCAACGCGGTAAGCCCTCCGACGACTGACATCAGTTTCTTCATCATGTGGCGCTCCTTGCGCAGCGAGTGGGCGCGGAGACCGTCTCCTCGCCAGTGACGACAACGCGTCCCTGTCGAGCAATCGACACGCCACGCCGATCAGGAAAGCGCGCCGCGCCGATCCGCGCGGTTGAGGTGCTCGCGGTCGCGCCAGCGGCTGCTTTTTCCGGGTGACCCCGGCCCCATGTCTCGTCCCTGACTCCCGTCACGGGTCTGACGAGCACTCGTCGTGCTCGTTGCGACGGAGGATTGACCGCGCGAGAGTCACCGCCCGTGCGGGTGCCCGTCTTCGTCCTCTGCTTCGCGACCTTCGTCTCCGCCCAGACCGTTCGCCCGCCGGCGAGCGCCACCAGCGAGTCGACGCGGCTCGGCGCGGAGTACTTCGTTCAGCGTGCGGGTGCGTCGTGGACGTACCAGCTCGCGAAGGGGAAGGGCCGGGTGACGGTCTCGAGCTTCGTCGACTGGCGCGCCCACGTGAGCATCTCCCTCGGCGGCCGGCTGTCGGGCAGCACCACCTGGCGGGTGAAGGACGGGGTGTGGCTCGAGCGGAGCGGGCTGCGCGGCGAGCACGAGGCGGTGGTGCTCCCGGCGAGCATGTCGCGCGGCACCCGCTGGGAAGCCCCCTCTTCCATGGAGCGGGGGAGCGGGAAGACCTCGGTCTTCGAGGTGCTCGCGCTCGAGGCGACCGTCGAGCTGCCGACCGGCATGAGCGTCGAGCACTGCCTCGCGGTGCTCGAGTCGGCTCCCGATGGCGGCGACGCCTACACCCACTACTACGCGCCGAACATCGGCAAGGTCGCCGTGCAGGGCCCCGACGGCTGGCTCTACCGGCTCGTCGAGTTCCGCAGCGGCAAGGGGCACTCGGAGTGAGCCCCCGCGGGCAGCGCGCGCTCGTGCTGCTCTGCCTGGCCTGGCTGGCGGGCTGCCGCGCCCTCCACGAGGCGTCGATCAAGCAGCGCCTGGTGCCGACCCGCTTCTTCTCGCGCGACGTGCACCGCCCGCTGGCCGACGTCGAGTTGCTGCTCGGCGATCGCCAGCAGCAGGGCCCGCGCACCTGGTGCGAGCTGTGCGTGCTCAGCGCGCAGCCCCGCGACGGTGGCCAGGAGTTCTGCCTCTCGAGCCACCTCGAGACCACCTGCCTCGTCGCGCGCGCGGCGGGGCCCGGGCTCACCCGCTTCAGCCCCGCGGAGCCCGATCGCGTCTCGGCGCAGGTGGTGCGGGCGCTGTGGGCGCTGCTCGAGCCCGAGGTGCTCGCGGCCGCCGAGCTCTCCGACGACGAGACGCTCGCCGCCATGGCGCGCGACGAAGAGGAGCACTTCACGCCGCGCTGGAGCTTCACCGCGGGCGCGAAGGTGGGCTCCGTCATCTCGTACGATCCGCCGAGCTTCACCTTCGGCGGCCACGTCGGCTTCCGGCGCTGGGCGAGCCCCGTCCTCATCGGCGGCGCCGCGCTCGAGCTCGAGAACCTCGTGCAGCCGACGCGCTCGATGGTGGCCGGCGCGCTCCTCGGGCGCTTCGAGCTCACGCTCTGGGCGAGCGACAACCCGCGCTTCTGGAACCTCCCGCGGGTGGCCTTCGTCGCGGGCGCCGGCCCGCTGGTGGGCTTCGGCCGCGCGCCCGGGCTCGGCGGCCGCTCGGTGCTCGGCATCCACCTCGTGCACCTCGGGCCGTTCGTCACGCCCTTCTTCTTCGAGCTCGGCTTCCAGGCGCTGGTCGTCGACGAGCAGTCGTCCACCGGCCTGCGCGTGGCGCTCGGGCTGGGCTTCTGATCAGAGCGCCTTCTCGAGCTCCCAGGCCGCGACGCGGAAGCCGTTCGACTTGTACAGCTCGCCCTCGGCGCCCGCGTCGGAGGGCAGGGTGCTCGCCATCACCCGACAGCCGCGCGACTTGAGGTACGCCTCCGCCTCCTTGAGCAGCCGCTCGCGGACCCCGTGCGCCCGCCAGGCCGGGGCGACCGTCAGCGCCTCGAGCCGGCCGCTCTCTTCGCCCGTCAGCGGGTGCGGCCCGCGCACGCGCGCGATGGCCACGCCGATCGCCCGGCCGTCGAAGTCGGCGACCAGCATCCCCTCCGGCTCCTCGCTCAGCGTGCGCTCCAGCAGCGAGCGGAACGTCTCCATCCACCGCTTCCGCGCGGGGAAGCTCCGCACCGTCTCCAGCTCCAGCGACTCCAGCACCTGCAGGTCCTGCACTTTGACGCGGCGAACGACGAGCGGCATGGGAGGGCTCCCTAGTCGATCGCGTAAGTGCATGGAATGACGTCGCTTGCAGATGCCTGTAGCTGATGTGCCTACATTGTGGTAGCGGCGCCCACCATGCGTACTTCTCTCCTGCTGACGGGGCTGCTGTTCGCTGTGGGTTGCGGTGTCACCGAGGCCGAGCTGACCGAGGTCGACGGCGAGACGATGTCGGGCGAAGGCGAGCTCGGCACGTCGACGCGGAGCTACGTGGTGATCCGCCACGATCAGCGCAAGTGCGCGGCGCCGCGCTGCGGCGGGTTCTTCGTGAAGGACGTCAACCGCGCCAACCCGCGCGAGGAGTACGTGTCGGGCCTCGACTTCTCCGCCTCGAACGTCCCGGCTGAGCAGCAGCACCTCGTCACCGGCGCGCCGGACTTCGAGGTGGTGGCGTACGGCAAGCTCGGCCGGCTCGAGAACGGCTTCCGGAAGTTCGTCGTCACCAGCGCGTGGCGCGGCATGCCGGGCGTGAAGGTCGACGCGGCCGACACCTTCTACCGGGTCGAGAGCGCCGACGTGCGCTGCATCACCGCGCCGTGCCCCTCGCTGCGCGCGACGAAGCTGCAGACCACCGCCAGGACGCTCCACCACGACCTCGAGGTGGGCCGCGCGGCGATGCCGGGCGTCGATCAGAACTGGCTCACCTCGCGCATCACCGATCGCAACGCGCTGGTCGCCGGCCAGTTCCGCGAGAGCGCGAAGGAGCTGGTGCTCGACGTCAGCCAGGTCTTCGTGGCGCTGCCCGACATGACCCAGTCGTGCCCGCGCCCTGCGCTCGCGTTCTGCCCGAGCGGCAAGGTCAACGTGTGGACGCGCGATCACAACCGCTGCCAGATCCCCGCCGGGTGCGGCGGTGGCGGCGCCTGCACGGCGGTCGTCCCGGCCTGCGCCGACGGCTACACCCTCGTCTCGTGGACCGGCGGGCCGTTCGCCTGCACGCAGCACGCGTGCGACCCGACCTTCCTGTTCGAGTGAGCGTTGCGCAGGGGGCCTGCGCCGCGGGTTGATTTGCGAGTAGGCTTCCATTTCTTCCGAGTTTTTCTGCCGAGGAGTCACCGTGCCCGATCGCGTCTCCGTCTCCCCTTCCGTTGCCCGTCCGCTCCCCACGCCTGCCGCCGGTCCGTCGTCGGTGACAGTGAAGGCCGGTGACACGCTCTCGAAGATCGCCCAGCGCGCGGGCGTGAGCGTCGACGCGCTGGTGCAGGCGAACGTCGGGCGCTACCCCGGCCTCGCGACGAACCGCAACGCGATTCAGGTCGGCTGGAACCTCGCCGTGCCCGGCGCGCAGGCGCAGACGACCCCCGCCGCGACGAACACGCAGAACACCCAGAACACGCAGGGCGGCTGGCGCCCGGGTGGCCCGACCGGCACCCAGACCGCGCAGATCGGCACCACGCCGAGCGCGAACTCCTTCGGCGCGAAGCTCGCCGCGGGCGGGGCGCAGTCGATCGAGCTGCGCATGAAGCGCCACGAGGAGTCGATCGAGAAGACGGGCATCGGCACGTACTTCGGCGATCACTCGTCGTGGAAGACGATGAGCGCGGCCGACAAGGAGCAGTGGATCAAGGACAACGTCAAGCCGGGCGCGACCGCGCCTTCCGCGAGCAGCATCAAGGAGAACAGCTGCATCGGCTGGGCGATGGAGAACGTCGGCGCGGCCTACGCGGCGGCCGGCAAGAGCGAGCGCTGGGCGGAGATTCAGCGCATCGTGGTCTCGAAGGGCTCGAAGGGCACCGACCTCGCCGCCGAGCTCAAGAAGGACGGCTGGCAGGCCATCTACTGGAACCCCGACGCGAAGAACCCCAGCGACGGGCTGGCGGAGCACAGCTTCTCGGCGACGCAGGTCGCGCGCGGCAAGGGCTACTACGGCATCGCCGTCGACGCCCAGGTCATCAACTACCGGCCCACCGAGGGCAAGGGCACGAAGGAGGACATGTCGGGCGTCGAGAAGCTCCGCCAGGTGCCCTTCTTCTTCGGCCTCGCCAAGGGCGGGATGCACACCTTCGTCGGCCGCAAGGGCGAGGTGAACGAGTTCCACTGGGCGGAGATGCCGAACTCGAAGCACGCCATCGAGCAGACGCCGCTCGAGAAGTTCGGCTGGAACTCCGGCCTGATCATGGTCCCGCCGGGCACCTGGCCCACGGGCAGCTGAGCGACTTTTCAACCCCCGGACGTGCTGTTCCGACGCGCCGTGTGCCACTCGAGGATGGAGTGGGGCACGGCGTCGTCGTCTGTGGCGACGTTGAGCGCGCGGAGTCGATCGAGCAGCGCGTGGGTCTCCTCTGCCGGCTGCTTCCCCGGCCCGGTGATGCGCGCGCAGAAGAAGGTGCGGCAGCCGAAGGGGCGGTCTTCGTAGACGGTGCAGCGCTTGCCCGCGGCGTCGAGGAAGGGACAGGCGCCGTCGGGGCGCGGCGGGGGGAGCGGCCTTCGATCCCTCCGCAGCCGCTCCTCGAGCAGCTTCCACTCGCTGGGCCACAGGTACGGCAGGCGCTTCGTCACCGCGAGCTGGCAGCACTCGGCGGTGCCCGGGCAGCCGTGCTGGCTCCACGCGGCGCTCGCCTTCTGCAGGATGGCGCGCGTCTCGGTGACGGCCCGGCGCCACGCGAGCTGCACTTCTCCCGCGGTGGGGGCGTCATCGTCGGTTACCTTGGCCACGTTCTTCTCGAGGAGGGGTGTGATGCAGCCGGGACCAGCAGGGGGCGCGCAGTGCGCCGTGCACGTGGGAATACCAGCTTCGGCGGTGTGCGAGCGGTGCGGGAACTTCATGTGCGCGAGCTGCGCTCAGAGCGGCGCGGCGACCCGCTGCCCCGCCTGCCGCGAGCTGAGCTCGTTCGCTTTCGACGTCAACGCGTCGTTCGACGCCCTGCTGGGCCACGCCTTCGCCACCTTCCAGCGCGACTGGCTGATGCTGTGCCTGGGGGCGCTGGTGTTCTACGCCGCGCTCTTCGCCGGCAGTCTGGTCGCGAACGTGATCACCACGGTGATCAACGCGGTGCTCAACACGCGGATCGACCCGACCGACCCCTTCGGGCCCGCGCTGGCGCTCAACCTGGTGGTGAGCTTCGGCGTCTCGATGGTGGTGAACGTGCCGGTGCAGGGCGTGGCGACGGTGGGCTTCTATCGCCTGATCCTCGACGCCCTGGCGGGCCGGAAGGCGGACCTCACGCGGATGTTCGGCGTGCTCCCGCTCGCGCCGCAGGCGATGGTGCTGCAGCTCGTGACCATGGTGGTGGTGATGGCGCCGACGGTCCTCGTCGGGGCGATCACCGGCTTCCTGTTCGCCGAGCTGAAGCGGAACCCGGAGTCGCTCGCGCCGGCGCTCCTCGTCGCGCTCCTCGCGGTGTTCGTCGTGCTCCTGGTGTCCCTCTTCGCCGTGCTGCCGCTGCTCTTCTTCGCGCTCCCGGAGCTGCTGATCAGCGGCTGCGGGCCCGTCGAGGCGCTGCGTCGCGCGTGGACCATCGGGAGCGGCCAGCGGCTGCGCCTCTTCGGCTACGGGGTGGTGATGGTGCTGCTCCTGTTCGCCGGCTTCTTCGCGCTCTGCCTGGGGATCGTCCCCGCCACGGCCGTGGCCTACCTGCTGCTGCTCGGGCTGTTCCTCGCGCTGCGCCGCGGCACGAGCCTCCCCGCGCCCGCGAACCTGTGACCGCCCGTCAGAGCACGCGCAGCACGAAGCACTTGAGGTAGCGCGTCTCGCGGAGGCTCAGGAGCACGGGGTGATCCTTCCCCGCGCCGCGCTTCTCGACGATCTGCACCCGGCGCTTCGCGTCGGCGGCGGCGGAGTCGAGCATCTCCTCGAAGGCCTCCTCGTCGACGTGGTGGGTGCAGCTCGCGGTGATGAGGATTCCGCCCGGCTGGAGCAGCTGCATCGCGCGGAGGTTGATCTCCTTGTAGCCGCGGATCGCGGCGGCGATGGCGTCCTTGTTCTTCGCGAAGCTCGGCGGGTCGAGCACGATGGTGTCGAACTTGCGGCCCTCGTCGAGCGCGTCGCGGAGGAAGTCGAAGGCGTTGGCGGCCACCACCTCGACGTTGTCGAGCCGGTTGCGCTTCGCGTTGGCGGAGATCTGCGCGCAGGCCGCCTCGCTGATCTCCACCGCGGTGACCTTCCTGGCCTTGAGCGCGAGCTGGAGCGCGAAGCCGCCGACGTAGCTGAAGCAGTCGAGCGCCTCGCCGCGCGCCCACTCGCTGGCCATCACGTGGTTGTCGCGCTGGTCGAGGAAGGCGCCGGTCTTCTGGCCGGTGAGGAGATCGACCTCCAGCGCGATGTGGCCCTCGCGGTAGGTGACCGGGCCGGCCAGCTCGCCGCGCAGCACGCCCTTCTCGGGCTCGAGCCCCTCGAGGCGCCGCACGTTCGCGTCGCTGCGGTTGACGATCGCCTTGCAGCCGAACTGGGCCTGCAGCAGGTCGGCGATCAGCTCCTTGCGCTGCTCGGTCGCCTTGTGGAGGAACTGCACCGAGAGGTACTCGCCGAAGCGATCGACGACCAGCCCGGGGAGCAGATCGGCCTCGCCGTGCACCACGCGGTAGGTCGTCTCGTCGGGCAGCGCGCGGCGCCGGAGCGCGTCGGCGGCCTCGAGGCGGGCCTTGAAGAAGTCGTGGTCGATGGCCACGTCCTCCCACGAGAGCCAGCGCAGCGAGATCTTCGACTCGCGCGAGTAGAAGGCCAGCCCGAGGAACCAGCCGCGCCCGTCCTCGACGCGCACCACCTCGCCGCCGGTCAGCGACTTCGGCACCGGCTCGACGTCAGCGGCGTAGATCCACGGGTGGCCGGCCTTCCAGCGGTCGACGCCCTTCTTCGTGATGCGGACGGTCGGAGTCGTCACTCGCTGCCTATACCCGAGTTTCGTCGCGCGGCGAGGGGCTCCGCGGGCCCGTGGTAGAAGCAGACCCATGCAGCACACGTACGATCTCCTCCTCCAGCCGGGCGCCGTCGGTGAGCCGCTCGTGCTGGGGCCCGTGGTCGCGGCGCTGCAGGAGCGCGGCGCGCAGCTCTCTGACGACGGGCGCGGCACCTGGCGGCTGCCCGACGGGGAGGTGACGGTCTCGACGGTCCTCGAGGATGGCGCGGTGCGGAGCCTCGACGTGCGCGTGCCGTTCCACGACACCGCCGCGCTCTTCGACGCCACGGTGCGCGAGCTGACGGAGCTCGCCGAGAAGACCGGCACGCGCGTGATGGACCCGCAGCGGAACGAGGTGGTGCTCGCCGGCGCCTCGAGCGACGAGTACCTCCGCATGGCGCGCTACGCCGGCGAGTACGGCGGGGTGAGCACCGCGCTCGGCCTGACCAGCTACGCCGCGCCGCCGCGGGAGGACACCGGCTCGCTGCGGTGGATCCTGATGATGGCGGTCTTCGTCGTCGCGCTCTACTCGGGCTGGCGGGCGATCACCGTCTTCCGCGAGTCACGCGCCGCCGACGCCGCCGAGCGGGCGGCGCAGTCGCCACGCCCGGTGGACGGCACGCCGAAAGTCCCCGGGAAGTGAGTCGAGCGGCTCGGCGCCTTCGATGCGCCGATCGAGCTCGAAGGTGAGGAAGTTGGTCGAGAAGTAGAGCGCGCCGTCGGGCGCGAGGAGCGAGCGCGCGCGGTCGATGAGCCAGCGGTGATCGCGCTGCACCTCGAAGCGGCGGCCCATCTTCTTCGACGACGAGAAGCTCGGCGGGTCGAGCACGATCAGCTCGTACTGCCCGCGCGCCGCCTCGAGCCAGGCGAGCACGTCGTCGCGGATCACGCGGTGCTTCGGGCCGGGGTGGAAGCCGTTGAGCGCGAAGTTGCGCTCGGCCCAGTCGCAGTAGGTGTTCGAGAGATCGACGGTGGTGGTCTCGGTCGCGCCGCCCGCCAGCGCGTGCACGGTGAACGAGCCGGTGTACGCGAAGAGGTTGAGGAAGCGCTTGCCCGCGGCCTCCTTGCGCACGCGGGCGCGCGTCACGCGGTGATCGAGGAACAGCCCGGTGTCGAGGTAGTCGCTCAGGTTGCACTCGAAGGTGAGGCCGTGCTCCTTGACCTGCACCAGCGTGGAGCTCGAGCCCAGGCGCTCGTACTGCCCGCGGCCCCACGGGCGCTTCTCGTGCGTCTTGGTGAAGATCTTCTCCTGCGGGAGCTCGAGCACCGCCGCGGTGGCGCGCACCACCTCCGCGCGCGCCTCGTCGATCGATCCGTCGCGCAGCTGCTTGCGCCGCGGGTACTCCATGACGTGCGCGTAGCCGGCGTACCAGTCGACCGCGAACGGCCACTCGGGAATGTCGAGATCGTAGAGGCGGAACGCGGTGACCCCTTCCTTCTCCGCCCACTTGAAGCGCGGTTTGACGTTCTTCTTCAGCCGGTTCTCGAAGTCAGACACGCGCCCTCCGTGCCACAGGTTGGGGTATTTGACGACCATGCTCCGTCACCTGGCGTCTTCCGGCGTGTTGTTGCTCTCGTGCGTGGCCCTCGCGGGAGAGGGCAAGTGGACCCCGCAGCAGGTGCTCGAGCAGGGCCCGGCGTGGGTGAAGCAGCAGGGCTTCTCGCTGCCGCTCTCGAAGCTGTGGGACGAGAAGGCGCAGCAGGGCTTCCTCGCCAATGCGGTGCAGCTGCCGGGCTGCTCGGGGAGCTTCGTGTCGGCCGACGGGCTGCTCATCACCAACCACCACTGCATCGTGGGCATCCTCCAGGAGCACTCCACGCCCGAGCAGAACCTCAACCGCGACGGCTACCTCGCGAAGGCGCGCGCCGACGAGAAGCCGGCGAAGGCCTTCCGCATTCAGGTGCCGCGCCGCTTCCGCGACGTGACGAAGGACGTGCTCGCCGCGCTGCCGCCCAACCCCGAGCCGCTCGCGCGCTACAAGTCGATGGAGGCGACCCAGAAGCGGCTCGTCGCCGAGTGCGAGGCGCAGCAGCCCGGCACGCGCTGCACCTTCGCCGCGTTCGACGGCGGGCTGTTCTTCACCCTCACCGAGTTCAGCGAGCTGACCGACGTGCGCCTGGTGTACGCGCCGCCCGCCGCGGTGGGTGACTACGGCGGGGAGATCGACAACTGGATGTGGCCTCGCCACTCGGGCGACTTCGCGCTGGTGCGCGTGTACCAGGACGGCAAGCCCTACCAGCCGAAGTTCTTCTTCCCGCTCTCGAAGGACGGGGTGAAGGAGAACGACGCGGTCGCCGTGCTGGGCTACCCGGGCACCAGCTTCCGCGCGCAGCTCGCCGACGAGATGGCGGAGCGGCGCGATCGCTGGTTCCCCGCGCTCCAGAAGCTCGCCGCCGAGTGGCAGGCGATCATGGAGGAGGAGAGCCGCAAGTCGCCTGACGCCGCCCTCGCGGTGGCCGACGATCTGCGCGGACTGGTCAACGCGAAGAAGAACGCCGAGGGGCAGCTCGCGGGGCTGGCGCGCGGGAAGATCATCGAGAAGCAGCGCGCCGCCGAAGACCGCGTGAAGGCCTTCGCCGCGAAGCGCCCGGAGCACGCGGCGGCGCTCAAGGCGTACGACGGCCTCGTGACGCTCGCCGCGGAGCGCGTCGCCACCTGGGACCGTGACTTCCTCCTCGATCTCGCGGGGCGGGGAGGGCGCGCGCTCGGCTGGCCGCTCCTCGTCGCGCGCCGCAGCGTCGAAGCGCAGCGCCCCGACGTCGAGCGGGAGCCGGGCTACCAGGAGCGCGATCTCCCGCGCCTGCGCGAGCGCCACGAGCGCGATCAGAAGCGCTACCACCCGGGCGTCGATCTGCGGCTGCTCGTGGTGTGGACGAAGCGCGCCCTGGCGCTGCCGGCGAACCAGCGCCTCGCGCCGATCGACGCGCTGTTCGGCAAGCTCGAGGGCGACGCGGCGATCGCGAAGAGGTGGAGCGAGCTCATCGCCGCCTCGAAGGTGCTCGAGCTCGAGGCGCGCAAGAAGATGTTCGAGGAGACCCCGGAGCAGCTCAAGGCGCGCAAGGATCCGCTCGTCGACCTCGGGCTGGCGGTGGACGCCGAGCGCCGCGCGCTCCGCGATCGCCGCGACGTGTTCTCGGGTCGGGTGCTCGAGCTGCGGCCGGTGTGGCGCCGGGCGGTGATCGCCGAGGCGGGCAAGCCGGTGGCGCCCGACGCGAACTCGACGCTCCGCGTGACCTTCGGCCGGGTGAAGGGCTACTCGCCGCGCGAGGCGGTGCTGATGACGCCGCACACCACCCTCGCCGGCGTGATGGCCAAGCACACCGGCGTCGAGCCGTTCGACGTGCCCCAGCGCATCCGCGACGTGTACGCGCGCGGCCGCTTCGAGCAGGTGCCGGTCGACTTCCTGTCCGACTGCGACACCACGGGTGGCAACTCCGGCAGCCCGGTGATCGACGGGCGCGGGCGCCTGGTCGGCGTGAACTTCGATCGGGTGTGGGAGAACGTGGCGAACGACTTCGGCTACAACCCCGAGATCGCGCGCAACGTGAGCGCCGACGTGCGCTACCTCCTGTGGCTGCTCACCGAGGTCGAGGGCGCCAGCGAGCTGGTGCGCGAGCTCACGGGGACGAAATGACGCGCGTTCGACCGACGACGGCGATCGCCGCCACCGTGGTGTGGGGCCTGGGGCTGTTCTTCTCGCTCCTCCCGCTCTTCATGTCGGTGATGATGTTCGACGCCCCGGGCTCGGAGGAGAACCCGTGGACGTGGGTGATCATCGGCGGGTTCATCAGCCTGCCGATCCTCACCTCGACGTCGATCGCCACCTCGTGGCTCACGTGGTTCATCACCCGCGACTGGGCCGCGGAGAAGGCGCTGCGCGGGCGCCGGCTGCGGCTCGCGGCGGCGCTGTACCCGCTGCTCGGCTTCCTGGTGGTGACCTTCGGCTTCGTGATGCTGCAGGTGAAGTGCGGCGGCTCGTTCAGCTGCCGCTGAGCGCCTCGACTGGGCGCGCCCGCTGTGGTGAGTGGCGCGTCCATGCGCTTCGACACCCTCGCCATCCACGCAGGCCAGCAGCCCGATCCCTCGACCGGCGCGATCATGACGCCGGTGTACTTCACCTCGACCTTCGTGCAGGCCGGGCCGGGCGAGCACAAGGGCTACGAGTACTCGCGCACGAAGAACCCCACGCGTGTCGCGCTCGAGGGCTGCCTCGCCGCGCTCGAGGGCGCGAAGTTCGGCGCGGCGTTCAGCTCGGGCTGCGCCGCCACCGACATGCTGATGCACCTGCTCTCGGCGGGCGATCACGTGGTGTGCAGCGACGACGTGTACGGCGGCACCTTCCGGCTCTTCGACAAGGTCTTCGCGCGCCACGGGCTCACCTTCTCGTTCGTCGATCTGACGAAGCCCGAGAACCTCGAGCAGGCGATCCGCCCGAACACGAAGCTGATCTGGGTCGAGACGCCGACCAACCCGATGCTCAAGCTCGTCGACCTCACGGCCGCGGCGGAGATCGCGAAGAAGCACCAGCTGATCAGCGTCTGTGACAACACCTTCATGACGCCGTACTTCCAGCGGCCGCTGGAGCACGGCTTCGACATCGTCACGCACTCGACGACGAAGTACCTGAACGGGCACTCCGACGTCGTCGGCGGCTTCGTGGCGACCAGCAACCCGCAGCTCGCCGAGCGGATCTATTTCCTGCAGAACGCGGCGGGCGGCGTGCCCGGCCCGATGGACGCGTTCCTCGTGCTCCGCGGCGTCAAGACGCTCCACGTGCGCATGCAGCGCCACGCGGAGAACGCCGAGAAGATCGCCCACTTCCTCGCCGGCCACCCGAAGGTGAACAAGGTCACCTGGCCCGGGCTCACCTCGCACCCGCAGCACGAGCTGGCGAAGCGTCAGATGAAGGGCTTCGGCGGCATGATGACCTTCGACATGAAGGGCGGCCTCGAGAGCGCGCGGCGCTTCCTCAAGACGGTGAAGGTCTTCGCCTGCGCGGAGTCGCTCGGTGGCGTGGAGTCGCTCATCGAGCACCCGGCGATCATGACCCACGCGTCGATCCCGAAGGAGAACCGCGAGCGGCTCGGCATCACCGACGGGCTCATTCGCCTCTCGGTCGGCATCGAGGACGCGAACGACCTGATCGACGATCTGAAGGCCGCGTTCGACGCCGCCTGAGGGCGGTTTCATGAGAGAGTGCGACCGTGCTGTCCCTGGTCGTCACCCTCGTCGTCCTGGCTCCGGAGATCCCCCCGGAGTGCCAGGCGCCGCCTGCCCGCGACGTCTCGTCGCTCGCCTCCTTCGCCCAGACGTGCGGCTCCCTTTCCGTCGGGCTCGATTCGATCGCCACCTGGTGCTTCGACTCCGACGGGGCGTGGAGCGGCGGCAATGCTGCCGTGAAGGGGAAGAAGCCTCCGACCAACGCTGCCCCGACCGGAGACTGCGCGAAGGCCATCGCTTCGTGTGAGTCGGCGCGCGCGGCGATCCCCGCGGAGCAGCGGCAGCTCCTCTTCGACGCGCTCGGTGATCTCGAGAAGCCCTTCCTCGGCGTGAAGTACAAGCCCAAGCGGAGCGGCCTCGCCGAACGGCCACCCGAGGTCGCCGACTGCAACGCGCACGATCGCTCGACGCTCTTCTCGCACGCGCAGGCGCGGATGGATCTCGCGCGCCTCGCCAGCCAGGTGCAGAGCGAGTACGCGAACTTCAGGACCTGGCTCTTCGCGGAAGGGCTCAAGTGCGCGCAGGCCGTCGCACGCGGTGAGAAGGACTTCCTGCAGAAGCGCGTGGCCATCGACACGCCCGTGCAGGGCGGCGGGACGCAGACGATTCCGTCTGGCTCTGGCACGACGGGCGGAGGGACCACTGGCACCGCCGCGAGCGGCGGCGTCGCGCTCGGCTCGACTGGCACCGGCACCGGCACCGGCGCAAGCGGCGTCGGCAGCACGACGGGCGGCGGCACCACTGGCGGCGGTGCGCTCGGCGGCACGACGGGCGGAGGCACCACTGGCGGCGGTGCGCTCGGCGGCACGACGGGCGGAGGCACTACCGGAACCGGCGCGAAGGCCGGATCGACGGGCGCAGGCACCACGCTCGGCAGCGCGACTGGCGGCGGCACGACTGGCGGCGGCACCACTGGCACCGGCGGCACCACTGGCGGCGGCACGACTGGCGGCGGCACCACT
>JBMORD010000177.1:0-13977 GCA_049322495.1 Myxococcota bacterium | reverse complement strand
GCCCGCCCGGCCGCCTCCTGGAGCGCGAGCGAGCCCGCGATCTCGAAGGCCACCGCGCTCGAGTCGCGCACGTGCGTCTCGCCGTCGAGCAGCGCCACCTCGACGTCCACCAGCGGCACGCCCTCCCGCACGCCGCGGCTCATCGCCGCGCGCGCCCCCGCCTCCACCGCCTCGACGAAGGGCGTCGGCACCGAGCCGCCGCTCGTCTCGTCGACGAAGGCGAAGCCCTGCCCGCGAGGCAGCGGCCGCACCCGCACCGTCACCACCGCGAACTGCCCCGGCCCGCCCGACTGGCGCACGTGCCGCACCGTCACCGTGGCCGACTGCGCCACGGTGTCGCGGAGCGCCACGCGCGGCGCGCTGGTCTTCACCTGCACCTTCTCGCGCCGCTCGAGCTTCTCGAGCCAGATCGACAGGTGCAGCTCACCCACGCCGCACACCACCGTCTGCCCCGTCTCGGCGTCGAGGCGCACCTTGAGCGAAGGGTCCTCGAAGCACGCCTTGCGGAGGGCCTCGGTGAGCTTCGCCTGCTCCTCGACGTTGCGCGTGGTGAGCGCCAGCTCCACCACCGGCTCGCCGCCGCTGATGCCCTCGAGCACCTGCTCGAGCCCGGGGGCGCACAGCGTGCTCCCGGTGCGCGCCGAGCGGAGGCCCACCAGCGCCGCGATGCCGCCGGGTCCCACCTGCTCGAGCGGCTCGAAGCGCCCGCCGTGGAGGCCGAGCACCCGCGCCACGCGCTCCTGTCTGCCGTCCGGTCGGGCGATCAGCGCGTCACCGGGCCGCACCGTCCCCTGGAACACGCGCGCCCACGCCAGGGTGCCCACGTGCACGTCGACCTCCGTCTTGAAGACGAAGGCGCACGCCGGCGCCGAGGCCTCGGCGATCAGCCCCGAAGGCAACGGCCGCTCACCGGGAGACGGCAGGTAGTCGACGACCGCGTCGAGCAACGGCTGGATGCCGCGGTTGCGCAGCGCCGCGCCGCACACCACGGGGACGATCGCCCGCGAGAGGCACGCCCGGCGGATCGCCGCGCGCAGCTCCGCCGACGAGCTCCGCCCGCCGCGCGCCCAGACCTCGAGCAGCTCGGCGTCGAACTCCGCCACCTGCTCCACGAGCGCTTCGGGCGGCGGCGCCGACAGCGCCGTCACCGTCTGCTCGCCCGATGGAGCGAAGCGGAGCTCGCGCTGGCCGACGAGATCGATCAGCGCGTCGTCGCGGACCTCCTGCAGCAGCACCGGCCGCGCCCCGAGCCGCTCCCGGAGCTCCTCGAGGCAGCGCGCCACCGAGGCGCCGGGCGCGTCGAGCTTGTTGAGGAACACCACGCGCGGCACGCCATGACGCTCGGCCTGGCGCCACACGCTCTCGGTCTGGGGCTCGACGCCCTTCGACGCGTCGAGCACCACGATCGCGCCGTCGAGCACGCGCAGCGAGCGCTCGACCTCGATCGCGAAGTCGATGTGTCCCGGCGTGTCGATCAGCGAGAGCACGTGCTCCCGCCACGAGGTGGTGGTCGCGGCCGCGGTGATGGTGATGCCGTGCTTCCGCTCCTCGTCGGTGTGATCCAGCGTGGTGTCGCCATGGTGCACCTCGCCGGTGCGGTGAATGCGGCCGCTCATGAAGAGCAACCGCTCGCTGACGGTGGTCTTGCCTGCATCGACGTGCGCCAGCACGCCGAACAAACGGGTCTTGGAGATGGTGGTCATACGGAGGCCTGCTCGACTTCGAGTTCGTGGAAACGACGACGGGTCGAAGACGGGCGCGTCCGGAGGAGACGGCTCAGGGATGAAGGGCGAGCACGCTCCTGCTCAGCGCGCCCACACGCCACTCCACAGCAGCACCGGGGTGCGCTGGAGCGAAACGGTGGTGGCCAGAACGGGAGGCATACGGAGCGCGGTCGACGCGCGCGCTCCGGGTGACCTGACGGGTTACTTCACGATGCGCAGGTGGCCGCGCTTCGGCGGAGCGGTCGGCTCCTTGGGGGGCTCTTCTTCGCCCGCGGCGCGCTCGATGACGACCTCGCGGAGCACGGCGCGGCCCTTCTTCTCGTCGGCCTCGGGAGCGGGCGGCAGCTGCGCCTTCTCGGTGGCGGCGTCGGCGAGCTCCGCCGGCATGTCGTCGGGGAACATGAAGAACTCGCGCGTGGTGAGCGACGCCACCGCGTAGAGGGCCGACCAGGGCACGGCGACCGTGAAGCGCGAGCCGCCGAACGAGAGCGTCTGGCGGATGCCCCAGTCGCTCACCGCGAGATCCGGCGGGTCGAAGCGGTACGAGATGTTGAGGACGAGGTGGTGCTCGGTGCGGAAGCGCTCCGGGACCAGCACCCCCGGCCGCCGCGCGTCGAGGTGGATCTGGGTCATCCCCTTCTCGAGGCACCCCAGCACCTGGTCCTTCTTCGTCGCTTCCTTGCGTTCGGTCACTGCCCTCACCGCCTGCGCATCGCGCGGTCCATCTCGCGCTTCGCTTCTCTGTCCTTGATGGTGTCGCGCCGATCGAGCCCCGTCTTGCCGCGCCCCAGCCCCAGCTTCACCTTGGCCTTCCCGTCCTTGAAGTACAGCACCAACGGGATGATCGAATAACCGCGTTCCTTCACCTTCGCCGCCCACCGTTCAATCTCGACCCGGTGCATCAAGAGCTTGCGGGGCCGGGTGGGCAGGTGGGCGAAGGCCGACGCGGGTTTGTACGCGCCGATGTGGGCGTTGAAGAGGAACAGCTCACCGCGCTCCGGCAGGCAGTAGGCGTCGGACAGGCTCGCCTCGCCGCCGCGGAGCGCCTTCACCTCGCTGCCGATCAGCACCAGCCCGGCCTCGAGCGTGTCGTCGATGGTGTAGTCAAAGCGCGCGCGCCGGTTCTCGCAGATGATCTTCTCGCCGGCGGGCTTGGCAGCGGCCATGGGGGCGCCCTCCTTCCGACAAAGGAAGGCGATTGTCGAGCCTCGTCAGCCGAGCTCGAGGGCGAGGTTGTCGATCAGCCGGGTGGAGCCCATGAAGGCCGCCACCAGCGCGCGCGCGGGGCGGCCCTTCTCGAGGCGGGTGAGCGACTGGAGCGTCGTCGCGTCGCAGATCTCCACGTAGTCCTCGCGCGCGTCGACGGCGCGGAGCTCGGCGCGCACCCGCTCGAGCAGCTTCGCCACGTCGGCCTCGCCGGCCTTCGCCAGCTGCTGCGCCGCGAAGAGCCCCTTCGAGAGGCCCAGCGCGCGCTGGCGCTCCTCGGCCGAGAGGTAGCTGTTGCGGGAGCTCATCGCGAGCCCGTCGCGCTCGCGCACGGTGGGCATGCCGACGATCTCCACGCCGAGCTCGAGATCGCGGGCGAGCGCGGCGATCACCTGGAGCTGCTGGTAGTCCTTCTCGCCGAACAGCGCCACGTCGGGGCGGAAGAGCGCGAGCAGCTTGGTCACCACCGTCGCCACGCCGCGGAAGTGCCCGGGCCGCTTGTCGCCGTCGAGGCCCTGGCTCACCTGCTCGACGGTGACGTACGTCTGGTAGCCGGCGGGGTACACCGTGGCGGGCTCGGGCATGTACACGCCCGCCACCCCGACGCTCGCGCAGCGCCGGAGATCGCCCTCGGGATCCCTCGGGTAGCGCGAGAGATCCTCCTTCGGGCCGAACTGGGTGGGGTTGACGAAGATGCTCGCCGCCACCACGTCGGCACGCTGCCGCCCCTCGCGCATGAGCGAGAGGTGGCCGTCATGCAGGTAACCCATGGTCGGCACGAGCGCGAGCCGCTGCCCGCGCTGGTGCACGGAGCGGACCCAGGCCCGCACCTCCGCGGGCGTCTTCCACACGAGCGGAGAGGCGCTCATGGCTCAGACCGGCACGCCGTACACGGCGCTCTTCTCTTCGTGCGCGTCCGACGGCTGCACGTCGGGGTTCGACGCGACCAGCCGCATGGTGGTGCTGCGGAACGAGTGATCTTCGTCGGGGAAGTGGCCGTCGCGCACCTCGTCGAAGAAGGCGCGCGCGGCGGCGTTCACGTCGTTGGCGAGCGTGGCGTAGTGCTTGACGAACTTCGGCTTGAAGTGCGGGTTGAGCCCCAGCAGGTCGTAGCAGACGAGCACCTGGCCATCGCAGTGCTTGCCGGCGCCGATGCCGATGGTGGGGATCGACAGGCGCGCGGTAATCGTCTTCGCCAGCTCGAGCGGCACGCCCTCGAGCACCAGCGCGTAGCAGCCGGCCTTCTCGAGCGCGACCGCGTCGTCGAGCAGCTTGCGCGCGGTGTCTTCGTCGCGGCCCTGCACCACGTACCCGCCCATCTTGTGCACCGACTGCGGGGTGAGGCCGATGTGGCCCATCACGGGGATCGACGCGCGCACGATGCGCTCGATGACGTCGGCGAACTCCGAGCCGCCCTCGAGCTTCACGCTGCCCACCCCACCCTCCGAGACGAGGCGGCCGGCGTTGCGCACCGCCTCCTCGACGGAGTTCTGGTAGCTCATGAAGGGCAGATCGCCCACCACGTGCGCCCGCTTCGCCCCGCGGGTGACCGCGCGCGAGTGGTAGACCATCTGGTCCATGGTGACGGGGAGCGTCGACTCGTGGCCCTGCACCACCATGCCGACGGAGTCGCCCACCAGCAGCACGTCCGCGCCGGCCTCGTCGAGGAGGCGCGCGAACGTCGCGTCGTAGGCGGTGACCATGCAGATCTTCTGACCTGCAGCCTTCAACTTCTTGAGCGTGTGGATGGTGACCTGGTTCTTCACGGTTCACCTCCGGAGATCGGTGCTGCGGGTGGACCCCTGCTGCTGCTCTCGTCGTTACGCCGCTCTCTCGAGTCGCCGTCGACCAGGGGGTGGTGCGGGTGCCAGAAGCCTATTTCCGGCTGGGGAGTGGTTGATAGTGGACGGTGCCCTTCTTCGTCTGCCGGATGACCTGCATCAGATTCTCCAGGTCTTCCGGGTTGTTGACGAAGTCGATGTCGGAGGTGTTGACCACCAACAGCGGCGTATCGGTGTAGTGGAAGAAGAAGTCGTTGTAGGCCTTGCAGAGCGACTCGAGGTAGCCGACGTCGAACTTCCGCTCGAACTCGCGCGCGCGCTTCTTGATGCGCGCCAGCAGCACGTCCATGCGGGCCTGCAGGTAGATGACCAGATCGGGCTTGGTGACCCGCGGGCCGAGCGCGTCGAACACCCGCTCGTAGAGGGCCAGCTCGTGCTCGTCGAGGGTGAGCGCGGCGAAGATGCGGTCCTTCGCGAACAGGTAGTCGCTCACCGTCACGCTGGCGAACAGATCCTGCTGGAAGAGATCCTGCTGCTGCTTGAAGCGCGAGAGCAGGAAGAACATCTGCGTCTGGAACGCGAACTTCGCGCGGTCCGTGTAGAAGCTCGCGAGGAACGGGTTCTCCTCGACGACCTCCATCACCCGGCGCGCCTGGAAGCGCTCCGCGACGATGTTCGTCAGCGATGACTTGCCGACCCCGATCGGGCCCTCGACGACGATGTAGCGGTGTTCCAGTTTCATGCGCGCCGAGGCCGATTTACCGGGCTGAAAGCAAGGTCGGGCACACAACCACAACGGCCCGTCCACCGCAACGGAAGTCCGAAATTCACCAGCAAGATCAAGCCGTTTGTTGACCTGACATGGCATGTCACATATGGTCACGCCATGACCATCGCGAGGGGGAAGCCGTCGACCGTCGTTTCCCTTGAAGCAACCCGGGAACTGCCCACCGAGGTGTCGGCGAGCCCGCTGTACGGCGTGGCGATGCTGAAGATCGCGATGGAGCTCAAGAAGGCCGACGGGCGCTCGGTCGATGAGCTGATCGCCGGGGTGCTGACGCGCATGCGGCTCGACGAGGCTGACTTCCGGCGCTTCCTCGAGTCGAACGGAGGGCTTCTGAAGGCGATCGCCCAGAAGCGCTACACGTGAAGCAGTCGCGGAGCCTCAAGATCCCCACCAGCGTGCTCGAGCGCGCGAAGGCGGCGGCGGAGCAGTCGACGGCGAAGAAGCCGGTGCCTCCGACGCAGCCCCGGGCCGGCCGCCAGCCGCTGGCGCGCGCGAAGGTGATCGCCGCGCTCAAGAAGCTGCACCCGATGGACTGAGCGCGTGGCGCTCCCGCGGGTTCAGCTCTTCGAGTTCAACGACGCGCCGTGGGCGCCGCCGGTGCTCCGGGCGACGCTGGTCGAGGCGCTCAGCCGCGCCATCCGCTGGGGACGGCTGCTCGACGGCCTGGTCTCGCCGCTGGCGCGCTGTCTCGAGCTCGCCGGCACCTCGCAGGTGCTCGATCTCTGTGCGGGCGCGGGAGGACCGGCGGCGGTGCTCGCCGAGGCGATGGCCCGGCGCGGGCACGACGTGCACTTCCTGATGTCCGATCTCCACCCGCACGTCGCGGAGTGGGAGGCGCTGTGCCGCGCGCAGCCGGGCCGGCTCGACTTCGTGCCGAGTCCGGTCGACGCCACGCACATCGAGCCCACGCTCGGCGCCGGGCGGGTGCGGCTGGTGATCAACGCGCTCCACCACTTCCCTCCCCCGCTGGCGCGCGAGGTGCTGCGCGGGCTGTGTCGCGACGCGCCGGCGGTGTTCATCGCCGAGGGGCTGGTGCGCAACCCGCTGTCCTTCGCGGCGATGGCGCCGTTCGGGCTCGCGGCGCTCCTGGCGACGCCGGTGCTCACGAAAGACGAGCGGCTTCGGAAGGCGCTGCTCGCGTGGTTCTCTCCCGCCGCGCTCGCCGCCTCGGCATGGGACGGCACGGTGAGCTCGCTGCGCACGTACCTGCCGGGCGAGCTCCGCGAGATGGTCGCCGATCTCCCCGGCTGGACCTGGACGTCGGGCGAGTACGCCCACTCGTTCGGGCTCGGCAGCGGGAGCTGGTTCGTCGGCGTGCGCGGCTGACTCAGCCGAGCCGGAGCCAGCCTGGCGCCCAGCCGCGCCGCTTCGCCAGCAGCTCGGCTGCGACCATGACGCGGAGGCGGCGATCGCAGCTCGGCGCGAGCTCCACCACCCTCGCAGTGCCCTCCCCGCGCAGGGAGATCACCTCGAAGTGCCGCCAGCCCTCGACCTCGACGTCGCTGGTCCACTTGCTGCCGACGGAGAGCTGGAGCCGCGGCGCCATCAGCCCAGCGCGCGCTCGAGGGCGGCGAACTCCTCGACGGACAGCGTCTCGGCGCGGCGCGAGCCGTCGATGCCGGCCTTCTCGAGCACCGGCGCCCAGTCGTCGCACAGGGCCTTGTCGCTCTTGAGCGAGTTGCTGAGCGTCTTGCGACGCTGCGCGAAGCCCGCCTTCACCACGCGGCGGAAGCGGGCCTCGTCCTTCACCTCGGCGCGCGGCTTCGGCAGGCGCGTGAGCTTGAGCACCGCGGAGTCGACCTTCGGCGGCGGGTGAAAGAGGTGCGCCGGCACGTCGAAGGCGCACTCCACGCGGAAGCGGAGCCCGAGCAGCACCGTCAGCACGCCGTAGTCACGGTTGCCCGGCTCGGCGGAGAGGCGATCGACGACCTCCTTCTGGAGGGTGAAGACCGCGCGCGGCACGTGCGCCACCTGATCGAGCACCTCGAAGAGGATCGGGCTCGAGAGGTGGTACGGGAGGTTGCCCACCACCACCACCTGCTCCGCGCCGGCCACCTTCGCGAAGTCGGTCTCCGCGGCGTTGCCCTCGACGAGCGTGAGCCCCTCCAGCCGCTGCTCCTGGAGCGCGTGCACCATGTCGCGGTCGCGCTCCACGGCGGTCACCTTCGCGCCGGTCGCCAGCAGGTAGCGCGTGAGGTGGCCCAGCCCGGGGCCGAGCTCCACGCACGGCTCGCCCGGCCGCAGCAGCGCCTCCTCGGCGATGCGCTCGAGCACCACCTCGTCGGACAGGAAGTTCTGCCCCCAGCTGTGCTTCGGAGAGAGGCCGAGCCTCCGCAGGATGTCTTTCGGGTGCTCGATCATCACAACCGCCAGGAAGGGTCGGAGTTCAACGACAGGTCGCTGCGCACGCCGCGCTTGAAGGCCTCGGCGCCCGCCACGGCGATCATCGCGCCGTTGTCCGTGCACAGCCGCTTCGGGGGCAGATACAGCTTGAGGCCCGCCTCCTCGGCGCGCTCCTGCGCCAGCGCGCGGAGCCGCGAGTTCGCCGCCACCCCACCGCACAGCACGAGCTGCTTCGCGCCGGCCTTCTTCGCGCCGAGCACGAGCTTCTTCGTCAGCGCGTCGGCGACCGCCTCCTGAAACGAGGCGCAGAGATCGGCGAGCGCCTGGCCGGTGGGCACGCCGTGCTGCTGAACGTGGTTGAGCACCGCCGTCTTGAGCCCGGAGAAGCTCCAGTCGAGCACCTCGTGGCTCTTGAGCGCGCGCGGGAAGGCGATGGCGGTCGGGTCGCCGCCCTGAGCGAGCTGATCGATGGGCTGGCCGCCGGGGTACGGCAGCCCGAGCAGCCGCGCCACCTTGTCGTAGGCCTCGCCGGCCGCGTCGTCGCGCGTGGTGCCCAGGCGCCGGTAGGTCCCGAAGGCGGGCACGTCGTAGAGCGTGGTGTGGCCGCCGGAGACGACCAGGCCGAGGAACGGCGGCTCCGGCGCCTCGGGCGCGAGGCGAATGGCGAGCAGGTGGCCCTCGAGGTGGTTGACGCCCACCAGCGGGAGCCCGGTCGCGAGCGCGAGCGACTTGGCCACCTGGAGCCCGACCAGCAGCGCCCCCTGGAGCCCCGGCCCGCTGGTGACGGCGATCACGTCGAGATCGCGCAACGACTTCCCGGCGCGGGTGAGGGCCTCGTCGATGACGGGCATCACCTGGAGCACGTGGTTGCGGCTGGCCAGCTCGGGGATGACGCCGCCCCACCGCCGGTGGATGTCGATCTGCGTCGACACCACGTCCGAGAGCGCGACGCGCCCGTCTTCGACGACCGCGGCGGCCGTCTCGTCACATGAGGTCTCGACTCCGAGGCACAGCACGAAGCTGCCTTACGGGATCCCCTGCAGGGCCGCACGCACTTCGTCGGCCTGCGCCCCGCTGGGCTTGAGCTTGAGGAACTCGCGGTAGGGCGTCTTGGCGTCCGAGTCGCGGCCGAGGTTCTGGTAGGCGATGCCGAGCGCCAGCCACGCGCGGTGGTTCTTCGGGTCGGCCTTCACCGCGTCCTTCAGGTACGGGATGGCCTCCTTGAAGCCCATGTCGGACATGACCAGCGAGATGCCGAGGCCGGTGCGGACCTCCTCGTTGTCGGGCTGCTGCCTGGCCGCCTCGCGGTAGAGCTGCACGGCCTTCCGGTAGCGCTCACCGACGAGCGCCGCCTTCGCGTCGTCGACCATCTTCTGGAAGCCCTCGTCGACCGCGACGGCCGGAGCGCCCGCGTCGACGGGAGCCGCCACCACGGGTGCAGCGCCCGCGTCGACGACCGCCACGACCGGTGCCCCCGCGTCCTTCTCAGCGGCCACCACCGGCGAGCCGGCGTCGACCGCGAGCTCCGCGACCGCGCCCGCGTCGACCTCCGCCCCTGCGTCGATCGGCGCCGCGGCCACGGCGGGCTCTGCGCCTGCGTCGGGCTCCTCGAGCGCGGGGCCGGCGTCCACCGGCGCGACGACGACGGTCACGCCCGAGTCGACGACCGTCTGCGGCTGCTCCTGGTTCGAGAAGAGGATGGTGCCGATGATCCCGATCGCCAGACCGGCGAGCACCACGAGCAGCCAGGTGCGGTTCGAGCGGATCGGCACCGGGTTCTCGAGCGAGAGCGGCTGGCTGTTCTTGCCGTCGGTGTCACCGAAGAAGTCGTCTTCGACGGTCTCGGCGTTGAACGTGGGCTGCTTCGGCGCGGAGAGCTTCGCGATCGGCGTCGCCGGGGCGGGCGCGGGGAACGGCGTGACGGTGACGGGCGGCGTCGCGGGCGTCGTCGTCGCGGGGGCCGCAGCCGGCGGCGGAAGGGGCGCGGGCGGCGCGGCGCGCGGAGCAGGCGGCGGCGTCGGCGGAGTCACGCTCGGGTGGTGGGTGGTCTCGCTCACCGGCTCGACGGGGAGCTCGGGCTCGACGACCGGGGCGATCGCGGGAGCCACCGGCTTCGGCGCAGGCGCAGGTGCGGGGGCCGCTGGCGCCGGAAGCTCGCGACGCTCGAGCGCCGCACCACCGAACACGGGCGGCACCGAGGGCGCCACGGGCACGGGCGCCGCTGGAGGAGGCGGAGGCGCTGCCGGCTGGGACGGCGGCGATGACGGGCGGGACTCGAAGCGCGCCCAGTTCGAGGTCGCGCCCCACGAGGAGCTCGTCTCGATGCCCTCGCCTTCGATCGACGCCCACTGATCGAGCAGCTGGCGGCGAGCGCGCTCGAGCTCCCGCGGCGGCTGCTCGACGAGGAACTGGGTCTGAGCGGCGTCGGCAGGCGGCGGCTCGGCCACCGGCGGACGCGACGGCGTGCTGCCCTTCGGCTTGCGCTCGAAGTGGTGCACGTCGGCCTTCGGCGCGGCGATGGGCGCAGGCGCCGCGGGCTCCTCGGGGAACTCGACGGGCTCCTCATGCGGGAGCGGCGGCAGCTCGGGCTCGGCGACGCGGATCTCCTCGGCGACCGCGGAGACGGGCGGGACCACCGGGGGCAGCGGCGGCGCGGGGGTCACCGCCGGCGGCGCGGCCGGCTCTCCGCCCGCGGGGGCGGGACCGGTGTTGAGCCACTCCTCGATGCCGGGCTTCTTCGGACGCTCGGCGGTCGTCGGCGGGGAGCCGATCTCGCGGATCAGCCCCTCGAAGTAGAGCTTGGAGATGATGCCCAGCGCGGCGAGATCTTCGAAGTCGGAGTCGTCGACGACGCGCGAGAGGTTCCGGCGGCCGTCGAAGAGGCGCAGCAACCCGTTCACCTCGTCGGGGATCTCCGCCAGGCGCTCCGAGAGCTGCGTGTAGTCGAGCTCGAACACCGTCTCGAGCGGCGGGAGCTGCTCGAGCATGCGGCCCCACTCGTCGAGGCGGCGCATGCCTTCCATCAGCAGGCCCTGCGTGGACACCTCGATGCGCTCGGGGCGATCGACGGGGACGAAGGACACCTCGAACTTGCCTTCGAAGGTGTTCAGCATCCGGTAGAACGCGTTCTCACCGCGCAGGCGGCCGAGCTCGGCGTCGATGACGCGGCCTTCCTTGAAGAAGACCACGCCCGCGCGCTCGCCCTCGAGCTTGATGATGCCGGTCTTGCGGCCGATCTCGAAGGTCTGCACGAGATCGACCACGCCCATGTCGGCGAGGTTGCCGACGAAGCCGTTCTTGGTCTCCTTGCGGTCGTTGCGATCCTTCTCGACCTTCTGGAGGATCATCCGGACGCGGGTGACGACCTCTTTGATGTAGATCGGCTTGGTGAGGTAGTCGTCGGCGCCCTGCTCGAGGCCCTTCACCTTCGACTCGACGGCCTTCTGGCTGGTGAGGAAGACGAAGGGAATGTGGCGGAAGCGCTCGTCGCTCTTGAGCACCTTGCAGAGCTCGAGGCCGTCCATCTCCGGCATGCGCGTCTCGGAGAGCACGAGATCGGGCGGGCTGATCTGCACTTTCTCCAGGGCGTCTTTGCCGTGGATCGCCGTCGTGACCTGAAAGCCAGCCTTCTTGAGGCTGACTTCCATCACGCGAAGGCTCTTCGCGTCTGCGTCGACCAGCAGGAGGTGCTGCTTTGCCACGGGGTTACGCCCTTTCAGTTCCGGAAGCCGGGCGGATGTTTCGCCTTGCTACGCGGGGTGTCAACGTTTCGAATGCTGGAGATGGCCCCTGAGAAGCGTCGAGAGGAGCGCGCGTCGGTGAAGGCCCGGTTTTCCGCTCGGGACGCAAGCGGCGCGGGCACGCTGATCTTCACCAGCGACGATCTCTCCTCGGGTGGCGCGTTCCTCCGATCCGATCTGCTGCTCGAGCAGGGCGAGCCGCTGTCGCTGGCCTTCGAGGTGCCCGGGACAGGGCTGCTGCAGACGCAGTCGCGCGTCGCGTGGGTGCGGCGGTTCCCGCAGCCGGGGCAGCTGGCGGGCATGGGGGTCGAGTTCGTCGCGCTGCGAGACGAGGACCGCCAGGCGCTCGCGCGGTGGCTGGCGACGCTGTGAGCCGCGTCACCCGAAGAAGCCGCCGCCCTTCGGCGTCTGCTGCGCCTTCTTCTTGCGCATCTCGATGAGCCGGAGCTCCTGGTTCGCCTCGAGGTGGCGCGGGTTGACGCGCACCGCCTCGCGGAAGTGGCGCTCGGCGCGATCCATGTCGCCTTCGACGCGGGCGATGACCCCGAGCTGATAGTTCGCGCGATCGTTGTTGGGGTCGATCTGCAGCGCCTTCTGCATCATCTGGCGCGCGCTCTGCGCCTCGGCCTTGCGGGTGGGATCCATGTAGATGGACCACGCCTGCGCGGCGAGCGAGTTGGCCGACTTGTCGAGGGCGAACGCCTTGCCGAAGTGGACCTCGGCCTGCTTGTAGTCGCGCTTCTTGAAGTAGACCTCGGCCATCTTGAAGAGATCCGAAGCCTGCGTCTGAGGAGCGGGCGCGCCAGCCGGTGCGGCGCCCTTCGCGATCTGCTGACTGGAGACCCACGTGGCGCGCTTGGTGTCGTCGTAGAGCGTCTCGTACGCATCGCGGATCGCCTCGAAGACGGCGCTCATCTTCTGCGCGAGGTGCGGGAGCGTCGGCGGCAGGCGATCGGGGTGGAAGGTCTTGGCGAGGTTGAGGAACGACGCCTTCACCTGCTCGCGCGTGGCGTTGGGAGCGATGCCGAGCGTGAGGAAGTGGTCCTTGCGGCTGAGCTGCGCGAAGCGGGCCTCGATCTGCGCGGCGAGCTGCTGATCGGCGGCGCTCGGAGCGGCGGCGCGCGCGGCGGCGGACGGGCTGCTCGGCGACGGCGGGGCGACGACGCCGGACTGGCTGCTGGGCGGCGCGATGATGCCGCTCTGGGTCACCTGCGAGGCGTCGCGCGCCGGGATGTTGCCGAGGTTCTCCATCGCCCGCTTCAGCAGGCGCTGCCGGCGCAGCCGCGCGGCCTCGGCGGGATCAGTGGGCTCGGGATCCTTCGGTGGCATGGCGGCGCCCCCCGGCGCGACGGAGATGACTTCCGCCTCGATGATGAGGTCTCCGCCTTCATCCTGCGCCGCCGGGGCCGGCGCGCCAACCAGGGCCTCGAGGCTCGAGTCGACGCGTCGCAGCGCCTCCTCGAAGCTCTGCACGCCACCGGGCGCGGGCGCGTTGGGGCTCGCGGGCTGAACGAGGTTCCAGAGATCCGCGTCTTCCTGCGCCTGGCCACCGAGCTTCAGCGGCTGCTTGCGGGCAGCCTGCTCGGGCGCGTAGGGCGAGACGAAGTGCGGGTCGGTCTTCTCTTCCCCGCGGCGTGCGACGGGCGGCGAGGGGGCAGGCTGCACGCTGGACGGCGCCGGGCGCTGGACGTTCGAAGGCGACGACGGAGGAGGCCCGACGTACGTCGCCTGCCGGAGCGCCGCGTTCATCTTCTCGAGGAGCGACTGCTGATCCGCCGGCTTCTGGGTGGACTCGAGGCGGGTGCGGGCGGCCTGCGCCGCGGCGAGGAGGCGCGCCTCCTCCTCCTCTTCGGCGCGACGGCGGTTCTCCTCCTCGACACGACGGCGGGCGACCTCGGCGGCGCGGAGGAGCTCGTCTTCTTCCGCGCGCTGGCGCGCTTCGACCTCGGCGCGACGACGCTCGTCTTCCTGCGCCTTCAGCCAGGCCTGGCGCGCGGTGCGCTCCTCTTCTTCGAGACGGGCGTTCTCTTCGGCGACACGGCGGCGACGCTCGGCCTCGAGGCGCTCGTGTTCGGCGCGGCGGGCCCGCTCCTCGGCCTCGGCTCGCAGACGCGCGTCTTCGGCGCGGCGCGCGGCCTCCAGCCTGGTGCGCTCCTCTTCTTCGAGGCGAGCGCGCTCTTCGGCCTCGGCGCGCCGCAGCCGTTCCTCTTCTTCGCGACGAGCGCGCTCCTCTTCCTCGGCGCGCAGTCGGGCCTCTTCGGCGAGCCGCGACTCCTCTTCTTCGCGGCGAGCACGTTCCTCGGCCTCTGCACGCAGGCGGGCTTCTTCGGCGAGCCGCGCCTCCTCTTCGAGTCGCCGCTCTTCTTCGCGACGCGCGCGCTCCTCGGCCTCGGCGC
>JBMORD010000176.1:0-1835 GCA_049322495.1 Myxococcota bacterium | reverse complement strand
CCGCCACGGCGCCGCTTCTTGGTCTTCCCGGCGCCCGCTTCGGAACCGTCCTCGGCCGGAACTTCCGGACCCTCCTCGGTCAACTCGGTCACCGCCACCGCCGCCGGAGCGGGCGTCCGGCGCGTGTCGCGGGGATCCCTCGCCGTCCAGGTCACGTCCTCCTGGGAGCGGTGCAAGTGGGTCGCCGCGACGATCTCGAGGCGCAGGTCGAACTCGCGCTCGAGCGCCGCCAGGGCCTGCCGGTGCTGGTTCTGGAAGGCGTCGGCGAGTTCCGGGTGGAGGGCGACCCGCACCGCCGCGAGCGGCGAGGTGGCCGCCCGCTCCTCGATCCGGCGGAGCAGGTTCAGGCTGACGGTCTCGGGGCTGGGGATCGTGCCTGCCCCGCCGCACGTCGGGCAGGAGCGGTGGGTGCGCGCCTCGAGCGGCGTGCCCAGGCGCTGGCGGTTGATCTCGAGCAGCCCGTTGTGGCTGATCTTGCCGATGTCGGTGCGCGCGCGGTCGATCTTGACCGCCTCGCGCAGCGCCTTCTCGACTTCGCGCCGGTTACGGGGCGCGCGCATGTCGATGAAATCCACGACCACCAGGCCGCCGATGTCGCGCAGGCGCAGTTGGCGCGCCACCTCGCGCGCCGCCTCGAGATTGGTCGTCAGGTAGGTGTCTTCGTTGCTCCCGCCGCGCGACGTCCGCCCGGAGTTGACGTCCACCGCTGTCAGGGCCTCGGTACCCTCGATGACGATCGAGCCGCCCGAGGGCAGCGCGACCCTGGGCTTGAAGATCTGCTCGATCTGCGACTCCAGGCCGAAGCGCGAGAACAGCGGCACCCGGTCGGTGTAGCGAACCAGCTGGGTCTTGGCCCGCGGCATGAAGGAACGCATCGCCGCCGAGACCCGCTCGAAGGCGTCGTCGTCGTCGACCAGGACCTCGTCGATGCTCGCGTCGAGGGTGTCGCGCACCGCCTGGACGATCAGGTCCTGGTCGGAGTAGATGAGCAGCGGACCCTTGCCCGAGGTGAAGCGGGAGTGGATCTTCTTCCACAGCCTGAGCAGCGCCGCGAGGTCGCGGGTCAGGGTGGACTTGCTCTGTCCGAGCGCCGCGGTGCGCAGGATCATCCCGGATCCGGCCGGCACTTCGAGCTTGTCGGTGATCTCGCGCAGCTCCTTGCGAATCTCGTCGTCTTCGACCTTGCGCGAGATGCCCCGCGTGTCGTCGAACGGCGTGAATACCAGGTAACGGCCGGCGAGCGAGACGTTGGTGGTGAGCGCGGCGCCCTTCTCGCCGCCCGGTTCCTTGCTCACCTGGACGAGCAGCGGCCGGCCGCGCTCAAGCAGGGAGTCGGCGCGCGCGCGTCCGGACGACGGAGGCGTCCGGTGCGCCGCCTCGGCGACCACCTCGTCGGCGGGCAGGAATCCGTGCTTGGCGGCGCCGAAGTCCACGAACGCGGCGTCGAGCGACGCCTGGATCGAGACGACCACGCCGCGGTAGATGTTGCCGCGGATCTGTCCGGCCTGCGCCACCGAGACGCGGTAGGCGTCGAGCGTGCTGCCGGAAACCACCGCCACACGCACCTCCTCGGTGCGCTGGGCGTTGATGAGCATTCGTCTGGTCATGCGGAGAGACTCCCGGGGCCATCGCCCCCGATCACTGTAGCAGCGTGCCGCTCACGCCCGCAGCGCCGCGGCCGCGGCGAGAGCCCCGGCGAGCGCGACGTTCGTCGCCAGGTTCCACGCCACGTTGGCGGCGAGCGCCGGCACCGGGACGTCGCCGGCGGGCGAGCGCAACGCCCACGCGAGCGGCCGGACGAGCAGGAGCGACGGCACGAGCGCCGCCAGCGCGAG